>JAFGXL010000015.1 GCA_016936655.1 Nitrospirota bacterium | reverse complement strand
TGAAGATGGTGCTAGACTCTGTGACTGAGCATATAGTTGTGATCGACAGATCAGGTGCAATAAGATTTGTGAATAGAGGCTGGATAAAATTTGGCAACGAAAATAGCAGCTCTGTCAGTGATGACTGGATCGGAATTAATTATATTGATGTCTGCGACAGGTCTGCTGCTATGGGAGAAGAGCTAGGCAAAAAAGCTGCAGAAGGCATAAGGAAGGTAATATCAAACGAGCTGCCCTTATTTTATTTCGAGTACCCATGCAACAGCCCTGAAGAGAAAAGATGGTTTATGATGAGGATAACTCCTTTTCGGGTAAACAGCGAGCATTACTATGTGATATCTCACCAGAATATTACAGAGCGCAAACTGGCTGAAGAGGCGGTGGCGAATATGGCTCGCATTGACGGGCTCACAAACATTCCAAACCGCAGGACTTTTGATGAATTTCTGAAGATTGAATGGAAGCGCTGCTTAAGACTGAAACAGCCTTTAAGCCTTGCTATTATAGATATTGACCACTTCAAAAAACTGAATGACAGATACGGACACCAGACCGGAGATGAGTGCCTTGTAAAAATCGGAGAACTTTTGAAAAGTTTTGCACGCAGGCCTGCTGATCTCTCCGCAAGATACGGAGGAGAGGAGTTTGCAATTATAATGGGCGACACACGGTCTGAACATGCAGCAGGGCTGATGAACAGACTTCTGGATGCTGTTGCAGATCTTAAGATACCCAATGAGGACTCATCAGTAAGACCCACGGTTTCTGTAAGTGTAGGGCTTGCTACTGTTGTGCCTGTAGCAGGCATTACAGAAAAAGAGCTTATAGAGGCTGCTGACAAGCTGCTTTACACAGCAAAAAAGGGCGGCAGAAATCGTGTGGCATATATGGCAGACTGAGCTGGTTTTCTTCCTCTATGCAGGCATTGTGCAGTGCAATTAACCTTTGTTTGTGCAACTGAGTCTTGACACAATCCTGAGTATGGTTTGTAATAGACGCTATGACTATATTTGTTCCGCCTGATGAAATTATCAAAAAAAGCGGCATTCTGCTCTCTGCTGAAAAGTCACGCTATCTTATAACAGTGCTCAGGTCTAAAATCGGGGATTCAATAAAATTGATAGACGGCAGTGGCAGGGCTTATTCTGCGATTATCTCATCAATTTCAAAAAATGGCGTTGCAGTTAATATCGAGAAAGAGCTTTCAGTTGATGCTGAAGCGCCATGCCATCTTGTCCTGTGCCAGGGCATGCTCAAGGGCGAGAAGATGGATATGGTTATCCAGAAGGCTGTTGAACTTGGCGTAAATGAGATAGTTCCGCTTATCACTGAACACTCAGTTGTTAAAGAGACGCGCAGAATTGCAAGATGGAGAAAGATCGCTGAAGAGGCATCAGAGCAGTGCGGCAGGGCTGTAATCCCCGAGATAAGAGAGCCCGAAGGTTTTTATGAATTTCTAAAGAAGTTTTCTGATCCGGATGCAAGATGCGGGATAATCTTTTGGGAGCAGGGCGGAGCAGGATTAAGAGAGGCTGTGAAGAGAGTCTTTTCAGGTGAGAGCAGCAGGATGAAAAAGATATTTGTAATTGTCGGGCCTGAAGGCGGGCTCAGTACGCAGGAGGTATCAACTGCTGAATCAGCAGGTTTTATAAAAGCTACCTTAGGGAAAAGAATCCTGAGGGCAGAGACAGCTGCTATTGTTGCTGTTGCAGCTGTAAACATGATGATTGAAGATGCAGGAGTTTAGTCGCCGGTTTTTTTAGAATCAAGCAGTTCTCTTGCTGTTGATGCGAGTTGAGATGCGGTAAAGGGTTTTTTAATGAAGCTGTATCTTGAGTTTTCTTTTGATATGCTTTTTGATGAGCCGGACATCAGCGCAATTTTTACTTCAGGATATGAGTTTTCTATATATCCTGCTATAGCTTCTCCGTCGATCTTCGGCAGGTTCAGCTCAACAAGTACAAGCTGTATATTAGAACTGTGTTCCTGCATTATAATGAGGGCTTCTGCTCCGTCTTTTGCCTCGAATGTCTGGTAACCCAGAATCTGTAGAATGTTTAATAAATAGAGCCGTACATCCTGCTGGTTTTCTACTACAAGCACGCCTTCAGTTCCCAGTGGGAGTTTGCCCAGCTCTTTTTCTGCATCAGTTATTTCTGCTGTTTCGGATGCCTTGGGAAAAAAGATCCTGAACAGCGTTCCGTTGTTTGGAGAGCTGAACACAAATATTTCTCCGCCGCTTTGTTTAATGATGCCGTATGCTGTGGCCAGCCCTAGTCCTGTGCCTTTTCCAAACTCTTTTGTTGTAAAGAATGGTTCAAACACTCTGGATTTAACTTCATTTGTCATGCCGGTTCCGGAGTCTCTTATATCCAGACATACATATTGATCCAGACCGAGGCTGGGATATTTTGTCCTGAAGTCTTTATCAGCCATTCTGTTTGCAGTGCGTATGGTTATCCTGCCTCCTCTTGGCATAGAGTCGCGCGCATTAATAACCAGATTCATTATCACCTGCTCCAGCTGGGAGTGGTCTGCGTTTATTCTCCAGAGCTCTGGAGAGAGAGCCAGCTTTAGCTCTATCCCGCTGCTTATAAGCGGCATGAAGATTTTGGAAAGATCGGTAACTATGGTATTAATATCCAGCTGTTGTATTTGGAGCACCTGTTTTCTGCCGAAGGCGAGGAGCTGTTTGGTTAGAGCAGCAGATTTGTTTGCTGCAGAAAGTATAGAGCCGAGATTTTTATTAAGCGCGGAGTCTTTGGGAGTCTGATCCAGCGCTAGCTGCGTGTATCCTATAATTGCTGTGAGGTAGTTGTTGAAGTCATGCGCTATTCCTCCGGTAAGTCTACCGATAGTCTCAAGCCTCTGTGAATGGATCTGTTCCTGCTGCAATTTCTTTTGTTCAGTGATATCTTTGGCTATCACCATTATAGCTTCTTGATCTCCCCATTTGCCTATACTGCTTAGCTGAAAATTCCATATATGATCAGTATAATCAGGATGTGTAAGAGATATTTCATTGAACTCAATATTTCCTTCAAGTGTTTTTGCTGATGTGATGAGGCTGTCGACAAAATCTGTACAGTTTTTGTTGATCTTGAATGCTGATGAACATATGTCAATAAACTTTCCTGAGGTGTCTGTGTTGTGCAGAAGAGTCTGGCTGGCCATTCTGTTTATAAACAGTATTCTGCCTTCTCTGGATAGTATAAAGATAGCATTTGGAGCGTTCTCTATTGCTGACCTGAATCTCAGTTCGCTGTTCTGTATCTCAATTTCTGCTTTTTTTCTTTCTGTAATATCTATCATCATGGCGAGCCGCGCGTTTGTAGAGTCGTACCGGATTGGCTGTGATGCTATCTCAAATATGTAAGCGGTGTTGTTTCTTCCGCTCACTCTCCATTCCCCTGAGTAGCTGTCATCTTTATTGCCGTCGCTCCTGAGATCGGATATTTTTTTTGCTAGACGTTCTCGCTCTTCAGGCAGAAAGAGGTCGAGTATGGTGAGGACCTTGAGGTCATCTCTTGTGCAGGAGTAGAGTTTTGCTGCAGACTGGTTGGCAGCTATTATCTTATAGTCGTCTACGCTGTATATTATCAATGCCAGAGGGTTGGCTTCAAAAAGCATGCGGTATCTATGCTCATTTTCTGCCAGCGCCTTGTTTATTTTGCATCTTCTCATGTGTTGAGAGACCAGCAGCATTATGATAAAAATACTGAATATGGAAAGTGCAGCAACTTTTATCTTTTCTGTTTCTCTGCTCTCTACTCCCATCAGCCACTTTTCTTTCAGCCTGTCGAGAGTGCCGCCTGCAGACATCTCTGCCAGAGAGACATTAAATATTTTAAGAAGTTCAGGCCGCGACTTTGAGATGGGAAATGCTATTGTATTTTTCTCGAAAAAGTCTGGGCCGGTCAGACCTATCTTTACAGTCAAGACCCCGCGGTAGTTCTTATTGATCAAAGCTTGGCTGTTAAGAAAGTCATTCAGTACAAAGTCCACTTTTTTGTCAGCAAGGGCATGAAAGCTTTCTTCTGTAGAGTCAAACATCTCGATGCTGAGCGAAGGGTATTTTTTTCTAAGTTTTGCAGCATATGCCTGCCCTGTTGCGCCTTTTTTTACTCCTACTGCCACCTTGTCAAACCTGCCGAGAGGCTCAGATTCACTAACTCTTTTAACTTTTACCAGACCGGAGCTGAAATATGAGTCGCTGAAGTTTAAGAGCTTTTTGCGTTCGCTGTTCACATATATTGACCCCAGAGCAAGATCTGCTTTCCCTTGGCTTACTAAAGGCAGCAGTTCACGGAACTGCACAACCTCTATTTCGCACTCCAGATTATTTGTCCTGCAGATGATATCAAAGAGGTCTATGTCAAAGCCGGAGAGTCCGCTTTTTGTGCTTCTTACAAAAGGATCAAAAACAGCAGCAACAGCCTTCACCCTGATCTTCTCTTCTTTTGCTCCTGCATCAGCAGATGAAGCGGATATCAGAATCAGAGCTGCAAAAGCGGTGAGAAAACGCACTATCTTTGTATAGTACATTACTCAATTATAATACAAGATATCAGCATGTTCTGCTATAATAACAGCATAATAAGCAAAGGAGAACCAAGACTATCAACAGTTTACTAAAGGCAAAAAAAGCAGCAGCAGCCGCATCAGATAAAAAGGCTCAAGATATTGCGATACTGAAACTAAAGGATCTTTCTGTAATCTGCGACTATTTTGTTATATGTTCCGGAGGCAGCACAACCCAGGTAAATGCTATATCAGAAAATGTCGAAAAGGTACTGAAGGAAAGGGGTTGCTCACCCATAGGATCTGAGGGCAAATCAAATGCCCACTGGGTGCTTATAGATTACGGAGACGTTATAGTACATGTTTTTGAGGATGATACCAGACACTATTATGAGCTCGAAAAATTATGGCTCGATGCCCCAAGAATAGATTTCAAAGATGAAGGCAAGAATACTGTGGGTAGGAAAGACTAAAGAGAAATACCTGACCGAGGGCATCAACAAGTATCTCAAGATGCTCGAACCATATATGCAGGTCGAGATAATTGAGATAAAAGAAGAGAAGGACAAGCCTGCTGAAAAGGCTATGGCTGAAGAGGCTGCCAGGATATTTAAAAGGAGCACCGGCTATTTTCTTCTTGATGAGCGGGGCAGGCAGATGAGTTCAGCAGAGTTTGCCGAATTTATCAGGGATAGACAACAGCGTACAGATTTTGTGCTCGGAGGTCCTTATGGGGTCTCACAGGAAGTTAAGGATAGATCAGCAGGGATGATATCTGTATCGAAGATGACTCTTACTCATGAGATGGCTAGGCTGTTCTTTGCAGAGCAGCTATATAGGGCAGCAACAATAATAAAAGGAAAGGGGTATCACCACTGATGGGCAAGGTAACGATATTTATATTTCTTGTCTTTTTAGCTGTTCTTGGTTTTTTTGCGCTCGAAAACAAAGATACTATAACCCTCAAGATACCTTTTGGAGATGTATACATTATGTCAAAGGTAGCGCTCCTGCTTCTGGCTACTACAGCTGGGGCACTGGGAGTGCTTTTCATATTTTTTATCAGAGACACTAGAAATGTCATCGAAAACCTCCAGACGCAAAAACGACAGAAGCGTGATGAGAGGATAAGCGCTCACTATGCCAGAGCTCTTAACGCAATATTTAGCGGCAACAATGAAGAGGCGAGGGAATCTCTCGATGCAATACTAAGAGAAGATCCGGGCCATTTTGATGCATTAAGAAGGCTTGGAGACCTTAGTATGGAGAGCAAGGAATACCTTACAGCCAAAGAATATTACGACAGGGCAAAAGAGATTAACCCAAAGAGTCCTGTGGCTCTTCTTTCCCTTGCAAATGCAATGGGAAAGATGAAGCGCTATACTGAGGCTCTTAAATATGCTGATGAAGTGCTGGATAGAGATTCTGACAATATCGCTGCTATGCAGAAAAAGCGCTCGATATTTGAACAGACATCCAGATGGGATGAGCTGATATCACTTCAGAAGCTGATAATCAAACAGGCTCAGACTGATAAGCTGAGGCTCAAGACAGAAGAAGATATGCTTACCGGATACCAGTATGAATATGCAAGGGCGAGTCTGGAGTCCAATGAGATAGAAAAGGCAGAAAAAATATTCAGGACTATTCTGAAGGCAGCTCCTGATTTTGTTCCAGGGTATCTGGGGCTCGTTGAGGCGCTTTTGCTTAAAAATGAGAATGAAGAGGCTATAAATATACTCGAAAAGTCATTTGAACAGATCGGATCCATCATCCTGCTAGCAAGACTCGAAGACCTGCTTATAACTCTCGGAGAGCCGAGCCGGCTTATAAGATTTTATAAAAATTCTCTCTCTAAAAAACCTATGGACAACAGGCTTAAGTTTTTATTGGCGAAATTCTACTACAGGGTCGAGATGATTGATGACGCACTCGACATGATTAATTCAGTTGATACAGGCATGTTGTCTACTCCTGAGTTTTACAGCCTGCGTGGAGAGCTATATCTTAAAAGAAACCAGATGACCAGTGCTCTTAATGATTTCAGAAGGGCGTCTGAATTCAGAAAGAACCTTCGACTGCCATACTGCTGCTCCAGCTGCGAGAGCATGTATCAAGAGTGGATCGGAAGGTGCCAGACATGCAAAAAATGGAACACATTGAAACTCGATGTGTACGGTTCCTGCAAGGATTAGTTAGTGAGCAGACAATCTGGCGAAGCATCAAACAAAACAGCAAAACAGGATGCGGCAATATCATCATTAAGCTCGCGCCGTAAAGTTGTAATAGACACAAGCATGTTTGTTAATCCAGACGCAAGAACTAGTCTCGGAACAAACCCTACAGATGCTCTTGATACATTTTTGTATCTTGCTTCACAGATAGACATGCTCGAGTTTTATATGCCTCCTTCCACATTCAATGAGCTCCTCTATTTTGTGAACAAGGATAAGATACCGGCGGATGCGCTGATTTTTCTTCACCAGAAACCGCCAAAAAAGCATGAACTAAAGCTGCCTGCTGTTATGATCTATGAGTTTATTGAAGAGATGCGTGAAAGGGTTAACAAGGGGCTCAGGATAGCTGAAAAAGGTGTTCGTGACGCAGAGAAGAAGACGGCTGAAGAGATAATTCCTGATGTCCGCAGAAAATACCGCGATGCTCTGCGCGAAGGCATACTCGACAGCAAAGAGGATGTTGATCTGCTGCTTTTGGCGTTGGAGCTTGATGCAATATTAGTGTCAGCAGATCAGGGTCTTATAAAGTGGGCAGAAAAGCTGGGTGTGCAGTGGGTTTTTCCAGAAAGATTTAAAGACTATCTTCAGGCAGCAGTAAAGATAAGCGGCGAGCGCAGCAATAAATAGTAGCAGATTCTTAATTGCTAATTATTCTGACTATTTAAAAACTATTGTTCCAAAGCAGTCCGGCATATGGAAATTGAGCTGGTCAACAGGCGACCATGATGCCCAGTGAGGATGCGATGTTTCGTCAGCACACTTGTAGAAGTTTGCCCTCCATTTTTGCCCTTTGATTTCTCCGAGACTGCCTGTGTGCTTTTCGAGCAGTTCAAAGGGGATAAGAAACTCAATAATCCATTCTGTAGGTTCTTGAAGTTCAGGCTCGACAACAGTCGGCATGGAGTGATAAATTTTTATCTCTGAACAATCTTTTTTTGTGAAGGGAGCGAACTCCCTGAATCCTTCAGGAGTGCGCTCCGGATTTGTTATATAGCTGGCGAGAATTGCTCCACCGCAGTTGAACTCAAAATTGAAATATCCTTTGCCCAGCTTTGGCTGCACAAAAAATTCTACGCAGCTGTCTTTGTATACAGCAGACATATGCTCTGTATGAGTGCATCTTACATATTGATCTTTTACACTGAATATCCCATTGATTCCGTTAGAGCTGTAGAGCGCCTTTACCTTAGTGACAGGTCTGTGATCACTGTTTTCCGGACGGAAATGCGCGATTTCGGCTGTATATGCCTGACTCCATATATCTGAGCGCCATTGGCAAGTGAGATCAGGTTTATTGTCGGTTTTTTTAACGAAATATACAGGCATAATTATTACCGCAAAACATTTTGTTAGAATTATAGCTGAATTTTTAATTGTATGGAAATCTGGCAATAAAAAGAGTAGGCGCAGGCTGTTATGCCTGCGCCTATTTATAACAGACGGATTAACTATTTTTCTTTTTTCTTAGAAGGGCTGCGCCAACCAGTCCTGCGCCCAAAAGAATTATTGTCGAAGGCTCAGGCACAGTATTTGTGTTTTCACCTATCCTGTTTGAGAGCATGGCATAATCAAAACCGTAAAAATCTGAAGACCTATTACGATCAATAGCAACAATCAGCTCGCCCGTAGCGTTTATTGAATCTACAACATTCTGCTCTAGATCAAAGAAGCGGACTTTTGTGTGAGGAAAGCCGTCATTAAAAGCCCAGTTCTGTAAAATTCCGTTGTATGTAACAATAACTGCCCCGAATGTTGAAGCCTGAAAGTCTGCCATGTCAAACCACATGCTGCCTTCTGTCCAGCCGCTTCCTAATCCGGTGAATGTGAAGGTTGCCACTGTTCCTGGCTGTGGTGCATAGCCAGAATGTGTTGTGCTGTATGTATCAGTATATTGCGCGCCATTTGTAGCAGTTTTCTCTGCTGCACTCCTGCCGTCATAGTTCGCTGTGTAGCCATTGAAGTTATGGTTGGCATTATCTGCTATGCCCGCTCCATATCCATCATTGTCTCCAATCATCCATGTTGCTGCATATAGATTATTGGTATTGGTCATGCACACCATACCAAAAACAAGCAGACTCACTACAAGAAAAATGCTTAAGTTTTTTGCCATTTTTGATCCCTCCTGAAATTTAATTTGGTCATAAGACCATTTATCATTTATATGATCTAAAAGAATTAAAATAAGCATAAAATGTGCCTATTAGTCTGAACTAGGCAAAGATGTTTGATTTGTAGGGGAAATTTAGAGTTTTGGTTTAGCTCATATAATTTAAACAGGTTAAAAAACTGTAAGCAATTCCGACATTTTGTCTGCTAACCTTACAATTAATATAACTATTAATAATATGAGGATTTTTATAATTTGAATTCATTGTTATTTTTAAATAAGGGATGCGTGGTTGAAAGCCACGCATCCCTTATTTAAAAAATCTAGTAATTGTTTATTTACATCCTCTCTTTTTTTCCTTCTCCTCGGTATATCTGATTCTGCTTTTCTGCTTTAGCAGGCATGTTGAAGGACTTGCTATTGTTTGTTTTAGGTGCGGCAAAGCCTTCTTTATTTTGTGGTGCGCTTTTCATCTGCACATTACGGTTCTGCCTCTCAATCTGCTGTGGTTTTTGATCTTGCTGCTGTTTTGGAGCATTGCGCTTGATTTCTGCATGCTGCTGTTGTCTGGCAGCAGGAGCAGGAGCGCTAAAACTTCTATTTGGCTGATATGTATTTTGCTGTTCTATTTTTCTTTCAGGCTGCATGTCTTTTTGCTGCTGAACAGGCCTCTGCTGATTAAATTGCTGCTGAGGCCTTACGCTGATCTGCTGACGCTCAGCAGGCTTTTGTTGCTGCTCTGTAAATCTGGGCTGAAATTCTCTTTCTGCCTGTCTCTTGTTCTCAACTGAAGGCTGAGGCTTTTCAGTCTGGATACTCTGCTGCTGTTGAGCCATGCTCTGCATGCGAGGTGCTCCCTGATGCTGAAGATCTTTTTTGGGCTCTGCTTCTCTCTTAATCTGCACCTGATTCTGCAGCTTTGTTGCGCTCTGCTGTACAGGCTGCTGTTTCATTTCGCGCTGCATAGGCTGAATCTCACGCTGATTTGTTGCTGGCGCAGAGTTTAGCTGTACATTCGACTTATTGATTTTTGGAGCCGGAGCTTTTACACTGTTCTGCAGATGTGAATTGTTGATTATTACAGTTTTATTGTTTGTAATATTTACACTCTTCTGCCTTTCGAATTTAACCTCAGGCCTCCCAAATGAGGCATCTTTATATTTAAATATATTCTCACTGCTCTTAACTGCAACAGGTCTGCCAGTTGCAAAAGAGTCTCTGGATACAGCTGTTACAGCATATCTTGAGTCTACATTTCTGTATACGGTTTTATTTATAATAGTTTTCTTTATAGTTACATTAGTTATGTTTACGCTATGTGGTTCATAGTATCCTCTGCCATAATATATTTCGCGTGGTGCAAGAGGCACCCATGCAACATGTGTGGGGGTATGCACCCACGCGACAAACCCCGGCCCCCAATAAACAGCGCCTCTTGCCGGAGGAACCCAGACCCATCCAAAAGAGACAACATGAGTCCATCTGCCGTAGTGGTATGGAGCCCAGCCCCACGGCTCATATGAAACCCATACATAGTCTCCCCTTATCCATACCCACCTGCCTGACTTGTACGGCGCCCATCCTACATTCACCACAGTAACAGGCTGCCAGCAGTAGCCATAGTCTCTCACATAAACCCACTTGCCGTGTGTATCAAAGTCTCTTGAGTAGGTTGAGAGCTCCTCAGGCAGGTGATTTGATGAGGCATACTTTCCGGTATCAATGCTGTCCCTTTGAGCGTTCCACCTGTCCCAATCATCTGCTGATGCCAGAGTGCGCAGGTCAGAAGTGAACTGGCCTGTGTAAGGAAGATACCTGCCTTCGGGTATGGTTATTCTTACGCCATTGTATTCTGTGTTAACCCTTCCTCTGAATACAGACGTTTCTGCAAATCCTGATTCGTTCACATTAACCCTGAACTTGCTTCTCTCAGAAGTCCATAACCTGTTTGTTGGCGTTGTGATATTCAGAATGCTGCTGCCATTGTAGTTGAAATACGCAGAGCCTTTGT
The DNA here is from genome assembly GCA_016936655.1 of Nitrospirota bacterium. Lineage (GTDB taxonomy): Bacteria > Nitrospirota > Thermodesulfovibrionia > Thermodesulfovibrionales > Dissulfurispiraceae > JAFGXL01. The sequence goes on along the minus strand of JAFGXL010000015.1, from coordinate 258,537 downwards.
TTATCCTGAACCCGTATGATGAACCTGGGGCCTCAAGATCAGCTGATGTGAGCTCATTAAGCCTTGCAGCTGAGTTGCCAGCCATTCTAATCTCAGCGCGGCCGCCCTGCGGCACCCATATCCTGTCGCTCTCTTTGAGCGGCATATTCAGTGTTGCAGGTATCCACTCGCCTGTCTCTTCAGTATTGATCTGCACATCGCCCTCTAAGTGGCTTATGTAGACATTGCCCAGATCTGAGGCCTGAATGTAAACAGGCATAGCTAATATTGACATTAAAACTATGATTGCTGATCTCTTCATCTCTTTTCGCCCTCCATAATTTTTTTGACTGCTTTAAATTCTGGAAAAGCAAGAGAGATGCCAGAGTAGATGCGTTGAGAACAAAGTCAATGTTAGCAGACATTTACATCTGTTCAAGTAATTGTTTGCCGATTCCTATTTGGGGAGGATGTGCTGTTTTGAGTAGATGCTCTTGCGCTCAAGTGCAAAAACTGCGCTGGCTGAGTAGTTATTCATGATTTAATTATTAGGGGAAGCTGATGGTGCCGAAGGCGGGATTCGAACCCGCACGGCCTTGCGACCACTAGACCCTGAACCTAGCGCGTCTGCCAGTTCCGCCACTTCGGCATACCATATACCTTCCTAAAGAACGGATTATCCGAACTTCAAGAGTAACTATTTTAGCATAATGCCGGAGAATTGTGGCAAGTCTTTAGAGCCGTTTATTCAGTGATTTATCGAGTGTGTGCTAAAATAATCAGCAGCCTTACAATAACATGAAAAGCTCAAGAGGAAGATTATGGATACAAATAAGAGCCCAGAGCCTACACAGGCATCAAATTTTATAAGAAATATAGTTGCTGAAGATATAAAGAATAATAAAAACAGCGGCAAGGTTATCACACGCTTTCCGCCTGAGCCGAACGGATACCTTCATATAGGCCATGCAAAATCCATATGCCTAAACTTCGGACTGGCTGCTGAGTTTAACGGCATCTGCAACCTGCGCTTTGATGACACTAACCCCAGCAAGGAAGAGCAGGAGTATGTTGACTCCATAATGGCTGATGTGCGCTGGCTCGGGTTTGACTGGCAGGAGAGGCTCTATTTCGCATCCGACTATTTTGAGAGGCTGTATGATTTTGCAGTGCAGCTTATAAATTCAGGCAAGGCTTATGTTTGCGACCTTAGCGGCGATGAGATCAGGCAGTACAGAGGCACACTTACAGAACCTGGTAAAGAGAGTCCATACAGAAACAGGACAGTTGAAGAGAATCTAGATCTTTTTGAGCGCATGAGAAAAGGCGAATTCCCTGACGGCGCAAGGGTGCTCAGGGCAAAGATAGATATGTCATCAGGCAACATCAACATGCGCGATCCTGTAATGTACCGCATCAAGCACGAAGACCATCAGCGCACAGGCAGCAAGTGGTGCATCTATCCGATGTATGACTATGCGCATCCGCTCTCGGATTCCATTGAAGGCATAACTCACTCTGTCTGCACAATGGAGTATGAGGATCACAGGCCGCTCTATGACTGGTTTCTTGAGCAGCTTGATATTTGCCGCACACAGCAGATAGAGTTTGCACGGCTCAACATTACATACACAGTGCTGAGCAAGCGCAAGCTGCTCAAACTTGTGAGTGAAAATTTTGTATCAGGCTGGGATGATCCGAGAATGCCGACCATCGCAGGCATGAGGCGGCGTGGATACCCGCCTGCTGCGATAAGGAATTTCTGCGATAGGATAGGCGTAGGCAAGAGAGACAGCATGGTTGATATGGCTCTGCTAGAATTTTGTGTCAGAGAGGATCTGAACAAAACAGCTTTGCGTGTGATGTCTGTGCTTAAACCGCTCAAGGTTGTTATAACAAACTATCCTGAAGGACAGTATGATGAGCTCGATGCAGTTAATAATCCGGAGGACAGCAGCGCAGGCACAAGAAAGGTGCCTTTTTCGCGTGAGCTTTATATTGAGCAGGATGATTTTATGGAAGAGCCGCCAAAGCAGTTCTTCAGGCTCGCACCCGGCAGAGAGGTGCGGCTCAGGTACGCCTACTTCATCAAATGCGAGAGCGTTGTAAAGGACAGCGCCGGCAATATAGTTGAGATACACTGCACTTATGATCCTGCTACAAGAGGCGGAGACGCTCCTGACGGAAGAAAGGTGAAGGCAACCCTTCACTGGGTGTCAGCAGCACATGCGCTCGATGCAGAGGTGAGGCTTTATGATACTCTCTTCGCAAAAGAGGCGCCTGATGATATAGAAGAGGGCATGGAGTTTACTGAAAATCTCAACCCTAAATCACTCGAAAAAAACATTGCAAAAGTTGAGCCTTCACTCAAATCAGCTCAGCCGGGCGCGCAGTACCAGTTTGAGAGGCTGGGTTACTTCTGTGTTGATTCTTTTGATTCAAAAACTGGACATCCTGTATTTAACAGAATAGTGACGCTTAAAGACGAATGGGCAAAAATACAGAAGACAGCTAAAAAATAATATACCCGGAATTGTTGTTTTGAGTTTTGAATTTATTTTGTGTTGAACTTTAAATATTGAATCTTGAACCTGTCGTTATCTTGAACCTGTTTTTTTTGAGTGAGGTTTTATGCCCAGGAGCTTTGAAGAACTTGATGTCTGGCAGAAGTCCCTGCAGCTGGTTAAAGAGGTCTACAGGCTTTCATCCAGCGACAAATTTATTAAAGACTATTCACTTGCAGACAAAATAAGCCGCGCCGCTGTTTCTGTTATGTCTAATATTGCTGAAGGTTTTGAGCGAGGCTCTAATACAGAATTTATACAGTTCCTATATATTTCAAAAGGCTCCTGCGGAGAGGTGCGATCGCAGATTTATATTGCGCGAGAACTTGGATATCTGCCTGATAAAGATTTTCAGTCGTGCGCTGCCATGTGCAGGGAGGTATCTGCACAGCTAAGCGGATTTATTTCTTATCTCAAAGGCAGCAACCTTAAGGGAGAAAAGTTCAGGACAGCATATAAGAGCAGGGCAGAAGAGATGGAAGAATTTTTAAAAGAGTTCAAGAATCAAAATTCAAAGTTCAAAAAAGATTAACAAACAGCAAAATAAGTTGATTAGGTGCAATATTATTTTCTGGTGCAATGCATAGTTTTAACCCAAACTGTCGAAATCCAATTGCTTTGTTATTTTAGTCTCAAAACCTGGAGTAAAATTGCGCCTCGACTCAATGTTATTTTAACCGTTGAATTTTGGAGCTGAATCTGTGTTTATGTTGAACTTGTTGTTTTTGTATTAAACCTTGAATCTTGAGTTTTGAATCTGTCGTTTGTGGTTGTGTTGAACCTTGAACTTTGAATATTTAACCTGTTGTTTGTAGTTTTGTTGAACCTTGAATTTTGAATCTTGAATTTATTTTGTAAACGGTCTTCTTTCAGGCACAAACTGATGTTTTATCAGTTCCTTGTTCCAATCTTTTGATACATATAGGCCGCAGTAGCAGCTGCCGTATTCAGCTACATCCTGCTCCCTATACTCGCAAGGGCATATAATGTCTGTGTCTTTTTGTCTGTCTCCTGATGATAGCCTGCATGGGCAGCACATGTAGCCGTATCGATCCCTGTTTGTTATTAGTCCAGATAACAGATCATGTACAAATGACCTGTCTTTGTTCAGAAAGAAACCCTTTGGCTCCTGAGTGCGCTCAAGAAATACTCTGAGTTCATCTATCTTCATGACAGTCCCAGAGCCTTGCGTATTTCATCTTCCTTAAAGCCGACTATCACTTTGTCGCCGATAAGTATGGTCGGAAAGGAGCATCTTTCATTAATCTTTTTTACTTCTGCGATCATATCTTCGCGCTCCTTGCCCTCGAGCAGATCAATATCAGTAAAGTCGAATTTAATGGAGCAGTCATCCAGCATCTTTTTTGCTGCTTTGCAATGAACGCATGTGCTTAGTGTGTACATTTTTACAGGCGTATTCACCACAACCTCCTGCGGAGTTTATAACTAAAATGTATCACAGTCGCGGTTATCATGCAATGAAAAGTTGTAAGCTCTGCGTATAAGGCATTATCATATTTGGCATGAGAGCAGAATCAGGGAAAAAGTTCATTATCAAGGTCGATTCTCCAGCAGCTGCGGCTGATTTGTTGTCACTTCAAACTGGTCTGTCAAAAAGCAGGGTTAAGGATGCGATGAACAAGGGCGCATTCTGGATAAGGCGCGGCACCAAACTCAAGAGACATAGGAAGGCTTCTGCCATTTTAAAGCAGGGAGATTGTGTTGAGTTCTATTATGATCCTGCCCTGCTCGCAATAAAACCGCCTGAGGCTTGTCTGGTTGCTGATATTCAGCGCTACTCAGTATGGTTCAAGCCCGCAGGACTGATGGCGCAGGGTACCATGTATGGAGACCACTGCTCATTGCTGCGGCAGGCTGATCTGCATTTCGGATCAAAGCGCGAGGTATTTCTTGTGCACAGGCTTGACCGTGAGGCATCAGGTCTTATGATTATTGGACACACAAAAGAGGCTGCCGCAAAAATGTCCTTGCTATTTCAACAGAACATGATAGAAAAGCTTTATCGCGTTGAGGTGCTTGGAGATATAAGGGGCCATGCTGAAAAGTCTCGGATTGATATACTGATTGACGGCAAAACAGCAGTGACTGATTATGAATTCATATCGTATGACTCATGTGCCAATTCCTCTTTGCTGGATGTGAGGATTGCCACAGGCAGGCTGCACCAGATAAGAAGGCATTTTGACATGCTCGGCTATCCTGTAATTGGCGATCCCAAGTATGGTCATGGCAACAAGAATAGGGAGGGCATGAAACTGAGCGCTGTTGAACTTAAATTCATCTGTCCATTCACAAAAAAAGAGGCATGCTTCAGGATCTGAAGCATGCCTCTTTAGAATATTTTTTTCTGTTTACTGCTCGCCAAGCACCTTTGAAAATCTTTTTATAACCTTCTGCCTGCCGAGTATCTCCATCAGCTCGAACATTCCCGGGCTCGCTGTGCTGCCAGTAATTGCCACTCTTGCCGGCTGAGCGATGCTTCCGAGTTTTGTCGAGTGCTTCTCAGAAACAGCATGAAATGCCTTCTCTATCTCTGCTGCGTTGAAGTTTTCTGTTTCAGGCAGCATGTCCTTGAGTTCTTTAAGGTATGCAAGATTCTCAGGTTTCAGAAACTTCTCAGCAGCCTTTGGGTCTATTTCAATATCTTCTGAAATGTAATACTTAAGGCTTGTTGCGAGTTCTATGAGTGTCTTTGCCCTCTCCTGTAGTGTTGCAACAGCCCTTGCGAGCCACTTTATATCTATATCTTGCCCCTCTTTTATGGTTCCGTCTTTTAGAAGGAACGGGATGACCAGCTCGGCCAGCTTTTCTGGATCAGATTTAATTATGTATTGACTATTCAGCCAAAGCAGCTTTTCTGGATTGAACACAGCAGCGGATTTGCCTACAGCATCGAATGAGAAGTGCTGAATGAGCTCTTGGCGGCTGAACACCTCCTGATCGCCGTATGACCAGCCGAGCCGTACAAGATAGTTGACCAGAGCCTCAGGCAGATAGCCCATCTCTTTATATGCCATGACTGATGTTGCCCCGTGGCGCTTGCTGAGCCTCGTCTTGTCAGCGCCGAGTATCATCGGCAGATGAGCAAACTTTGGAACTTCCCATCCAAATGCCTTGTATATGTGTATCTGCTTTGGGGTGTTGTTTAGGTGGTCGTCACCCCTTATCACATGGGTGATCTTCATCTCTATATCATCAACTACCACTACAAAGTTGTATGTCGGTGTGCCATCTGAACGGAGTATTATCATGTCCTCAAGCACACTGTTTTCGAAAGCAACCTTGCCGCGTATAAGATCATCCACAACAGTTGTGCCATATTCAGGCATCTTAAACCTTACAGCAGCAGGTCTATCTGCCTGAGGCTCTTTCAGCTCTCTGCATCTGCCGTCATATTTATAGTCAGCAGCTTGCTCCTGCGCACTTTTTCTTCGATCCTCGAGCTCTTCGGGTGTGCAGTAGCAGTAGTAGGCCTTGCCTTCACTTATGAGGCGGTCAACATATTTTCTGTACACATCAAAGCGGTCTGTCTGCCTGAATGGTCCTTCGTCCCAATCAAGATTAAGCCATTTCATGCCGTCAATAATCGCTTCAATGTACTCTTCTGTTGAACGGGTAGTGTCTGTGTCCTCTATTCTGAGAACAAATTTGCCGCCGGCATTTCTGGCAAAAAGCCAGTTAAAAAGTGCTGTCCTCGCTCCGCCTATATGAAGATGCCCTGTCGGACTGGGCGCGAATCTTACCCTCACATCCATCATATGCCCCCTGTATCTGTCAGCAACTGACTGGTATATTTGATTAAAACAAAAGAACATAATACCACAGCCCGGCATACTGTGGCGATTCGACCATCTGATCCGACTGTTTTATTTATAATTTTGGGTAAAAACGCCTTTACACAGCTCGTTGCCTTGTGCTAATCTATTTATCTGTTTTACAGGCTATTAGTATATATATTAAAGAGAAAGGGGTGATTTTAGCATGGCGCTTGACGCCTCAAAGAAGCAGGAAATCATCACAGGATACAAGGTTCACGATACTGACACAGGATCTCCTGAAGTACAGGTCGCGCTCCTTACAGAGAGGATTGTCTACCTCACAGAGCATTTCAAAACCCACAAAAAAGATCATCACTCGCGCAGAGGCCTTCTAAAGCTTGTTGCAAAGAGGAAGAAGCTGCTCAACTATCTCAGGGATTCCAACAAGACCCGTTTTAACGCGGTTGTTGAAAAGCTCGGCATCAGAAAATAGTTAAGCAAAAGATGGTTCAAAGCACATAGGAGAAAATAAAGTTTGATTACGAATCTTGAATTAGAGATCAAGGGCAAGAGGCTTATCGCAGAGACAGGCCTCATGGCCAGGCAGGCAGACGGTTCTGTTGTCCTCAAATACGGGGATACAGTCGTTCTGGCAACAGTAGTATCAGCAAAGACAGCAAAAGAGGGGCTCGACTTCTTTCCTCTCACCATCGATTATCAGGAAAAGACCTACTCTGCCGGAAAGATTCCGGGCGGCTTTTTCAAGCGCGAGGGCAGACCTTCTGAAAAAGAGGTGCTCACCTCCAGGCTCATAGACCGCCCAATAAGGCCGCTCTTTCCTGAAGGTTTCTATCACGAAACACAGGGCATAGTGAGTGTTCTTTCTTATGGAGATGAGAATGTCTCTGACATGCTCGGCATTATCGGCATATCAGCTGCCATGCACATCTCTGACATCCCGCTGCTCAAGCCGGTAGGCGCAGTAAGGATAGGAAGACTTGACGGCAATCTTATTATCAATCCTGACCTTAGCCAGATCGCATCGCTCGACATGAACCTTGTTGTTGCGGGTACAGATGAGGCTGTTATTATGGTAGAGGGCGGCGGAGCTGAGGTTTCAGAAGCTGAGCTGCTTGATGCTATAAATCTTGCTCACCAGGAGATCAAAAAGATCACAGCATTCCAGGACGAGCTGAGGGCAAAGGCCGGCAAAGAGAAGAGAGCTGTAAAGATTATTGAAGAAAACACAGAGTTCAAAGGCGTGGTCAGGGAGTATGTGTCTGAAAAGCTCATGTCTGCCATAGCCATACCAGGCAAGCAGCTGAGGCAGCAGGCTATAGATGCGATCCTTGATGATGCTGTGACCTATTTCAATACACCAGAGAATGCTGAGAAGTTTTTCAGTTCAGCTTCAAAAAATCTGACCAGAGAGATAGCAGCGGTATTTGATGCCTACGAGCAGGAGATAGTCAGAGGCATGATTATCGAAAAAGGAGTTCGCTCTGACAGCAGAAAACCTGATCAGGTCAGGCAGATAAACTCTCATGTCGGAATTTTGCCGCGCGCTCATGGCTCTGCCCTTTTTGTAAGAGGAGAGACCCAGGCGCTTGTTGTTACAACACTCGGCACTGCTGATGATGAGCAGAGAGTTGATTCTCTGGATGGCGAGACCTTCAAGACATTTATGCTGCACTACAACTTCCCTCCGTTCAGCGTAGGCGAGGTTAAGCCGCTTCGTTCGCCGGGCAGACGTGAAATTGGACATGGAGCGCTTGCTGAAAGGGCTCTCAGATATGTTGTGCCGGGTAAGGACAAATTCCCATACACAATAAGAATTGTGTCTGATGTTCTCGAATCTAACGGATCATCATCAATGGCTACTGTATGCGGAGCTACTCTTTCGCTCATGGATGCCGGAGTGCCTATATCTGCTCCTGTTGCAGGCATAGCTATGGGCCTTATAAAGGAAGATGACAAGGTGGTTGTCCTTACAGACATACTTGGACTCGAAGATCATCTTGGCGATATGGACTTTAAGGTTGCTGGCACAACAAAGGGTATAACCGCATTCCAGATGGATGTAAAGATCAGCGGTGTAACCTTTGATATAATGAAGACCGCTCTGGAGCAGGCAAGACTCGGCAGGCTGCATATACTTTCAAAAATGGACGAGTCGCTAACGGCACCCAGAACAGACCTGTCTCCTTTTGCACCCAGGATCTACACCATGAAGATCAAACAGGAGAAGATCAGGGATGTAATTGGTTCAGGCGGCAAGGTAATAAGAGGCATTATTGAGCAGACCGGCGTCAAGATTGATATTGACGACTCCGGGCTCATCAACATAGCATCATCAGACGAGCAGTCCGCGCAGAAGGCCATAGACATAATCAACGGCATCATAGCCGAAGCCGAGCTTAACAAGATATACCTCGGCAAGGTTGTGAGAATCGCTGATTTCGGCGCTTTTGTGGAGATCATGCCCGGTGTTGACGGCCTGCTGCATATTTCGCAGATATCCGAAAAGAGGCTGGCAAAGGTCACAGACGAGATCAATATGGACGATGAGGTCCTGGTCAAGGTGATCGAGATCGACAATCAGGGAAGGGTTAGACTCAGCAGAAAAGAGGCCATGCGCGAGCAGCAGAAGCCATAGGGCAACTGATACCGAAGGCCTGCTGAACCACGGCAGGCCCAGCATGACAACCGATACTTCTGTTTGTAGTTAATGAGGACTGCGTCAATGTTTACCAAAAAATATCTCGACAATGGCATACCGGTTGTGATGGAGCAGATTAAGAATTTCCGCTCTGTCATAGTCGGTATATGGGTAAGGGTCGGTTCCAGAAATGAGATGCCTGACAAAAACGGCATCTCTCACTTTCTTGAGCATATGTTCTTCAAGGGCACAAATACCCGCACACCTTCAGACATAGCAATATACATCGACTCGCTCGGCGGTGATCTGAATGCGTTCACATCAAGAGAAAACACAGCCTTTTATGTTAAGGTGCTGGACGAATATGTTGAAAAAGGCATAGACCTGCTTTCTGATGTGTTTCTGCACTCCACCTTTGATCCGGAAGAGATCGAGAAGGAAAAGGGCGTTATCAAGGAAGAGATAAAGATGGTCGAGGATACGCCTGATGAGTATATCCACGACATATTCAGCAAGGCTATATGGGGCGACCGCGATCTCGGACAGCCTGTACTCGGCACTCGAGACACCGTTAAGACATTTCAAAGAGAAGATCTGATTGACCACTGCAAAAAATATTATGGCACTGCTGATACAGTAATAGCATGCGCAGGCAACTTTGATCCTGACAAGGTTATGGCTCTGCTTAACAGCCACCTTGGCGAACTGACCAGAGGCTCTGAGCCCGAAACATTCGGACAACCATCTTTCAGGAATGTGAATATCATAAAACCAAAAGAATTGTCAGAGGCGCACATATGTCTCGGCGTTGAGGGCGTGCCATACTCCAGCCATGACCGCTATGCTTTAACTCTTCTTAACTCAATCCTCGGATCGAGCGTAAGCTCAAGACTCTTTCAGGAGGTGAGGGAGAAGAAGGGATATGCCTACTCCATCTACTCCTATACATCATCATACTGTGATGCAGGCATGTGGGCTGTCTATGCAGGCACAGGCAAAAAGAAGGCTGTCATTGTTACAGAGATGATAATCAAAGAGATGAAGAATTTTGCTGACACCATAACAGAAGAGGAACTCCGCAGGGCAAAGGATCAGCTCAGGGGCAACCTGATACTCGGCCTCGACTCAACAAGCAGCAGAATGCAGAGCATCGCGCGGCAGGAGATATACTACAAGCGCAACTACACAGTAAAAGAGATAATCAAAGAGATAGAGTCAGTGCAGCTCAAGCACGCAAAGGATCTCGCAGCCCGTCTTTTAAACTCCGGCAAAATGAGCCTCGCTATTTTGGGTCCTGTAAAGTCAGAGGACTTCAAGCACATAATATAGCAGCCTGTCGCAACTTACCTGCTTCTTTTAGTACAATATGACATCTGTCTGGTCGCATCTAATCAGCTTATATGCTAAAAGAACTCAGAATAAAAAACTTCACAATCATTGACGAGGTCTCTCTGGAGTTTGGGCAGGGCTTCAATGTGCTCACAGGCGAGACCGGCGCAGGCAAATCCATAATTGTTGACGCAGTAGCCATCCTCCTCGGTGAAAAAGCGACCCAGGATCTTATAAAAACCGGCGAAAAAGAGGCATCAATTGAAGCTGTTTTCGATCATGCTGCGCTACCTCTATTAAAAGAACTCTCCATACCTGATCAGGATGAGATCATATTCAGGCGGACCCTTTCGCTCCAGGGCAAAGGTAGGGCCTATATCAATGATGTGTCTGTAAATATCCAGACCATGGCTGATGCCATTTCTGCACTTGTAAATATACATGGCCAGCATGAGCATCAGGATCTTCTCAACAAAGAGTACCATCTCGAGTTTCTGGACAGATACGCAGGTCTTGCTGATGCTGCTGCCAAATACCGCGAACTCTTTACAGAGGTCTCCGCAACGCGTGCTAAGGCTGCTGCGCTGAAAGAAAAGGCGAATGAGCGCACGCAGAGAATAGACTTTCTCAAATTCCAGACTCAGGAGATATCAGCAGCAAACCTGCGGCTGGGCGAAAAGGAAGAGCTCGAATCAGAGCGCAGCATATTGCAAAACGCTACCAGACTCAAGGAATCAGCAGAGGCTGTGTACTCCATGCTTTATGAGTCAGACAACTCCATCATTACGCAGCTCTCCTCTGTAATTACAAAGATGCGCGAGGCATCTCAGGTGGATGCAGAGATGACAGATGCGCTCACCTCACTAACATCATCTGAACCGCTGCTTCAGGACGCAGCGCTCTTTATGCGAGGCATAAGATCAAAATATGACTCTGACCCTGCAAGGCTCGATGCTGTTGAAGAGCGGCTTGAGCAGATAAAGAAGATCGAAAAAAAGTATGGCAGCAATATAGAAGCTGCGCTCGCTTATCATGACAAAGCTGTGCAGGAGCTTGAACAGCTTGAACGCATTGATGAAGAGATAGACGCTGTTGATTCAGAACTTGCTGCCAAAGAGGAAACGCTGCTTAAAGAAGCGCGCTCTCTCTCTGATAAGAGAAAGGCATCATGTCAGAAAATGCAGAACGCTGTTGTTGATGAGCTGCGCAAAGTCGGTTTTCAGAAGGCAGTGTTCGAGCTGCGCTTTAAAGAGATAGCTCCGGGCGTAAACGGCATTGATGATGTTGAGTTCATCTTCTCGGCAAATCCCGGAGAGGCAGCAAGGCCGCTTATAAAAGTCGCATCAGGAGGAGAGCTCTCCCGCATCATGCTCGCATTAAAGTGCATAGAGTTTGCAGCAGCTGAAAAGACAGATTTAAAGTCCATAAATAAAACGCTCATATTCGATGAAGTGGATTCAGGCATTGGCGGAGTTACGGCTCAGCAGGTTGGAGCACGCCTCAAAAACATAGCTGCCGGATATCAGGCACTCTGCATAACACATCTGCCTCAGATAGCCGCAATGGCAGGCAGGCATATAAAGATAGACAAGAGCGTTAAAACAGATTCAGTCAAGGTTACGGCAGAGTCTATCTCCGGCAAAGAGAGGCAGGCAGAGATAGCGCGTATGCTGAGCGGCAATGTTACCGACTCCTCACTCAAGCACGCGGCAGAGCTTTTGGCAGGAGTGTAAGGGTATTAATTCGAGTCATAAGGATTATGCAAAGAGGATTAATATGGATAATGACAGATCGCTGATAGCTTTTGAAAAATATAGTATCCGCCGTTTATATAATGAGCAGTCTGAGGCATGGTATTTTTCTGTAATTGATGTTGTAAGTGCTCTGACTGACAGCGTCAATCCTCGAGATTACTGGTTTAAGATGAAAGTACGCGTTAAAACCGATGAGGGCCTTGAACTGTCGACAATTTGGCGACAGTTCAAGATGAAGGCTTCTGACGGGAAGATGCGAGAAACCGATTGTGCTGATGTGCAAGAGTTGTTTCGAATTATTCAGTCCATCCCGAGTTTGACCTAAAGGCTGCAAAAATTTATATTTTTGCAAGGCCGTCAATAACGAAGCGCAGCATATAACTATCAAATTAGTGAAAATGGAGTAATAATAAGTTAATAGTTTTTTCACCGTGCTGTCTATGTGCAGTGCGGTGATGCGTTTGGTCCGAATGTGCTCCAAACACAAATTAAAACGGAGGTGGTTAAGATGGGAATTTTATCATGGATTATTATGGGTCTGATTGTGGGAGTGGTTGCAAAGTTTATAATGCCCGGTAAAGACCCCGGAGGTATTTTTATCACAATTCTGCTCGGAATAGCCGGAGCTTTTGTGGGCGGGTTTGTCGGATCTTTTCTTGGGCTCGGATCGGTTACCGGATTTAACATTGGAAGCATAGTGCTGGCCATCGGAGGCGCTATTCTTTTATTGATGCTTTACAGAATGATCAAGAAATAACCATTTGTCTATATATGCCAGCAGTCTGTTGATTGAAAATTAGCAAAGAAAAGGAGACAGTGTGAAAAAATACAGCGCTGAGTTTTTTGGAACCTTTTGGCTGGTTCTTGGAGGTTGCGGCAGTGCGGTTATATCTGCGGCATTTCCTGGGTTGGGCATCGGCTTTCTTGGTGTTTCGCTCGCATTTGGATTAACTGTGCTGACCATGGCTTTTGCTATTGGGCATATCTCAGGATGCCATCTGAACCCGGCTGTTTCTGTGGGTCTTTGGGCTGGTGGTCGTATGCCGACAAAAGATCTGCTGCCATACATTATTGCACAGGTGATTGGCGGAATTGTGGCTGGAGGGGTTCTATATCTTATTGCATCCGGAAAGAGTGGGTTTGATCTATCCGCAGGTTTTGCTTCTAATGGGTATGGTGAACATTCGCCTGGAGGGTATGGTCTGATGGCTGCCTTTATAACAGAGGTTGTAATGACCATGATGTTTCTCCTTGTTATCTTGGGAGCGACCGATAAACGCGCACCTCAGGGCTTTGCACCAATAGCGATCGGTTTGTGCCTTACATTAATTCATCTGATCAGCATACCTGTTACAAACACATCAGTAAATCCTGCCCGCAGTACCGGTGTTGCGCTGTTTGCGGGAGACTGGGCGATTTCTCAGCTCTGGCTTTTCTGGATTGCTCCTGTAATCGGGGGTATGCTTGGAGCTGCTGTCTACCGCATTATCGGGTCTGAAGCAAAGCAATAAGGAGTATTTGATAAGCTTTATGTTGCTATGGGATGATGTGAACAGATACGCTGAGCATGCAAATCCTGAGCCGGAGATCAGGGTCTTTAAGTCTGATGATGAGTGGAAGGCCCTGCTCACTCCGGAACAGTACCGCGTTGCTCGCCAAAAAGGCACTGAGCGGGCCTTCAGCTCTGATATGTGCAATATGTTTGAGCCAGGAATTTATGCCTGCGTATGCTGCTCAACCATGCTGTTCGATTCAACAAATAAATTTCAGTCCGGCACTGGATGGCCCTCATTTACTCAACCTGTTAAATCCAACGCCATAGCATATCATGCTGATAAATCCTATGGTATGGAGCGCATAGAGGCTGTATGCAATGCATGCGGTGCGCACCTTGGGCATGTATTTCCTGACGGGCCTGAGCCGTCCGGTCTGAGATACTGCATTAATGCTGTTGTGCTGAAGAAGGTGATCAGATGATAGAGACAGCTACATTTGGCGGCGGATGTTTCTGGTGCACTGAAGCGATCTTTAAGATGGTGAAGGGAGTGCATAGTGTTGAGAGCGGCTATTGCGGAGGCTCTGCTCCTGATCCTTCCTATAGGGATGTATGTAGCGGCGATACTGGCCATGCAGAGGTTGTGCAGCTCACTTATGATTCTGATATTGTGACCTATGCTGATCTTGTGCGGCTGCATCTTCTGAGTCATGACCCGACAACTCTTAATAGACAGGGCGCTGACAGGGGTACGCAGTACAGGAGCGTTATATTCACGCATGATGATGAGCAGGAGAAAATCGCGAAACAGATTATTGCTGAGTTGCAGCCTGAGTTTAACAGCCCTATAGTTACCGAGGTAAAGCCATCTGAAAAGTTCTACAAGGCAGAGCAGTATCATCAGAACTACTATGAGAATAATCCTGATGCAGGATACTGCCGCATGGTGATAGAACCAAAGGTGAATAGGTTCAGAAAGAAGATAGAGAATAAGTTTTTTAAGGATTGATGAAGCAAAGCAGGAGGTTCCTGATCAGGAGCCTCCTGCTTTTAAGGTAGATTAAAGTTTTCTGCCTTCAGGAGAGTTTGGGAAAAACAGCGGCTCTCCATATTTTTTTTTGCCAAAGTCGCGAATGATGATTTGGGCTTCTTTGCTCTGCAGCCATTCGATAAACTTCATTGCAGCGTTATAGTTTACTTGCGGAAATTTAGCAGGGTTGACAGGTATCAGGGTTATATAGTTCAGGAGCAGATCATCTTTTTCAACTAAAACCTGCAGCTTGATCTTTGATTTAATTGGTATGTATGTCGACCTGTCTATTATAGTGTATGCCTGCTTACTGTCTGCGTCTAATAGTGTGGCAGTAGTGCTTTTTGATCCATAATCAGAAATAATATGCCATGCACCGACTGGAGTTATGCCTGCCCTGTTCCATATCTCGAGTTCTTTTATATGTGTTCCGGAGTTGTCTCCTCTTGTGATAAAAGGAGCCTGTTTTTTTGCAATTTGTTTAAATGCGGATGCAGCATTTTTTGATATGCTGATGCCGGATGGATCATGCGGCGATCCGAGAATTACAAAATCGTTATACATCAGATCATATCGTTTTGTGCCAAAACCTTGCTCAATAAATTTTTCTTCAAGCTGCTTCGCATGTACAAGCACAAGGTCGTATTGTCCGCTTTGAGCGAGCTGAAGAGCTTTTTCAGATCCTGCAGCGACATATTCAACCGATACGCCTGTTTTTTGGTTGAAAGCGTTTTTAAGCTTGTCTACAATTCCTGCGTCAACTGCCCCTATTGTTGAGGCGAGCTTTAGCATAATATATTGTCTCCTTTGAAAAAGCTGGTTAAAATGGAAGCTATTAATAGGTTGCAAAAGCTTGGTATGTCGCTGTTGCAGGTTAGCTGATTGTGAATATATTAACAGAGATGTTAAGAAAAAGTAAATCAGTAAATATAAATAACTATTTACAGCAAATTGTAATATAGGCTGATGTGAAATGGAGGTATAGTTGAAGATTAAAAAGACTAGGTAGAAGAGAAAGGGTATAGTTTAATAATACATGAAGCTGTGCTGCCGTATAGGTGTATGTTAATATAGAAAAACAGATTAGGAGGCAAAATGTTTGAGCAGGCTGCAAAATCAGCTAAAGGCAAAATAATAATAAACAGAGATGTCTGCAAGGGATGCACCTATTGCGTGGCAGCTTGTCCAAAAGGCTGTATTGAGATGGATAAAGACATAAACTCTTCAGGCTACTTCCCTGCTATATTTGCTCACCCTGATAAATGCACAGGCTGTGCAATATGCGCTACAGTATGCCCTGACATAGCCATACAGGTTTGGCGTGACTGACAGGTTGTCTATGAAACGTATACTTGCGCTTTTTGCCATTTTTTTTCTTTTTCCAGCTCTGCTTTCAGCGCAGAACTTTCCTGTTACTGAAGAGACGCTTTCAAACGGCCTAAAGGTGATCATTATTGAAGATCACAAGGCGCCTCTTGCCACATTTCAGATATGGTACAAAGTTGGCTCAAGGAACGAGCCTGAGGGCAAAAAGGGCATAAGCCATCTGCTTGAGCATATGATGTTCAAGGGCACGAAAAAGTATGGACCCAAAGAGTTTTCGAATATCATCCAGCGCAACGGCGGAATGGATAATGCTTTTACATCCAAAGACTATACTGCATATTATCAGAACATGTCTTCAGACAGGCTGCATCTCTCTGTTGAACTCGAATCAGACCGTATGAAAAACCTGCTGCTCGATCCAAAAGAGCTCGAGTCAGAACGCAATGTGGTGCTAGAAGAGAGGAGGCAGAGGTATGAGAATGATCCGCAGTCATTGTTGTATGAGGATGTTATATCTGCTGCTTTTAAAGCCCATTCATACAGAGATCCTATAATAGGATGGCCTTCCACTATATCATCCATTACAAAAGATGATCTGTTTCACCACTATTCAACATACTACTCGCCGTCCAATGCTTTTATAGTTGTTGCAGGCGATGTTGACCCTTCAAAGACGATAGCTCTAATAAAGGATAAGTTTGAACCTATACCAGCTGTATCGAAGTCTCCCGTGCTTTCTGTTGCTCAGGAGCCGCTGCAGGAGGGGGCAAAGAGGATATATCTGCGCAAAGAGGCTGAGCTGCCTTATGTTATTCTGACGTTCCATGCGCCGTCATTTCCGCATCAGGACAGCTTTGCTCTTGATTTGCTCTCTGTAATTCTTTCCGGAGGCAAGAGCGCCCGGCTGTACCAGAATCTTGTGCGCACAAAGGCTGTTGCTGTTAATGAGTTTGTCAGCTATAACCCTCTTTATAATGATCCTTTTTTATTTATGATAGGCGGCACAGCATCAAAAGGCGTTTCAGCTGATGCGCTTGAAGATGCTATATGGGTAGAAATCAGCAGTATAGTGTCAGAGCCTCCTTCTGAAGAAGAAGTGCTGAAGGCAAAAAATCAGATAGAGGCATCATTTATATTTGCACAAGACTCCAACTACTCCAAGGCATTATATGCTGCGATATTCGAGAGGCACGGAAGCTGGAGGCTCTCTGAAAAGTATCTGGACGGCATCAGAAAGGTTACTGTTGCTGACCTGCAGGCAGCAGCAAAAAAATATCTCATCAAAGATAACAGCACTACTGGCATACTGGTGCCTGCAGGGAAGGCTAAGTAATGAAAAAGATATTCGCATTGTTTATTTTGGTGGCGATAATTTCACTATTTTCAGGATACAGTTACGCTCTAGATCATAAAGAGTTTAAACTTAAGAACGGGTTGACAGTTCTGCATGTGCAGAGGACAGGGCTGCCGGTTATTATGGCATCCATGCTGGTAAAGGCATCGCCGCTTTATGAGTCTGCTCAAAAGCCTGGTGTTGCGTACCTTACATCAGCAATGCTTGCAGAAGGGACAAAAAAGAGGACAGCTCTCCAGATAAGCAGCGAGGTGGAGTTTATGGGTGCATCGCTTGGAGCCTCTACAAATAGTGATTATACTTCGATATCTTTGTCAGTTCTTAAAAAGGATGCACAAAAAGGTTTTGAAATATTTGCTGACATTATAGTAAATCCTGTCTTTCCTAATGCAGAACTCAGCCAGAAAAAACGTATACTTAAGGGCTCTTTGCTGCAGAAAGAGGAGGATCATTCTTATGTTGCTCAGAAGAGATTTTTGAGAGAGCTCTTTGGGCAGTACCATCCATACGGCAGGCTTGTATCTGGCGAACCTGAAGATATAGACAGGATAACCAGATCTGAGATTCAGCATTACCATAATCTTAAATACAGGCCTGATCAGGCTATTCTTTCTGTTGTGGGTGATATATCCAATGAAGATCTTATGCAGCTTGTCGAAAAATATTTTAGCAAATGGAAGGCTTTATCAGGAGGTGAACTGATCGCATCTAATATTTCTATACAACAGACAGTCTCTGCAAAATCTGTAATGATAGACAGAAAAACCACTCAGGCTTCGATAGTATTCGGACATCATGGAATATCAAGGAGCAATCCTGACTACTATGCTGTATCTGTGATGAACTATATTTATGGAGGCGGTGGTTTCGCATCGAGACTCATGTATGCTGTACGTGAACAGAGGGGTCTTACCTACGGCATATACAGCAGTTTTAATTCGCTGAAAGAGCCCGGCGCATTTTCTGTTCAGGTACAGACAAAGAATGAGTCAGCAGCTGAGGTGCTCAGTATCATAAAATCTGAGATCAAGAGAATTAGAACTGAAGAGGTGAGCGATTCTGAGCTGAATGATGCAAGAGCATTTTTAACAGGCAGTTTTCCGCGCAGATTTGAGACCAGCAGCAGGATAGCAGATTTTCTTGTGGCAGCAAGATTTTACGGACTGCCAGAAGACTATATAGAAAAGTACAGCAGCTATATCAACTCTGTAACAAAGCAGGATGTTCTGCGTGTTGCTAAGAAGTATTTTTCTGGAACAAATTATTTGATTGTGGTTTCAGGAGATGGATCAAAGATTAAGCTAGATGATATGGAGTTTTTTAAAGATCTTAAATAGCTCACATGCAGCAAACTGGCCTGGAGCTGAGGTTTCATTTATATAAGCGTAGGTCAGTAATGATCCGAAGATAGGGCAGAATATTCTTGATGAAAGTCCGACATCTCCCATGGCTATCGCTATAATACCCTTGTGTCTGTGCTTGAGCGTGAACGATGCTATGCGTATAAGATCTTCACGAGTAAAGGTTGCTGTTGCAATCTTCACAATATCTGCTCCCAGTCTTCTTCCTTTTAGTTCTATGCTGTCGAGGAATATCTCTTGAGGAGTGTTGTTGAAATTGTGGTATGATCCGACCAGGATTGTTTTGTTTGCGATGCATAGTTTTTTGACTTGTGCTATATCCGCTTCCTTCTGTATCTCGATATCAAGTGCATCAGCAAGAGGGGCAATGACCTTATAGAGCTGAATCCTGTCAGGAACCTTAACCTTTGCTCCCTCGCTTGTGTGTCGGATTGTCCCGATTATAGGTTTATTAAACTTCTCTTTTGCGAGCCTAAATGTTTCTGCAACATGGTTGGGCTCAAGGCTGCTGAACATATCGACCCGCAGTTCCAATAGATCTGTGCAGTCTATTGATTCGTGATCAGGCATCTCGACGTCAGCATCTGTGAGTACGCCGGCTATAAGCGGCCTCTCCCCAAGTTTCTGGTGTCCAATCTTGATATTCGTAGTCATTAGGTCCCTTGAAATTATATATATTTAGAGAGGTTAATACAACATTATCGGACAATAGCGTCAGGAAGATGCTATGCTGCTGCCTAAAAATGATATAATTGATAAATATTAATATAGGGGGTGCATTTTATGACTAATGAAGAAATTGTAACTATGCTTAATCACGATCTGTCAGGCGAGATAGAAGCTATACTCGTTTATATGCGCGATAGTTTTGTGACTGATGACTGCAAACCGAGCAGAGAAATGGAAGAGATAGCAAAGGATGAGATGAGGCATGCTGAAAAGCTGGCTGAACTCATAGTTGAACTGGGCGGAGTGCCTACAATGGAGCATAGACCGCTCAACTTTGGCGGTCATACATTAAAGGGGTATCTCTCAAGGCTTGTTGCTCTAGAAAAAGAGGCCATAGCTATGTATAGAGAGCATATCGCAGAGATACCTGATGAAAAGATTAAAAAAGTACTTACTCATATACTTCATGAGGAAGAAGACCATCTGGAAGAGTTTCAGGAGCTCCTTGAGTCTGTCCAGTAACTAACTGCTCTGGGCGGTTAGCTCAGCTGGGAGAGCATCACGTTCGCAACGTGGGAGCCGGGGGTTCGAATCCCCTACCGTCCACCAGTTTCAGAGTAGAACGACAGAAAAACAGAGCGGCAGTTCGGTAGTACGATAGAAATGAAAAAACAAAAAATAGAAAACAACAGCAGAGCGGTTCAGAGCAAGATTAAACAGCAGGCTGCTAAAACAGAATAATGCTCAATATAGGCGGAATGTGGGCAAGATAATAGCAATCACCAACCAAAAGGGTGGAGTTGGCAAGACCACTACAGCTCTTAATCTAGCTTCATCCTTGGCGCTAGCTGATGAAAATATTCTCGTTATTGATTCAGACCCGCAGGGAAACCTCACAAGCGGACTGGGCATTAAGCGCGAGAGCATAAAAGCCGGACTTTATGAACTTTATTTGGGCAAGGCTGAATTTAAAGATGTGATGATGCAGTCTATCATCCCCAACCTGCATATACTGCCTACAACAATGGATCTTTTTGCTGTTGAGCTAGAACTTCTTGAGCAGCCTGACAGAGAAAATATACTCAGCAACATTTTGAAGCCCTATAAGGACAACTACAGATACATATTCATAGACTGCCCACCTTCATTTGGCCTGCTCACGCTTAATGCACTTGTTGCGGCGCAGTCTGTTATTGTTCCTGTGCAGTGCGAATATTTTGCTCTTGAGGGGCTGAGCTTGCTCATCAAACTTCTCTGGAGGATAAGGGGCAGCTTCAATGAAGCGCTTGACCTTGAGGGCATACTTCTTACAATGTTCAACAGACACCTGGCACTCTCGAGGCAGATATCTGATGAGGTGCGGAGGGTTTTTAAGTCAAAGGTTTATGACACAGTAATTCCCAGAAATGTGATACTTGCTGAGTCTGTGAGCTATGGCAAGCCTGCTGTTCTGTATGCTCCCAACTCTCTTGGAGCACAGGGCTACATAAGCCTGGCAAAAGAGATACTGAACGACAACAATCTGCTCTTCTGATACAGCTTGATATGATAGCAAAGTCATTCTGTGGATAGTATGAGTATTTGAAGAGCTTTTCTGGATTATTTAAATAAAATCTTCTGCCCCAGGTTGTCAGACTTTTTGATCTTCTCAAATATCTTTATCTTCCCGAACTCTCCATCATATCCAGGAGCTATGTTTATGTCGCCCGAGCGCATTTTCATAACAGCCTCTGCAATGCGCGCAGTTGATGCAGCCTCTATATCAGCAGTTGAAGCCTCAAGGAGTATCTTAAACTCATTGCCCAGATGTTCAAGAAGGCTGAAGTATTGCGCAGTCACTTTTTTGGCGTTGACTCCAGCTCCAATTGATTCAGCAACAATCTCTGCAAGAGGGATTATTGATTTAAAGTCAGGCGACCCTTCAGGTTTGTAACCTGCTTCTCTGTCAGCAAGTTTTGCAACCCTGTGCATCACCCCTATTGTCATCTTCTTGCCGCATACAGGGCAGAGACAGTTGTGCATCAGTGTTTCTGATGGCTCCATGCTGACCCCGCAATTTCTGTGTCCGTCATAGTGGTATTTGCCCTCTTCAGGGAAGAATTCGATCGTGCCGCTCAATCCTTTTCTAGTCTTAATGGCGCTCATTATCGCATCGTAAGATATGTCTGTGTTGAATATGTTTGCCTCCCTTCCGATCTTTGATGCAGAGTGCGCATCAGAGTTAGAAAGCAGCGCGATATTGTCGAGAGCTGAGAGCTGCCAGTTCATTGATGGGTCTGATGAAAGACCTGTTTCTATCGCATAAATATTGGGTGTCAGCTCTTCAAAGCACTCTTCCATAGAGTCGAATCCGGATGCAGCGCCGAATACAGAGAAGTGAGGAGTCCATATATGAGCCGGGATCAGCATGGAATCAGGTGATGCATCGAGCACCATCTGGAGTAATTTTTTGGCGTCCAGTCCGAGTATCGGCCTGCCGTCAGATCTGATGTTGCCTATTTTATCGAGAGCAGCATTCAGTTTTTCAGCATCCTCAAAATCTTTTGAGAGTACTATGCAGTGTACTTTTCTGGTCTTTCCATTTTTGCTGTATATGCAGCTTATCTCTGAAGAGAGAATGAACTGAACGTCAGCCCTGCATAAAAGAGGCACATCTTCTGTGCGGAATTTTTTGTTGAGCGCGTAAAGTCCATTGCCTGCAGGCTCGAGCTTTTCTCTGAGTTCATTCATCCATTGAGGATGAGTTGAGTCTCCCGTACCTATAACTGATATGCCCTTGAGCTGCGCCCATTTCCATAATGCATCGGGAGACATGTCTCTGCTTGTGGCCATTGAATATTTAGAATGGATATGAAGGTCAGCTATGAATTGCATCTATGAATTATAACATTTGAGAGACAATGAGTATAAGATGCACCATAGTAATAATTGTGATAAACTTAGGTAATGAAAACATTAGAGTTTACGAAACAAGATAGGGTGCTTGTAACAGGAGCTACAGGTTTTATAGGCAGCAGACTTGCTGCTGCACTAAAATCAGAGGGGGTAAAGCAGAGGCTTTTTATAAGAGGAGAGTCTGCCGACTCTAAAGATCCTTATATGCAGTATTCAAAGGGAGATCTTTTGACAGGCAGCGGACTTGATGATGCGCTTGAGGGCATACATACAGCTTTTTATCTTGTCCACTCCATGGGCGGCAAGAACCTTTTTAAAAACACAGAATATGCAGACAAAGACAGAAATGCTGCTGATAATTTTGTTAAAGCTGCGGACAAGGCTGGAGTCAAGAGGATTATTTATCTTGGTGGACTCGGAGAGGCGCGCGATGAACTTTCAGAACATTTGAAGAGCCGTATGGAGATAGCATCCATACTCAGCTCAGGCACTGCTGCTGCAACATTTCTGCGCGCAGCAATTATCATTGGTGCTGGCGGAGCTTCTTTTGAGATGCTCAGATATCTTGTTGAGCGTCTGCCTGTTATGGTCTGCCCCAGATGGATAAATACCCGGATTCAACCTATAGCCGTAAATGATGTTATAGCGTATCTTTACGGCTGCCTTAACAACCCTGAGACAGCAGGAAAGGCATTTGACATAGGAGGTCCTGAAATATTCACATACAAGGAGATGATGCAGAAGTACGCAGAGGCTAGAGGCCTGAGAAAGCGCATTGTAATAACAGTGCCTTTTCTTACTCCTCATCTTTCGGCTTACTGGGTGGATATGGTGACTCCTGTGCCGTCAGGACTTGCGCATCCTCTGATAGAGGGGTTAAGAAATGAGGTTGTGTGCAAGGATGACAGCATAGACCAGCTTGTAAAGATAAACAAGACTCGTTTTGCTGATGCTGTAAAACTGGCATTTTCTGAAGAGAAGTCTGGCCCCGGAGTAACAGGCTGGTGAAACGCATAGAGGCTGCTGTTAAGATCAACGCGCCTATGGAAAGAGCCTGGCAAACATTTACTGATCTTACCAGCTGGGCAGGATGGTGCAGCGTGATATACGATGTTTCGTGCAGCATAACCCCATCCATACAGCAGGGCAGAAGCTTCGATTTCTCCATAAGGCCCTTTGTCATCCCGCTGAGAGTGAGTCCTGAAATTTCTGAAGTAATTGAAAATAAAAAAGTGGTCTGGCGCGGCAGCAAGTTCACAATGCGCATAGTGCATGAGTTTCTTTTTGAAGAGAAGGATGGCGGTGTTGTTGTAACGAGCCTTGAGAGTATGAATGGCCCGCTTGTGAGCATATTCGGATTTATGCTGCCGCACAAAAGGCTTACATCTATAACAGAGAAGATGCTTAATGAGCTGAAGCGCGCTGCTGAAGCGTGATTGCCTAATTCTCCAGAACGCTCAGCTCAACTATTCTCTCCAGATGAAACACCCTTTCTGAATTTCTCTTTGTGCAGAATGCTTTTATGCCGATGAACTTTCTTGCCTGATACTCTAGCTCTCCGATGTATTTTGGTTTGATTATTCGTTCGGACTTTTCATCTCCTGTTTTCAGGTATACGATATTAAGCTTTTGGCCATTCTTTATAGCATCTTTTATTGTTTTGATTCTATCTTCAAGAGGCTGTTTCTGTTTTGCGAGCTGATATTGGTATTTTGTAATGAAATCTACAACTCTCCAGTCCATGAGTATATGCTTTTTTGAAACAGGTTTTTTAAGCACAATTCCCTCAAGACTTGTGCATCTGCTGAGCGCCACATAGAGCTGCCCGTGAGAGAATGTTCCTCTGCCGAGGTCAATAATCACCCTTTCGAATGTGAGACCCTGGCTTTTGTGTATTGTCACAGCCCATGCCAGCCGGATCGGATACTGGGTGAATGTGCCGATAATGTCAGACACAACCGTTTTATTGTTTTTGTCATAAACAAATTCGTACATATTCCATGTGTATGGCGTAACATCTACGAGTTCGCCGTCAGAGAGTTCAACACGAAGAATGTCATATCCGTTTTTTGTGCTCTCAATTCTATTAATCCTGCCTATACTGCCGTTTATCCATCTGCCCTCAGGATCATTATTCAGAAGCATCACCTGTGCGCCCTGCTTCACTGTCAGTTCAGATGAGGTGGGCAGATCCTTTGCATCAAAGTTCCCTTCAACAATGCCATGGTATTTGGAGGCCTTTGCTCTGATCGCTGAGAGTTTTTTAAGGTTTGTATCATCAGCAAGATCGTTTGTTGTAGTGAGGCAGAGAGCGAAATCTTTTTTATGGTCATGTTCAGGCAGACATCTGGTGTTGATTGCGGCTATGTCCTCATCAGTGGCGGTGTTGTTCCTTATAGCATTCAAAATATCGAGGAAGCGGCCCTCCTTCTGGCGGTAGACCTTCTGGAGTTCGATGAAGTCCATCTCCAGTCCGCTCGAAAAGACATTTGCATCAAAAAAATAGTGGCTCTTGTAGCGGCGGCTGAACGCCTCCTTTTCCTTCTGCCTGATAACAGGAGGCAGCTGGTATAGATCGCCTATGAATATCATCTGTATGCCGCCAAACGGGCTGCTTATGCTTTTGCCGTGCATCTTCAAAAAGGTGTCAATGCAGTCCATCAGATCAGCCCGCACCATCGAGACTTCGTCAATCACTATTGCGTCGAGCTTTCTGTAGAGAGATCTCCTTGCTGGATTTATTCTGTGCACTGCATCTGTTGTGATGTCCGGTCTGAAGCCGAAAAAAGAGTGTATGGTCTGGCCTTTTACATTCAGGGCAGCAACTCCGGTAGGAGCCAGAACAGCAATATTCTTTTTTGTAGTATTGCGGAGGTGATGCAAAAGAGTGGATTTGCCTGTGCCTGCCCTGCCTGTGATGAATACGCTTTTTGTGCTGTTGTCCATACAGTTTATGGCATGAATGAACTGGCTATTTAGATCAAGTTCAAATCCGCGGTTATCTGACATAGATGGATGGACTATTCCGGGAAGATTTTAAAAGTTTTTCTTCCATTAATGCGATAGGCGTTAAAGCCCCTGATGTCCAGAGTGAATATCTCATCCCAAAAATCTTACCTTCATGTCGAGGGGGTCTTTCTGCGGTCCGCCTGTTTCGCGCACAGGGTGGCCGACAGGTATTACAGCCATAAACTCGCCAGACGGCTCGCCAAGAAAGTTCGATATTTCATCCTTGATCAGATAGAGTATGCTGAGCCATACAGTGCCGAGCCCGAGCGAAGTGGCTGCCAAAAGCATATTCTGAACAGCTGCTGCAGAGCTCTGTATCTCCATAACCCTGAAGAAGTCGCGTGCCATATCTTTTTCTACCTTGAAAAGTTCTGTTCCGTGTTCTATAAGCTCACCAGTGTTGAGTACTGCTATAACAGCTGGAGCGCTCGCTATGCTCCGAGTCGCCATTCTCAAAAGAGCTGAGGCAGGTCTGGGGAATGCATCAGCTTTCTGTGAAACGATTTGTGAAAGTTCGGCTGTTTTTTGTCCTGTCAAAATCACAAAACGCCATGACTGCTTGTTATGAGCGGAAGGAGCTTCATTTGCAGCCTGCAGCAGGGTGGTTATCTGCTGTTCTGTTATCGGTTCTTTTGCAAATACTCTAACGCTGTGGCGTTTATGTATTGTTCTGATGGTCTCGTTTGGCAGTGCGGATAAATTTTCTTTCATATATGCCTCCTTACAATGTACTCTAAATTATAACATCATCCGCATGTATCAAAAAGTTGTGCTAAACTTCATTAAAGGAGGATATGAAATGAGCGAAGATAAACAGGACACGCATATTAAACTCGGCATCAGCACATGTCTGCTCGGAGAAAAAGTCAGGTATGACGGTGGACACAAGCTCGACAGGTATCTGAAAGATGTATTGGGAAGATGTGTTGAGTGGGTGCCGGTATGTCCTGAGGTTGAGTATGGTCTTCCTATCCCTCGCGAAGCGCTCAGGCTTGTGGGTGATCCTGCTTCTCCGCGCATGGTTACCATACGCACGAATATTGACCATACAGAAGGAATGCTCAGATGGGCAGAAAAAAGAGCAGCTCAACTTGGTGAAGAAGAACTATGCGGATTTGTTTTTAAGAGCAGATCCCCAAGCTCGGGAATGCAGGGTGTTAAGGTGTATGGTTCTTCAGGGGTGCCTGCCAAAAAAGGCTCAGGTCTGTTTGCAAGAACATTTATGAATACATACCCAGTGCTTCCTGTTGAGGATGAAGGCAGGCTTAATGATGCTTCTCTGCGCGAGAATTTTATAGAGCGTGTTTTTGTATACAGCAGGTGGCTCGATTATCTGAAATCTGGAGGCAGCAGGGCAGGACTTGTTGATTTTCATACAGAGCACAAGCTGCTTGTTATGGCGCACAGCCCAAAGCACTACTCCATGCTCGGCAAGCTTGTTGCAGAACAGAAAAAATATTCACCGGCAAAGCTGAGGGTAGAGTATATCTCAAACCTGATGGAAGGATTGAAGCTGATAGCGACCATAAAAAAGAATACGAATGTGCTTCAGCATATTGCAGGATACTTCAAGGACGAACTTGATGCAGGAGAAAAAGCAGAGCTTCAGGATCTGATCAGTAACTTTCATACTGGCCTTATCCCGCTTATAGTTCCTGTAACTCTGCTGAATCACTATGTGAAAAAGTATGATGACGCTTACCTGAAGAGACAGGTCTATCTACACCCTCATCCATTAGAGCTGATGCTAAGAAACCATGTTTAGCTTTTTCAGGGTTTTCTGAAGCTGAGGCAGTAGAGATCGCCGTTTGCAGTCAATTTAACATCTTTTTCGAGCATATCATCAGGCACAAGATCAATCGGCGGCTCTATCGGCTTGTCGCGTCTGTAGTAGTTTGCAGCGCCCGGGATTATCCTTGATGCAGCCTTTGCGAGCTGCTCTGTCTCATCAACGATTATCATTTTTGTGCCTGGCTTTGCTACTCGAATCATCTCATCAATAGCTGCTTTTTTGTTATTGAAGTAGTTAATGCCACCTACATGGAAAACAACATCAAAAGAGTTGTTCTTAAAAGGCAGGGCTTCTGCATTAGCATAAAAGAGTTCAAGGTCAAGCCCCCACTTCACAGCATTCTTCTGGCATCTCCTCATCATCTTCATCGCTATGTCCAGTCCGTAATATTTAGGAGCCTTTGGCATAAATTGAAGGTTTGCGCCTGAGCCGACAGAGACCTCGAGCACTTTGGAGTCATCTTTTATCTCGAGTTCTTTAAGATATTCTCTGCGTACATTCTCTTCACCGCCATGCAGGATGTACATAACTATTTTACCGCCCAGATCGTAGTACCAGTTTATCTTGTCGTAAAAGAGCTGATATTTTTTATTGAGGCCTGTAAGCTTTTCCATCTCGTAAAAAATCGCTATGTCATTAGCTATCACAAACTGCTCAGCCTGCTGTGAAACGAGCTGCTCTATTATTCTCCCATCAGGTAGTGTACTGGATTCGAGCTTGAGTTCCAGGCCTGTTGTCGGGCTCTGGAGTAAAGAGATTGTATCATTTTTCATAGTTGACTCCTGGATTAAAGTATGCTGGTTTTACATTAACATTTTGCAGCAGAAAATCTCTTGACAAGCCGTTATTCCCGAGTATATATTACCATTATGATGGTCAAGGAGTTCATTCGCACAAGCACTACATTTTTTTTGCCTGGCGTTATGCAGATTTGGCCTAACGCCAATACCCTTCTGACACCCTCCCTTTCTGTCCGAGAGGGAGGGCAATTTTTTTAGAATGAAAAAGAGAACCGCGCCAGACATACAGATGGGCCGCAGTGCAGATGAGTTGAGGACTGAAGAGGCAGCTGCATCAGGGGCTGGATATTCTGTAAGGGGTCGTATATGGATAGAGGGCGATGGCGGCACATTTATAGGCTACGGTAGAGTCGTATTGCTTGAAAGGATTAAAGAGCATGGCTCCATAACAGAGGCTGCAAGGTCCATGGGAATGTCTTACAGAAATGCCTGGGAGCTTGTAGAGTCGATGAACAGCCAGGCGCAGGAGCCTCTTGTTACAACATCCACAGGCGGCAAGGGCGGTGGAGGAGCTGTTGTGACAAGGTCGGGCGAGGATGCGATCAGATATTTTTGGCAGCTGCACAAGAGCTTTTCCAAGTTTCTAGACAAAGAGCTGCAGAAGCTGCCATTTAAAAAGGAGAAAAAATGAAAAGAATACTTTATGGAGTTGGCTTTTTCTTAGTTATTCTCGGTCTAATTGCAGTGCCGATGGATTTGCATGCAAAGGATTCAAAGGGCATTATAGTTTCAGCAGCAGCTGATCTGATTAAGGCATTTAAAGAGATTGGAGGCTTTTACGAAAAGGAGACCGGCAACAAGGTTATATTTAATTTTGGATCTACAGGCATGGCGGCTAAGCAGATCGAAGCCGGGGCTCCAGTGGATCTTTTTTTTGCTGCAAACAAGAGTTATATTGATGGGCTGCAAGCTAAAGGTTTGATACATCCTGAGACTAAAACGCTTTATGCAGTAGGGAGAATAACTCTTGCAACTCCCAAGGGAACCGCAAAATTAAATTTTATAAAAGATTTATTAGATCCAAGAATCAAAAGAATAGCGATAGCAAATCCTGGCCATGCTCCTTACGGACTTGCTGCTAAAGAGGCTATGCAGAAAGCTGGTGTATGGGATGCGGTCAAGCACAAGATCGTTATGGGTGAAACTGTTCGGCAGGCTCTTGATTATGTTGAGACCGGCAATGTAGATGCAGGTATAGTGGCATTGTCTGTCAGCATTGGATCAAAAACAGAGTTCAGTCTGATTCCAGAAGAGCTGCATAACTCGATTGAGCAAGCTATGGCAGTAATAAAAAGCACAAAGAATAAAAAGCAGGCTATAGAGTTCGCTAATTATGTGAACAGCCCAAAAGGGCGGCAGATAATGAAAAAATACGGGTTTGTGCTGCCCTCAGAAATGAAGTAGCAGAGCATTGTTGATTTGCAGGTATAAAAACAGGCAGGTGGTTGATGGATAGCAAAGTATTATTTTCTATGAAGCTTTCACTCCAGGTTGCTTCGGTTACTACATTTTTTGTGGTAATCGCCGGGGTATTTATTGCATATCTGCTTGCCGCAAAGCATTTTAGGGGTAAGGAGCTTGTTGATATTCTGTTTACGCTTCCGCTTGTTTTGCCTCCTACGGTAACCGGCTATTATCTTATTATCCTATTTGGCAGAAACGGGTTTATAGGCAGCATGATTTATGAATGGACAGGCTGGACAATCATGTTCACATGGTATGCTGCTGTGCTGGCTTCATTTGTTGTGTCGCTTCCGCTTATGATAAAAACAACGAGAGCAGCGATAGAGTCTGTTGATAAAAACTTTATTGATGCATCTTATACTCTCGGCAGATCTAGATTCGAGACCGCGCTTAAGGTTATTTTTCCGCTCGCCAGAAAAGGCATTATTGCCGGAGCTGTACTCTCTTTTGCGCGTGCGCTTGGAGAATTTGGCGCCACACTAATGATTGCGGGCAATCTGCCGGGCGTAACAGATACAATGCCGCTTGCGATATATTCCGCTGCAAGCAGCGGCGATTGGAAGAGCGCAAATATGATGGTGCTGCTGCTTACGCTCATGTCGGTTGTTTTTCTATATGTTGCCAACAAATACAGTAAGAGGATTATCTGATGGGTCTGGATATATCGCTCTACAAAAAGGTGAATGGCTTTACTCTGGATGTGAAATGGAAGATAGGAAAAGAGTTTGCTGTGCTATTTGGTCCTTCAGGCGCAGGCAAATCTCTTACTCTTAAGATGATAGCCGGACTAATCAGGCCAGATATAGGGTATGTTTTTTCTGCCGGCAATGCATATTTTGACAGTAAGAGTAATTTAAATATTCCTCCACAGATGCGCCATTGTGGTTATGTATTCCAGGACCTTGCGCTTTTCCCGCATATGAAGGTGCGGGAAAACATACTCTTTGGCGCAAAAGGGCTTAATCATGATGAAGCAGCCGGACGCTGTGAAGATCTTATGAAGAGATTCCAGATAGCTGCATTGCATGATAAAATGCCTTCGGAAATATCAGGCGGGCAGAAGCAGCGCGTAGCGTTTGCTCGGGCTCTCATACGCAGACCGGAGATGCTGCTGCTGGATGAGCCGTTTTCAGCTCTCGACACACCGCTCAGAGTTGAGATGCGCGCATTTCTGAAAGATATGAGATCAGAGTTTAATGTGCCTGTTGTGCTCGTTACCCACGATTTTGCAGAGGCATGCGATCTAGCTGACAATATAATTATTTATTCCAACGGCAATGTTATGAAGACAGGCGCTCCTGCAGAAATAATTGCTGATCCGGAATATGTTGCTCTGCAGTCTTATCTGAATCAGTGCGCTGGGTATTCCTCAAGAGTTCTCAATTTGAATTCATAAGAATTTATCACAGCAGCGACTTGCTGAATCTGTATTCCCATTGCAGAAAGACCCATGATGCCTGTTTTGATGATGCCATATTTTTAGCGAATTCATCAGGCCAGAAGCGGCCAAATCCTGCCATTAATGTGTGGTTATTAGAATATCTGCAAGATATTACAAGATCGAGCTCTTTGCCTACGCTCTCCCCGCTGCTGACAGTTTTGTCGCGGTATGTTTTTGAATTTAGAGACCATCCGTCATGTTTGTCAGCAAGTTTAAACTTGTGAGCCTCGCCTTTTATTGTGAGCCATGCGTATGGATTTATGGTCATGCTGATTTCGTAGTCTTTCAGGTTGCTCCACGAAAAAAGATTCATTCTTCCGTAGAACATATCCTTGGCTCCAAATGCTTCATGAAATGTTTCATTTTTGCCGTCAGCAGGATTGCTGTCTCCTGATGCATAACTGTAAGCTGCGCATAAACGAGGCTTCCAGTCGTGCGGAACTGTGTAGGCTGCCATGATGTGATATCCATACGCATTGATCTTGTCAGCGCCAAAGCTGCCTTTTTCCTGTATGAATGTTGCTCCAAGCTCCCAATTTCTGAGTGATGCATGGGTTCTGGCGCCTAAATACCATGAGTCGAGCTTTCCGGGAGTCTTGTTCAGCTCTCCCGTATAGTTTTGGTGATTATCTTTTTTAGTGAATAGCATCGGTTCTACAATGAGGTTAACAGGATTTTTTAAAACATTTACATGTCCATACATGCCTATGCTTTCATAGCCGTGACGATGACCAAGGCTGAACTGATCTATTTCATGCAGCATGGTTTTACCGTAAAACAGGTCAAGAAATCCATGCTTGAATGACCAGGATGTTTTTAGCGCATCCCATACCCATCTGCCTGAGTTGCCCCACTCTCCAGGTCCAAATACCCTATTGTCTGCATATGATATTTTCTGGCGGCCTGCCTTCAGGCTTATACCCGTGTGCATAATATCCTTTGTCTCGATAAATGTTTGATATAGCTCAAACCTGTCTTTATGAGGATGGTCGGTATGTTTGAAGGCGTTGTTGTAAAATGCTGAGTCAGGCAGTTCGTATCCCAAGACATCAGCATGCTGCATCCATAAGGCCAAATGAGTTTTTTTTGACGGATGCCAGTCTAGACCTGCTCTGATTCTATATAGCAAAAAACTGTCATCCGATTTGCCTGCGGGTTGATTGATGCCATAGTATTTCTGGCTGAAATTATGCTGGGACTCATATCTTGTACGCAGCGCAGCGCTGAATATAAGTCTTGGTTTTGACAACTCTTGTGTTGCTGACTCGGACTGCATAGGCGCATAAATAGTGATTGAGCATAGAAACAGCGCGAAAATACAGAGGCGCTTTGATGTTTTCTTTAGCATGGCGAGTATACGTTCCTTGGTTTAGATTGATGAATATATAAGGTTATTGGCAGCTGCTGGATCGTTGCTTAGGATCTCTTCTGGATCGAACGATCTTGTGACTCTGCCTCCACTTATTACAACAATTCTGTCAGCCAGCTTTCTGGCTTCCATAAGATTATGAGTCACATAAAGGATAGTCAGATTCAGGCGCTTATGAAGTCTAAGGAGCTCGTTATGTATCTGATCAGCTGTAGTGCTGTCCAGACTGCTTAGAGGTTCGTCAAGAAGTAATATGGTCGGTTCTGTAACGAGTGAACGCGCCAGACCAGCTCTCTGTTTTTCACCTCCGCTGAGATTTTTCGGATAGCGGTTTTTCAGATGTGATATTCTGAGCATATCCAGAATGTCTTGAGTTTTTTCTGCAACCAGCTGTCTGGGCATTGATAAAGCTCTGAGTCCGAATGTTACATTTTCAAAAATAGTCATGTGTGGAAATAGAAATATCTCCTGCATTAAATATCCAGCTCCGCGTTTTGAGGCTGGTATGCTGTTTATATTCTGATTATTAAAATATATGTCTCCTGTATACTGATCTAGGCCTGATATAACATTAAGAAGCGTACTCTTGCCCGCTCCTGTAGATCCGAGCATCACCAAAAACTCTCCTGATCTGACATCGAGATTGATATTGTTAAGACAGTAGGCGGTTGATACATTCTGTAGTCTGATGTTTGGCATCTTCACCTCCATGCTGACGTTATCATGTCTTCAGCCCATATAAGTGTGCGCTCAAACAATGTGCACATCAAAGAGAGCGCTATAAGGCAGCACATTATGATGTCAACGCGTATGATGGATTCTGCGTTAAATAGCATTGCACCAACGCCTGTAGGTATTGCGAACATCTCCGCTGCAATTACAGTGCGCCATACCATGCCTGATTCTAGCCTTAGTCCTGTGAATATATTAGGAGCTGCCATAGGCAGCATTACGCGACGGAGTATAAACCAGCGCGATGCACCCAGAGTTTTTGCGACTTTAGCATATCCTGGTCTTACTCCATCAATTCCGGTATATGTATTGTATGCCACGGGGAAAAACGCACATATGAATATTAGTGTTATGGGCAAGGCCTCGTTAATGCCTATCCACAACATAAGCAGCGGCAGCCATCCGAGTGTAGGAATTGGCAGGAACATGCTTATAATAGGGCTCAGGCTTTTTTTAAAAATGCGGTTTGTAGACATGAGGATGCCTGCAATTATTCCGAGAACTGACCCTAAAATATATCCTGATAGTACTCGAAAGAAACTTGCCCCAAGGTTTTTTAAAATTGTTCCGTCTATTGTTAGCTGATAAAATTCATTAAGAACTTTTGATAACGGTGGAAATAGCGGCGTATGTGCAAAATGCCCTGCAGCTTCCCATAGCAGCAGAAAAATTGCAACAGGAGTCAGGCTGGTCAGCTTTTCGATTTTAGTAAAGTTTCTCATTATTCGTCAGCCATAATTTCGGCTGCATCGAACGATTTGCGCAGGTAGCCAAGTTCATACATCTTGTCTATAACATCCTGGACATCTTTTCTTGTTATATCAGGAGTCATTCTCATGTTTCCTGTAGATTCAGCCGCAAGCTCTGCTGAGAGAATGGTAGTTATTGGAGAATCCTTTGACTTATTCTCAATCATGCTGGAGCTGCTGTTAATACTGCGAGCAAAAATATTAGCTGCCTCAAAACGATTTTTGTTAATCAGCTTTATGCTCTGGCTGTTTACTCTTTTGAGTTTCTTTACTAGGTCCGGATGATTTCTGATCATATCTTTAGTTACAACCAGTACGCTTCCTTGCATATCTGGCCATATCTCCGTACTCTTTAGAAGCATCTTCATTCCGGGGAATGATGCTGCCAGTGTCGCAAAATGCTCCGGTACAAAGACTGCATCAACTCTACGGCTTTGCAGGGCCATAAGCTGTTTTGATGCGCTCATCCTTAATGTTCTGGATAGGATTGCTTCGGTATTGAGTTTGTTTTTTTTCATCATAAGCATCTGGAGAAAATCTGTTGTTGTGCCTTTTGGTCCGTTTGCTATCTTGATATTGGTTTTTTCGAGATCTTTTATTGTTTTTATCTTTTCTGAATTTACAACCAGTCCATATCCGTCTTTATGGGTACCTGCCAATATTTTTATCGGTACACCGCCGTTTG
Source organism: Nitrospirota bacterium (assembly GCA_016936655.1). Taxonomy (GTDB): domain Bacteria; phylum Nitrospirota; class Thermodesulfovibrionia; order Thermodesulfovibrionales; family Dissulfurispiraceae; genus JAFGXL01. The sequence goes on along the minus strand of JAFGXL010000015.1, from coordinate 224,302 downwards.
CGTAGGTAAATATCGCTGGCACCAGGCACATATATCCTGCATCAAAGCTTCCTTTTGTGAAGGCTACAGCAACTCCCACTCCGCTCGTGTATACTTTTATTTCGTTTATTGATATGTCGGCTTTTCTGAATAGTCCTTTGCCCTCTGCGTAGTAGAATGCTGCAGCATGGTTTGTGTATTCAACAGCCATATTGAGTGTTTTTTTGTCTTTAATATCTTTTTGTGCTGACAGACAATGATCTGCAAATATAGAAAACGTAAGGATAAATAAAACTATATTAAGTGAAATTGTTCTTATATTCATATATGCTTTAGTGACCGCATGGACAGTAGTTTTTGTAACCAAAAATGCTGGCTACTCCAGATATTGTTATGCCATAGAAGATTACTGGTTTTTCTGTAATGAACTTTGTAACAGTGCCGTTTACTGATGTTGAGCCTGTAGCCATTATGATATCTCCCCACTTAAGTAGCTCATCTGTCTTTTCTGGGCCTTCAACCATAATGCCGAACTTTTCCTTGCCTATATTGTCAGTATCCAGATCAACGACTCTTATTTCGAATGATTCTACAAGTCTTGATATCATTGCCGGCTGATATCCGACGAAGGCAATCTTTGGATTCGGCATGAATTCTTTTATATATTTTGTTAGCTGAGAAGCGCATTCTGCCGGCTCTTTATCTCTGCAATGGACAGTTTTGCCTGCAAGTCCGAGGCTTCGCATAACGGCATTAAGTGTTGATATAAATACAGCTCTCTGAAAGCTATTTGTCAGTGGCAGGTTTGCAACATCCTTGATAGATCCGCTAAAGCTGCCTGGCATATCTGTATATGCCTGGCCTTTTGCGCCATTGAATGCAGCCTCTATCATCACCTCTTTGCCCTTGAGCAGAGGGAAGTCTTTTATGTCAGGTTTCCCGATCGCCTCTTCAGGTGTTAACGTGCGCGCTGAGACAACCGTAACCTCTTTATCGAGGAGGTTATGCTGCTGCGCCATGCTGTTGAACTTTGATTTAAGATCTGAATATATCTTCATTTGTGTTCCTCCTAATATGTGTTGCCGGTATTGTTTTACTGAATCCGGCTTGCGATTCGTAATATATCATAGGGAATAACGACAAAGCAAGCTGCTTCTTTTATTTTGGGCGGTAGGGTGATATTCGTATTTGTTAACTATAAGTAAAAAGGAAGGATTCTCTTGACTTGTGTAAAAGCTCAGGGCTAAACTCCTCATAAATTCAGAAGAAATATAAATGAAACTGTTGGATGGTAAACAATGGAGACAATAGAACTAAATAAATGGGGGAAATATCAATATTATGATTTTGAGGAGATTCTAAAGGAATATAGAAAATTAGAAGACTTGGCAGGATATAGCGATTTAGATGATACAGCAAAAACATTGCGGCGAAATAAGCAAAAATTATATCGGGAAGGTCGAGAAGCGGCTCTATTCAGTTATGGGTTAAGTCAGGCGGTTGTAGGCGAAAAAATTTACTTTGCTAATTGTGAAGATGTTGATTACGACTTTGTGACTTATTTTAAAAGAGATGATGTCCTGCACTATACGCCTGTTCAGCTCAAAGAGGTAGTTTCTGAAAAGTTGAATAGCAAATCAAACTTAAATGAAACTATTTCAAAATTGGCAAAATATTCATCGTCGAGTAATTTGGTCGTCGCTATTCACCTGAACAAAGAAATAAGACTCGAGTTTAATGCAATAGAAGTGCAAAAATTGAATATTGCGCAACTCTGGATATTTGGTGCACTTGATGAAACACAAGATAGCTGGTTCATTTATGGTGATATGTTAAGTAATCCAGAATATTATCAATTTAACTATCCTGCCTAATAAGTTGTTTGAGGTGACTACTTTTGGCGCTGAAGTTTGCCAAAAAAAGTTGCCTAATTATTGAGGATGAACTGGTTTGTCAGGTTTCTAGTTGATGTAAGGCATTTTCGCATATTTTTGAGGTATGATATAAATAAGTTATACAGGGAGATGGAGGTGAGCGGTAATGAGACAGGTGATTATATATCCCGGTGAAGATGGGTACTGGGTAGCTGAATGCCCCAGTCTGCCGGGCTGCATAAGCCAAGGCAAGAGCAAGGAAGAGGCTATCAGCAATATCTCTGAAGCTATTAAGGTATACATCGAAACGCTAAAAGATGATGCGTTGCCAGTGCCTGAGGAAAACTTCGAGGCATTAGTTGTTGCTGTATGACGAAGCTTCCACGGGTTTCAGGACAGGACTGTATAAAGGCTCTGACCAGGGCAGGTTTTGTGGTCAAACGTCAGGAAGGCAGCCATATCGTTTTGCGCAGAGATGATCCCTTTTCTCAGCTTGTGGTGCCTAATCACAAGGAATTAGATAGAGGTACATTAAGAGCTATTATCAGGCAATCCGGTCTTGGTCTCGATGAGTTTGTCAGACTGCTCTGATTTTGCTTTCTAGTTTTCCACAAAAAAATGGGTCAGCAACTGTTTTAAATTGAGTCAGCAAATCTTTTTTACTGATATTAACCCCTCCACATTATCTTTGATTCCTGCAAATTAATCCTGACTTAATCTGTCCCATTCTGTCTGCTTAACTTTTATTCAGGGGATGCTTAATTTTTAGGCAGACGGCAATATATTGCCGTCTGCCTCTTGTTGTTTTATTTGGGAAAATCAGTCTGGCATGCTTCTGGCTTTAATGAGTTTAGAAAATGATTTCTACTTAAAGGAGCAGACATGGAAAAGACAATTTTATTTCTTATCACTTTTATGCTTTTGCCGATGAACGCGCATGCGCAGGCAGACGGCATAAGCGCCGCAGACACAGGCTTTCTGCTCATCTCATCTGCTCTTGTTATGTTCATGACCATAGGGCTGGCGATGTTTTACGGCGGCATGGTGCGCAGAAAGAATGTGCTCGGCACTATCATGCAGAGCTTTGCTGCAATAGCTGTGATCAGCATTCAGTGGGTATTGTTCGGATACAGTCTCGCATTCGGTCCTGATCTCGGCGGACTCATCGGCAGTCTTGACTGGGCGTTTCTGAGCGGTGTGGGGCTGGAGCCAAATCCTGATTATGCTGCAACTGTTCCGCATCTTGCGTTTATGATCTACCAGGCGATGTTTGCTGTTATAACTCCTGCACTCATATCAGGCGCTGTTGCAGAGCGAATGAAGTTTTCAGCATACATAATCTTCACGCTTCTGTGGTCAACGCTTGTGTATGATCCTGTTGCGCACTGGATATGGGGCAAGGGCGGATGGCTTAAGGAACTTGGGGCGCTCGACTTTGCCGGTGGTGCAGTTGTGCATATAACATCAGGAATATCAGCTCTTGTTGCTGCTGTTATGGTCGGCAAGAGAAGGGGATATATGCATGAGGCAATTACGCCGCATAACCTGCCTGTAACAGTGCTCGGCGCGGGCATGCTATGGTTCGGATGGTTTGGGTTTAATGCAGGCAGCGCACTTTCATCAGGCACGCTCAGTGTAATGGCGTTTGTTGTGACACATATATCAGCGGTGGCAGCAGCAACGATATGGTTTCTTATCGAATGGATGCATAGGGGCAGGCCTACTGTGTTTGGCATAGCAACCGGCGCTGTTGCGGGTCTTGCGACAATAACTCCTGCATCAGGTTTTGTGGGGCCTATGCCTGCCATGCTGATAGGCCTTGCATCAGGGGCTGTATGCTATCTGGCGCTGAACTTTAAGTCAAAGCTCGGATATGATGATTCTCTCGATGCCTTTGGTGTGCATGGTGTTGGCGGCATAATCGGGATATTCGCTACAGGACTTTTTGCGAGCAGGCTGATAAATCCTGCCGGAGCTGATGGGGTATTCAGCGGCAGCTATCATCTACTGCTTGTGCAGATGCTTGTAATCATGATAACAGCGGTCTACTCTTTCCTGATGTCATATATCATTCTGAAGGCGCTTGATATGACTGTCGGAATTAGGGTTGAAGATGAGTCAGAGATGATGGGTCTGGATATCAGCCAGCATGGCGAGAGCGGGTATACGATGTAGATTTGCCTAAGGGCAGGGGGATTGAATTCTGAAGCTTGTCACAGGTAACTGCTACTCAGTCGTGAGTCGAAGCGGGAGACTGAGAGATACAATTTGATTTGCGCAACAAAGTCTGTCAGCAATAATATTTGAACCCTGGTAGTTTAGAAGCTTCAGAATTCAATCCCCCTGCCCTTAGGCTTGTTGCGCTTCAGCCGCAAAACTCGCCGCCTTTGGCAGCTCAAACAGTTGCGGCTGTATTTCGCTGCTCTTCGCAAAGTAGTGTTACCAAAACCAGCCAAAATCTCTCAAGCCAGTCCATCCCTTCTTTCGTATTGTTTTTAAGATTGCCTAATATGCAGGCAGGAGCATGCTTAAGGTTTGTGCATGTAGCTATGTTGTAAATAAAAGCCATGTTGTTTTACAACGGTAAAATATCTGGTACGAGGATTGCTATATAAGGAATATGCCAGTACTCATACTTAAAAACATGACATCAGAAGGTCCGGGTACGATAGAAACTTTTCTCAAAGAGAATGATATGTCGTACAAGGTTATCGATCTCTACGCGGGCGAGGCTGTTCCTGATACATCAAAGTTCAATACGCTTGTTATGCTAGGCGGTTTGATGTGTGCGAATGAGAAGGAGCAGTATCCATTTTTAGCTTTTGAAGAAAAGCTTGTGCGCAAGTTTGTAGCTGACGGCAAAAAGGTGCTCGGCATATGTCTTGGCGCACAGATAATGGCAAATGCTTTTGGCAGCAGTGTATACAAGGGCGAGCAGAAAGAGGCTGGTTGGAAGGATGTTGAGCTTACTGATGATGGCATGAGAGATCAGCATATGAGGAGCCTGGCTGTGCATCCGGCAGCAGGAGATTTCTGGAAGAGGTTTAAAGTATTTCACTGGCATGGGGATACATTCGATATCCCAAAGCAGGCTGTCAGGCTCTTTGGTTCTGATATGTATGCAAATCAGGCGTTCAGATATGGTGATAATGCGTATGCTTTGCAGTTTCATATAGAGGTTACAAAAGATATGATCAAGAACTGGGTGGCTGCTGAAAATATGAATTATGAAATTTACAGAAATGATACAGAAAGGTATCACGAAACATGTTCAGCGAGGGCATATAATTTTTATCAAGGCTTTTTCTCTGGCATTTAATTATGCAGACAGAAGCTGAAGGAGGCAGGAAATGAAGAAGATTGAGGCGATAATAAAGCCGTTTAAACTCGATGATGTTAAGGATGCTTTAAATGAGATAGGCATACAGGGCATGACTGTAACCGAAGTCAAGGGTTTCGGCAGACAGAAAGGACATACAGAGCTTTATAGGGGCGCAGAATATGTTGTAGATTTCATCCCCAAAATAAGGATTGATATAGTAGTTCCCGATTCTCTCGCAGGCAAGGCTGTAGATGTGATAGAGAAGGCAGCAAAGACAGGTAAAATAGGAGATGGAAAGATATTTATTTATCTTGTAGAAGATGTTGTAAGAATAAGGACAGGCGAGCGCGGAGAAGGGGCTGTATAATAAGTACAGTTAAATCTGATTGCCTGTATTTAATTTTTGTATGGATAAAAAAGTATAAATGATTTAGACAGAATTAACTGTTTAATCAGTTTCTTTTAAAAAAGGAGGATGTATGACACCAAAAGATGTTATCAAGATGGCTCAGGAAAACAATGTGGTAATGGTTAACTTCAAGTTCCTCGACTTCCCGGGCATATGGCAGCACTTTGCTGTGCCTGTTGCAGAGTTGAGCGAGGCTGTGTTTGAGGAGGGGCTCGGATTTGACGGTTCATCAATCAGGGGATGGCAGGCAATACATACCTCTGATATGCTGATAATACCCGATGCAACAACAGCGTTTATGGATCCGTTTATGCAGTATCCGACACTCAGCCTTATCTGCAATGTTGTTGATCCCATAACAAAGGAGTTCTATTCAAGGGATCCCCGTTACATAGCGCAGAAGGGCGAGGCCTATCTTAAGTCAACAGGCATAGGAGATACAGCATACTTTGGTCCTGAGGCGGAGTTTTTCATATTCGATGACATAAGATTCGATCAGACATCAAACAGCGGCTACTACTTTATAGATTCTGTTGAGGGCATATGGAACTCAGGCCGTGCTGAAGGCCCAAACCTTGGGTACAAGCCGCGCCACAAAGAGGGCTATTTCCCTGTGCCTCCGACAGATAGTCAGGTGAACCTCCGTACAGAGATGGTTATGGAGATGCAGAAGGTCGGCATATATGTTGAAAGAGAGCACCATGAGGTTGCAACAGCAGGACAGGCAGAGATAGACATGAGGTTCGACTCGATGGTAAGAATAGCAGACAAAAATATGCTCTTCAAATACATTGTAAAGAATGTAGCAGCAAGGCATGGCAAGACAGCCACATTTATGCCAAAGCCTCTATTTGGCGACAATGGGTCGGGCATGCATGTTCACCAGAGCATATGGAAGGACGGCAAACCGCTTTTTGCAGGAAACTGCTATGCAGGCCTTAGTGAGATGGCACTCTACTACATAGGCGGAATACTGAAGCACGCAAAGGCCCTTGCAGCGCTCACAAATCCCACAACCAATTCGTACAAGAGATTGACTCCAGGATTTGAGGCTCCTGTCAATCTTGCATACTCTGCAAGAAACCGTTCAGCATCCATAAGAATACCTACATACTCCCCAAGCCCGAAGGCAAAGAGGGTTGAGGTTAGATTCCCTGATCCTTCATGCAACACATATCTCGCATTTACAGCTATGCTGATGGCAGGACTCGACGGAATAGAGAACAAGATACATCCAGGCGAGCCGCTCGACAAGGATATCTACGAACTCGGTCCTGAGGAACTCGCATCTGTGCCAACAATGCCCGGCACTCTTGAGGATGCGCTGAATCATCTTGAAGAAGATCATGAGTTCCTTCTCAAAGGCAATGTCTTTACAGAGGATGCAATTGAGACATGGATAAGCTACAAGAGGGCAAAAGAGGTTGATGCGCTCAGGCTCAGGCCGCATCCTTATGAGTTCTTCCTCTACTACGATATTTAAAAAAAGTTTTAAAAAGACAAAAAAGAGGGGAGGCGTTAAACGCCTCCCCTCTTTTTGTAATACTTATTTTATGTTTTAGGTTAATGCTTTTGTTGCGTTCTCTATCAGCTGCGCATCACTCTCTTTGCCCACCAGACTGTCCATATCGAGCAGAATTATAAGCCTGTCTTCAAGTTTTGCTATCCCTTTTATAAACTCAGAGCTTATAGATGTAGCCATAGGCGGCGGAGGTTCGACAATACCCTCAGGTATTCTGAGCACCTCAGATACAGAGTCAACAATCAGCCCCATTGTTATGCCAACAATCTCCATTATCATTATTCTGGCCTGATCGTCATTCTCTTTTTCTGGTAGTCCAAACTTCATCCTTAGACTCACAACAGGGATAACCTTGCCCCTGAGGTTTACTACCCCCTCAACATAATCAGGAGAATTTGGCACCCTTGTGATCTCCTTCATCCTGTTGATCTCCTGCACCTTGAGTATATCGACTGCATACTCTTCACTTCCAAGTGTGAAAGTGACAAGCTGGAGAATCTCTTCAGAAGAACTCTTTTTAAGGTCGCTGGACCCGGCTATGGGGATTAGTTCATCCATTTTAGGCCTCCATTGAATATGATTGTGCTTAAACTAATTTGATATCTCTGCCCAGAATTTCGATACATATTCTCTGGCATTATCTATCTTACTGTAAAGCTCTTCAGCAGAAATGTTCAGCTGACTAAGCACGCCATGCATTGATGCAGGGTCTTTCTGAAGTGATGAGCTCTCCTGCAGCCTGAGCATAGCCTCTACTGTCCTGTAAAAATTATATATTAATACAAGCTGCTTTTCATTATTATCGTCCAGAATGCCGGCTTTCTTGAGAGATTTCAATGCGCCAAGCGTAGAGTGCTTGAGCAGCTGGTGATTGTCTGAGCAGTTGCGCAGCTGCAGATACTGTATGCTGAACTCGAGCTCTTCAAGACCTCCAGAGCCAAATTTCAGGTCATAGCCTGATGCATTTGACAGCTCTTTTTGTATTCTGCTTCGCAATCTTCTTATCTCCGCAGGATCAATTTCTGATCCTCTTGTGAGCAGCGCCTGCTTTCTGAGTTCATTAAATTCAGCAGCAAGCTCTGATTTTTCTGTGGCAAATCCGGTGATCAATCTTGCTTTGAGCAGAGCCTGGATTTCCCATGGGTGCGCGCTTTTCATATAGTATTTTCTCAGCCCCTCGATTGAGTTTACCAGAGGCCCCTTGTTGCCTTCTGGCCTGAGCCGTGTATCTATTTTGTATGCTATGCCGTCTTTTGTATATGACATCATTGTGCGCATCAGATTTTCTGCGGAGCTTATGTCTGAGGCATCTGGTTCATCAGGAGTGACAAATATTATGTCAAGGTCTGAGCCAAAAGATATCTCTCTTGCACCGAGTTTCCCCATTCCTATTATGTGGAGCCTTTTATTATTTCTGTTCACAAGAGACAGTATTGTTTCTGCTGCCCTGCTCAGTTCGCGGTTTAGTTCTGTAATGCTTATCTTTTTTTTAAGAAAGAGCATTCCTGCCCTGATCTCTTCTGTTTTTTTGAATATACGTATGGCTGTGCCTTCGTTCTGTCCGTCGCACATAGCTTCCAGCTCATTTTCCATTGATAAAGAGCTTTTTATTCCAGAATCTTCTTCAACCAGCGTTTCTATATATTCAGGTCTGCCTATCAGTATTCGCGCAAGATATTTACTGCCTGAGAGCACAAAGCTGAGCATAGGCACTATTTCTGGATTGAGGTTTATAGCCTCAAGATAGGCCTCTTTCAGCGAGAGCACCTTTGCAAAATCCACAAGGTGAATTAATGCTGTATCCGGATCAGGACTCTTGAGCGCCTCATCCACAAACATGGGCATAATTTTTTCGAGCAGTCTTCTACTTCTGAGAGTGCTGAACATATAGCTGAGGTTTCTGATCTTTACCAAACAGCGCGTAGCTTTGTTGATATCCTTTACATAAAAGCTTGCGAGGGCATTATGAAGGCTTTCCTCAACAGGCGAGTCTCCATCCCAGTATATGTCATTCATTACGCTTTCTGCGTCCGGTTGTTGGGCATCTTTAGGAGTTTCCAGCAGAGAGTCATATAAACTGCGCACCTTGCTCCGCTTTGCGTTGAGGTCATCAATGAATGAAGCAGCATCAGAAAACCCTATCTTTAGTGCTAGTATATTCATATCTTGTTCGCTTGACGGCAGGCTATGGGTCTGCAGGTCATTTTGCTGCTGTAGCCTGTGTTCAATTGTTCTAAGGTAAAGGTATATTTCCGAAAGAGGTCTGAAGTCTTCATGCCCAATAAACCCCTTTTGCACTATGCTGTGCAGCGCCTTTATAGTGCTGCGCTCGCGCAGCATCTTTTCTCTGCCGCCGTACATAAGCTGGAATATTTGTATAAAGAACTCTATTTCGCGTATACCGCCGTATCCACGCTTTATGTCTCTGCTGAGAGTTCCGGGTTTTATCTGCTCCACCTGAGACTTTAATCTTCGTATTTCATCTATCATCTCCATATCGAGATATTTTCTGTAGATAAATGGAGTAACTATTTTGATGAAGTCTTCGGCTGTTGATTTGTCGCCTGCTATATATCTGGTTCTAAGCAGGGCAGCTTTTTCCCAGAGCTGTCCCCATGATTCATAATATTCTTCATATCCCTTTAAAGGCAGCACAAGACTGCCCTTCTGCCCTTGTGGCCTGAGGCGAAGATCTACCCTGTAGACAAACCCGTCCTCTGTGTTTGATGCAAGAAAACTGCTGAGCGATTCTGCAAGCTTTGTGTAGTATTCAGCATATGATATCCTGTTGATTATATTTTCTCCGGGGGCTTTTATGCCCGGCGTTTCCCCGTCTTCTCTGAAGGCGAATATCAGATCAACATCAGAGCTGTAATTAAGCTCATAAGCTCCGAGTTTGCCGAGCGCTAGAACACAGAATGAGAAATCCTGAGGCTTTCCGAACCTTTTTGATAACTGCTCATCGAGAAATCTGACAGATGCGGATATTATCATATCAGCCAGCATCGAAAGATCTGACATCACCTCTTCTATGTTGAATATTTTTAGCAGATCCTGAATTGTGAGTCTCATCATATGTTTTTTTCTGAAAAGGCGTACAGCCTTCATAGCCTGGTTGACATCTGAACATTTAGATAAAAGATTATCCAGCTCCTTTGTGAGAACTGACTGATCAAGCCTTTTTCTGCGTGACTCGAGATCTTCAGAAAGAATTTCTGGATGAGATGCTGAGAAGTTGGCCAGAAATTGGCTACAAGCAAAGAGCATGCTGATCTCGTTGATGTAAGTTTCGATCAGGTCTGTATATGATGGATTCTGAGAGATAAAGTGCTCAAGATTCTTTTCTGCTTTTTCAGGATCTGGTATCAGAATGGTTGGTGTTGGCATAAAAGGGTCTGCCTGCTCAGGCCCCTCTGTCTGAAGATTTCCAGAGTCTTGGGTCAAGGGAGTCGCGCAGCCCTTCGCCTATAAGGTTGTAGCTGAGTACAGTTATAAGTATGGCGAGTCCCGGATATACAGAGAGCCACCATGCTACTGTGAGATTATTCTTTCCTGATGTCAGGATGTTTCCCCAGCTAGGTTCAGGCGGCTGGACTCCCAGCCCAAGAAATGAGAGTCCGGACTCGGTGAGTATGGCTCCTGCTATACCGAATGTGGCAGCAACAAAAACAGGGGACATGGCATTTGGCAGAATATGTTTAAATATAATCCGTGCATCTCCTGCGCCTGCTACTTTTGCTGCTGCAATAAAGTCCCTTTCTTTGAGTGTGAGGAATTCAGAACGCACAAGGCGCGACACATCCATCCACCCTGTTATGCCTATAACTATCATTATGGTAGATATGCTGGGTTCAACAATGGCGATTATCGCTAGTATCAGGAAAAAAGACGGGAACGCTAGCATTATATCTACAAAACGCATAAGCAGGCTGTCTATCCTGCCGCCGTAGAATCCGGCAATAGCTCCAACAAGCGTGCCTATTACTATCGCAATGCCTACTGCAATAAAACCTACCTTCAGGGATGCTCTGCTTCCCCATATCATCCTGGAAAGCACATCCCTGCCTAGCTCATCAGTACCCAGGGGATGGGATATGCTTGGAAGAGAGAGTACATTATAGACATCTATTTTTGTAGGTTCATAAGGAGATATAACTGGAGCGAAAATGGCGGCTGCGGAAAGTGTAAGTATAACTATTAACCCGGCCAGCGCGAGCCTGTTTTTTCTGAATCTCCTCCAGATTATCGCGAGCATATCAGTTTTTGCCTCCAGAAACCCTTATGCGCGGATCAACCAGTGCATATGATATATCAGCCAGCAGATTGCCAAGAAGAGTGAGGACGGATCCTATTACAAGCACGCCCATTATTGTTGGATAGTCGCGCGCCATGGCAGAGTCATAAAATAACAGGCCCATGCCAGGTATAGCGAATATGGTCTCGAATATCACGCTTCCGCCGATAAGCCCGGGCACAGCAAGTCCCAAAATAGTAACTATAGGTAGAAGGGCATTTCTAAGCGCATGGCGGAATATTACAGTAGATTCCTTTAGACCTTTTGCGCGTGCTGTTCTTATGTAGTCTTGTCTTATAACTTCGAGCATACTCGATCTGCTGTATCTGCTCAATCCTGCTATGCCGCCAAATGCGCTTATGCTGACAGGCAGTATGAGATGCTTTGCCCAGTCGAGCAGCCTCTCAAAAAAGGACATTCCTGCTACATCTAGGCTCTGTATGCCGGATATAGGCAGTATCCCAAGTGTTACTCCAAATAGCATCATAAGCAGCAGGGCGAGCCAAAATGATGGCGTGGAAAAACCGATAAAGACAAATATTGTGGATAGTTTGTCAAAAAGGGAATATTGTTTTGTGGCAGACAGCACGCCAATAGGCACAGCTATGATCAGAATTAGAAATAGAGACAGCAGATTTATAGCGAGTGTTATTGGTATTCGTTCTGTTATCTTGTCTATGACTTTTTTGCTGTCAACAAAAGATGTGCCGAAATCGAGCTTAACAAATCTTTTCAGCCAGTCAAAATACTGTATGTGAACCGGTTTGTCGAGACCGTAGAGTTTTTTAAGATTTTCCCTGGCCTGCGCAGATGCCTTGGGTGACATCTCTGTCTCTACTGCAACAGGATCGCCGGGAGCCAGATGCACTACGCTGAATGTGATCAGCGTTATGCCGAATATCATTGGTACCATCAGGAGCAGCCGCTTGACAATATAATAATACATAGTTCTAAATGTAATGGATGAACAGCTTTAAGGTCAACCGTTGTACATTGCGTACAGCTCTTTTGTGTAAGAGCCGTCTATATTGTAGAGTACAAGCGGCGGATCTGCCTTAATCCCCGGCTTTGCGCCCTTTACTCCTTCAACAAGTATCATTGATGCTTCTGACCCGATGTCTGAGTGCACTGTGCGCAGTCTTTTGGGCTCAATGCCGTACTTTCTCAGGCTGTCGAATATCTCTGTCATGCGCTCAGGAAGGTGTATCATGCAGAACCTGCCCCTGTGTGCCAGCAGACGCGATGCAGCATCTGATAACTGTTGAATAGATATTTTTATCTCATGTCGGGCAATCGATTTTTCGTCTCCAGAGCTGACCATGCCTGACTTAACCTTTCTGAAAGGTGGATTTGATACAACCAGATCAAAACAGCCAGCGTTATCCATTAGGAGTTCAAAGGGCGAGTCATTTTTTTGTTTGCTCTGCTTGTGATGTATGCTTTTGTGAGCGCCAATGCTCAGAATACTTTCCCTTTTTTTTGCCTCAGTAGTAATATCGTTTATGTCCGAGTGTACTGCTATGGAGGATCCTGACATATTGTTTAGTCCAATATTTTTTATAGAAAGATTATAGAGATTTTTCTGGAGTTCCACAAGAAATATCCGGGACAGAGGATGCTTTTTTGCCATGAGCAGACCTATTATGCCTGAACCTGCGCAGAGGTCAGCTATTAGCTTTGGGTTGTTTGCTGATGCAAATGAGTGCAGCAGAAGCGCATCCACAGAGAAGCGATAGCCGCTTTTGTGCTGGTATATCTGTACATCCCTTATGTAGTCGAGAGTTGTCAAATGATATGGTAGTAATTTTTATTCAGCCCTGTTGATCTCGTCCATCAATGCAGAGAGCAGGTCTTCTTCCTTCACTTTTTTAATGATCTCTCCTTTTTTGAATACTAGCCCCATGCCTTTACCGCCTGCAACTCCGAAGTCAGCTTCGCGCGCCTCTCCGGGGCCGTTGACAACGCAGCCCATTACAGCAACAGTCAATGGCTTAGATATGTTTTTGAGCGCATCCTGAACCTTCTGTGCAAGTGGCCGCATATCTATCTCGCATCTGCCGCAAGTGGGGCATGATATGAGGTTTGCGCCTCGCTCACGCAGATCGAGCGATTTGAGTATTTCATAAGCTACACGAACTTCTTCTTCAGGTTCGGATGTCAGAGAGACTCTCATTGTATCGCCTATCCCTTCATACAATAATACGCCAAGTCCTACAGAGCTTTTAATGATTCCTGTTGAGGGCGGGCCAGATTCTGAAATGCCTATATGAAGAGGATAGTCATATTTTGAAGAGAATATCCTGTAAGCCTCGACTGTTCTTAGTACATCAGATGCTTTAAGAGAGATCTTGATTTTGTCATATCCGAGATCTTCGAGTATCTTGATATGGCCTTCAGCGCTTTCCACAATCGCTTCAGGTGTAGGGTGTCCGTATTTATCCAAGAGATCTTTTTCGAGTGATCCGGCATTTACGCCTATTCTTATTGGCACACTGCGCTCTCTTGCTGCTGAGACAACCTCTTCAACCTTCCAGCGAGCGCCTATGTTCCCGGGGTTAAGCCTGAGGCAGTGTACTCCGTTTTCTAATGCTTTTAGAGCTAGTCTCCAGTCAAAGTGTATGTCAGCTATAACAGGCAGAGGGCTTTTTGGAACTATGTTAGATAATGATTCTGCTGCTTCCATGTCAGGCACAGCAACCCTTATGATTTCGCATCCTGCACAGGCTAGAGAGGTTATCTGGTTCAGAGTTTTTTCAGCATCTCTTGTGTCTGTCTTTGTCATAGACTGCACAGAGATTGGATGTCCTGCGCCAATTCTGATTTTCCCTACATTAAGCTCTCTTGTGTTTCGCCTGGGATCCATGAGTTATCCTTTTGTATCTTTTGTCTGCTGCGCTGAATTTGAGCGCGAGTCTATGTAAGATCTTACAGCTTCATTATGCTCTGAAAGTGTAGTAGAGAATTTGTGAGTGCCGTCGCCATTTGAAACAAAGTAGTAGTGATTTGCCTTTGCCGGGTTAAGCGCTGCTTCAATCGATCTTCTTCCAGGAGACGCAATTGCTCCGGGAGGCAGTCCCTTTATTACATAAGTGTTGTACAGTGTTTTTCTTTTCAGGTCTTCTCTGGTGATCTTTTGGCTGTAATTTTTTACACCATAGATAGCTGTTGGATCAGCCTGCAGAGGCATGCCTTTTTTGAGCCTGTTATGAAAAACTGCTGAAATAAGAGGCCTTTCTTCATTTACTACTGCCTCTCTTTCGATTATTGATGCAAGGGTTATAATCTCATTTTCTGACATATTGAGTTTGTCTGCTTTTTGCTCAAAATCAGCTGGATATGAGCTTCGTTGCGTATTTACCATAAACCTGATTACAGCGGATGGTGTAGCTCCTTTAGGAAAATTGTATGTCTGAGGAGCCAGGTATCCTTCCAGGCTAGGGGCATCGATATCAAGATCCTGAAGCAGTGATTGATCATTTTTCAAGTTGTTAAAGCTTTCATTTGACATAATGCCTGTATCTGACAGTTTTCTGCTGATCTCATAAAGCGAGTCGCCCTCAACGATTGTTACAGTATGTTCAATAATCTTTCCTGAAAGAAGCGTTCTAAATGCTTTTAATGGGCTCATTCTATGAAAAAATGTGTAGTAACCAGCCTTTATTTTTTTGTCAGCATTCATCAGTCTGCCGATAGCAAGAAAGAGGTTTTTGTCGCGGATCAGTTCGTTTTCTGCAAGTATGGCTACAGCCTGTTTATAGTTGGCGCCTTCTGGTATCTGCACTTCAATTCGAAGATTATTTATATGCAGCGACACAAAAAGCTGTACCGCGATGTATACGACAAAAAGCAGCGGTATCGCGAAAAGGATTAATTTGTTGTGGTTTAAATGGTATCTCATATTTCTCTTAGGATAACAAATGGGGCTTTAAGCTTCAAAACCTATGGTTGATAAAAAGAGAGAAACAAGAGGCCTGCTAAAGCAGGCCTCTTGTAAGTAGTCCTTGATTCTAGTACATATCTCCCATGCCGCCGCCCGGCATCGGAGGCATCTTCTTATCCTCTTCAGGCAGTTCAGCGATCATCACTTCTGTTGTGAGCATCAGGCCTGATACTGAGGCAGCATTCTGCAGCGCTGTGCGCGTAACCTTTGTAGGGTCTATGATTCCTGCCTTTATCATGTCTGTGTAATCTTCTTTGTATGCATCGTAGCCGAATGATGAGTCTTTTGCGTCTTTCACCTTTTCGACCACTATTGAGCCTTCCATTCCTGCGTTTGCGACGATCTGTCTGATCGGCTCTTCAAGGGCTCTTTTTACAATCTTTACTCCGAGCTGCTGATCCTGATCGAGTTTCAGTTTATCGAGGCTCTTTATGCATCTTATCAGAGCTATTCCACCGCCAGGCACTATACCTTCTTCAACAGCTGCGCGTGTAGCGTGAAGTGCGTCTTCAACTCTCGCCTTCTTCTCCTTCATCTCAGCTTCTGTTGCTGAACCGACATTGATTACAGCTACGCCTCCAACGAGCTTTGCGAGCCTCTCCTGGAGCTTCTCTCTGTCGTAGTCGGATGTGGTCTCTTCGACCTGTGCCTTGATCTGCTTTACTCTGCCCTGAATCTGGGCTGCATCTCCAGCGCCTTCAACGATTGTTGTGTTTTCCTTGTCTATATTGACCTTTCTTGCTCTTCCTAGGTCATTTACCTTTACATTTTCGAGCTTCAGTCCGATATCCTCAGATATTACTGTGCCGCCTGTGAGGATGGCTATATCTTCGAGCATAGCCTTTCTTCTCTCGCCAAATCCCGGAGCCTTTACAGCGCATACATGCAGTGTGCCGCGGAGTTTGTTAACAACGAGTGTAGCGAGAGCCTCGCCCTCTATGTCCTCAGCGATAATGCAGAGAGGCTTGCCCATTTTTGCTACCTGCTCGAGCACAGGGAGCAGATCTTTCATGCTGGAGATCTTCTTGTCATGTATAAGTATGAAAGGATCGTCAAGCATAGCCTGCATTCTGTCAGGATCAGTTATGAAGTATGGGGATATATATCCTCTGTCGAACTGCATGCCCTCAACAACATCAAGTGTTGTTGCCATGCTTTTTGCCTCTTCAACAGTTATAACTCCGTCCTTTCCTACCTTGTCCATAGCCTCGGCAATAAGCTCTCCAATTGAAGGATCGTTGTTTGCTGATATTGTGCCGACCTGAGCGATCTCCTTTTTGTCAGAAACGCTCTTGGACATCTTTTTGAGCTCTTCAACAACAGCCTCAACAGCCTTGTCTATACCCCTTTTAAGGTCTATTGCATTTGCTCCTGCTGTTACATACTTCATACCCTCTTTGTAGATTGAGTATGCTAGTACGGTTGCAGTTGTTGTTCCGTCTCCAGCTATATCAGAGGTCTTTGAAGCAACCTCTCTTACAAGCTGAGCGCCCATATTCTCGTAAGGGTCTTTCAGCTCCACTTCTTTTGCTACGGTTACGCCGTCTTTTGTTATATTTGGCGAACCGAACTTCCTGTCGATAATAACGTTTCTGCCTCTGGGGCCGAGTGTTGCCTTAACAGCGTCAGAGAGGGCTGTAACGCCTCTGAGGATCGCCTGTCTTGCTGCTTCATCAAATAAAAGTTGCTTTGCTGCCATCTGTCAGTCCTCCTTTTAGTGATTGTGGTTATTCGATTATTCCTAGAATGTCTTCTTCTTTGATGATGAGGTACTCAGTGTCATCGATCTTTATCTTTGATCCTGAGTATTTGTCAAAAAGTACAACATTGCCCTTCTTAACTTCCTTAACTTCAGAGCCGATGGCCTCAACGGAACCCTTCTGTGGCTTCTCTTTTGCAACATCAGGCACATAGAGCCCGCCTGCTGTCTTTTCCATCTCCTCTTCAGAGTACTTTACTACTACCCTGTCTTTGAGCGGCTTAATCATCTTTGCATTCCTCCTGTTTTAGATTTGTTTGTTATTATTATGCCGATAAATGAATCGGCATTTGCATAGTAGCTTCTCAGGTTGTTAGCACTCGATGCCGATGAGTGCTAATATATCGCGTAGGTCTCTTTTTGAGCAAGGCCGTTGAGAGGATTATATTCTGGAATAACGGATAATAAAGCTATTTATCTCAGTAATACTGCTTTTTTCTGAGTTTTTTGAAGTCTCTGCCAACAAGCCACAGCTTAATAGTTATCAGTCCAGCAGCAAAGCCTCCGATATGGGCAAACCAAGCAACTCCGCCAGATTCTGAATTATAAGATACAGATCCGTTAATAACCTGTATTACTATCCAGAATCCAAGTACAACAATAGCTGGCAACGCCACTCTCTGTAGAATAAATCCTAGAAAAATAACAGTATATACTCTAGCGGTTGGGAACAATAGCAGATACGCACCGAGAACCCCAGAGACAGCTCCGCTGGCGCCGATCATGGGTATTGTAGATTGGGCTGATGGTAATGCATGGCTGTAAGCGGCGATAATACCGCAAAAAAGGTAAAAAAAGAGAAATCTGAAATGACCCAAAGCATCTTCTATATTGTTCCCAAATATCCATAAATAGAGCATGTTGCCAGCTATATGGAATATGCCGCCATGCATGAACATTGCAGTAAAGACAGTTGCAACCGGATGTATAGGCTGGTTGGCGCTTAAGCTGATGATATTGGCCGGTATTGCGCCATAGGACATCACGACCTGCTGCATACCTTGCGCGGAGAGCATCTGCCATATGAAGACGGCGCAGTTTATTGCTATCAGCCCGATCGTAACAAATGGGACTATTGTAGTAGGATTGTCGTCCTTGTAAGGTATCATCTTGACTCCACGGGATAAAGACTAATTATAAATTGTACTCTATTTGCAGGAGAAGAAAAAGCTGATCTGCGTTATAATGTCCACAATTAATTTTGCGGAGGCGCAAGTGATCAACTATCCCAATATTGACCCTGAAATTTTCAAAATAGGCCCATTGTCTGTAAGATGGTACGGCCTTATGTATCTTGCAGGTTTTGTGGCTTCATATCTTTTGGTTAAGTATCAGCTCAAAAGAAAAAATATTGTCCTGCCAAAGGACACGCTGGAGTCGCTATACTCATATCTTATACTCGGGCTGCTTATAGGCGCTCGGCTCGGTTATGCGCTCTTTTATAACTTCAGCTACTACATCCATAAACCTCTCGAAATTTTTGCGCTCTGGCAGGGAGGCATGTCCTTTCATGGAGCGTTGATAGGAGTTTTTGTTGCGGGAATATTGTTCTACAAAAAATACAGGGTAGATTTCTGGCAGCTTTCTGACATGGTCGTTATAACAGCTCCGATAGGTTTGGGACTCGGCAGGATCGGTAATTTTATAAATGGAGAGCTTTATGGCAGGGCTGCAGATGTGCCATGGGCAATGGTTTTTCCGGGCGCTGGCAGCATGCCGAGGCATCCGTCTCAGCTCTATGAATTTATGCTCGAGGGTGTTGTGCTGTTTACTGTACTATGGATGCTGAAGGATAGATTCAGCAAGGGCATGATATCTGGGCTCTTCCTTGTGCTTTATGGTGTGTTCAGATTTATAGTCGAGATGTTCCGTGAGCCTGATGTGCAGGTTGGATACATTATGGGCGTGCTCACAATGGGGCAGATTCTCAGCTTTCTGATGATATTTGTTGGTCTTGGCGTGATAATACTAAGGCGAGGGCAAAGATAACAAATAAAAGAGTGCGGTTCTCATTTGCGAACCGCACTCAAAATTTTAAGTCCTTCTACATATGATCTTCTGCGAACTTCCAGTTCATAAGTTTTTTAATCACAGCTGCTACATAATCAGCGCGCTTGTTCTGATAGTCAAGATAATATGCATGCTCCCATACATCGATTGTCAGCAGAGGAGTAACTCCCTGTGTAAGAGGTGTTTCTGCGTTTGATGTTTTGACGATTTTAAGATTTTTGCCGTCTTTAACAAGCCATGCCCATCCGCTGCCGAACTGTGTTATCGCTGCATTTGCGAAATCTGCCATAAATTTTTCGCAATCTCCGAATGAAGCATTAAGAGCAGTCTGGAGCTTTCCTGTAGGTCTTCCGCCGCCTTTGGGGCTGAGGCAGTTCCAGTAGAATGTGTGGTTCCATACCTGTGCGGCATTGTTAAATATGCCAGCTTTGTCAGATTTGCCTGCTGTGGCCTTAATGATGTTTTCTAGCGACATATCAGCATATTCTGTTTTTGCAATCAGCTTGTTCAGATTGTCAATATATGCTTTGTGATGTTTGCCATAGTGGAATGAAATTGTTTTGGCTGATATTACGGGCTCAAGTGCATTTTCAGCGAAAGGAAGCTTAGGAAGCTGATGTTTTACTGCGCCGTGCAGTATTGATGGCGCACCTATGGCTCCTGCTGCAACTGTTACTGCTGCTGCTGTGAGAAAATCTCTTCTGCTGAGACCTGATGTAACATTTTCGCTCATAACTCCTCCAAAAAATGTTTTTCGAGTGCCATAATGGCACAGGCTTGCCTTGCTTCTAAAATAAATCTTATCTAATTATGAATACAATTAAGCTGTATGTCAACCGGGCTTTGATTTTACATATATTTAATAATGGCACTTTTTTAAATGAATTGCATTAAAGTGCTATTATATTGTTATGCATACAAAAACAGATCTAAACAGCTTGAAAAAGCACAATTTTTATCAGATGATGGAAATGGCAGGCAGGGTATTTATTGTTGTCAGATACTCGCCTGATGTTATTATCGGCAAGCGTGGTTTTAGTGATCAGGAGAAAAAGCAGGGTCTTGTTCTTGTTTTTAATTCAAATATGAGCTTTCAGTGGGACGACTTTGGTATAACAGCAACTCTGGCATTTGGAACTGCACCGCAAAAATGTTTTATACCAGCAGAGCACATAGTGGCTGTATATTCACCTGATATCAATGCCCAGTTTTTGGCTGCTGGTTCAGATGAGCAGAAAAGTGAATCGCTCAAAGATAAGTCTTTAGATCTGCAAAAAAAGTCTCCAGACAGTGAAAAGTCTAGTGTTGTGAAAGTGGATTTTTCTAAAAAAGAGAAGATATAGGGAGGAGAGTTGGAAAGGGAAAAACTGGTTCATGATCTTATAGTTGAGCATATGAAGCAGAAGCTCTCAAAAGAGTACAGCAGCATTTCTCTGCATCCAGAGGGGTCTCCTGATCTTTCACTCGCCAATCATGGCCTCACGATGGCTCTTGTTGAGGTCGAGACAGAAAACAGCATAACGCAGCGTAAAGCAGAGGAATGGAAATCGCTTGCATGCTCAGGAAGCAGGCTTATATTAATAGTGCCCAAAACATCAAAGGTTCGGGCAACTGAGCTTTTGTGGGATATGGGCATTATGGAAAAGGTGAGCGTCGGCAGTTATGAAATAGTTATTAATATGCCATAATCTATAAAATTATTTTCTGGATAATAGTTAACATTTTGGCTTTATAGTTTATAAGCTTGAGGGAGGCTTCAGATGAGCCTGTTAACGCTCAGAAGTAAAATCATTGTAATTATCC
The DNA here is from genome assembly GCA_016936655.1 of Nitrospirota bacterium. Classification (GTDB taxonomy): domain Bacteria; phylum Nitrospirota; class Thermodesulfovibrionia; order Thermodesulfovibrionales; family Dissulfurispiraceae; genus JAFGXL01. The sequence goes on along the minus strand of JAFGXL010000015.1, from coordinate 203,390 downwards.
TTTCTCTGCTTTTTATTTCAGCAGGGGTATGGATATACAAATCCCAGGAACATCACTACAAAACAGAGGCGCAGGAACGCCTCATGTTTATAGCAAAACTCAAAGCAGATCAGATAGCATACTGGCGTGACCAGCGTCTTTCAGAGGCATTTGTTATTCAGGAGAGCCCCTTTTTTATGTCTGGGCTCAGCAGCTTCTTGATAAACAGAAGCGATCAAGATAAAAGATTCATACTAACAAGATTTGCCAGCCTTCAGAGATATTCGGGCTATTCTGATGTGCTTCTGATAGATGCCAAAGGCAATGTTCAGCTGAGTCTGACAGGTAGAGTTAATAACGCGCAGGCGTATGCAAAAGTGGTATCTTCTGCATTTGAAAAGAATGCTGCTATGCTCACAGATCTGCATATATGTCCAGATTTTCAGGAACCACATATATCAACAATAGTTCCTATTTTTTCAACTATGGGTAAAGAAAAGCAAAAAGCAGGAGCTCTTATTTTTATCAGCAGCGCTGCTCAGCACCTCTATCCTTTAATTGACAAAAGTGTTGCAGGCGAACTAAGTCTTGAAACGGTATTGGTCAGAAAAGATGGAGAACATGTCCTCTACCTAAGTGATCTGCGTTATAGGCATGATACTGCCTTAAAGCTCAGGATACCGCTTACAAAAACAGACACTCCATCTGTTATCGCTGTAATGGGGAAACAGGGGGTTTTTGAGGGCAGAGACTATCGCGGCGTTAATGTTATTTCAGCAATACTGCCTGTTGAGGGGTCAAACTGGTTTGTAGTGTCAAAGCAGGATAAGTCAGAGATATTTGCTGGATGGCGGTTTCACGCTATGCTGATTCTCGGACTGATAGCATCTGTGGCAGGTATGCTTGTTGCTCTTGGCATGTTCATAATCAAGCGCGAGGAGAAGAATAACTTCAGGGCAAGATACAAGTCAGAATCAGCTCTCAGGCAGAGCATAGAGAGGCAGAGCATAACCCTAAAATCAATAGGAGATGCTGTTATAGCTACAGATGCCCAGGGCAGGGTTGAACTGCTTAACCCTGTAGCTGAGGAGCTGACAGGATGGAGCAATGAAGAAGCAAAAGGCAGGCCGCTTGAGCTGGTATTTAAAATCATAAATGAGTATACAAGACATCAGGTTGAAAATCCTGTTGCGAGAGTGCTTCGTGAGGGTACTGTTGTTGGTCTTGCCAACCATACGCTTTTAATATCAAAAGATGGCGTTGAGAGGCCGATAGCTGACAGCGGAGCTCCTATAAAAAATGATGAGGGAGCGATAACAGGGGTTGTGCTTGTATTTCGCGATCAGACAGCAGAGCGAAAGGCTGAGAAAGAGATTCTGGATCAGAAAAAGAAGCTAGAGACAATTTTAGAAGCAGCAAATCTTGGCACATGGGTTTGGGATATTGGTACGGGCAGGACTGAATATAATGACCTTTGGATCCGCATGCTTGGGTTTAATCCAAAAGAGATAAAGCCTGAGGCAACATCATTTACTGAACTGCTTCATCCAGATGACAAGCCGAAGCTGGCTGAGATAATGAAAGAAATGAGAGAAGGCAGGCTGACAAGTTTTGAGCATGAGATTCGTATGCGCACAAAGGATGGAGTCTGGAAATGGTTTATGGATGCAGGAAGGGTTATAGATTTTGATCAATTCGGCAGCCCCTTGCTAGCTATGGGTATACATCAGGATATAAATGAACGTAAAAAAATGGATGCGTCAATTAAGGAGAGCGAAGAACGCTTCAGAGCCATAGTCGTTGGTGCTCCTGATGCGATATTTATACAGACTGACAGAAAGTTTGCATATGTTAATGAAGAGGCCCTCAAACTTTTTGGAGCTGAAGACGCTTCACAAATTATAGGCAAATCTGTTTTTGACAGGTTCCATCCGGACTTTCATGAGCTTGTGAAAGCAAGAATAAAAATGCTTAATGAAGACAGAAAACCTGTAACAAAATCCATTGAACAGATCTATCTGCGTCTTGATGGCAGCGAGGTATGGGTGGAGACATCAGCTCATCCGATAGTATATAAAGGTAAAAAAGGAGCGCTGGTGTTTGTGCGCGACATTACCCAGCGCAAGGCCCTTGAAAATCAGCTGATGCAGGCGCAGAAGATGGAGTCTGTGGGCAGGCTTGCAGGCGGCGTTGCGCATGACTTCAACAATATGCTAGGTGTGATAATCGGTTATTCAGAGATAGCGCTTTCAAAGATGGCGCCAGATAATCCTCTGCGTACTGCTCTTCAGGAGATACACAAGACAGCAAATAGATCAGCTGATCTGACAAAACAGCTGCTTGCTTTTGCCAGAAAACAGATAATATCGCCAAAGGTTATTGACCTGAACAAGACTATAGAGGGTATGCTGAAGATGCTTCAGAGGCTGATTGGTGAAGATATAGAGCTTTCATGGCTTCCTGGCGTTGATTTAAATAAGGTTAAAATAAACCCAGCACAAGTGGAACAGATTCTTGCAAATCTATGTGTAAATTCACGCGATGCTATTTCTGGTGTTGGGAAGGTTATCATAGAGACCGGCAATGTTGTATTTGATGACGAGTTCTGCTCACTAAATGCAGATTTTATCCCTGGAGAGTATGTCCAGCTAGTTGTGAGTGATACTGGCTGCGGTATGGATAAAGAGACTCTCAAGAGCGCGTTTGAGCCATTTTTCACAACAAAGGATGTTGGTAAGGGCACCGGTCTGGGACTTGCAACTGTTTATGGGATAGTGCAGCAGAATAGAGGATTCATAAAAATATACAGTGAGCTCAACCACGGCACAACAATAAAAATATTCTTTGCGAAAAATGCTGAAGATGATGCTGAGTCTGTTGCATCATCAGAACTTGAGCCCCAGCATGGCAAGGGAGAGATTGTACTGATTGTTGAGGATGAACCCTCAATACTTGTGATGGCAAAGGTGATGCTTGAGACTCTTGGATATAAGGTGCTGACAGCAAACAGGCCCAACGATGCCATGAAGATCGCAGCAGAGCATTCAGGTAAAATTGATCTGCTGATAACTGATGTTATCATGCCCGAGATGAATGGAAAGGATCTTGCAGCAAGGATGCTCGGGCTTTATCCAAACTTAAAACAGCTGTTCATGTCAGGATATACAGCTGATGTAATAGCTCAGCATGGCATACTTGATGAGGGTGTCAACTTTGTGCAGAAGCCATTTTCTGTGAGAGAGCTGGCTGCTAAGGTGCGCGAAGTGCTTAACTAGAATAAACATGCCTGAACGTCGTCAGGCATGTTTTAGGCTTAACCTTGAGCAGGCTCTTCTTCATGTTTTGCCATATGCCTTATCAGTCTGCCGTCGACAAGGTAGATGACCATCTCACATATGTTTGTTGTGTGGTCAGCTATGCGTTCAAGATACTGAGCAATAAAGCTCACCTTCATAGCCCTTGATGCTGTAGTAGGATTTTCCATCATCAGAAAGAGCAGCTCTCTCTGTACCTGATGCTTAAGGTTGTCCACCTCATCATCTCTCTCTATCACATTCATTGCAAGATTTTTGTCCCTTTTTACAAATGCCTCAAGTGCGCCCTTAATCATTTCTTGTGCTATCTGGCTCATACGTGGTATGTCAATGTATGGCTTTAGCAGAGGCTCTTTGTTAAGTTCAATAGCTTTTTCAGCAATATTTACAGCAAAGTCCCCCATGCGTTCAAGATCTGTTGTTATTTTCATCGCTGTGGTTAGAAAACGCAGGTCTGTAGCCTTGGGCTGGCGCAGAGCTATAAGCTTTATGGATTCTTCATCAATCTCAACATCGTATGTGTTGACAGTATGATCCAGTTTAATAACCTTGTGCGCAAGCTCGTCATCACGCTCAACAAGTGCTTGTACTGCATCCTTTACATTGCTGCCCACGAGCAGCCCCATTTTTAGTATTCTGTCTTTGAGCTCAGAGAGCTCGTCATCAAACACGGTCATTATCCGAACCTCCCTGTAATATAGTCTTCTGTAAGTTTTTCTGAAGGTGCAGTAAATATCTTTTGTGTATGATCGAATTCGACAAGATCACCAAGCATCATAAACCCTGTCATATCAGATATTCTTGCTGCCTGCTGCATATTGTGTGTCACTATAATTATAGTAACTTCGTTTTTAAGATGCATTATGAGCTCTTCAATTTTTCCGGTTGATATCGGATCAAGAGCAGATGTGGGTTCATCAAAGAGCAGCACATCGGGCTCTACAGCAAGTGCGCGGGCTATAACCAGCCTCTGCTGCTGACCGCCTGACAGGTCGTAGGCGCTTGCGTTGAGTTTGTCTTTTGCCTCGTTCCAGAGTGCGGCATGCTTTAGGGCTTTTTCAACACGCTCAGCAAGTTCAGCTCTCTTTTTTATACCTTTAAGTTTAAGCCCGTAAGCTATATTGTCGAATATTGTCATCGGGAAAGGAGTCGGTTTTTGAAAAACCATGCCTATTCTGCTGCGCAGCCGTATCAGGTCGTTTTCATTTGAGAGTATGTTTCTGCCTTCATGCAGTATCTCTCCTTCATACATATTGCCCGGGTAGAGGTCATGCATTCTGTTAAAGCACCTTAGCAGTGTTGTCTTTCCGCAGCCTGAAGGCCCGATAAGAGCTGTTACCTGTCTGCTGTATATCGGCAGGTTGATATTCTTCAGAGCCTGTGTTTTGCCTGAATAGTAAAAGTTGAGTCCCTTAACCTCCAGTTCTATGGTTGTTGTCACTTTTTGTACCTCCACTTTATAAGGAGCCTCCCTAGTATTGTGATTATCAGAATAAAGATTGTAATGACGAATGATGCAGCCCATGCCTGCTGGTGCCATGTTTCGTAAGGGCCCATTGCGTAATTGAAAATAGTTACTGTGAGCGATGCAACAGGCTGGTTCATGTTCGTAGAGAAGAAGGCATTGTTAAATGAGGTGAAGAGCAGCGGAGCTGTCTCGCCCGCCACCCTTGCCATAGATAAAAGTATGCCTGTTAGTATGCCTGTTGCAGCTCCCCTGTAGACTACCTGCACTATCACTTTGTAGTAAGGCGCGCCCAGCGCAAAAGCAGCCTCTCTTAAAGTCCATGGTACAAGAGATAGCATATCTTCTGTGGTTCGCAGCACAACGGGTATCATTATTACAGCGAGTGCAATAGCGCCGGCCCATCCACTGAACTGTCCTGTCGGCTTTACGAGCACTGCATATATGAATGTGCCGATAACGATTGATGGCACGCTCACCATGATGTCCGAAAGTATGCTTATGATGCGCGCAAATTTTGTACCCCTTGCGTACTCTGCTATGAATGTGCCTCCGAGCACTCCTACAGGCACGCCTATCAGTGTTGCAAAAAAGGTTATCAATAGCTGACCGACAAAGGCGTTTCTTAATCCTCCGCCTTCGGCACCGGGAGGCACAGGGTCTTTAGTGAATAGGTCTAGATTCAGGGCTGCAGCGCCATGAATTACAACATCAGAAAGTATGAATATAAGCCAGAAAAGCCCAAACAGAGCAGCCGCAGTGCTGAAGGATAGCGCGAGAAAGCTCTCGATCTTTCTTCTTTTCTGTATGTTCATCGTGAATACCTTCTTTCAGCTCTTAATAAGAAGAACTTTGCAACAGCGAGTACTACAAAACTTAGTATGAAGAGCACAAGCGCCAGATAAAAGAGAGATGACAGGTAGAGGTCTGTATCAGCCTCTGTGAACTCGTTTGCGAGCGTCACTGTTATGGTTGATGCTGGATCAAGAAGCGAAGCTGTTATGTGATGCTTGTTGCCGAGCACAAATGCGACAGCCATGGTCTCGCCGAGCGCCCTACCGAGAGAAAGGGCTATACCGCCGAAAACTCCGAGTTTGGAGTATGGCAGCACAATGTTCTTTATAACTTCCCACTTTGTTGCGCCCATGGCATAAGCAGACTCTTTTACAACAGCAGGTGTAAGGTTAAATGAATCCCTTGATATGCTCGCTGTAAAAGGTATGATCATAATGCTTAGTATCAGGCTGGCTGTGAGTATGTCTATGCCCATCGGTGTACCCTGAAAGAGTATGTTCAACACAGGTACATCTCCAAATGCCTTCTGGAGGGATGGTTCAATATACCTGGACATGAGCGGGGCCAGAGTGAAGAGTCCCCACATGCCGTATATAATGCTCGGTATCGCTGCAAGCAGCTCGATTGCAGAACCAATGGGGCCTTTCAGAAAGTTCGGCGCTGCTTCTGTAACAAAAATTGCGATGCCTATTGCTGTTGGTATGGCAATAAGCATGGCGATAAGTGTTGTGACAAATGTTCCGTATATCGAGGTTGCAGCTCCAAAGATCTCTTTTACAGGATCCCAGTCAACTGTTGTTATGAATTTGTATATGCCGAACTTTTCTATCGAGAGGGAAGACTCTTTAACAAGGATAATGAATATCCCTGCCATGAGCAGCAGCACAGTTGCTGATGCTGCTGCTGTGAGCAGGGAGAATGAGAGATCAAAAGGGTTCTTTCTTTTCATAAGATCAGTAGATTATCCCTATGATTATTGAATGCTGTTCAGCTTCCAGTATAATCTGATCTTATCCTTAAGGCTCTTTGGCAGCGGTACATACACAAGCTCTTTTGCCTTTGCATCACCATTTTTGAACGCCCACTCAAAGAATTTTGCAGCCTTTGCGCTCTGAGCTGTCTTGTCTTTTGCAAGGAGAATGAATGTTGCGCCTGCTATGGGCCAGGAGTTTTTGCCGGGAGTGTTGTTCAGCCATGTGTAAAAATCCTTTTTAGGGTCAAAGTCTCCGGTGTCAGCAGCATCTTCGAATGAGTCGAATCCGGGGTTAACAAAGCTGCCTGCCCTGTTTTTCAGCTGTGTAAACGCGAGTTTGTTCTGCTTTGCGTAGGCGAATTCTACATATCCGATAGAGTTGGGTGTCTGTCTAACATAATTCGCAACACCTTCGTTGCCCTTGCCGCCGATTCCGACAGGCCACTTCACAGCCTTTCCTTCTCCGACTTTTGATTTCCAGTCTGCGCTTACAGAGGTCAGGTAGTTTGTGAATATCGCGGTTGTGCCTGATCCGTCAGATCTGTGAACAACTGTTATAGGTTTTGCCGGCAGAGCAGTTTTTGGGTTAAGGGTTTTTATCCTGCTGTCATCCCAGGTCTTGATCTCACCGAGAAATATTTTTGATAGAGTGTCAGCATCGAGCCTGAGTTCACCCTCTTTAACTCCTGCTATGTTTACTACTGCAACAACTCCGCCGATTACAGCAGGAAACTGAATCAGATTATCCTTTTTGAGCTGCTCAGGCTTGAGCGGGTCATCAGATGCGCCAAAGTCCACAGTCCTGTTAACTATCTGTCTCTGGCCTCCGCCGGAACCTATTGACTGGTAGTTGATCCTTATGCCAGTTGCCTTGTTGTAGTCATAAGCCCATGATTGATACACAGGGGCAGGGAATGATGCGCCTGCGCCGTTAAGATTTTCTGATGCAGCAGATGGAACTGCGTAAAAAATCAGGCAGCTGATCAGTGCTGCTAATATTTTTAATCTTGTCATAATACCTCCAAATTTATTGTGCTGTTTTTTCAGCGCCCCATAAAAAATTATGGAGCTTCTTTGAATAGAATAAAAGATGGAGGTTTCTGGGCAATGAACTGAAAGTTACAAGAATGTTACAAATGTAAACAGCAGTAATCTAGAAAAGCTTATCCGTAAAAAGGGCATTTCTGGTGTGATTTTGCAGCGCAATACTCTTTGAGCTGAAAATGGCTGGGGTTGTATGGTGTTTTGTTTGCCTTGCAGTAAGACAGGGAGCCCTTTACAAGATGCGGACACCTTGAAGTAAGTTTCAGTGATCTGGTTATCTTCTTTGGCATGTTGAGTCCCTCAAATATGTTATCGGCAGCTAGTAATAATTATTAAATCTGTTGAATTGTCATGTTTTTTGTTAGTTATCTGAAGAAAGAAGGTTTGGTTACGGAGTGTTATTTATTGAGAGTCCTCTGCCTGTAGCAGCGAATCTTGCAGCCAGCTCTTTCAGCAGGGCATCACCCATTATCTCTTTAAGAGTCTGTTCGGTCTTCTGTCTCCAGTTTGGATGCTCATCAATTGTGCCTGGCATATTTTGCTGTTCCATTGTGCCTAGAATATCGTCAAGATTCAGAGCCAGAAGCAGGCATGGGGTTTTTGATAGAAACTCATAAACAGCAGCGCAGAGCTTTGGCGTTATTTCTGCATTAATCCCTGATATATCTATGCCGGCATCAGATAGCTTGTCAACAAGCAGTCTCTTGTCACGCAGCCTCTCTGTAAATGCCCTTTCCAGCTCTTGTTCATCTTTTATGATGTTCAGCCTTCTGCGCAGATTAATATCTTTCCCTGCCCAAAAGCCGAAGAGCGTGGGTAGATCGTGTGTGGTTACAGAGCATATTGCCATGTTAGGATAGCTTTCAGGCATCATAAAATCAGGGTCTGGATAGTTTCTTTGAAAGTAGAGCAGCTTATATGAGAGCGCAGAATATTTTTGGAGTGTATCAGTAACATTTTCACCTATAGTACCGAGATCTTCCGCAATGACCACTGTATTATTCAGTGTGCTTTCGAGCGCTATAATCCTGAAGAGATCATCAGCAGGATACCTTACATAAACCCCGTCTCTGGCGTGTCTGCCTTTTGGTATCCAGTAGCGCCTGAACATGCCGAGTGCGTGGTCTATTCTTATGGCTCCGCAGTGGCGCATGTTCTGCCTAAGTGTCTGTATGAAATACTCATATCCTGACTCGCGCATTTTGTCAGGCATCATTGGAGGAAATCCCCAGTTCTGGCCGTCAGGGTTAAAGTCATCAGGTGGTGCGCCTGTATCCATGGAGAGTGCAAAAATATCTCTAAAGCTCCATATGTCGCTTCCATTTGATACAGAGCCGACAGCTAGATCGTGATATATGCCTATGTCCATTCCTGATCTTTCTGCTACAGCTGTGGTTTCACCAAGCTGTTTGTCGATCAGCCACTGGATGTATTTCCAGTAGAGGATAGCTTTTCTGTTTTCCTGTGTAAACTCCAGCACCTTATGGCTGTTTGGATCCCTGTACTCTTCAGGCCAGTTCATCCAGGAGAATACATCTTCAGGATTTCTGTCTGCGAAATATTCTGACAAAGCCATGTATGCAGCGTATTGCCTCAGTATCCAGCCCTGTGATGATACATAGTTTTTGAACTCATATGACCTTTGAGTTGACTGCAGATAGTGCTCAGTATAAAAACGCTCAAATGCCATTCTGAGCGCAGACTCTTTCAGGCTGGCGCTCTTTTCGTAATCTATCATATTAGATCTGTTCAGTTTTTCTAGCTCTGCGCCAAACCCTTCAGATCTGATCATTGCCTGATGTTCCGGCAGCCCGACCAGCTCGGCAATACTGTCGAGGTCGAGGTAGAGGAAGTTTTTATATAGTCTGCTTATCGGAGAGTATGGGCTTATGCCAAAAGGCGCCTTGTTGGGTATAGCATTAAGCGGGTTTATTCCAACAAAACTGCTTCCCAGCTTCGCGGCTTTCATTATTATATCCTGCAGCTGGCCTATGTTGCCGATGCCGATATTCTTTTCTGTGCGCAGAGCATAAAGATTGATCATAAGCCCCCACCGCTTAATGCTCTTTAGCGAATCAGGCATATAACATTGATCAGGCGCTATGATCACTCTTGAGGATGCTAGTGTGCTGCCTGTTTCATCTGATGAGCAGCTCAGTTCAAGATGGTAATATCCTGGTGAAGGGTGCATATCGTTACTGCTGAAAAGGCATACAGATACCTTTGCATACAAAACGTTGTCAAACTCGTATGTCCATAAGATTTCGTATGGTGAATCTGTCTTGTTGATTGTGAGCTCGTCACCAGATTCGCTGCTGAGGATCCAGTCAAAAGATATGCGCCTGCCTTCCTGTGGCAGCGGAACCTGAACGGTTATGCAGAGCTTTTCAGATTCCGCAGGTATTATGTATACCGGCTCCATAAACTTTTGCGCTGCAGCTGATGTGAGGCGTTTGAGTTCAGCATCTGTATCTTCAACGGTATCTACACTTAGCCCCATAGCCGTTAGGGCTGATTTTTTGGCTTCAGTATCTGCAACACGCCTTTTGCCGAAGATGTCCCAGTACTCCGGGATAATACCGCAGAGATCAGATAGCCTGTCAATCAGTTCAGTGTGTCTGGTGTATTCGTTGTTCATATTATTAGTATAAGCAAATGGCTAAACTATTTTAATGGCTTGAATGAGTTTACTACTCTGTCGAATGCCTGCTGAAAAAGATGCGCATCTTCTTCTGGAGCATGAAAGCTGAGCGCGTAGAAGCCTTTCTCCGCAGGCATGGCAATAAACTTTTCAATCATATAAATCTTTTTTGCCATTCTTTCGTAAACTCTGGGGTCATTCTCATCAAGTCTTTTTAATGATCTGCCCGCGACAAACTCGCTCTTTTTTCGCTCAAATATTCTTGCCTTTCTGCCGGCAATTAATGCATCTTTCACAGCCCCGTAGTTGCTGCCTTCTGGTACATAGCCAAGTATTGGCTGTGCGTGTGCTTTTATATACCTTTCGATGCTTTTATGGATGAGATTGCCTTCAGCATAAAAGTGTACTGATATTCGCACAGGCTTGTCACCAGAGAACGGAGCAAATATGTGTATGCCATAAACTCTTTTTTCATCAGCCGAGAGGCCGAACTGCATTGTGCCATCATCTATTCTCCATTGTCTTGGTATGTCGCAGACAAAAATGCCTTTGTATTCGTATGTTGCGAATTCCTGGTCAGGTGAAGCGCCTTCTGCTGCATTTTTGATCTCTTCTGAAAGGTTTGATTGAGCGTTTTTTTCTGTTTCATATGCAGAAGCATAAGCAACTATACAGATGGAGGCTAAGGCAGCTATAGACATTTTTTTTAACATTTAGGCTCCTTGTCGAGGTGTGTATAAAACTATTGCTCTTTTGTTCTGAAGGTTTTTACTATCCGATCGAAGACCGGCAGGAAAACATTATATAGAGCTGATGATGTTGAGTAGTGCAGCACATAAAAACCTTCTTTGGCAGGCACTACATAGATCTGCTCTTTGATGCTGACACTCTCATCAGATTTGCTCTGGGGATAGAGATATCTCAGGCGTTCGCGCTGCAGTGAGAATGCGATGGTACCGTTAAGCCCTGTTTCTGTAACAGATCCATAATTCTCTCTTTTGTTTTTTGTCTCTCCAAGTACATTTTTTGAGTTTCTGTTAAGAAAATCTTTATAGTTGTTAAAGTCTTCATTATCTTTGGCGTAGTATGAAACAAAGATCATTGTTGGCGCCTTGTCTGCACGCGGGCTAATCAACTGTATTTCATATATTTTGTAATCCTCATCTTTTTCTTTCTCTCGTATAAGATCCCAGCTTGATGGTATGTCGCAGCTGAAGTAGTTGTTGTCCATGACATACTTTTTAAAATCCTCAGTGAATGCAGATTGGGCTGAAAAGAGCATGATCGTCAGGGCTGCTGTGATAGCCGCAGCCAGGAAGTGCAGTCTGTTGATTCTGAATATTGATTTAAGCATTGTCAGATTCTCCTTTCATAATGCGCAGATCTATTTTTATCTTTAAAGTAGGAGTCTTGCTGCTGGGCAACAAATATGAAGAGTATAGCCAGAAGAAGGATCAAGATAAGAAGTAAAATCGGATTGTTTTTTGACTTGTAGGACTCTGTACTTCTGTTTGATCTCAATATAATCAATACGCTTATAACACCGATAATCGGGATGAGAGCCGCGATAGCTGCCAGATAGAAACGCCAGCTTTTCAAGGGTGAATTGCATTGTAATTTCAAGGCTGCATAAATACCCAGTGTTATTGCTGCCCATGAAAATGGATAAACAATACTGAAAAAGGTGTCAGCTCCTGCAACAGTAGCCATACTGACCAGAACAGCAATGACATGGCTTGTTATGCCTGCAGCCAAAACATTGTCATTCAGTATTTTCAGCATATATTTGATTCTGGCATATTCATTTTCCTCAATTTGTTGTGCAGGTAAGTTCAATAAGTGCTATTGATTTGACCTGCTATTTTATTTTCCTTGGAGCATCGCCTTCGATGTTGAAATTAATTGTTACTGTCTGATCAGGGTAGCTTTTCCCCTGACATGACAGACCTGTGAAGCGAACTTTAGATATCCATCTTCCCGGCTGCTCAGGTGTTCCCTCAATATTAAATGCATTCAGTTTTAATCCAGGCGGCAGTGTGCTTAGCAGGGTTGGATTGTTTGCATTCCATGTAACAGGACAGCTGCCTTTGGGTTGTGCCACCATGTGGTGACCAGCCTTTCCGTAAGTTCCTTCATACCATAGTTTGAGACTGGTTGAAGCAGCCTGCCTTGTGTTTGATGTCTGATTGACCGATTGTGGTGGCACGCATCCATAGATCAGCAGTACCGCAGCAGATAAAAGGATAAGTGTTTTAAGACCTTTTTTGAACATTATGCTGATTCCTCCAATTTATATTAGCGTCAGATAATTTTCTGACCCCCCTAACTCTTAAATTCCTTTAACTCTATTTATAGCATTGGCGGAGGAGTATGTAGCCTGCTTCCGCCTCTGCATCTGTTAACGCATCCGTCGCTGTAGTTGCTGATACAATTCTGGAGACACTCTGTCTCTTTCATATGCTTCTCCATTCTAAATGATAGTTCTTTAACTTTTTTTGAGTATGCCTCGTTCTTTTTTGTTATCTGGCTTATGTTTCTCCATGCAACACACTCGGAGATCAGATTTGTGTAGGCTTCTACTGACATTTTTATATGGCTGAATGGTTTTGATATGATGCCTGCAAGCCAGCTCAATCCTTCAATCGTCTTTTTATAATCTTCATCGCGAGAAATATCCCATGCGTATAGGTCATATGTTGTTTTGAGAGCGCCTAAATTATTGAGCTGTGTGATTTCGTAGTCAGCTATCTTTTGTTCTTTTTTCAGCCAGTGGTATGCTGCCCTGTAACGGGCTTTCTTTGCAGGGTCAGTTGTGCCTGTTAGTTCTTCAAGAGCTCTTAACGCTTCCTTGTTTATTTCAGATGACCTCGCTTTAGCAAGCTCCTCAAGTTTGTGGGTGCCATAGTCAAACGGCAGGCTTAGAAGGTAGTCGGTTCCCTTCTCCCATGTATCTTTAACAGCAGCATCAACTGTGTTTTCCCAAGATTCGAGCTGTGAGTTATTGTTAAGCATCGCTTTTGAAAATGTTCTCAGATGCCCCTGTATTGTTTTTATGTTGTGTTGAAGCTCAGAGAGCCGCTTCTTGGCGGTCTGTATCTCCTGCTCTTTGGTTGGAGGCCATTTTGGTGCAGGCTGGTTAACAGGTTTATGAGCTTTCGTAGCCGCAGGTTTTGGAGCAGGCTGGACTGGCGCAGGTTTAGGCTGCACATACTGAGGCGGCTTTGTTATATTCTGCTGCTGTTTTGCCTTTTCCTTTGCTTTGTTGAGATTGCTGATGAGAGCAGGATTATGCGGGCTGTATTGGAGCGCAAGCTCGAAGTTGCGTATTGCGCATTGCCAGTCTCCGCGTTCATAGCAGTCTATGCCTTTTTCATTAGCGTCATCCATTGATTCCACGCGCTGGCGTTCTTCAATCTTGCGCCTCTCTGCCTCTCGCCTTTCAGCTTCACGTTGTGCAGAGTCGTCATGCACAGGAGGCGGAGGTGAAGTCCGGTTGCAATTGCCCACGCATTGCGGAGCTCCGACAGGAGGCACATTTGCTCCTCCTCCGGCAATGCTTCGTAACTGGTCATAAGCGCCGCTGAAAGCAGCAGAAGGGCATATCATTATGATCGCGGCTGATGTGATTGCGAGCGCTCCGGCTATGCTGTTTTTCCTGATCAAAGCTTTTCACCCCTTGCTTTGTTCAAGAGCTTGACAATTTCATCGAATCCCCTGCGTATAGCAAGGTTCAGAGGGGTATATCCAAAAGCATTTTTTATGCTTGTATCAGCGCCATGCTTGAGCAGCAGTGCTGTAAGTTCATAGTCTCCATAAGAAACTGCAGCGTGCAGGGGTGTATCGCCAACGCGGCCAATTGCATTTATATCAGCGCCTTTTTCAAGAAGAAGCAGAACTACCTGCTGCTTACCTTTGTCAACAGCGTTATGCAGAGGAGTGTCGCCTCTGCTGTCTTTGCTTTTTATATCTGCTCCGCTGGAGATGAGCATTTTTACTATTTCCAGATTGCCTGCTCTTGCAGCTGCACGCAGAGGCGTATAACTGAACACGTTTTTGGAGTTGACATCAGCTCCCTTATCAATAAGCATTCTCACAATCTCCGGATGCTGCTGATGGGCTGCTGCATAGATGGCAGAGGTGCCCTCTTCATTTCTGAAGTGTATATCTGCGTTATTTTCTAGAAGTACCTTGACAGCCTCTGTCCTGCCGTAATGAACCGCATTAAGCAGCAGGGAAATCCGGTATCTTTTGTCATAATAGCTAGGGTCTGCTCCTTCTTTGATCAGCATTCTGACCATATCAGGGTCACCGCCGCCCTTATTAAGGTACATAAATAGTGTTTCTGATGCAGAGTCTTTTATTGACTGAACTGCTGAATTTTCATCAGCTGATGTAATAAGAGATGAAAGAAATATGATTCCTGTTGCCATAATGCATGAAATAATAGAGGCAATTAACTTGCTTGCCACAATCCCTCCCGTAACCCTGCTGCGTGAAAATTCAGAACAAAAAACATCACCACTTCTTATCCATAACCTCTGAGCGCTTCTTCCTGTACTCGTCTTCTGTTATCAGGCCGCTTTTATGCAGGTCTTCTATTCTGCGGAGCTTTTCATCAAAGTCCGGCTCTCCGGTCTGAATTGTATCTGGCAGCACTATCTCTCCAGCGATGTTTTTATCCATATTTTTATAGTTTTTAAGATTGTAGATATAGATGCCCATGATGACAAGCACCATGGTTATCCAGAAGCCCATGAATGCCATTCCCACGACAGAGCCTTCATAAGCCAGAAGCCCGAAAAAGAATATGCCCATCAATAGAAATGCTGCGGTCACAATTATTCCTGCTATAAGCGCAGGCTTGCTAGCTCTTACAACAGCTTTTTGATTCATCAAAAGCTCCTTTTATATGCTTTTTAAATGAAAATTTATTCGAGTCCTGAGACCTTTATCTCCTTTGGATGCTCCACCCTGAATTTGAGTGGCAGGGCCATTTTCTCTCCTGATGCCAAGTTAAGCTTCCAGGTTATTATTCCTTCAGCAGTGATGTAGGTCTCTTCTTTTTTCGGAGTTTCTAGCGATACCTTTATCTTTTCATTTAGTGATATTGGGACATTGTCTATTACTGATATTGCTACCGCCTTGTTTTTATTGTTTTTTATTTCGTTTAGGTATTCATAGTTTATCTTAATTCCTTTTGTGAATAGGCCTGAATAGCCTGTAAACTTCCTTTGGAGCTTTCTGGTTACTGTTATTGATTCGTCAATTCCTAGTGAAAGCCTCATATCCTCATCAGGTGCAAAGGTTTTGCCTGTAAATGATGTGCTAGTAAGCCTGCTGTCAAGAAATAAATTCATCCTTCCGTGCAGCAGTGGAAAGGCAAAAGGGTTTTTGAAATCTGCCTTCAGATATGCATGTCCGGAGAGCTTGGGTATTGCAAAATAGCTGAAGTCTGTCTTCTTTTCTATTGCCGCAAGCAGTACCCTGTGCTGCTGGTTGTCTGCAGGGATAGATATCTTTTGGGGTATCACAAAGCTGAATGAAGTTGTTTCTGCTTTTATCTGCGTCTCTTCAAAAGGCTGTTTGTCCGTCTCAAGAGCTTGGGCGCTTTTTGATATGGACATCAGCTCTTCTTTTGCTGAGCGATAAGCCGGATAGGTTCTGGGCTTATAGATGTCTATATTCCATGCAGTCAGATCAGCAGGCGCTGCCGTGTTGTATGGCTTTGCTGTGGAGACCTCTACATCAACATCGTTCCAGTCTTCGCCAGTTGCCTGCTTGATAGTAGCAAAAGAGCTGAATTCTATCTTTGATGTGCTTGAGTCTGCTCTTACTTCATAAAGCGGAGTCCAGCCTGCATTCTTAACAATGTATGACAAGTCGAGGGTAGCTTCCTTAATATCATCCTTAGCAAATATTGTTATGCTTATCTGTTTGCTGTTGTCAGGGGTGTTAAGCGCCTTAATCTCTTTTTCTACAGCAGTCTTTTCTTCCTGAAGTTTTTTGAGCTTAAATTCCGCTTTAAATTTTCTTGCGTTGTTTTCTGTAAGTGACTTTTCGAGAAATTTTGCATATGCCTCAACCTCTGCCTGTGAAACCTTCTGGTTCTGCGCAAAAGGCGACAGCTTTTTTATGAACTCATCTGCGCTGGATATCACGGATAATTCATTGAGGGATTTTTTAATTGGCTCATCAATAGCATCGAGCCTAGCCTTAAGCTTGTCCATCTTTTCTTGGGAGGTTTTTCTGAGAGAGGTTTTTTCAATCTGTACTTCCGATATCTTCACTGCTGATTTTGAACTAAGCTTTACCTGCAGTGATTGATCAGACAGATAAGGGGTGATGCCGGGTATTCTTATGATGTTTTCGCCTTTTTTTAGGGTGAAGCGAGCCTCTTTTTTGATCATGGCGCTGTCTGAATAGACGATTATATTCTGTATCTTTGTTGCGGGTTCGATTTCAGCTGCTGATGCAGATAGAGCCTGGCAGGCGGCTGTTAATATAAAAAGTAATATTGTGCTAAATGTGTTTGCAAACAGAACTCTTCTCATAGGTTCTCCTTTATGGTGAGCAGCGTATAAACTTTAGAAAGGTCATTTATTTAGTACACTGAATCGCCTTGTTTAGCTAATTAAATCAAGCAAATTATAGCATATGTCATTTGCTGTAATAACAACTTATTTCCAGAGATTTTAGCAGATGGCATAGTGTGAGGAGCAGCTTTAGAAGCTGGCGCTGGACAAATAATTTATTGTGCCGATAATGTTATTGCGTAATTAGATCTGATCAATAAGCATAAAGGATGCTGGGTATGAATATTGATATGGCAGCAGGTGTTGTTCTTATTCTTGTTGTACTCGCTTTTATCGGCGAGTACGTTGACTCTACCGTAGGGATGGGATATGGCACAACACTCACTCCTGTGTTGCTTTTGATCGGGTTTGAGCCTTTGCAGATTGTTCCTGCTGTACTGCTTTCAGAGCTGTTTACAGGTTTTTTAGCAGGATTTACTCATCATGCTATGGGAAATGTGAGCCTGCTTCCAAAGACAATGAGAATCTCCCTAATCTTCAGTCGTCTGCGCGAAGTCGGTTTTGTAAAAGGTGTGCAGCACGGACTGCCTATTCATCTCAAAATAACAATAATAATTGCTTCGTGTTCAATTGTTGGCACAGTTGCTTCTGTCTGTCTAGCCTTAAGGCTTCCCCAGTTTTTTCTGAAACTCTATATTGGAGCGCTCATTTTTGTAATAGGGATTATCATATTGTTAACCCTGAATAGAAAGTTCGATTTTTCATGGTCCAGAATAATTGGCCTCGGTATACTAGCTTCATTTAACAAGGGGATAAGCGGTGGAGGATACGGCCCTGTTGTTACAGGAGGACAGCTGCTGGCTGGTGTGGATGGCAAAAATGCTATAGGTATAACGTCGCTTGCTGAGGGAACAACCTGCCTGGTCGGGGTGTCTGTTTATATGGCAAGTTCCCAAGTTATAGATTGGAGTTTGGCTCCATGGTTATGTTTGGGAGCGCTTTTGTCAGTGCCGTTTTCAGCCTGGACAGTAAAGGTGATAAAAACCGACAAGCTTCGAGTAATTATAGGATTTATCACCCTGCTGTTAGGCATTACAACGCTCTGGAAAGTCCTCTCTTGAAATTCATGTAATAAGGCTACTAATACTTTCTTTGATTTACTCATCTTATGGACAGCGCTGTTGTAAAGCGCCAGGATATCTTAGGACGGCGGTCTGTTTGGCTACTACAAGGCATCTTTTGTTATAGGAATCAAATGCCTTATCTCTTTGCGTTTTAGCGATATTTTGTGTTAACTTTGAGATATTTTCGGAGGTTCGGAGGGAACCAATGGTAAAGGCAATGATCAGTACGGATATGCTGAACAGGATTTTTTTTATTGCTGAACGGGTGCTGGTTTTTGACGGGATCGATAGTGTGTTTGAGCACATTATCAAGACAGCTGCCCAGCTTACAAAGGCTGATGCTGCTGCAATCAGGCTATTTGACATGGATTCAGGAGACCTGAAGCTGATAAAGGGATATGACTCTGAAGAAGGTTTTTTTGAGCAGCCTAATCTGGGTCTTGCAGAAGGGGTCGGCGGGCATGTTGTTATTACAGGGAAGCAGTACACCAGTATTGATATGCAGAAGGATAAAAAAATATCTAAAAAAGAGACAGCTGGCATCAAGGGCGTAAAGTCAGTCCTCTGTATTCCGCTTAGGACAAAAGATACAGCTCTTGGATGTATAACTGTCTTCAGGAAGAATAGGGAGAAATTCAGTGATCAGGAAAGCCTTTTGCTGAATATTTTTGCTTCTCAGGCAGTTGTGGCTATAGAGAAGACTAGGTTGGTTGATGAGCTCGAAAAGCAGGCCAAACTCGACACTCTTACAGGTCTTCATAATGCTGAATCTCTTTATCACCAGGCAGAGATGCTTATGAAGCTTGCGTTAAGATATTCATACGAAATCAGCATAGTATTTCTCAAGGTTGAAGATTTCGACAAATTCCATAAGGCAAATGGAAGTCTGCTTGCTGACAAGCTGCTTATAGATATATCCAGGTTAATCAGTCAGAAATGCAGAAATACGGATATAGGCGGCAGAATAGGGGATGAGCAGTTTGCTGTAATTGTGCCTTACACAGGCAAGGATGGAGCCTATGTGCTTGCTGACAAGATAGGCAAGGCTGTGGCATCAACAAGATTTGTGGGCAAAAGAGGCGGTGTAAAAGTTTCACTAAGATCTGCTGTAGTCTCTTTCCCTGATGATGGATTTGATATACCAGAGATGCTTGTTGATTCATCCGCAAAAATTTTCAAGACAAGAAAAAGGCCGGCTGCAAAGACTTCAACCAAAAAGAAGACTGCAGCTCGAAGCAGATGCAAATAAGACTTAAAGGAAGGGTTGATGAAGACTAACAGATCAAAAATGCTTTACAAAAAAGCATCAAAACTGATGCCGCTTGGAGTTAACAGTCCTGTGAGAGCATTCAGGGCTGTTGGCGGTTCTCCGCTTTTTATATCCAAGGCCAAGGGATCTAAAATTTTTGATGTAGATGGCAATGAGTTTATAGATTATGTTCTTTCATGGGGGCCGATGATAGCAGGACATGCCAACCCCTCTGTAGTAAAGGCGATCAAATCAGCTGTTGAAAGAGGAACAAGCTACGGAGCTCCATGCCCTTTAGAAGTTGAGCTGGCAGAGCTGGTAATAAAGGCGTATCCCTCAATAGAAAAGCTTAGGATGGTGAGCTCAGGCACAGAGGCAGCAATGAGCGCTATAAGAGTTGCACGCGGCTTTACAAAGAGAGACAAAATAGTAAAGTTCGAGGGCTGCTATCATGGACACTCAGACGGGCTGCTTGTAAAAGCAGGTTCCGGAGCTATGACATTTGGAGTTCCTGACAGTCCGGGCGTGCCAGCTGATTATGCAAAAAACACAATTACTCTTCCATATAATGATGCCAAGGCTTTTGCCAGTCTTGTCAAAAAGGATTGGAAATCCATTGCATGCGTAATAGTTGAGCCTGTGGTAGGCAATATCGGATGCGTTCTACCAAAGCCCGGGTTTCTTGAGACACTTCGCGAAATTACCTCAAAATACGGCATTGTATTAATCTTTGACGAGGTTATGACAGGCTTCAGAGTTTCATACGGAGGCGCGCAGAAAAAATTTGGTATAAAGCCGGATCTCACATGCCTTGGCAAGGTGATCGGCGGCGGACTTCCTGTGGGAGCATATGGCGGCAGAAACGAGATTATGTCTATGGTAGCTCCGGAAGGACCTGTATATCAGGCAGGCACACTGTCTGGAAATCCTGTTGCCATGACAGCAGGTATAGAAACACTCAAAATAATAAGCAGCAAGGATGTATATAAAAAACTGGAGAAGTCTATGCAGCAGCTTGAAGATGGACTTAAAGATGCTGCCTCAAGAGCTGGAGTTTCTGCAAAATTTTACAGGGCAGGCACTATGTTTTGTACTTATTTTACCGATTCAGAAGTTTATGATTATGAGTCCGCAAAGCTGGCAGACACAGCAAAGTTCGGAAGGTTCTTCGTTAATATGCTTAACAGAGGAGTATATCTGGCTCCCAGCCAGTTTGAGGCAGGATTCATATCTCTTGCACACTCATCATCGGACATTAAAAAGACCGTTTCTGCTGCATACGATTCATTTAAAAAAATATAGCGTTCTTATAATACCGCGGTCCGAAGGCTTCGGAGCTCTTGACCGCGGTATTATGTTTTCTTGCTTTTAATTAATTTATTATTGTAAAATTTTGCGTTTTAAACTGATCAGTCAACATGCTGAAATAAATAAATCAAGATGAGGGATGCTTATGAAAAAAATGAAAGCAGTTTTTTTCACCCTACTGGCAGCAACAGCATTGTCAGTATTCCTGATCCAGTCAGGTGTGCAGGCGCAGCCACAGGCTGAGCAGGTAGCAAAGCAGCAGCCGAAGCAGACCGCGGCAAAGCCGTTGGTACATGCTCCGGATACTGTAACACCAGCGCCAAAGATGGCATTTTTTCCATGCTCTCAGTGCCACTCAGCAATGCCTGTAAACAAGAAAGAGAGGGCGCTCACATTTCATACCGAAATAACTCTCAAGCATATGCCTACAGGCTGGTGTTATAGCTGTCACGATGAGAAGAACAGAGACAAGCTGAAGCTTGCCAATGGAGATCTCATTGACTATAACGATTCAGCCCTGCTCTGCGGCCAGTGCCACGGCGCTTCTTTGAAGGAGTGGCAGGATGGTGTTCATGGAAAGAGAACAGGAATGTGGAACGGCAAAAAGGTTTATGAAAATTGCCTCAGCTGTCATGATCAGCACCAGCCGGCATTCAAAGCTATAAAGCCTATGCCTGCTCCTGAAAGACCAGAAAAAATAATCTACAAGAAGAAAAAATAAAAACAGGAGGAGTGACCTGGTTATGATAAAGAATACAAGAAAACACCCGGCTGCAATTGATCTTGACCGCAGAACCTTTCTGAAAGGCGCTGCACTTGGCGCAGCTGCCATGGCTCTGCCGCCGGCAGATGCTGACGCAGGCTTTCTGGAGAGTTTTTTTCAAAAACATTTCAGAGAGATGAGTGACGAAGAAATAAAGAAAGTCATAGACCGCCTCGAAAAAGACTACTCAAAACAGTTCAGCAAAGAAGTAAAAGTTAAAGCTACCAAGCCTATGGAAAATGTTGTTTTTGGATACGGCCTTGATATCGGAAGATGCATAGGCTGCAGAAAATGCGTGCAGGCATGCGTTGAGGAGAATAACCAGTCCAGAGATCCGCAGATCCAGTGGATAAGCGTTCTGAAGATGAAAAAAGGCGCAAAGATGGCTGACTTCCAGACTGCTGACAAATACTATCAGCCTGAGCAGGTGCCAGAACCAGGATATTTTTATCTGCCTGTCCAGTGCCAGCAGTGCGAAGATCCTCCGTGCGTAAAGGTATGCCCAACAAAGGCTACATGGAAGGAAAAGGATGGAATAGTTGTTATTGATTATAACTGGTGCATAGGCTGCAGATACTGTATGGCAGCATGCCCTTATGGAGCAAGACGATTCAATTGGGGCACACCTAATGTTCCTGCTGAGCAGCTTAATCCAAATACTCATTATCTCGGCAACCGTCCAAGACCGAAAGGTTCAGTTGAGAAGTGCACATTCTGCATACAGCGTACAAGGGAGGGCAGATACCCAGCATGCGTTGAGGCATGTCCTGTAGGCGCTAGAAAGTTTGGCAATCTCGCAGATCCAAACAGCGAGATACGCAAGGCAATGGAACACTTCAGAGTCTTCAGGCTCAAGGAAGACCTCAATACAAAGCCCCAGTTTTTCTACTTCTTCGGAGTTAAATCAAACAGGGCAGAGGGAGGCAAGTAATGACCACCGCGTTGATAAATTTCTTCAAAGATATAACAAACATTTTCAAGGGTGGCCCGAAGTACTACATGCTCATGGGCATACTGGGGGCAATCCTTGCAGTAGGTCTCGGAGCATACTACCTGCAGGTTGATAGAGGCCTTATAATCACAGCCATGAGGGATCAGGTAGCATGGGGATTCTATATCGCAAACTTCACATTCCTGGTCGGAGTTGCTGCTGCTGCTGTTCTGCTGGTTATTCCGGCATACCTGTATAAGTTTAAGCCTATAAAAGAGGTGGTGCTCTTTGGTGAGATAATGGCTGTTACGGCTATCATTATGTGCCTGCTCTTTATAATGGTTGACGTAGGACGTCCGCTTTTCGTATGGCACATGCTGCCTGTAATCGGCACAATCAACTTTCCTGCATCACTGCTTGGTTGGGATTTCTTTGTACTTAATGGCTACCTTGCTGTTAACCTTGCAGCGCTGGGTTATGCGCTTTTCTGCTACTCGCAGGGCAAACCATACAGTCTAAAGATTCTTCTGCCTATAGTTATTTTCTCAATACCAATGGCATTCAGCATTCACACAGTAACAGCTTTTCTTTACGGAGCTGTCAAGGCAAGGCCTTTCTGGAACGTTTCAATACTTGGACCTAGATTCCTTGCATCAGCATTTTGCTCAGGTCCTGCGCTTATGCTGCTTGTATTCCAGGCGCTAAGAAAGTATGAGAAGGTGGATATCGAGGATAAGGCCATATTTAAGATTTCCGAGATAATCACATACGCTCTAGGCATAAACCTTTTCTTCCTTTTTGTTGAGATTTTTACCGATTTCTATTCACACACACTGAATGGAGCTTCAATGCATTATCTCTTCTTTGGAATAGACGGTAAGACCAACCTTGTGCCATTTATATGGACAGCTGTTGTCCTTAACCTTGCAGCTTTTGCGATAATGCTTACACCGAAGTACAGATACAACTACAAGACTCTAAATATTGCGCTTGTCATGATGATAATCGGCGTTTACATTGAAAAGGGAATGGGTCTTGTAATACCTGGTCAGACACCTGATCCGCTGGGAGAAATTTATGAGTATATGCCTACGACACCAGAGATGCTTATCAGCATAGCAATCTGGGCGCTCGGCGCTATGATCTTTATAGCGCTCACAAAATTCGCACTGCCTAAAATAAAGGCAGCAAAGAATTTTGATCACTGATTCTGTTTCTTCAAGGCCCTGCCGGATCTCTCCGGCAGGGCCTTTTCTTTTTTGTTACACTAATACCAAACACGGGGAGGAGATGATGAACTATTCAGGTCAGGATGATAAATTCCAGCGCAGAGCTCTTTATAAGGTATTTGCATCGCTTTTTCTTGAAGAGCCTTCAGATGAGGCTATTGAGGGAATTAATGAATTATTCGGATCAGAGCTATCTGACGCCCCGTTTGAGATAAGAGAAGACTATAATAAAATATTTCTCAGCCCCGGGACCAAGCT
Organism: Nitrospirota bacterium; assembly: GCA_016936655.1. GTDB lineage: Bacteria > Nitrospirota > Thermodesulfovibrionia > Thermodesulfovibrionales > Dissulfurispiraceae > JAFGXL01. The sequence goes on along the minus strand of JAFGXL010000015.1, from coordinate 179,784 downwards.
TTCGCCTTATCAATCTGTGCATGACTTCAGGCCTGATACAGAACCTTGGCTTTTTTCAGAGCCTGCAGAAAGCGCACAAGTGTTTTATGCTAAAGCTGGCTTGGCTATGGATGATAATTTAAACCTGCCGCCTGATCACATATCTGCAGAACTCTTTTTCATGGCTTATCTTGTTGAAACTGACACTGGCAATATGCAGATGCAGTTTATGCAGACGCATCTTATAAACTGGATTCCGGAATACTGCAGAAAGATACAGGATGCTGCTGCAACAGCATTCTACAGAGAGGTGGCCAAGCTTCTTAGGCTCTTTATAATGGATGATCTGTCTGCAATGCAGGGCGCTTGCTAGTATTGCTGAGTTCAGCCTGGTTGCAACCTTCTTCTGCATAATTTTATAGTATCCATACACTCATGCTTAATGAAAACGACAAAAAAGATAAGGATACTCAGGATCAAAAGCCTTTTTTCAGGCAGTTTCTTGAGGCCAGCAGCATCGGCATGTACCTTGTGATAGCAACATTTGTGGGGCTGGCTATGGGGTATGGACTTGACTCTTTGATGGGCACATCTCCATATATGACATTCATAATGCTTTTTGTTGGCATAATTGCAGGATTCAGAGAGATATTCAGGGTTGTGAATAAACAGGGTAAATAAGGAGAGGGTTTATCGATGGAAGTGATGATAAAAAGGATAACCAGCCAGTCGCTAATAGCTATAGGGGCAGCAGCTGTTTCATCGCTCATCTTTGCAGATATTATCTATGCTTTCAGCATTGTGATTAGCGGAGCTCTGGGGCTTTCTAATTTCAGGGGAATTGTATGGGGAGCAAAGAATCTGGTAGGTTCAGAAAAGCCGCAGTTTAAAATGGTGGTGCTTACAACATTTAGAATGCTGATAATGTTTTCACTGCTGTTGATACTCTTTATACTAAAGCTTCTGAATCTTTTCGGAGTTCTCATAGGTTTTACCATAGTGTTTGTAATAATCGTAAAAGAGGGTCTTATAGAATCTAAAAAGAAGACATGCCCAATTGAATCAGAAGAGCCCGAAAGCAGAGTTAAATAATATATTTTCGGAGAGACTATGTTTAACTGGATAATAATAGTAGCGATACTTTTTGTGCTTCTCGCGCTTAAGCTGACTAAGATAGCTGCTGTTGCCGCGATAATTGCTCTTGTTGTCCTGTTTATTTCGAAGAATCTGGTAAGTCTTGGCAAAAAGTGTTCAACCAGGAGGGATGATAATGATTAGGTTTGATTTTACGAACATCACATCCGAGTCTGTTGATTCATCAAGACTCATGTCTCAGGAATTGGACAGTCTTGATATCGGGCAATTGAACAAGTTTTTTGGTATGGGCGCTCAGGCTGGCCTGGGTTTTTTTGAGCTTTTAGATCAGGATATATCAAGCGTAGAAGCTGCCGCAAAAAAGGCAGCTAACTTTTCTAACTTCATATTGCTTGGCATAGGCGGATCTGCTCTGGGACCAAGATCAATACTCGAGGCCCTCAGCCCTCTGCATAATAACTTCAACAAGCCCAGGTTTTTCATATATGACAATATCGATCCCATGACTCTTCAAAAGATACTCGATGCAGCTGACCTAAAACACAGCATTGTTAATGTAGTAACAAAATCAGGCAGCACAGCTGAAACCCTAGCATCTTTTATGATCATATGGAGAAAGCTTAAAGAGCTTGGACTGAATCCTCAGGAACATCTAGTAATAACAACTGATCCTGAAAAGGGCAGCCTTAGGAAGATAGCAAGAGAACATAATATCATGTCATTAAGTGTGCCTCCATCGGTCGGAGGCCGGTTCTCTGTGCTGAGTCCTGTAGGTCTTCTGCTTGCGGGGGCTGCCAGTTTTAATGTGAAGGCGCTGCTTGAAGGCGCGAGGCAGATGCACGCAGCATGCATACAGAGAGATTTATACAAAAATCCGGCATACCTTTTTGCAGGTTCACTTTATCTAATGAAAGAAAAGTTTGGCAGGTCAGTTACAGTGCTTGTGCCTTATGCTGACAGGCTCAAGTCATTTTCAGAATGGTTCTGCCAGCTCTGGGGAGAAAGCCTTGGAAAGCAGGGCACCGGGCTTTCGCCTTATCCGTCAGTTGGAACAACAGACCAGCATTCTCAGCTTCAGCTCTGGATGGAAGGACCAAATGACAAGGTTGTTGTATTTATAGCTCTGGATGATTATGGAACAGATATAAAAATTCCTGATGATTTTTCTGATATTGAGGGGCTTGGATACCTTGCCGGTCATTCATTAGCTGAACTTATAAAGACAGAGCAGGAGGCTTCAGAGATAGCCCTAACAAAAAATGGAAGACCAAGCATAACGATCCATATGCCAAAAGTGGATGAACTGCATATGGGTCAGCTCTTTCATTTTTTTGAGGCAGCTACAGCAGCAGCAGGCTTTCTTTTTGGTATAAATCCATTTGACCAGCCCGGAGTTGAAGAGGGTAAAAACCTTACTTACGGAATAATGGGCAAAAAAGGATTTGAGGACAGGGCAGCTGAATTTTCTGCATATAGAAAAAAGAAGAGGCTTGTAATCTAATTGCGCGGATTTTCTCTGCGCCATTCCCTCGGGGTCTTGCTGAAAGCATTTTCTTTCCATAGACCTTTTTTATCTTGTCTAGCCCTGGACTGGGCATCTGCCAGCTGGTTAGCATATTTAACATTAGGAGGCAGAGTGTAAGCCATAGCATAGCCAGTCTCAACCATCTGCATATTTATGCATCGTCCTTTTTTATCCCAGAGATATCCTAGAAGCCTGCCATGTTTGTCGCGCTGCTCCAGATCAAGCTCTACTGAGACTATCCAGTCGCTTTTGCTCACAATATCCTTGAGATGTTTTTTTGCCTTTCTGCCCCAAGGCTCCTGCTTTAGCTCAGGAGCGTCTATGCCTATTAATCTTACGCGTTCTGTTTTTGCAGGTATCTTGGTAAATTTGCTGATCCTTATGCTGACAGTATCTCCATCATGCACCTGAGTTACCCTGTAGAGAGTGCCGGTCTGAGCTGTCTGCACATTTTTCTTGAGGAATATATTCCTGTTCTCTTCAGCGTTTGATGCTGAAAAGAGAAGAGCTATGACAATAAGAACAGAGGATGTTAATGTATAATAAAAACGCGCCACGCGATATATTAACACAATTTTTCATCTTTTTAGCTATGTAGGGTTGGAGAGAATATTGAAAAACAATCTGGTGCTTACCGGCTTTATGGGTACAGGCAAAAGCTCTGCAGGCAGGATTATAGCCCGTCTGCTCGGAATAAGGTTTGTTGATGTTGATCATGAAATAGAGAGTAGGCAAGGCATACCTATTGCTGAAATCTTTGAAAAGCATGGAGAGGAATATTTCAGATCTATAGAGACATCCGCAATTCTGGAGCTGAGCTCAGAATCTCCTGCTGTAATATCAACCGGCGGCGGGGTTGTGCTTAAAGATGATAATGTTGAGATCCTAAGACGCAATGGAGTAATAGTCTGTCTTACTGCAGATCCTCAGGTTATTTACGACAGGGTTAGCAGTTCATCATCGAGACCATTGCTTAATTCAGGAGATTTGAAGTCAAAGATAAATGACATACTTACCTATAGAGAACCGTTTTACATAAAAGCTGATATAATCATTGACACAAGCAGTAAAACACCTCTTGAAACAGCAGAAGAGGTGATCAAAAGATTCAAGGAGTTCTGCAGCTGAGATATGGATAAAGTCAGTGTTGAATTGGGACAGAGAAGCTATGAAATCAAGATAGACTCAGGTCTGCTGGATCAGGCCGGTAAATTTCTAAAAGAACTTGGCTTCAGCGGCAAGGTTGTTATTTTGACCAATCCACTGGTCGAGAGCCTCTACTGCGACACTCTGCATAGGTCTCTTTCTCAGTCAGGCTTTGAGTGCTACAGAGTAATAATGCCTGACGGAGAGCAGTACAAGACATATGACTGGGCATGCAGCATACTTACAGAGCTGCTCAAACGCAGACTCGACAGAAAGTCTTGTGTTGTAGCGCTTGGCGGCGGGGTTATAGGCGACATGGCAGGGTTTGTTTCATCAATATACATGCGCGGCATAAGTTTTGTGCAGGCGCCGACAACACTGCTTGCTCAGGTGGACAGCTCGGTTGGAGGCAAAACAGGAGTAAATCATCTTCTTGGCAAAAATATGATTGGAACATTTTATCAGCCCAGGCTTGTGCTTGCAGATACCTTTGCATTAAAAACGCTTGCTCCCAGAGAATTTTTGTGCGGCATGGCAGAGGTTATAAAGTACGGCATAATAAGCGACAGCAGTTTTTTTGATTTTCTTGAGGCAGAAAAAAACAGGATATTGAGCTTTGACGAACAGGCTCTTTCATACATAATAAAAAAATCATGCGAGATAAAGGCTGATGTTGTATCAAAAGATGAACATGAATCTGGCCTTAGAGAGATACTTAATTTTGGCCATACCGTAGGGCATGCTCTTGAGACAGAGACGGGATATCTGAAATATCTGCATGGCGAAGGCGTAGCCATAGGAATGTGCATAGAATCCAAAATAGCTCATCTTATGGGTCTGCTGGATGCCGGACAGCTCAGACGCATAGAGGCTTTGATAAGCAGCTATGGTCTTCCAGTCTCCTTGCCTGAAGGCATCTCTCTTCCAAATCTTATTCAGCATATGCAGCTTGATAAAAAGACGGTCAGCGGCAGCGTAAAGTTTATACTTCCAGAGAGCATAGGAAAGGTGCGGATCGAAACCGGTATAAGCGAAGATATTATTATGAGATCATTCAAATGATGAAGAGAATACTTGTAGTTGATGACGAGCCGGATATCGTGGAGCTTGTTTCCTACAATCTCAAAAAAGATGGTTATGAAATAGATACGGCCTTTGACGGAGAGGGTGCATTCGATAAAATCAAATCCTCCAAGTATGATCTTATTGTTCTTGATCTTATGCTGCCCGGGATGCAGGGCCTGGAGATCTGCCGCCTCGTACGAAATACAAAAGAGCTGTCTGCGCTGCCTATACTTATGCTCACAGCCAAGAGCGAAGAGGTGGATAAGGTTGTTGGGCTTGAGATGGGAGCTGATGATTATGTTGTGAAGCCGTTCAGCCCGAGAGAACTCGCAGCACGCGTCAAGGCTCTTATTAGAAGATCTGATGCAGGGGCTGTTCAGCAGGAAGAGGCCGAGTCCGATCCAGAGGCGCTGCTGGCTGTCGGGGATATGATTATAGACAGGCAGAGGTATACTGTTACTACAGGCAGCAGAAAGATAAAATTAAGCGCAAGGGAATTTAAGCTTCTTGTCTATCTTGCGCAGAGGCGCGGAAGGATATACAACAGGGAGCAGCTGTTAGATGCTGTATGGGGAGATGATGTCTTTGTAGAGCCCCGCACTGTTGATGTGCATATACGCAGACTGAGGGCAAAGATAGAAAAAGATCCAGAGGCTCCGACGTACCTCAAGACAATGCGCGGAGTCGGTTACTACATAGAATAAAAATGAATACATCCGTTTTATTGATTATATCTCTTGCTGCAGCAGCAGCTCTTGGGATATATTTTGCCCTTAAGCTGTTTCTTATTAAACGATCTCTCAAGCAGTTTTTTCATTTGGTGTCTATAGGCGAATATGATGAGGCTCTGGATATTTCTTTTTATGAAGAGGCTGAGCAGGCTGCATCAGAGCTATGCAGGAAGCTGGAACATGCCAAAGATGACCTCAGATCAGCAGACAGCCAGAGACGCATGCTCGATGCTATGCTAAGGAGTCTGTCTGACGGAGTGGTTGTTCTGAACAGCGCAGGCATTATTACTCTTGCAAACAGGGCACTTGTCAGAGCCTTTATGCTTCATGGCCGAATTGAGGGGATGTCAATGCTTGAGACCCTACGCCACCAGAAGCTTAGCCAGATATTTTTAGAAGCTCTCGAATCAAAAGATGCTGTTGTTGAAGAGATTGAAGCTGAGCATGACGGCATTGTCAGAAACTTTATAGCTACAGCATTGCCAGTATCATCAGATGATTCAGAAAGCGTTATTATCACACTTCATGACATAACCAGGCTGAAACAGCTCGAAAATATGAGAAGGGATTTTATAGCAAATGTGTCTCACGAAATAAAAACTCCTCTGACAGCGATCAGGGGATTTTCAGAGACGCTTATTGACGGAGCAATAAATGATCCTGACAGCGCTGTAAGATTCTTGAAATTGATAAAAAATCACAGCGAGCGACTTAACAGTCTGGTTGAGGATCTGCTCACACTCTCAAGCATAGAGACCGGTCACATCAACATCGAGAGGACTGATGTGGATATAGAACAGATTATAGACAGCGTCTTTATGATGCTGCAGGACAAGGCATCAAAAAAAGGTCTGTATCTTAAGAAGGAAATTCAGGAAGGAACTGGCAGGATATCAGCAGACAGGGACAAGTTTATACAGGTTGTGCTGAACCTTGTAGACAACGGAATAAAATATACAGAAGCTGGCGGAGTAACCGCAGGGATTATCGCAGAATCTGGAACAAAAATATTTGTTGTCAGAGACACAGGCGCAGGCATACCCAAAGAACATCTCGACAGGCTGGGAGAACGTTTTTACAGAGTTGACAAGGCTCGCTCAAGAGCGCTAGGCGGTACAGGCCTCGGACTAGCAATAGTCAAACATATTGTCCGTGCTCATGACTGGAGCATGACTGTTGAGAGCGAATTGGGCAAGGGCACAACAATCAAAATTATAATGAAGTAGTAGTCAATTTCCCCCTGCATGGTTGTTATAACAAATGGTATAGGTTAAACTTTTAATAAGTATCCTATGGACTATGTAATCAAAATAGGCGGAGAGGCAGGACAGGGCATTCAGACGATTGGAGATACTCTGGCTAAGGTCTTTGCGCGGTCAGGACTTCATGTATTTACAGATCAGGATTATGAGTCTCGGGTAAGAGGCGGCCATAATTTTTACAGGATAAGATTTTCAGACAGTCCTGTATTCTGCGCAAGAGAGTCTGTTGATATTCTGATAGCCCTTGATGCAGAGAGTATAAAGCGGTATAAAAAAACTCTCTCCTTAATAGGTCTTGTCATTTATGATTCAACCCAAATTAAAGAGTCTTTTGGCAGCGAAACTTTTATCGACATCCCATTTGCAAAATTAGCGCATGATGCAGGCGGCAGCAAGATTATGGCCAACACCGTAGCTATAGGATCTGTGCACGGTATGCTCAATATGGATCTGGACATAGTGAATCAGATCTTTAGAGATACATTCTCGAAAAAAGGCGATGATGTAGTGAATGCAAACTTGGCCGCAGCAAAAGCCGGATTTGATTTTGCATCCGACGCCTGCATACAGTGTTCTTTCGGTCTGCCGGACAGATCAGAGCCTTTAATGCTTATATCAGCCACAGAGGCGATCGCAGTAGGAGCAATCGCAGCAGGATGCAGATTCTATACCGCGTACCCCATGACCCCCTCAACTGGCATAATGAATTATCTTGCCTCAAAAGAGTCATCAGGCAGCATCATAGTTGAACAGTCAGAGGATGAAATAGCAGCTATAAATATGGCTCTCGGCGCTTCTTATGCTGGTCTTAGATCTATGACTGGGACATCAGGCGGAGGCTTTGCTTTAATGGTTGAGGGCTTGTCTCTTGCCGGAATCACAGAGATCCCTGTTGTGATATGCCTTGGCCAGAGGCCTGGGCCGGCTACAGGGCTTCCTACAAGAACAGAACAGGGCGAGCTTCTATTTTCTGCTTTTGCAGGACATGGAGAATTTCCAAGACTGATTTTTGCGCCTCGCGATCCTGAACAGGCTTTTTACCTTGTGTGCAAGGCTTTTGACCTATCAGAGAAGTACCAGGTGCCTGCTATTGTATTATTTGACCAGTACCTGTCTGATTCACTATGGACATTTAAGGGTTTTGATCTGTCAAAAACTATTTTTAAAGACCACAGGCTGAGGACTGAAGACCTGAAGTCTCTTGATCAATACAAAAGATACGCTTTTACTGATACAGGAGTAACCCCTCTGGCTGTGCCGGGAGCATCAAAGAATCTGGTTGTTGTTGATAGTGATGAGCATAGCGAAGAGGGGCATATCATAGAGGATGCTGAAACAAGAAGAGCGATGGTGAACAAAAGGCTGCATAAGAAGATGCCGCTTATAAGGCATGAGATTTCAACGCCGCTTCTTTATGGAAGCAGTAATCCGGAGATTGTTTTAGTGGGCTGGGGCTCAACATACGATCCTCTAAGAGAGGTGGTTGACGCCCTAGTGAAAAAGAAAAAGACCGCGCTTCTGCATTTTCAGGAGATATTGCCGCTGCCTGCAGATGAACATTCAGCTTATCTTGATATCATCAGAAATGCCAGAGTATCAATCTGTGTGGAGAACAACGCTACCAGCCAGTTTGCTTTCCTGCTGAAGGCTGAAAAGGGTGTCAGCTTCAAATATCATATAAACAGGTTTGACGGCAGGCCGTTCACGCTTGAATATATACTGGAGGAGATTAATGCGCTCGTCTGATGAGTATATTGGGCAGCCTGATGCATGGTGTCCGGGATGCGGCAACCATATGATATTGCGCACCTTCAGAGAGGCATTGGCAGAGATGGATATAGAGCCTCACCAGTTTGTGATAGTATCCGGAATAGGTCAGGCAGGAAAGTTTCCTCACTCACTCAGATGCAATACATTTAATGGTCTGCATGGCAGGACACTGCCAGTTGCAACAGGCATTAAGCTGGCTAATCCTGACATCCTTACTATAGCTGTTGCAGGAGATGGAGACTGTTACGGAGAAGGAGGCAACCATCTGCTTCACGGCATCAGGAGAAATGCTGATATAAAGCTTTTTGTTCACAATAATCAGATATATGGTTTGACTAAAGGACAGGCATCGCCCACAAGCATTCAGGGGATGAAGACAAAGGTTCAGCCGTTTGGAGTTTTTTCAGAACAGTTCAATCCTTTGTCATTTGCTGTTGCTATGGATTGCAGTTTTGTTGCCAGAAGCTATGCAGGAGACAGGGAACATCTGAAATCAATAATAAAACAGGCTATAAATCATAAGGGGTTTTCTCTTGTGGATATACTTCAACCTTGTGTAACATTCAATAAAATAAATACTTATGAATGGTATAAAAACAGGGTTAAGCATATTGATGAAGACTATAATCCAGAGGATAAAATAGCCGCATTTCAGAAGGCACTTGAGTGGGGAGATGAAATTCCAATAGGTGTATTATACAGAAACATTAGGCAGACTCTGGAGAGCCGCATTAATTCAGCTTATCACCCGCACAGGGCTGCCACGCCTGATAATAGAGAGATCGAAAAATTACTAAAGGAATTCTATTAAATAGCTGGAGGAGTTATGGAAAAGGACTTCGAAGTAAGAGACAAGCGTGTTGCAACATCTGATAATGTGGGCACTGAACCAGTTGAGAATAAAAAAGAGAATCAGCATGAGGCTGCTCAGGATAAAAAGGAGACGCCTCTTCCAGAAGCAAATTTTATGACTCACATTATAAGCCTGTCTTCAATGGCATATATGTGCATGGGTATGGGGCCTGGAGCTCATCAGTCAGATCCTGAACAGGCAAAATATTTTATAGACACTCTAGGGATGCTAGAGGAAAAGACTAAAGGCAACCTTGGCGTTGATGAGCAGAAGATGCTTACAGAGGTGCTCTACAGCCTCAGGATGTCATATGTAAAGATGACGGAACAGAAGGTCTAAGGCTGCAGATGGCTGTTATTCCAGATAAGCATAATATCCAGGAGATAGCCAGACTTATAAGGCATTTTATAATACTCTCCACCACAGAGGCAGGCTCAGGCCATCCTACATCATCTTTGTCTGCAGTTGATCTTATGGCTGCGCTTTTTTTTGGAGGACACTTCAGATTTGATCCCCAGAACCCTTCCCAGCCCAACAATGACAGGCTGATATTCTCTAAAGGCCATGCATCTCCGCTTATGTATTCCTTATGGCTCGCAGCAGGCCAGATTACAGAAGATGAGCTCATGACCATGAGAAAATTTAACAGCAGGCTAGAAGGCCATCCGACTCCTGCTTTTCCTTTTACAGAGGCGGCTACAGGTTCACTTGGCCAAGGGCTCCCGATAGGATTCGGCATGGCTCTGAATGCAAAGTATATTGATAATCTTCCATACAGGACATATGTGCTTCTTGGAGACAGTGAGATGGCTGAGGGGGCTCAGTGGGAGGCGCTTCAGCTCGCTTCATACTATAAGCTGGGGAATCTTACAGCTATTCTGGATGTGAACAGACTGGGTCAGCGCGGTCAGACTATGCTGGGTCATGACATATCTGCATACCAAAAAAGGGCAGAGGCATTCGGATGGAATGCTGCTGTAATAGACGGCCACTCGATTGACGAGATAACAGAAGCATACAGTCATATAGGAGATGCTCCTGATACCCCTCTGATGATAATAGCAAAAACTCTAAAGGGCAAGGGTGCGTCAATATTTGAAAACAGAAACGACTGGCATGGCAAACCTTTAAAAAAAGATGATGCGGGTTTAGCTCTAAAAGAGATCGGTTCTGTTGATAAAGCATTCAGGCTCAATATAGCTGAGCCAAAGCATATAAAACCTGCTGCACAGACGCGAATACCTTTTGATAATATCAACTACAACCCCGGTCAAAATATCGCTACAAGATTTGCTTACGGTTCAGCGCTGTCAAGGATAGCATCATCGTATCCTGAGCTGATTGTCCTAGATGCAGAGGTTAGCAATTCCACATACTCAGAGATATTCAAACAAAAGTATCCAGATAAATTCTTCGAAATGTTTGTAGCTGAACAAAATATGGTAGGTGCTGCTCTTGGATTGTCAAAAAGAGGTAAGATTCCATTTGTATCATCTTTTGCTGCCTTTCTGACTAGGGCTTTTGATCAGATAAGGATGGCGCGCTATTCTGATGCAAACATAAAGTTTTGCGGCTCTCATGCTGGAGTATCAATAGGTGAAGATGGCGCATCCCAGATGGGGCTTGAGGACATAGCCATGTTCAGAACACTGCTTGACAGTGTGGTGCTATACCCTTCTGATGCAGTATCTGCAGAGCGTCTTGTAGAGGCAGCTGCAAAGCATAACGGGATTGTTTATATCAGGACAACAAGAAAGGATACCCCTGTAATCTATACTGCTGATGATGAGTTCAGTATAGGAGGCAGTATGGTTGTCAGGCAAGGGGATAGAGACTCAGCAACAGTTGTGGCAGCAGGGATTACACTGCATGAAGCGCTTGCTGCTTATGACTTACTGAAATCAGAGGGAATAGAAATAAGAGTTATAGATTTATACAGCATAAAGCCTGTTGATCAGGATACTTTGAGAAGTGCAGCTGAAGAGACAGGACTTATTGTAACCGTAGAGGATCATTATGCTGAAGGCGGCATAGGTGAGGCAGTGCGATCGTCGCTTGCTGGATACTGCGCTCAGGTGCAGAGTCTTGCAGTTACACGCATGCCAAAAAGCGGAAGCCCTGCTAAACTACTGGAGTATGAGGGCATATCAGCAGCAGCCATAGCAAATAGGGTTAAGTCGCTTATCAGATAGTATCAGATGTCTGCTGAAGGGCAGATATCAGCAAGCACACAATCAGAGTGTCTCGGTTTCTTAGCATCGCAGACCCTTCTGCCGTGGTAGATAAGCAGGTTAGAGACAAGCTGCCAATTCTCTTTTTTTGTTATCTTCATGAGATCCTGCTCAATTTTTACTGGATCTGTATTATTGCTTATGCCCAGACGAGCGGCGAGTCTTTTTACGTGTGTATCAACCGCTATTCCCTCATTTATTCCGTATGCTTCAGAGAGAACTATGTTGGCTGTTTTGCGTGCTACACCCGGCAGGGTTATTAGATCCTGCATCGTTTTTGGCACTTCTGTGCTGAATCTCTCTTTTATAATTGCAGCGCAGCTGAGGATATTTTTAGCTTTGGTTTTGTAGTAGTTTATGGATTTAATCATTTTTTCGAGTTCTTCTGGGGTTAATTTTAAAAAATCATTCGCTGTTTTATATTTTTTAAAAATCGGTTCTGTCACTCTGTTAACGAGTACATCTGTAGTCTGGGCAGACAAGATGGTAGCTGTGAGCAGCTGAAACGGAGTGCCGTAAAAAAGTTCTGTCTTTGATTTTGGATATTCTTTTTTGAGGCGCCTGATTATGGTCTGCATCTGTTTTTTTGTATCCATAAAAGTTCCTTTAAGCGCAGGCTAATTATGAGGAAGTATTCCTCCTATTGAAGCTTTGCTATCTCTGTGATTCCTGTTCTGATAAGCTTTACAGCTATGGCTGCAAGCACAAGAGAGGTTATCTTTGTTATTGCTCTGGCTCCATTATCTCCAATAAGCCTTATTATCACAAAAGCCTTTCTCATCAGCAGCCAGGCTAAAAGCATGTTTAGCAGCAGAGAGATAATTACCGGTAAATATCCATACTTTCCTATAAGTATTAAGGTAGTGGTTAATGTGGCAGGGCCAGCTAGCAGAGGCGTGCCGAGAGGCACTACTCCAAGGTCTGTTACAGATTTCTGATGTTTGTCAGCTGTTTTGAGTATATCTGATATAGATATGACCAGAAGCAGTATACCGCCAGCTATCATGAAGTCATTCAGTTTGATCTCGAGCATATTAAATACAGCTGAACCCAGAATAGCAAAAAACAGACATACAAGAAATGCAGTGAGCACAGACTGCATGGCTATGCGTTTGCGCTCATCTTGGTTCATGTCTGAGGTTACGCTAATGTATACAGGAACAACTCCTGCAGCGTTAATCGCTACAAGCAGAGGTATTATGCTTAAAAGAATAGAGTCGAACATTCTTAATTGTAATTAATTGAGCAGACTAAAACAATATATCTTATAAAGAGGCTGGAAATAAGGAAGCTCAAAAGCTGTATATTAGATGACCAGATCAACCTGTTGCATTGTGCCGACGGTTTTTTCTTCTGATACATACACTCCGGTGTTCGCGAGCTGACCGTTAAGGTTATTTGCTGCATCAGTAAGGTTGAAGAGTGTCTGTATGTTCTGGAGCCCTATAGCGCCGATGCCGGCCTCTGACAGTGAGCGCAGGATATCTTCTCCTTCGCTTCCCTTTGTCCATACGCTGAGGCTGTTGAAGATGGCGTCATTCTGGTCTATCCAGTTGTTGCTGTCCTCATCATAGGCAGCCAGCTCTTCAAAACCGTTGCCTGTTGATGGGCCGAAAAGTTCAGTGCCGTTATTCACTACTCCGTCACTGTTTTTGTCAAAGACCAGAATGCCGCTGTTTGGGCCTACAAAGGATATGTTATCCATTGCGCCGTCTGAATTGAGATCAAACTCAAACTTTGTATTTGTGAGCTCAGCTGCTGCGCCGTTAAAGTTTATGACGAGCGGATCAACAGCTTTTGCAGCGTCGCCCAAACGGATGTTAACGCTTGTTGTTGAGCTGAATTCTCTGTCCATTTTAAGGTGGATATTGAACTTGATCTCTTCGCCGTCAGCGGTATTGATAACTCCGTGAGCCTTGTACATCAGCTTCTCTTTTTCTGTGTGTGTTGACTCGTAATTATATACAAGACCCCAGCCTTCGCCCTGTTCGCCGGACGCATCAGCCTGCTGCGCGCCCTTTTGTTCCGGAGCCTCCGTTTTATTCTCCTCCGGATTTTGAAGGTCTGAGGCCCTGAGTATCCCGATCTTTTTGCCGGTGATAGCTTCAATCACAAGCTTTATAATATATGTCTTGCTGTCTGTTGTCTGATCTTCAGCCAGCTCTTTGCTTTCTGATGTCTTGGCTCTGCTATGGAGCATCTCTTTTGATTTTTGTGTCAAAGATACCTTTTCTGAGGCATCAATTCTCAAGGATGGCTGTGAGCCGGTTCTCTGGCCTTGTTCATCTACCCAGATACGCATATCCTCTTTTACACTTCTCTTCTGTTCAAAGGAGTGCATTGAGGACATTTTTATGTCAGAGCCGGATATTATCATCTCAATTATGTTATCGGGGATTTTTCTCGAGAATTGACTGCATTGTTTTTTAAGGCAATTAATGCAAATCCAGTCCTGGCAAGGGATTGAGCGATTTTTGAGTCAAGGGTGTGAAGTCCGGCAGATTTGCGCGGTAATATATTGCCGCATTAAAATCTTGCAAAAAATAATATTATGAGTAAAACTAATTTCATGATATCAAAAAGATTGGTCAAAAAATCCGCGATAATTTTATTTGTACTTTTTTTTCTCTTCTCTGTTACAGGTTTTTTCATACTTCCTCCTGTAATAAAATCTGTGCTTGTAAACAAGCTTTCTGAAAATCTTCACAGGAGCGTATCGGTCGGCAGTGTAAAGGTCAATCCTTACAAGCTTGCTGTCACCATAGACAATGTGGTTATAAAGGAGCGCAGCTCTTCAGAGAACTTTCTCTCATTTTCAAAGCTGCGTTTTAATCTGCACAGCCTCTCAGCGCTGAAAAGCGGGATAGTGGTGGACGAAATATACCTTGAGTATCCGTTTGTAAGAATTGTTAGAAAGGACAGCCAGACATACAACTTTTCGGATCTGATCAAAGAGGATGACTCAAAAAAGCCTGATCCAAAAAAAGAGCCTTTCAGGTTTTCGATAAATAACATACAGATTGCTGGCGGCAAGGTCGAGTTTATTGATGCGCTAAAAAATACCAACCATATTGTGAATGATATTGTCATTACCCTGCCGTTTGTATCTAACAGGGCTCATTATGTTGAGACATATATAGAGCCGCACTTTTCAGCAGTTATAAATGATACATTGTTTATCGCTCAGGGCAAGACAAAACCATTTGCTGACTCTATGGAGACCGTGGTAGATCTTAACATCAAAAATATGGATCTGCCTTATTATCTTGCTTACCTTCCTGCCAAACCTAAAGCAAAGATCGAGTCAGCGTTTTTCACTGTGGCTGCAAAAATATCTTACAAGCAGTATAAGGACAAGCAGCCGTCGCTCAGCCTTACAGGTGATTTTAGTCTTGAGAAGCTTGTTATAAAGGATGCAAAAAATGCGGGCATGGTTTCACTGCCTTCTGCTTCTGTTAATATGGACTCTTCTGATCTTATGGACAGAAAGGTGCATATAGCAAGGGTTGTTCTTGATTCCCCCAGCATAAATGTTGTCAGATCTATACAGGGGATTAACCTGATGGATATTATGCCTCCTAAAAATGTCGAAGAGGCAAAGAAAGAGCCTGAAACAAAAAAAGAGAATGCTGATCCAAAAAAAGAGTTTATTGTTGAGGTTTCTGAGATACTGCTTAAGTCAGGCAGTCTCGATTTCAGCGACACTAGTCTTAAAAAGCCTTTCAGGACAGAGCTGAAAAGTATTGAAGCGGTTATAACGGACTTTTCTAATAAGCCAGAGGCTGGCTCTAAATACAAGGCATCACTGCAGACAGAGTCTTCAGAAAAGCTGAATATGTCGGGTGTTTTTGTGATGGCGCCTTTTTCTGTTGACGGAGACTTCAGTGTTAAATCTGTTCCGCTCGCAAAGTACAGTCCATACTACGAAGAAAGGCTGAACTTTGACCTTCAAAGCGGCATAATCGATTTTTCTGCTGGATATTCGGTGGCAGAAAAGAAGATGCTGCTGAATTCCCTGAGCGCCAACCTTAAAACTCTTGCGCTCAAGAGGCGCGATGCTGAGGAGACTTTTGTCTCGATTGATGAGGCAGCGCTCAGAAAAGGCGAGATAGATCTCAACGCAAAGAATATCAGCCTTGGCGAGATCAGCACATCGCAGGGCATGGTAAGGATCATTAAATCAAAAGACGGCAGTATGAATATTCAGAATCTTGTTGCATCAAAGACAACATTGCAACCAGATAAGTCTGCTGAGTCAGCCGACTCTGCGTCAGTAGCAAATAAAGATGCAGGCTCTGATGCGCCATGGGTATTAACTATAGCAAATGTAAAAGCTGCGGGATACAGTATAGAGTTTGATGACAACACCACATTTACTCCTGTCAAGTCAAAGCTTTCTGACATATCGGTCAGTGTAAAAAACATCTCCACAAAAAAGAGTGCAAAAGCCGAATTCGGAGCAGCAGCATTGATTAATGAGACAGGCAGGTTCGAGACATCAGGCGCTTTTGCTCTAGACCCGATGAGTGCTGATGCAAAGATAGCTGCCAGGAATATCAGCATCACTCCTTTTCAGCCCTATTTTGCAGACAAGGTGCGCATACTTGTGACCAAAGGAGATATCTCCGCAAGCGGCAATATCTCAGGCTCGTATGAAAAGGACAAGATACCATCCGGATGGTTCAGAGGAGAGGTCGTTGTTACTGACTTTGCGTCAGTAGAGAAGGCTGGAGCAGCAGATTTCCTCAAATGGAATGCCCTGGCGCTGAGCGAGATGGAAGTGGGCATGAATCCCAACAAGGTTGGGATCAGCAAGGTTAGTCTTACAGACTTCTACTCAAAGATTGTTATTAATTCAGACGGCACGATTAATCTTCAGAATGTAATGACTGATAAATCCAGACGCAGGACAGAAAAGCCGCAGGATGTACTGAAGCAGTCTGATTTGCAGAAGCCGCAGCCTAAAGCAGTCGAGACAGTCAAGGCAGAGCCCGGCCTGAACAATGCAGTACAGCCGGGTCAAAAGACTGATATCAGGGTTGACCAGATAACCATGCAGGCAGGAACAATCGACTTTACTGACAATCTCATCAAGCCGAGCTACTCAGCAAGGCTCACAGAGATAGGCGGCAGCGTATCTGGCATAACAATGGATTCCAAAAAACCTGCTGATCTGAATCTGCGCGGTAAGTTTGACCAATATGCACCTCTGGAAATAACAGGCAAAATTTATCCATTCCCTGCTGATCTTCTGGTGAATCTCGACTTCAGATTCAGGGATATGGACCTGAGTCCTGTCAGCCCGTACGCAGGCAAATACATGGGTTACAGCATTCAGAAGGGCAAACTCAATTTTGATCTGAAATACAGCATAGCAAACCGCAGGCTCGAGGCGCAGAACAACATCCTGCTCGACCAGCTCACACTCGGTGAAAGGGTCGAAAGCCCAACAGCAACAAAGCTGCCTGTCAAGCTCGCCATCGCTCTTCTGAAAAACAGAAAGGGCGAGATTGATCTTGATGTGCCTGTATCAGGCAGTCTTGATGATCCCAAGTTCAGCGTCGGCAGCATAATACTCAAGGTTATAGTCAATCTTCTGGTTAAGGCTGCAACATCTCCATTTGCACTTTTGGGTGCGCTGTTTGGCGGCGGTGAAGAGTTGAGCTACATGGAGTTTGACTATGCGTCTTCTGACATTGCTCCTGCTGATGCAAAGAAGCTGGATAATCTTGTAAAGGCGCTTTCTGACAGACCAGGATTGAAACTCGAAATAGAAGGCTATGTTGATGCGGACAAAGATAAAGAGGCATTGCTGCAGCTCACATTCAAGCGCAAACTTAAGGCTCAGAAGCTAAAGAGGCTTGCAAAGGCAGGGTCTGTGAGCCTGAAGCTGGATGAGATAAAGATAGATGACAAGGAGTATGCTGAAATGATGAAGGCAGCTTACAGGGAAGAACGCTTCCCAAAGCCCAGAAATATTATAGGCATGGCCAAAGATATTCCAGCATCAGAGATGGAGAAGCTGATGCTAACGCATATAAAGATAACCGAAGATGACCTGCGTATGCTGGCTAAGAACCGCGCAGCAGCTGTGAAGGACTATATTATAAAGTCAGGCAAAGTTGAGCCGCAGAGGGTATTTTTAATAGAGACAAAATCCCTTGCTCCTGAAAAGAAGCAGAAACTCAAAAACAGCAGGGCAGAGTTTAAACTTAATTGATGTGCTCTATTTTTTAGAGTATTTGATAGCTATGTCGTAGTCAATACGTACATGACCAGGGCCGCCGTTGCCACGGCACTGCATTTCGCCATTGTCTGAGGTTAGACGTTTTTTTGCCATTTTTGATATAGCAGGGCCGAGATCAAACCCGCCGTTTGTGCATTCGCTCTTCATGCATTCCATATGGAAGTATGCAGCGCTCTGCGGATAGAAGTTTATAGTCCTCTGCATATATGATGCATCAGAATGCTTATGGTAGTAGTTCATCTTAATAACTATAGAGTTCATATTCGGGTACAAATCGGATAGGAGGCCTGCATCGATTTTGTTCTGTTTTCTCTCTAGGCGTTCGTTGTTTTTTTCTCTTTTGATCAAGTCACTCCTCCTTGTGAAGCCCCCCTAGCTTGCGCAAGGGGGGGGTACCGAACTAAAGTTTTACTATGTTAACTGCTTTGGGGCCTTTAGAGCCTTTTTCAGTATCAAAGCTTACTCTGTCGCCTTCGGCAAGGGATTTAAACCCGTTGCTCTGAATAGATGAATAGTGTGCAAATACATCTGATCCGTCTTCACATGTGATGAATCCGAAACCTTTTGATTCGTTGAACCACTTAACTGTTCCTTCTGACATTGTTAACCTCCTTATCTGTATTGAACATTCAGAAGAAGGATACAATGTATAAAGGCCACAAGGACAAAAGTCTTTGTGGCCCAAATGCATACGGTCAAAAACTCCTGAAATTCCCGATTAGTTTAACATAAATGAATGAAAAAATGCTGTTATAAGACATTAAGGACGCAAATCGCCTTGATTTTTCTTGGCTAATTTTATTTTGACATTTGATTTAGGCGCATGGTATAAAGAGCTATAGCCGTATAAATGCGGCTATCAGCGACCCGGCTAGCCGGTGTTAAACAGGGGGCATTTCTTATGTCTTATGAAGGAAAGGTGAAGTGGTTCAACGAATCAAAAGGGTATGGTTTTATCCAGCAGGATAATGGGCAGGAGGTTTTTGTCCACTACTCAGCAATTAAAAATGAAGGATTCAAAACATTGGCTGAAGGCCAGAGGGTAAAATTCGATATTGTCGAGGGAGACCGCGGCGTAAAAGCTGCCAATGTTGAAAAGATATAGTATTAACTAAAAATAACCACAGGGCCTGCTGCAGCAGGCCTTTTTTATTTATAGTTGTTTGCTGACAACAAATGTGCTGAGTAATGGGTAGTTGTTGTTTTTTTTGAGTCTTTTTTATTCACTCTCTTTTCCTGTATTCTATGGTATGCGTCTGCCTGAATGGATAAAATCATCATGCTCAAATAGAATTTCAGCTCTTAGAAGTATGAGGTCTATGCTTGCGCAGTATGGAGTGCGTACTGTATGCGAAGAGGCGAGATGCCCAAATAAGGCTGAGTGTTTCAGTAGAACATCAGCGGCCTTTATGATACTTGGCTCCAGTTGTACAAGAAATTGCGCTTTTTGTTGTGTTGATCATGGTATCCCAATGCCTCTAGATTCTGAAGAGCCTGAAAGAGTTGCTTCTGCTGTAAAAGGCTTGGGATTAAAATATGTTGTGATAACATCTGTTACCCGTGATGATCTTGCAGATGGAGGAGCGGTACAGTTTGCATTAACAATGGATAATGTCAGGTCTCTTTGTCCTGATGTTAAGATCGAACTACTTATACCAGACTTCAAGGGTAGTATTGATTCTCTAAGGAGAGTGCTTGATGCTGCCCCTGATGTGCTTAATCATAATTTGGAGACTGTCAGCAGGTTATACGCACATATAAGGCCTCAGGCTGTATACGAACGGTCACTTAAACTTATCCAATCGGTCAAGGAGATATCCGGGGATACCAAAACAAAGTCAGGATTTATGCTTGGGCTGGGTGAACATCATTATGAGGTTATGGACATTATGAAGGATCTCAGGTCGGCAGGCTGCGATTTTCTTACCATAGGACAGTATTTAAGACCTACAAAAAAGAGTATCCCTGTTGTAGAATACATAAAGCCTGAAAGGTTTGAGTATTATGCAAAACAGGCTTATAAAATTGGTTTTGAGTATGTGGCATCAGGGCCTATGGTAAGAAGCTCAATGAATGCTCATGAGGCTTTTGAACAGCATAAGTTCCATATGGCGAGGCAACACACGGAGGAGAATATAAATGTTTGAGTTTAATAGGATCAAAAGACTGCCGCCTTATGTTTTTGCTATTGTTAACAATCTGAAGATGGAGTCTAGAAGAAGGGGGGAGGATATTATTGACCTTGGTATGGGCAATCCTGATATGCCAGCTCCTCAGCATGTAATTGATAAACTTTGTGAGGCATCTCGGAATCCTAAGAATCACAGGTACTCAGCCTCCAGGGGGATAACCCAGCTCAGGGTTGCTATAACAGAGTGGTACAAAAGACGCTATGATGTTGATCTTGATCCAGAATCTGAGACTGTTGTAACGATAGGATCAAAAGAGGGGCTTTCGCATCTGGCTCTTGCAACTATACAGCCTGGTGATGTTGTTATGACGCCTACACCATCTTATCCTATACATCCATACAGCGTAATTATCGCAGGCGGAGAGATAAGAAGCATCCCTATTGGAGAGGGTATAAACTTTTTTGAAGAGATGGAGAGGGTATTCAAAACAACATGGCCAAGACCAAAAATGCTTATAATGAATTTCCCTCACAATCCTACGACTATGACTGTGGATGGTCTGGATTTTTTCACAAAAATTGTAGAATTTGCAAAAGAGAATAATGTGATAGTTATACATGATTTTGCCTATTCGGATTTGGTGTATGATGGTTATAAAGCTCCGAGCTTTTTACAGGCGCCTGGAGCTAAAGATGTAGGAGTTGAGTTCTTTTCTCTCACTAAGAGCTACTCAATGGCAGGCTGGCGAGTAGGTTTTTGCGTTGGGAATAAAGAAGTTGTCGGTGCTCTTACAAAGATTAAAAGCTATCTTGATTATGGTATGTTTCAGCCGATACAGATAGCCAGCATAGTTGCTTTGAGAGGGCCTCAGGACTGTGTTGAAGATTTTAGAAACATATATGAGTCCAGAAGAAATGAGCTTATAAAAGGGCTTAACAAGGCTGGTTGGAGTGTGGACTCTCCAAAAGCAACCATGTTTGCCTGGGCAAGGATTCCTGAACAGTTCAGACATATGGGATCTCTTGAATTTTGCAAACACCTGATAACAGAGGCCAAGGTTGCTGTGTCTCCAGGTATTGGGTTTGGAGAGGGTGGAGATGAGTATGTTCGTTTTGCTCTTGTAGAAAACGAACATAGGATAAAGCAGGCTGTTAGTGGCATCAAGAAGGCGCTAGCAAAAGGCGCTTAGCCATATAAAAAGCAATCAAGGGGATAGCGAGATGGCGAAAAAAAATATCGGCATCGGCATAATCGGCTTTGGAACAGTCGGCACAGGCACTTTTAAGGCGCTGTCCGAAAATGCTGAGACAATAAAGCAGAGGACTGGGCTGGACATATCTGTAAAGAAGATCGCTGATCTCGATACAACAAGGAACAGGGGCGTTGCACTGGCTGACGGGGTTTTAATAAATGACGCCAAAGCTCTTCTGAATGATCCGGATATTGATATAGTTGTTGAGCTTATGGGCGGCATACATCCTGCAAAAGAGTTCATACTGGAAGCTATAAAAAACGGCAAGCATGTTGTTACAGCAAACAAAGCTCTGCTGGCGACAGAGGGCAACGACATATTTTCTGCTGCAGCTAAAAAGGGTGTAGAGATTGGCTTTGAGGCCTCTGTGGCAGGAGGCATTCCCATTATAAAGGTGCTGAGGGAGGGGCTTGTAGGAAACAACATCCTTGCTGTCTATGGGATTATAAACGGCACATCAAACTATATACTCACAAAGATGACATATGAAAAGGTTGAGTTTGCAGATGCCCTGAAAGAGGCGCAGACTCTCGGATATGCTGAGGCTGATCCAACATTTGATGTCGAGGGAATAGATACAGCACATAAGCTGACCATACTTTCATCTCTTGCGTATGGCATAGAGCTTTCTTATGAAAATGTATATAAAGAGGGTATTACCAGGCTTACTGCTCAGGATATCGAGCTTGCATCAGAGCTTGGATACAAGGTTAAGCTGCTCGCTATAGCAAAGGCTGCGGACGGCGCTATTGAGATGAGAGTGCATCCTACAATGATACCCCATGAGCATCTAATTTCCAAGGTTGACGGAGCGTTCAATGCGGTATTTGTCGAAGGGGATGCTGTAGGTTCTACTCTTTATTACGGAAGGGGCGCTGGCGATATGCCCACTGGCAGCGCTGTTGTCGCTGATATTGTAGATATCAGCCGAAACATAGCTGCAGGAAGCGTAGGAAGGGTGCCGGGTATATTTGCAGCAAACGCAAAGGCGAAGCTCAAGAGCATAGAAGATATAGAGAGTATGTATTACTTCAGGTTCTCAGCTTTTGATGAGCCTGGAGTCCTCTCGAGGATCTCGGGCATACTGGGCAGCAGAGATATAAGCATAGCATCCGTAATACAGAAGGGCAGGAGCAAGGGCGGCTCTGTGCCTCTGGTTGTGCTTACCCACCGTGCAAAAGAGAGCGATGTTTTAAGCGCTGTAAAAGAGATAGATGCTCTGCCTATTGTTGCTGATAAGACATTATTTGTAAGAGTCGAAGGTAGCGAGTCCTGAACCTTAAAAAATTTGCAGCAGGGCAGGATTATGGATAAGGAGTTCACTTCTGAGCAGCTCCAGAGATACCAGCGCCAAATGATGCTGCCCGGCATAGGGCTTGCTGGTCAGCAGAAGATTGCTGAGTCGAGAGTATTTATTGCAGGCGCTGGAGGGCTTGGCTCTCCAGCAGGTTACTACCTAGCAGCAGCAGGTATAGGCAGAATCTGTATGGCGGATGATGATGTTGTTGAGCTGAGCAATCTGCAGAGACAGATCGCTCATAATACAGAACGTATCGGCATGAGCAAAACCAAGTCTGCGGAGATCTCCTTTAAATCACTTAATCCTAATGTTGAATTCTTAGCAATACAGCAAAGAATTACAAAAGAAAATGTTGCCGCTCTTATTGAAGACCACGATATTGTGCTCGACTGCAGCGATAACTTATCCACAAGGTATCTGCTTAATGATGCATGCGTGCTTATGAGCAAGCCTCTTGTCAGCGGTGCTGTTGCCGGATTCACAGGCCATGTAACTACAATAATCCCAGGTCAGGGGCACTGCTTCAGATGCATTTTTGAGGATATGGATCCTTACGACAAGTCTTTGGACAGCCAGCCAGGAATACTTGGGGCATTTGCAGGGGTTATAGGATCAATCCAGGCTATGGAGACGCTTAAGATTATAACCGGTATAGGCGAGACTCTACAAAATACATTGTTAATATATGATGGCCTTAAATCAGAATTCAGAAGAGTTCATGCTGCAAGAAATAGGGATTGCCCCGCATGCGGAGAAAATCCAACAATAAAAATTAGCGGCCGCGGCTAATACTTCTGCTATGGAAAAGCTTTTTATACCTGCTGACATATACAATGAGATGTTGATTTACTGTAAAGACCATCTTCCTGATGAGGCCTGCGGAATACTTGCAGGCATCGGAGAGCAGGTGACCGCTATTCACAAAATGACGAATTCCGACAGCTCTCCCACAAGCTATATGATGGATCCTGCCGAGCAGTTCATTGCTATGAAGGAGATTAGAAAAAACGGGCTCCAAATTGTTGCCTTGTTCCACTCTCATCCTGTGTCAGAGCCTAAGCCCTCTCAAAAAGACAAGGAGCTGGCTTTTTATGATGATTCAGCATATCTGATAGTGGGGCTTGAATCCGGCTGTCCTGACGTGAAGGCCTATATGATTAAGGAAGGGGATGTGGCAAAAATATCGATTGAGATTGTTTAGGAGTTTGAATTCTTGCCTTGTTATTCATCCTGCGACTCTTTTAGTATTAATCTCTTTGTTTTGCATGGGAATGTTATTCATATTAGACATAAAAGGACTCTTTTTTTTGATGAAAAGGATTTTTTGCCTGATTTTTCGTTAAGCTTTAATTTTTCAGGGCTTTTAGGATAAAATATATCTTAAAACCAATAAATCATATAATTGTATATGAGTGTATTATGCGGAGTGAAGGAGGGATAATGGGTTTTGTAAGAGGACTTAAATGCAGAGAATGCGGCAGGGAGTATCCTGTTGATCCCATATATGTCTGCGAATTCTGTTTTGGCCCACTTGAGGTTTCTTATGATTACAAGAAGATTAAGAGAGTGCTGACCAAAAAGAATATCCTCAAGCGCGACAAGAACCTCTGGAGGTACAAAGAGCTGCTGCCTATTGACGGAGATCCGCAGGTCGGACTCAATTCGGGCTATACGCCGCTTGTTAAGGCAGAGAGGCTTGCTGAAGAGCTTGGAGTAAAAGAACTTTACATCAAGGATGATACTGTTGCTCACCCGACTCTTTCATTTAAAGACAGGGTTGTTGCTGTTGCTCTGACAAAAGCCAAAGAGTTTGGTTTTGATACTGTAGCATGCGCCTCTACTGGCAACCTTGCCCATGCAGTATCAGCTCTAGGAGCAAAGGCAGGGTTCACCAGATTTGTTTTTATACCGGCTACTCTTGAACAGAGCAAGATTACAGCATCACTCATATATGCGCCTAATGTAGTAGCTGTTGACGGCAACTACGATGAGGTTAACAGGCTTTGCAGCGAGATAGCCAATAAATACAAGTGGGCGTTTGTAAACATAAACATAAGGCCTTTTTATGCTGAAGGATCCAAGACACAGGGTTTTGAGATAATAGAACAGCTTGGTTGGAAGGCTCCGGACAATGTTGTTGTTCCATGCGCTAGCGGCTCTCTTCTTACAAAGGTATGGAAGTCATTTAAAGAGTTTAAGGAGATCGGCATAATTAAGGAGCTCGATACCAAGATGTTTGCTGCCCAGGCAACAGGCTGTTCGCCAATAGCAGCAGCTATAAAGCAGGGAACGGATGTTATTCGGCCTGTTAAGCCAAACACAATAGCGAAGTCTCTAGCTATAGGCAATCCGGCAGACGGTTTTTATGCGTCACAGGTTGTTAAAGAGACCGGCGGCTATGCAGAGGATGTATCTGATGAAGAGATCATCGATGGCATAAAGCTTCTGGCCAGCACTGAAGGTATTTTCGCAGAAACAGCTGGCGGAGTCACAATGGCTGCTGCAAAGAAGCTTATACAGCAGGGCTATATAGGCAAAAACGATACAACAGTAATATGCATAACAGGCAATGGACTCAAGACACAGGAGGCTATAGCTGGAAAGACAGTGAAGGTGCATCACATAAAGCCTAATCTTGAGGCATTTGAAGAGGTGCTCAAGAACGCAGTTTAGTCATCTGAATTTAAGGAAAGATAAAGAATAGATGGAGGTGTTTCAATGGCAGTAACAGTTAGAATACCAACCCCGCTCCAGAAGCTTACTAATGGAGTTGAAGAGGTTGAATCCAGCTCAGGATCAGTTATGGACATTATCAATGATCTTGATGCAAAGTTCCCCGGCATAGGAGAGAGGCTGGCTGAGAACGGAAAGGTAAGAAGGTTTGTAAACATATATGTGAATGAAGAAGATATAAGGTTTCTTCAGGCTGAACTGACTTTTATCAATGATGGAGACGAGATCTCTATAATCCCTGCGATAGCAGGCGGCAGCAAATAACGCAGCATCCAAAAGAGGTCTGAGCTCTTTTAATATAATCAGGGCCAGGCATTATGGAGGAGAAGATGAAAATGAGGGTTAAGCTTACATTTCCCCAGAACCTTATCAAGGAACCGGTGATATTCACCATGTCCAAGCGTTTTGAGGTTATGCCAAATATAAGACGCGCAAGGATAACAGATACTGTCGGCGAGATGATACTGGAGCTTGATGGTCAGGAAGAGCATGTCAACAACGGTGTGCAGTATCTGAGAGACCAGGGTGTAGAGGTAGAACTTATAGAGGGAGATATCGTTCAGTAGACGATAAGTCGGCCGGTTCCGTCATCATGCCAAGACCCTTGAGTCTTTGCGGTTCCGGCAAAATAAATAACGGAGAGTTTATGCAAATTGGAGAATATCGAAGTTCGGGGTCGATCTGGAAGGGTGTAATCGATCGCTACAGAGAGTTTTTTCCTGTAACTGAAACCACGCCTGTAATAACGCTTCATGAAGGCAATACGCCTCTTATCAAGACCGGAAATCTGCAAAAAAAACTGGAGCTTGACCTCAAAATCTATTTAAAATTTGACGGAGCAAATCCCACAGGTTCGTTTAAAGACAGGGGAATGACTCTTGCTCTATCGAAGGCTGTTGAAGATGGAGCAAAGGCTGTCATCTGTGCTTCAACTGGAAATACATCCGCATCTGCTGCTGCATATGCAGCCAGGGCGGGCATAAAGGCGATTGTTCTTATACCTGAGGGCAAAATAGCTATGGGAAAACTTGCCCAGGCTCTTGTCCATGGAGCGCATGTTCTCCAGATAGAGGGTAATTTTGATGAAGCTCTTAATATAGTAAAGGAAGTTGTCAGGAACTATCCTATAACACTTGTGAATTCGATAAATCCCTTCAGGATTGAGGGGCAAAAGTCAGCTGCATTTGAGGTCTGTGACCAGCTTGGCTTTGCGCCTAAATACCATGCTCTGCCTGTAGGCAACGCAGGCAATATAACAGCCTGCTGGAAGGGATATAAGCAGTACAATGAAAAAGGATTAATATCCTCGCTGCCCGTAATGCTCGGATTCCAGGCTGCAAACTCAGCCCCTATTGTACTCGGCAGACCCATAGAGAAGCCGGAGACGATAGCTACAGCCATAAGGATAGGCAACCCAGCAAGCTGGCAGGGCGCTCTCGCTGCAAAAGAGGAGTCAAAAGGCAGAATCGAGGCTGTTACAGATGATGAGATACTGGCCGCTTATAGCGCGATAGCTTCTTGCGAGGGAATATTCTGCGAGCCTGCTTCAGCAGCCTCGCTTGCCGGAGTTATAAAACTTCATAAAGAAGGGTTTTTCAGCAAAGGCGACTCAGTTGTGTGCACTCTTACAGGCCACGGCCTGAAAGATCCTGATACAGCATTCAAGACTGTAGGACAGCCTACAAAGATAAAGGCTGATTACGAAGCGACAAGAGAAATATTAGAGAAGATATTATGAAATATGTTGTCATCATAGGCGATGGAATGGCAGACAGGCCAATGGAGAGCCTGGGAGGTCTTACTCCTCTTATGAAAGCCAAGACTGACAACATGGACAGGCTTGCGCGTCAGGGAGTTGTAGGTACTGTAAGAACAGTGCCAGAAGGTTTTCATCCAGGTTCTGATGTGGCTAACCTCAGCATCATGGGATATGATCCTGCGCACTACTATTCTGGCAGGGCTCCTCTTGAGGCAGCCAGCATAGGCGTCTCTCTGGATGATCATGATGTAGCCTACAGATGCAATCTTGTCACCCTCAGGTATGCAGGTCCAGACAACCAGGCTGTAATGGATGACTACAGCAGCGGACATATAACTACCGAAGAGGCTCAAGACATAATAGCTGTGCTTCAGGATGAGCTGGGTTCAAATACAATATCATTCTTCCCAGGTGTAAGTTACAGACATCTTATGGTATGGAAGAATGGAGATTCAGACATAAAGACAGTGCCGCCTCATGACATACTCGGCAAAGAGGCAGCTCCATACTTGCCTTCCGGCAGAAAGAGTGAAGTGCTGAGAGATCTTATGTCAAGGTCAGTCGATATACTGCAGGGGCATCCTGTTAATAAAAGCAGGATAAATTCAGACAAGAAACCTGCAAACAGCATATGGCTTTGGGGTCAGGGCCGGAGACCTAAGATGACTACATACATGGAGAAATATGGAGTAACCGGAGCTCTTATCTCTGCTGTTGATCTGACTAAAGGATTGGGCATATACGCAGGGCTCAAGGTTTTGGATGTACCCGGAGCGACTGGATGGTTAGATACAAACTATGAAGGCAAAACAGAATATGCCCTAAAAGCGCTCGAGAGCGTTGACTTTGTATATCTGCATGTCGAGGCTCCTGATGAGGCTGGCCACTCAGGCAAGGTTAAGGATAAAATAAAGGCTATAGAAGATTTTGACTCCCGCATAGTTGGTCCTATGCTCGATGGATTAAGGGAAAGGTTTCCTGAGCACAGAGTGCTTTTAATGCCTGACCATGCGACTCCGGTAGATGTTAGAACTCATACTGAGGAGCCTGTGCCGTTTGTGCTTTTTGACAGCAGAAAGATACGTGACAATGGATACATCAGATACAACGAGTCAATAGCGCAGATGCATGAAAGAGTGAACATAGAAAAAGGCTGTACAATTATGGATTATTTGATAAAGGAGGCTTCTGTATAATGCTTATCGTACAGAAATACGGCGGCACCTCAGTGGCCAATGTGGACAGGATAAAGGCTGTTGCAGAGAGAGTCGCAAGGTCTGTCAAGGAAGGCCATAAAGTAGCTGTTGTTGTATCAGCGATGTCGGGCGAGACAGACAAGCTTATCGGACTCGCCAATCAGGTGTCATCGAACCCTAATGAAAGGGAGATGGATCTGTTACTCTCATCAGGAGAGCGTGTTACAAGCGCTCTTACAGCAATGGCTATAGAAGACTTGGGACACAAGGCCATGGCTTTCACAGGCAGGCAGATGGGAATTGTTACTGACGGAGTTCATACAAAGGCAAAGATAGAGAAGATAACAGGAGATAAAGCAAAAAAAGCACTCGATGAAGGATATGTTGTTGTTGTCGCCGGATTTCAGGGAATAACAGGATCTGATGATGAGGTTACTACATTGGGCAGGGGAGGTTCAGACCTCTCTGCTGTTGCTATAGCATCTGCTCTCAATGCGGATGTGTGCGAAATATATACAGATGTGGATGGAGTATACACTACAGATCCAAATATTGTTCCTGAGGCAAAAAAACTGCAGAAGATATCTTATGAAGAGATGCTCGAACTAGCCAGTCTGGGCGCAAAAGTGCTCCAGACGAGATCTGTGGAGTTCGCGATGAAGTATGATGTGCCTGTTGTAGTCAGATCAAGCTTTAATGATAACCCCGGGACATTGGTTACCAAGGAGGATAGGGATATGGAGCAGGTGGTAGTATCAGGAGTCGCTTATGATAAAAACCAGGCAAAACTCACAATTATGGGAGTTCCTGATAAACCGGGGATAGCCTCCGGCATATTCAAGCAGATAGCTGATGCAAATATAGTTGTGGATATGATAGTTCAGAATGTCAGCGGTGATGGCAAATCCACGGACATGTCATTTACTGTGCCAAAGACAGACAGTAAAAAAGCTCTTAAGCTTACTGAGGAGATAGTATCTTCACTTGGCGCAAAGGCTTCTCATATGAGAGATGATATTGCGAAGATTTCTGTTGTTGGAGTTGGCATGAGGACTCATTCCGGAGTAGCTGCGCAGATGTTTGAGACTCTTGCTAGCCATAACATAAACATACTCATGATCAGCACTTCGGAGATAAAGGTCTCATGTGTTATAGATGCAAAATACACTGAGCTTGCTGTCAGGGTGCTTCATGAGGCCTTTGGCCTCTCTGGCAGTTAGCCTTATCTGGTGGTTATGCGTAGAATCGAGATTTATGACACGACCTTGAGGGATGGCTCCCAGGCAGAAGATGTCGCGTTCTCTGTCGAGGACAAGCT
The DNA here is from genome assembly GCA_016936655.1 of Nitrospirota bacterium. GTDB lineage: Bacteria > Nitrospirota > Thermodesulfovibrionia > Thermodesulfovibrionales > Dissulfurispiraceae > JAFGXL01. Next base: position 150,190 of record JAFGXL010000015.1, on the reverse strand, counting down.
GCGCATAGCAGCCAAGCTGGATGATCTCGGAGTACATTTTATAGAGGGCGGCTGGCCAGGATCCAATCCAAGAGACGCGGAATTTTTCCGCGAAGCAAAGAAGCTGAATCTCTCGCGGTCTGTTCTTACCGCATTTGCAAGCACGCATAGGCCTGGACTCAAGCCTGAGAGTGATGCAAATCTGAAATCAGTGCTCGCATCAGGTGTGCGTGCTGCCACAATATTCGGCAAGACATGGGATTTCCATGTAAAGGAAGCGCTGAAAATATCTTATGACGAAAATCTCAAGATTATCAAAAACAGCATATCGTTTTTAAAGAAGCATCTTGACAAGGTTTTTTTTGATGCTGAACACTTTTTTGATGGATATAAAAACAATCCCAAATTTGCGTTTAAATGTCTTAAGGCTGCTGAAGATGCAGGAGCAGACTGCCTTGTACTCTGCGACACAAACGGAGGCACACTGCCGGATGAGGTGCGAAAGATTGTCAAGGAAGTGATTAAATTTACAAAAGTACCCATAGGCATGCATGCGCATAATGATGCTGACTGCGCTGTAGCAAATACAATTGTTGCGTTTGAGGCAGGCGCTGCGCATGTTCAGGGCACAATGAACGGCATTGGAGAGAGATGCGGCAACGCGAATCTCTGCTCTGTTATGGCCAATATTCAGATAAAGCTAAAACACAGATGCATTCCTGAAGAGGATCTCAGAAAATTGCGCGATACGTCCAGATTTATAAACGAGATAGCAAACCTTAGCCACTTCAGGAGACAGCCCTTTGTGGGAGACAGCGCTTTTGCGCATAAAGGTGGAATACATGTGAGCGCTGTTCAGAAGAAGCCTGAGACATATGAGCATATAAGGCCTGAGCTTGTAGGCAACTCCCAGAGGGTTCTTATATCTGATCTTGCTGGAAAGAGCAATGTGCTGAGGAAGGCTCAGGAGTTCAATATAAGGCTGGATGCAAATTCGCCTGAGCTGCAGTCAATCCTGCAGAAGCTGAAGGATCTTGAACACCAGGGCTTTCAGTTTGAAGGAGCAGAGGCGTCTTTTGAGCTGCTGCTTAAAAAGAGCTTGGGACTGCACAGGAGATTCTTTGATCTTATAGGTTTCAGGCTGATAACAGAAAAGAGAAAAGGGAACCAGCCATCTGTAAGCGAAGCGACCATAATGCTCAAGGTCGGCAAAAAGATAGAACATACAGCTGCCATTGGACATGGACCAGTAAATGCAATGGATAATGCGCTCAGAAAGGCACTTGAGAAGTTTTATCCTGAACTCAAGAATGTTTCACTGTATGATTATAAGGTGAGGGTTTTAACAGCAGGCGAGGGAACATCGGCTAAGGTCCGAGTGCTTGTAGAGTCAGGAGACGGCAGTGCAAAGTGGGAGACTGTGGGAGTGTCTGAAAACATTATAGAGGCATCCTGGCAGGCTCTTGTGGACAGTATAGAATATAAACTTCTCAAACAAGAGGAGTGAGGTAATAAAAATGGAAGATACCGGAATAGTAAAACAGCTTAATGGCGGAATGGCTGTTGTGACTATCAAAAAACATACAGGTTGTGACAGCTGCAAGGGCAGTTCAGTATGCAATCTTAGCGGGGGCAATGAGGCCGACATAGAAGCTGTCAATCAGGTGGATGCAGAGCCTGGCGACAGGGTAAGGATAAGGTTTGCTGCATCCATGTATCTTAAGGGAGCGCTTTTTATTTACGGACTTCCTGCGCTCATGCTAGTTATAGGAGCTGTTGCAGGTAAAGAACTGCTGCCTTCATTTTTTGGGTCAATAGATCCGGAGCTGCTTTCATCAATATCAGGATTTGCGCTTTTTATTGTTTCATTCATTATTGTGAAGTTCCTGCTTGGCCGCAGCTCTTCTGCTGCGCAGAGCGTGCCGGTTGTTTATGAGATAGTTGAACGGGCTGCCGATAAGAAATAAATTCTAACAGGGCAAAGACACAACCAAAAGGGGGTCTTTATGACAAGGTTGGATGTTGGCACTATCAGAAATATTGCGGTAATTGCTCACAGCGGTGCAGGAAAAACATCACTTTCAGAAGCAATTCTTTTTAATGCAGGAGCCATCGATAGGATGGGCAGTGTTGAAGCTGGAAACACAGTTACAGATAGTGAACCTGAAGAGATATCCAGAAAAATCAGCATCAGCTCAGCTGTAGCTTTCTGCGACTGGAAAGAATCTCATCTTAATATAATCGATACCCCAGGCTTTATAAATTTTATAGAAGATGCCAGAGGGTGTCTAAGAGTATCTGATGGAGCAATAGTAATTGTTAGCGCTATTTCAGGTGTAAAGGCAGAGACAGAAAAGATATGGAAGTATGCGTGCGAATTTGAGGTTCCTAGAATAGTATTTGTCAATAAAATGGACAAGGAGACAGCTGATTTTTATCAGGCCTTGAGCGAACTCGAAAGGTCATTCGATTCAGAGGCTGTGCCGCTCCAGATTCCGATGGGATCAGGAGAAAATTTCAAAGGGATTATTGATCTTGTCACCATGAAGGCATATGTGTATAAAGACGGCAAGGCGGAAGAGGCAGAAATTCCCAGTGATCTAAAGCCGAATGCCGAGGAATACAACAAAAAACTAATAGAAAAGATTGCTGAGGCTGAAGACTCTTTGCTCGAAAAGTATCTTGAAGGCGGCGAACTGTCGACTGAGGAAATCATAAAAGGAATTAAAGAGGCCTCTTTAACCAGGCGTTTTATACCTGTGACATGTGGATCAGCAACCATGAATATAGGAATACAGAATCTTATGGATGCTGCTGTAATGTGTCTGCCTTCGCCAGAAGAAATGACTCGAATAGTTCCTGTGCGCGGCATAAATACGAAAGACGGGAAAGAGCATCAGAGAAAGCCAGATCAGGCAGAGCCGCTGACAGCTTATGTTTTCAAGACAGTTGCAGATCCATTTGCTGGTAAGGTATCTGTATTTAGGGTTTATTCAGGCGTATTTAAAGCTGATGCAAATGTGCTTAACGCAAACACAGGCACAAAAGAACATATTGGCCAAGTGTTTTATCTTCAGGGGAAAAAACATGTGCCTGTACAGTCTCTTGGTCCTGGAGAAATAGCTGCTGTTGTTAAACTGAAAGATACAAATGTCGGAGATACTCTATGTGAAGAACACCATCCTCTTGTGCTTCCCAAGGCTAAGTTTGCTGATCCGATTATATCTTATGCTATTGCTCCAAAAAGCAAGGGTGATGAAGAGAAGGTGAGTACAGGGCTGCATAGAATACTTGAAGAAGATCCTACGCTGAAATTCTCTAGGGATGATGAGTCCAGAGAAATGATATTGTCCGGTATGGGGCAGGTGCATTTAGAGATAGCGCTAGAAAAGCTTAAAAGAAAATTTGGGGTTGAAGTTATGATGAAAACTCCGAAGATAGCTTATAGAGAAACAATAAAAGCCCACTCCAAGGCACAGGGTAAATACAAGAAGCAGTCAGGCGGACGCGGCCAGTACGGAGACTGCTCGATAGAGATAGAACCTCTGGTCAGGGGCAAGGGCTATGAGTTTGTAGATAAGATAGTAGGCGGGGTGATCCCTAGGCAGTATATCCCTGCTGTAGAAAAAGGAATAATAGAGACGATGCATGAGGGAGTAATCGCCGGATATCCTATGGTCGATGTGAAGGTCTCCCTTTTTGACGGTTCTTATCATTCTGTTGACTCCTCTGAAATGGCGTTTAAGATAGCTGGATCAATGGCTCTGAAAAAGGCTGTGCAGGATGCTAAGCCGGTGCTGTTGGAGCCTGTGATGAGCATAGAGGTTGTTACACCTGATGAGGCTCTCGGCTCTGTGATAGGAGACCTCAACTCCAGAAGGGGAAAGGTTCAGGGTGTCGAGCCGCAGGCTGGTAGCAACCAGAAGATACTCGCACTGGTGCCTATGGCAGAAATGCTGACATACGCAAACCAGCTTCACAGCATAACATCCGGCAGAGGGCTTTATTCCATGGAGTTTTCCCACTATGAAGAGGTTCCTGCTCATATAGCGCAGAAAATTGTTGCAGAACGACAGAAACAGAAGGAAGAGGAGCATGAAAAATAACAAAAAAGCAGCAAAAAAGCCCTGGGGCGGAAGGTTTAAGGAAAAGACAGCTGATTCTGTCGAAAAGTATACAGAATCCATCTCCTTTGACCAGCGGCTCTGGAAGTATGATATAGAGGGCAGCACAGCTCATGCAAAGATGCTTGCCAAACAGGGGATTATATCCAAGTCAGATGCCGAAAAGATTATAAAAGGACTTCGTGAGATAGGCAGCGAAATCGATAGTGGCAAGTTCAGATTTTCTGAAGAGCTCGAAGATGTGCATATGAATATCGAAGCAGCTCTGATCAAGAGGATTGGCACAGCTGGTGCAAAACTTCATACAGCAAGATCAAGGAATGATCAGGTAGCGCTTGATATTCGGCTTTATCTAAGGGCAGAGACAGAGAGGATTGGCGGTCTTATAAAGAGCCTGGGGCTTGTGCTTATGGATATAGCAGAAAAGTATGAAGGCGCAATAATGCCCGGATACACTCATATGCAGAGGGCGCAGCCTGTGCTGCTCTCTCATCATATAATGGCTTATGCACAGATGTTTGAGCGTGACAGACAGAGATTTGCTGATGCACTAAAGAGAATAAATATGCTTCCTCTGGGATCATGTGCACTTGCAGGAACAAGTCTGCCTATAGACAGGGCATATGTAGCTGAGCTGCTGGGCTTTGATGATGTAACAGAAAACAGCATTGATTCTGTCTCTGACCGAGATTTTGCTCTTGAATTTTTATCAGCAGCATCCATTCTAATGATGCATATATCAAGAATGGCTGAAGAGCTGATATTGTGGTCATCAGAGGAGTTTTTATTCGCAGTATTGCCTGATGCTTTCACAACAGGCTCCAGCATAATGCCGCAAAAGAAGAATCCTGATGTCTGCGAACTGATGCGCGGCAAGACCGGTCGGGTTTACGGCAATTTGATCAGCCTGCTTACCACAATGAAGGGTCTTCCGCTTGCATACAACAGGGATATGCAGGAGGATAAGGAGCCCATCTTTGATACAGCGGATACTCTAAGAGAGACGCTGAAAATACTTCCAGAAATGTTAAGCAGGATAGAATTCAGAACAGATGTGATGTCTGTATCTGCAGGGGCTGCATTTTCGACAGCAACCGACATAGCAGAGTATCTTGTCCAGAAAGGGGTTGCCTTCAGGACAGCCCATGAGATTACTGGAAAGATAGTGAGGCACTGCATAGACAAGGGCTGCACTCTTGAGACGATGCCTATGGCCAGCTACAAGACCTTTTCTAAATATATAGATAAAGATATTTATGAGAGAATAAAACCCGAGGTCTCTGTCTCTGCCAAGGTTTCTTACGGGAGCTCTTCTTCTGCGAGCGTTAAGGAACAGATAAGAAATCTTAGGAAGAAGATAATCTGATATGGTATTTGCCCGTTTTTTGAAGTCCTGTTTTATATTGTTCAGCATTATGTTTCTATTGACCTCATGCGGCAGAAAAGGAGAGCCTACGCTCACAACCTTTCAGCAGCCAGATCAGGTTATAGCTCTCAAAGCTGAACATATGCAGGACAAGATTATACTCACCTGGTCAATAGGCTCAGCATTTAATCTTAAGGGATTCCATGTAGAGAGGTCTGCTGGAGATTCAGGCTTTAAAGCGCTAGCTTTTAATAAACCGGATCAGATGTCTTTCGTTGATAAAAGTTTTTCAGCAGGCACGGTATATGAATACAGGGTACGCGCTGTAAGCAGCAGAGATATTGCCGGTGCATACTCTCCTGTTAAAACAGTCACTCCGCGTAAACTGCCGCAGCCTCCTTCATGGCTTAAATACAGAACACAGGGCGATTATGTAGAGATAAGCTGGGAGTCAATTCCTGGAGCTGTCTATAATTTATACAAAACCGCTGGAAAGGATAAAGAGCCTTCAGAGCTTGTCAATCTGCAGCCTCTAAAGGAGCCGCTGTTTAAGGAAAAGATGAATTTTACAACAGATGTTTATTATGCTGTTCGTTCATTATTAACAACGGAACTGAAGGATGAAGGATATTCATCAAAGATGCTTTTAATATCTCCCGCATTTTTTGTGCCTGTGGCACCTTCCGGCATCAGGCATGCCCAGTCAAAAGACAAGGTTGTTCTGATCTGGAACGAAAATATCGAGAACTGGATTTCTGGATACAGGATCTACAGAAAAAGATCTGGAGAAGATATGTTTTCAGCTATCGGCGAGACAGCTGTTCCAGCTTATACAGATTCATCTCCAGCTTCAGTAAAAACGTTTTATTATATAACCGCACTTGGGCAGGGCAGTGAGAGCAGATCATCTGCTGAGATAGAAGTTAAGCCTCTTGTAGAAAGGTGAAAATGGAAAAGGTACTTCTCGGACATGGAAGCGGCGGCAGGATAATGCACAGCCTGATAAGGGACCGTCTTGCGCCTGCATTTGAAATGGATGCGCTTAGTGATGCAGCTATAGTTGATGCAGGTTCCTGCGGCAGGCTGGCATTTACAACAGATTCGTATGTGGTGTCTCCGCTATTTTTCCCTGGCGGCAACATAGGAGATCTGGCTGTGTTTGGCACTGTAAATGACCTGTCTGTTTCCGGCGCCGAGCCGCTCTATATATCCTCAGGATTCATTATTGAAGAGGGATTCAGCATGGATCAGCTCGAAAAAATAGTATCAACAATGGCTGATGCTGCAAAACGGGCCGGAGTGCGTATTGTTACAGGCGACACAAAGGTGGTGGACAGAGGTAAGGGCGATGGTATTTTTATAAACACAAGTGGGATAGGTGTCTTAAGAGAAGGTGTTTCGCTCGGTTCAACCATGATAAAACCGGGAGACAGGATAATTGTGAGCGGCTTTATAGGGAATCATGGAGTCTCTGTAATGGCAGAGAGAAACGGTCTCACATTTGATCCTCCTGTGCTCAGTGATACAGCTCCGCTGAATGGCCTTGTAAAGGATATGCTTGATGTATGCAAAGATATAAGAATTATGAGAGATCCCACTAGGGGAGGAGTCGCAACAACGCTCAAGGAGATAGCCTCTGAATCTGGACTCTGCTTTTTGATTGACGAGCGGACGCTGCCTGTTACTGGCGGAGTTAGGGGTGCATGTGAACTTTTGGGTCTTGATCCTCTATATATAGCTAATGAAGGCATTCTTATAGCTGTGGTTCCTCAATACGCCTCTGACAGACTGGTTGATGCAATGCGCAGGCATAAAATTGCTTCTGAGTCTGTATGCATTGGAGAGGTTTTTGATCCTGCGGCATCTGGCCTTGTTACAGCTCCTGCATCTGGCACAGTGCTGCTAAAGACTTCCGCCGGCGGCACAAGGGTCATAGATATGCTGGCAGGGGAGCAGCTGCCAAGGATATGTTAAAATACCTGCTGTCGTATAATGCAGCACGGAGGGATGCTATGTTAGCAAAAATATTTTTGTTTATAATCGCTGCTGTTCTGTCGATGCCTTTTTATTCTGATGCAGCTATCATGTTAGACAGGGTTGTGGCAATCGTTAATAAAGAGGTTATAACATGGAGCGATCTGTACAGGTCAATGGAGTTTGAGACCCCTGAGGCTGTAAAGGCTATGAAGCCTGAAGATAGACGAAAGTTCTTTAAAGAGAATGAACACCAGTATCTCGAAAATCTTATAGATGCGAGACTGCAGCTGCAGGAAGCCAGAAAGTCAGGCATAGGTATTTCAGAGTCTGATATTGACAGGGCGATAGAAGATATAAAATCAAAATATTCCCTGACTGATCAGAAATTTAGAGAAGCTGTAGAAAAAGAGGGAATGCCTTTCAGCGAGTATAGAAAAAGGCTTGCAGATCAGATAATAATTGGTCGTGTTATAGAGCAGGATGTGAGGGTTAAAATTGTTGTTACTGAAAAAGAGATAGATGAGTTTATAAAAAACAATAAAGATACAACAGCTCTTAGCGAAGGATATGACTTGAGCCATATTTTCTTCGCGCGGTCAGCTTCAGCTGAACAGAAGGCAAAAGATGCTTTTGAAAAATTGAAAAACGGAGCCAACTTTATGGAGCTTGCCTATAATATTTCTGAAGACGCATCCTCCAAGGCTGCCGGGCACCTGGGATTTATAAAAAAGAACGAACTATCTAATGATTTTGCTAAGGTTGTTGCCTCGATGGGAAAGGGAGACATAAGCCAGCCTTTCTGGTCTGAAAACGGCGTACATATTCTTAAGGTGAATGACAAGGTAGAGATTAGATCTGAACAGGATATGAGGGATGTTGTGAAAAAAAAGCTTCTTGAACAGAAATTTTCAAGGGAGTATAAGGACTGGACAAGGAGCTTGAGAGAAGCTGCATATATAGAGATAAAGGACTGAGACGCTTAATATGCTGGAAAGAATACAGAAGATAATTGCCTACTGCGGAAAGGCTTCAAGAAGAAAGGCTGAAGAGCTCATACTTGAGGGCAGGGTGACAGTCAACGGAGCCGTTGCAACACTGGGCATGAAGGCAGATATGTTCAGAGATCATATCAAGCTGGACGGCAAACTTCTTGTGCATCCTGAAGAGAAGGTGTATCTGGCTATGCATAAACCAAAGGGGGTTGTAACCACTCTTAGCGATCCTGAGGGAAGACCTACAATAAAGGATTACCTTAAAGGCGTAAAACAGAGGGTCTTCCCTGTAGGAAGGCTCGACTATGATTCCGAGGGGCTGCTTCTGATCACAAATGACGGTGAACTCGCAAATGCTGTGATGCATCCTTCGGGAGATATACCAAAGGTGTATGCTGTAAAAGTTAAGGGTATAATAGATGACACTTCTATAGCAAAGATAAGAAAAGGCATGAGGCTTGAGGACGGGCCTACACTTCCCGCAAAATGCAGGAGAATAAGCGATACAGGCACGCATTCATGGATAGAGGTTACGCTTTTTGAGGGCAGGAAAAGACAGGTAAGAAGGATGCTCGACAAACTTGGTCATCCTGTAATAAAGCTTAAAAGAACTAGCATTGACGGTATAAAGCTGGGTGATCTCAAGCCCGGTGCTGTAAGAAAGCTCTCTGATTCTGAGCTTCAGAGCCTATGGCAGACTGCCGGATATGAGTCGTGTGGTTGATATAAAAAAATGGAGGAGAGATGTTTCGCGATAAATTTTGTGGTGAGATAAGAGAATCAGATCTTGGATCTGTGATCAAGATCTCTGGATGGGTACTCAGAAGGCGCGATCACGGCGGCCTTATATTTGTTGACCTGAGGGACAGGAGCGGGCTAGTTCAGGTTGTGTTCAGCCCTGATGTTTCTCAGCCTTCTCATAAGGCAGCCCATGATCTAAGATCAGAATATGTGATAACAGTAAAAGGAGAAGTTAGAAGAAGGCCTGAAGGCACTGACAATCCTGATTTGGCTACTGGCAAAGTAGAGATATACGCTGCAGAGCTCGAGATAATCAATGAATCTTCTGTTTTGCCTTTCCCTATGGAAGAGGCAGCCGATGCATCTGAACAGATCAGGCTCAAATACCGATATCTTGATCTCAGGAGACCCGAGCTACAGAAAAATTTGATCATAAGGCATAAAACCACAAAGTCTGTCCGGGATTTTCTTGATTCGCATGGATTTATAGATATAGAGACTCCTATGCTTACGAAATCTACTCCTGAGGGCGCTCGCGACTACCTAGTGCCCAGCAGGCTCAATCCAGGATATTTTTTCGCGCTTCCTCAGTCTCCTCAGCTCTTCAAGCAGATATTAATGGTATCGGGACTGGAGAGATACTTTCAGATAGTAAAGTGCTTTAGGGATGAAGATCTGAGAGCAGACAGACAGCCGGAATTTACGCAGATCGACCTTGAGATGTCCTTTGTTGACAGAGAAGACATACTCGCTCTTATGGAATCCATGGTTGTAAAAATATTCAATGATGTGATGGGTCTAAAGATTGATACTCCTTTTCAGAGACTCGCATACAAGGATGCAATGGAGAGATACGGCAATGACAAGCCTGACCTTAGGTTTAATCTGGAGCTTGTTGATGTTGCGGATATAGTAAGGATGTCATCGTTCAAGGTGTTTCTGGATGCGATTAATTCAGGCGGCAGGGTTAAGGCGATCAATGCAAAAGGCATGGCAGGCATATCACGCAAAGATATAGATATGCTTACTGAAGATGCAAAGACATTTGGAGCCAAAGGCCTTGCATGGATAAAAGTGAAGTCAGGATTTGAGTCTCCGATCACAAAGTTCTTTTCAGCGGAGTGCCTCTCTGACTTGGCAAAGAGGCTGGGTGCAGAGGATGGAGATATGCTGCTCTTTGTGGCTGACTCAGAAAAGGTTGTGAATGATGTGCTCAGCAGAATGAGGATTGATCTTGGCAAAAAGCTGAATCTAATAGAGCCGGGATTCAAGTTTGCGTGGGTGCTAGACTTTCCGCTTCTGCAGTGGGACGATGAAGAGAAAAGGTTTGCAGCTATGCATCATCCGTTCACATCTCCTAAGGACGATGATGCAGCAAAGATGATGAGCATATCTGTAGATGATCTTGCATCAGGCAGTTTTTCTGATGATACAAAAGCAACTCTTGAGTCATTTGAAGCGAAGGCATATGATCTTGTTCTAAACGGATATGAAGTGGGCGGCGGCAGCATAAGAATATTCAGAAATGAACTCCAGAAAAGGATGTTTGATCTTCTGGGTATATCCGAGGAAGAGGCAAAGTCAAAGTTTGGATTTCTGCTAGAGGCATTCGAATACGGAGCACCACCACACGGCGGAATAGCCCTTGGTTTGGACAGGCTTGTGATGCTGATGGTTGGCGCTCAATCCATAAGGGATGTTATAGCGTTTCCAAAAACTCAGAAGGCCTTCTGCCCTCTGAGCGGAGCTCCTTCTGCAGTTGATATGAAGCAGCTTCGCGAGCTTCATATCAAATCAGATCAGCCGATCCAAAGTAATCCATAGTAATCATTTGCTTGACGACTGGTTTTTTTATTGTATATTTTAACGTAGTTAATAGTTATGGCTATGATCTAAAGTTTTATCGACGGGATTCGATAAGGAATATGTCCATAACTTTACTTAGTCATCATTAAAGAATTGATTGGGGGGAGATTAGGGACCAGGGATTAAAAATTGTTCTGAAGTGTTGTATGGGTTTCATCAATAAAAAATGAAGGATGAAAATGCTATTTAAAAAGAAAGAACCCATCGGCCTCGACATAGGTTCCAGCTCCTTAAAAGTTGCAAAGATAACCGGAACGAAGACGGGCTATGAGTTGTCACTCTATAACGAGCTTCAGCTCCCTCAGGGGCTGATAGTTGACGGCATCATATCAGACAGCAGCACTCTTGTATCTCAGATCAAAGAACTTATAAGGACAGCAGGATTGAAATCCGGAGATGTTAATATCGGAATTTCGGGTCACTCATCTGTAATAGTTAAAAAGATATCACTTCCACTAGCCACATATGATGAACTGTCTGCATCAATAATAAGCGAAGCAGAGCAATACATACCTTTTGACATAAGCGAAGTTAATCTCGATTTTGAGATTCTTGGAACCAAAAGAGATGAAGAAGACATGATGGATGTTCTGCTGGTTGCCGTTAAAAAGAATATCATGGATTCTTATGTTGAAGCAGTTCAGCAGGCTGGTCTTAATCCTGTAGTTCTTGATATAGACTCTTTTGCTTTAAGCAATATTTTCGAGATCAACTATCCTGAGGACATTAACAAAAATATCGCGATTGTAAATGTAGGCGCAAGCAAGACAAGCATAAATATTCTTCAGTCAGGAGCGCCTGTATTTACGCGTGACAGCGCTATAGGCAGCAACTACCACACAGAGGAGCTATGTAGGGCATTTGACCTGTCATGGGAAAATGCAGAGAGGCTTAAGAAGGGTCAGCCAATAGAGAAGGTATCTCCAGAAGAAGCTGCAATAGTTTTGTCTTCAGCATCTGATGAGCTATTTGCAGAAGTTTATAGATCATTTGAGTATTTCAGGAGCAGTATAAGCGACGAGGTGATGAATGAGGTGTATCTAAGCGGTGGAGCTGCTCTTATAAAAGGCTTTCAGGATGCAATGATAGAGAGGCTGAGCCTAAAGGTAGCTGTAATGGATCCGTTTAAAAACATATCCATATCTCCAAAACTGGATGCATCCTATATAAAGGATATAGCGCCTTCAGCTGTTGTCGCTCTTGGCCTAGCGATAAGAAGGGCAGGTGACTAGGATATGATTAAGATAAACCTGCTCAGAAAAGAGGAAAAAGCTACAAAAGTAAAAAAACCTGCGGGTTTTATGATCTATGTGCTTTTAGCTGCACTTGCGGCTTTCATAGTTATGGGACTGGCCACTTTTTACCTTAATTCTAAAAAGGATGCAATGCAGGTCAAAATTGAAAATAACAAAAAGCAGATTGCAGAGCTAAAGAAAAAGATAGACGAGGCAAAGAAATTTGAGTCTTTTAATAAAGAACTGGGAAAGCACAAGACACTAATAGAAACTCTGAGAAAGAATCAGTCTATACCAGTTATGATTCTTGACGAGGTGAGCAGTTTGCTGCCAGACGGTATATGGCTTACAAACCTTGCTTATAACGGAAGCACAGTAGCGGTAGAAGGCTTTGGTTTTTCTAACAGCGATATAGTTACATATGTTGACAGCCTTAAGCTGTCAGCAAACTTTTCCGATGTTTATCTTGAAGAGACCAAACAGATACAGGTGGAAAAGGTGGACACATATAAATTTAAACTGAATTTCAGGATCAAGGGATAATACGAGGCCTGCATGCCAATAACATTTGATACAGAAAACCTGACACCTGGCAAAAAGAGGCTTTTGGTTTTATTGCCTCCACTTGTTATAGTTGTTGTTGCTGTTATGATGTTTATTCTCCCGGCGATGGAGGAGATAAACAAGATGGATGCTGAACTTAAGAATTACGAGAGCCAGCTTTTACAGGCAAAGAAAAAAGCCGGCAAGTTGTCATCCTTAATAGCAGAGAATGAAAATCTTAAGATGAAGATTAAAGAGCTGGAGATGCAGCTGCCTGATGAAAAAGAGGTCTCAACTCTGCTACGGCAGGTTTCTGATATTGGTATTCGCTCAGGGCTCAATATAATATCATGGAAACCAAAAGGTAAAAATGTTCACTCAAGCAATGAGGTTTATGAAATACCTGTTGATGTCGAGATGAGAGGCAGCTACCACAGATTCGGCCATTTTTTTAGCAATATAACCAAACTTAACAGGATTGTTAATATTTCTAACGCAAATATGAAGGCGCTTAATCAGCAGAAAGGCGGCGCTGATCTCGCAGTTACATTTTCTGCGGTTACTTACTCTATCATCCCTGAGAAAGAGAAGCAGGAGATGCAAGCCAAAGAAAATGCCAAGAAGGCTAAAAAGAAATGAAAAAAGATTCGATCATATATTACATCATAGGGGCTATAGTTGTCGGTCTTGCGATAGCATTTGTCGCAGGGATGTTTTTTGCTGATACTACTGAAAAGTCTGCACGTGTATTCTTTGAGAAGGTGCTTTTGCCAGGCAGTATTAACAACTGGCAGTTTGATAAATTCAAGGGATACTACGGCCGCAAGGCAGCTCCTGCTGCAGGGTTTCCTGAAGAGGAGAAGCTGAAGGCTCTCTTTACATTGTCTTCAGAAAAGCTCGGTAGTCTCACCTCATTTTCTGGAATATCTTCAGAAAAGACAGAGTATATTGATATAGAAAGCGGTAAAACAGTATTTGTGGATTTAAGCTCTGATGCAGTATTTACAAAAGGATCCGCTAGGCTGAAGGCGCGTCTTGTGCAGAGTGAAGATTCATGGAGAGTAATGTCTTTTGATGTTATTTCAGCTGCTCTTACAGCACAACCAGTAGAACAGTCTGTAAAGCCGGATGTCCCCGCAGCCAAGAAAGCTGTTCAGGATGCTTCTGTAAAGGCAGACCCAAAAAAGGTACTTGATAAACCTAAAGAGCCCCAGACTGTAAAACCTGTTATTCCGCAACCTACAGTTCCTGCGGTAAAAAAGAGTGAGCAGCCAGCTGTAAAAGAGCTGCCAAAACCACAAGCTAAGCCTGACCAGAAAAAATCTGTTCAGCAGCAGACTGCTGTTCCAGCGGAACAAGCAAAGACTGCTCCTCAAAAGCAGACGCAAAAAACAGAGCTTGCTCAAGCTCTGGCTGTGAAACTAGAGCAGAAAGAGGAAAAAGCAGCTGTAGTTGCAGCTCTTCCTAAGCCTGTTACATATGCTTATGATCAGAAAAACAGGAGAGACCCGTTTTATCCTCTAATTGTAAAGGCTGCTCCTGAAAAGAAGCCTGGCCTTACTCCTTTAGAAAATTATGAAATATCCGATTTTAAACTTATAGCTATTCTTAGTGAAAAGGCAAAAGGATTTTATGCAGTAGTGACACTTCCAAACAGCAGGTCATACAACATAAGGGAGGGGTCAAAGATTGGATTGCATGACGGAAAAGTTTTGAAGATAAACAAGGATTCAGTGGTTATACGGGAGTACCACAGGGATCTTAAGGGTATCCTTAGTCCTAGGGATATAATCTTAAAGCTCCGCAGGGGGGAAGAAGGATGAAAAGGCTGAAGTTGCTCAAAAGGGGGATAGTACCAATTCTTGCTGTATTGTTACTGCTAGGATCATTAGCAGTATGCGCTGCTGAGCAGGATGCTGCAGCGACTATAAAGGGTATCGATGTAACTGACGACAATACAATTATTGTTCGTTCAGACTCGCCACTTAAGTTTAAGCTAATGCCCCTTGACCCTTTTAGAGCAGAAGTAGAATTGAGTAATGTCAGCCTTGGAGAATTTAAAGATAGAGTTGTGGTTAATAAGGGTTTTATTGCAGAAATAACCCCTGTACAGGTCGAATCTCCTTCATTGTCAGCCAGGCTGAGTATCGTATTCAGCTCTCCTGTTCAGATAGTGCCTGTGACAAGCGGGAATGATCTTGTTCTTAATATATCAGGTACTGCTGAGAAGTCTGCATATAAGAAAATAAAAGCTTCAGCTATTCCAGCAGAGCCAAAAGACGGGATAGCAAATTTAGTAACTGACATTATAATCAACAAAACAGATGATGGCGCTGAACTCATATTAAAAGGCAATGGTCTGCTGCCTGATCCTGAGGTGTTTGAGATTGATGGCAAGGTTATGCTCGATATCCCTGGAATTGGTGTAAAAGCTGAAATCCCTGCAGATATGATAGCTCCTGTAAAATCTATAAGGCACTCTACAGAAACAGATAAATCAAGATTCACTATCACGATTGACCGGATTCAGGACAAGGATATATTTGTTTTAGATGATGAGATTGTTATTGATCTTTATGTCCTGCCGAGATCTAAAAAAATAGCTGCTGATAAAGGTAAAGCTGCCGGAGGTTTTGAAGATCAGCAGGTAAAGCCTGGAGCAGTAGTTTCCCTTGATTTTCAGGATGCAGATGTTGTTGCTATCTTAAGGCTACTTGGAGATGTGAGCGGTTACAATATAGTTGTGCATCCGGATGTTAAGGGAAAGATAACAATGAAGCTTATGAATGTGCCATGGGAACAGGCGCTCAATATACTTATGAAGACATTTAATTTAGAAAAGGCAGTTGAAGGCAATATTTTGAGAATAGCTACTGCAAAGGCTTTTCAGGATGAAAAGAAGAGCGTTGCAGCTATTAGGGATGCAACTGCTGTAGCTGAGGATGTTGTCACAAAGATATTTATTGTTAATTTTGCAAATGTTGAGAAAACTAGAGATATTATTGAAAAGGGCAAGATTTTGTCTCCTCGCGGCAACATAAGTGTTGATACCAGAACACGCTCGATTATAGTAAAAGATACTCCTTCGAGGCTGGCCGAGGTTGACAGTCTTATAAAAAGTCTTGACAAGCAGACTCCTCAGATTATGATAGAGGCGAGATTGGTTGAAGTAAATACAACAATGGCCAAAGAGCTTGGAGTACAGTGGGGAGGTTGGCTTGCACCAAGATGGGGCAGCAATTCTTATTCAGCTTCAGGATCAGGAAGTGGATCTATATCAGGCATGCAGCCTGCATCCAGCTTTCCGAGTTCAGACGCTCGCAGCAACCTTCCAGGCACTTATCCTGCTATCAGCGCTGGCACATCCAGCGCAAATCCGATAGGCGCTATGACATTTGGATTCCTAAATGCTTCACAAACTATCAACTTGGCATTAAGAATTTCAGCGCTAGAAACAACTGGCAAGGGAAAGATTCTCTCAAATCCAAGAATTATGACAGTAGACAATGAGCAGGCAATAATAAAGCACGGCGCCCAGATACCTGTAACAACAAGGAACTCTGACGGTACATACACAACGACATATAAGGACGCAAATATAAAGCTAACTGTAACTCCGCAGTCTGTGCCTGATGGGTCGGTATTCCTTAAGGTGGAGATCACGAAGGATGAACCCGATTTCTCTAGAAAAGATTCTTTTGACAATCCTGTTATATATTCAAGGCAGGCATCTACACAGGTACTTGTGAAAAATGGAGAGACGCTTGTAATAGGCGGCATAGTCAAGTCACTGGAGAATGAAAGCGAGTCAGGAGTTCCGTTGCTTTCAAAAATACCTATACTCGGCGCGTTGTTTAAGAACAATGTCAAGAGTACAGAGTCTGAAGAGCTTATGATCTTTATTACACCAAGACTTCAGTAGTAATACAATAAATCAATTAAAAAGGGGCTGCGAATTAATTCGCAGCCCCTTTTTAATTGATTTATTGTAAAAGAGTATAAGTTTTTATGTGATGTCGTTTGGTTATCTTATAAATGTTCCATAAAGAGAGTATACGAAATGCGCAGTTATAGTTATGCTGCTTTCTGGCCAGTTTGAAGGAAGCTCCCAGTAAGGAGCTGCATCACGGAGGGCTTTAATTGCAGCATCATCAAGTACCTTGTGCCCAGATGTCCTTGTTAGTGTGACTGCTCCTAGCTCTCCATTCTTTTTAATTGTGAACTGCACAAATAGGTCTCCATATATTCCCTGTCTTGCTGCTTCGAGAGGATAACTCCAGCTGCTTTCGATCTTTTCTTTGAGTCTCTGAATGTAGCCGTGGTATTTGAACTCCTTAACACTAAATGTTATAGCATTTTCTTTTTTCTGCTCATCATCAGCATACTTTTTTGCGAGGCCTCCTATTATGTTTTTATCAAAGAGCTTTTCTCTATTTGTGATGACAGGAGATTCTTTTATATGGTTCCCTCTTTCCCCTGACTCAATAGCTGATTTGTCAGTAAATGACTCGTAATCTGCAGGAGTCTTATTACCTGCACTTTTGTTTCTAGAGCCTTCAATGCTTGTGTGTTGAGAGCCATCTTTCAATGATGAAAGATCTTCTTTTTGAGGCTTGCTTCTTTCTGATTGTGTAGACTGCTTTTTTGATGGCTCTGCTGAAAGCTCCTTGGGAGGAGGCAGGTTCTTTGGCAGCCTTGGCGAGCGAAAGACTTTTTGCTTCTGCTCTTTTTTTCGAGAAATGTCTTGATGTATTTGTGGAGTTGGTTGCTCAGGCGTAATAAGCTGGGCAACAAGAGGCTCCTGCTTTTTCGGCTTTTCTGGTGTGTATATGAGAAATGCCGATATTAGCATAATTAGATGCAGTATTAAAGAAAATATCAGCGATCTTTTCAAGGTAATATTATTTTAACTTATGGCAGGCAGGAGCAGCACTTTTACCAGATCTTAATTATGTGCCTGAACAGCCCTATATATGAAAGAAGGCTGCTTCTGGAGGCCTCTTTTCTTAGCCATAGCCGCATAGCCATCTCCTGCACCTCTTTCCTCTGGTGAAGGAGAATCCATCTCTCAATATTATCTGTTTTTTTAAGCAGATGTTTTCTGATCATACTCATCATGATGAATCGTGCCCTGTAAGCGCGAGTCCAATCTTTTTTGTACTGCCCTGGACAGCCTGCTGCAACAGCTTTTGCAGCCAGCTCGCCGGACTTCATCGAGTAGTAGATGCCTTCATAAGATACCGGCATTACAGTATAGCCTGCATCTCCTGCAAAGAGTATATTATCGAGATTGTATACTGGCTTGTTCCATACGGGTATTCTAAAAGCGCGCATCTTTGATATAAATCTGTCTTTGCGTATATCGTTAATATCCATTTTGAATCTGCGTTCCATGAATCCGCTTATGGTGCTGGTGAGCAGTCTAGGATCTTCATTGCCAGTGCCGACAGACAGAAAGTCAGAGGCAGGGAATATCCATGAGTATGAGAGCATAGAGTTTTCATCACCGAACCAGAACTCGCATGTGTCAGAGTTGTAGTCTTCAGGCTTGAGATAAGCTGAAATTGTATACACAAAACCAGGCTTTGGCAGTCCTGCGGATGCTGCTGCCCTGAATGTTATGCCATCGCATGCTATAACGTAGTCAGAAGTTATTTTAAACTCTTCTCCATTATCCCTCCTGCGCGCAACTGAGGTTACCTGTTTGCCTCTGGATTCGAATCTTAAGAATTCCGATTCGATAACTTTAGCGCCTTTGTCTGAGGCTATTCCCCTTAGTGTGGAGTCGAGTTCATGACGCTCTGTTATACAAAAAGTTCCTCCTGAAAGGTCAATTGCTACTGATTCTCCTTTAGGAGAGAATACCTTGATTTTAGTGACATGATTTCTTATAACACTTTCAGGAATGCCAAGTTCTGCTATAGCTGAAGATGGGATTGCACCGCCGCATGGCTTTGTGTATGACAGGTCACGCTCAAGCAGTATTGTACTGATATTGTGTTCAGCCAGACTTCGTGCGGCAGCAGCACCGGCAGGTCCGCCGCCTATAACAAGAGCTTGTGTCCTGATATTGTTCATGATCTTCCTGTATAAATTAATTTATTCGTGAGGCGCACGCACAGCAAGCACAGGGCATTTTGAGTTGCGCAACACTCTGTCAACAGTACTGCCGAAAAATAGCCTGTCAAGACCCTTTCTGCCATGCGTTCCCATAACAATTAGATCTATAGAGTTCTGTTCAGAAAATTTAATGATCTCTTCATAAGGCGCGCCTCTTATTACAGAATGAGTTACATTCTTCATGTCTTCGTACAGGCCGGCGCCAAAAAGACGGATCTCCTTGTTAGCATTCTCTTCCATCTCTCTAAACATCTCATTTACAGACACATGAGGCACATACATGCCTGATGCAGAAGCTACATCATATATTACATTGATAATGAAAAGGTCTGCGCCATACTTTTTTGCTAGATCGACTGCGTATTCGAGCGCATGCATCGCGCTATCTGAAAAATCAGTAGGAATAAGTACCCTTTTGATATTCATGAGATAACCCCCTAAATAGATTATGATTGGTACATAAATCTGTTAATGGGATGGAGCATGTCAGCACTATTTAACTCTTATTATTATGCCATAAAATCTGGATTTCTGACTGTCTGAATATTTTTAAGACTGTAAATAGATATTAGTCTGCAATGATTATAAACTGTTCATCTGTTTTTATTATGTATTGTTCTGAGACCTTCAAATATAAGGTCTTTTACTATAATATGGCGCATCTTGATGTGATTTCTTATTAGTTCAGCATGTCCGCCGGTCAGAATTATCCTTAATCGCAGGCCGGTTTCCTTAATGATTTGGGATATTATCTCGCTAACGGCTCCAGAGGAGCCGATGATTATGCCGGATGATATTGCGCTGTCTGTATCAGAACCGAGCGCTTTTGTGTCTGCTGAAAGTCTTTTTGTTCTAAGTTTTGCAGTCTCTTTATGCAGAGACCTTAGCATGGTATCTATGCCGGGCAGTATAGCGCCGCCAAGGTAAAGCCCCTTACTACCTACTACTGTAAGTGTGGTAGCTGATCCGCAATCAACTACTATGCATGGAGTATTGAAACAGGTAAACGCAGCAGCTGCATTTGCTATCCGGTCTGCCCCTGTTGATGATGGATCAGGAATACCAAAAGTGAGGCCTGTACTGATTCTGTGAGATACAATCAATGGTTTATTCTTGGATATTGATTTGAGAGTCCTTTTGATTATGTTTGTCAAAGCAGGCACAACCGAGCTTATCACAATGTCTATTGAACCACTAGCTGATCTATTTTTGGTTAAAAATCCGGAAATTATTTTCTGATAATCTGCATATTTTTTTACAGGCGAGGAAGATATTTTAATTATGCTTAATGGACTTTTTGATACGGCATTTTTGTACAAACACATCCCTATGGTAGTGTTGCCTATGTCAATGCACAGCAGAGATGAGGCACAACTTTTATCCATGGGATACAATCCTTACATCACCGGAAATGATTGTCTTTAGAAGACCTATCTGGTCTCTTACAATTAGCATGCCGTCTTCATCAAGCCCTTCTGCTATGCCGGAGATGATATCCTCATTGCTCGTTACAGTTATCTGGCTGCCTATCATTTTTGACATGCTGAGCCATATATCAATAACCGCTTTGCTGCCTTTGTTTTTGAGCAGCAGATAGCACTCTTCTGTCTCCTTAATGATTGCGGCTGCCAGTTCAGATCTGTTCAGAGCAGTTTCTGTTTCCGCTAGAATTGATGTGGCAGGTATTATGGTCTCTCTGGGCAGCAGCTGCTCAGGCATATTTACGTTAAGACCTATTCCAACAATAGTGCAAGATACTTTTGTGCCCTCAATCCGTGACTCTGTAAGTATGCCGCCTGCTTTTTTATGTCCTATCATTATATCGTTGGGCCATTTTATATGTGCTTCAAGATTAGGTAGAATGAGCTTTATCGCCTTGATGCATGCTATTGATGCCAAAAGAGTTATTACAGATGCAGACTTTGGATGCATATCCGGCCTTAGAAGTATGCTCATATATATATTTTGCTCTGGAGGCGATATCCATTTCCTGCCGAGCCTGCCTCTACCTTCTGTCTGTGCGTCTGCAATGACCACAGCGCCCTCTGGCATCTGATTCCTGCATAGGTTAAGGCATATGTCATTGGTGGATGCAGCTGTAGAGTAGAGCTCTATACTGTTTCCGATAAGTGCATCTGAACTGATAAGGGATTTGACAGTATCTTCAGCCAGATCACCACAGGCAGCGCACATGATATTTTCAGATTTGTTGCTTATCCCTCTACTCCTGGTGCATGATCACTACAGGTATTTTCCCTTTGAGTAAATCAGAAAATCTCTTGGCGTCATTTATTCCGCCTACAATAGAGCCATAGTGCATTGGTATGGCTGTCTTTGGCTTAATATCCAGAGCTGCCTCTGCTGCTTCTTCGGCAGTCATTACATATGTGCCTGATACAGGCAGCAGTGCAACATCTATGTTTTTGAAAGTCTTCATCTCCGGAATCCTGTCTGTATCTCCAGCCAGATAAATTTTTATGCCATTTGTTTTAAATATATATCCTACCCAGTTTTTATCTTTGGTATGAAACTTCTTGTTAGTATTGTATGCAGCCACAACCTCAATATCTATGCCGTCAATAATGAATTTATCTCCAGGTTTTGTTGTCTTGATATTGCCTTTAAGCTTTGAAGCGCAGTCTGGTGTTGATATGATGACTGTTTTCGGGCCAATGATCTTTTGGATATCTTCGGCAGAGCAGTGGTCGTGATGATCGTGAGTTATAAAGATAATATCAGCTGTATCTTTTTGTTTGATCTTAAATGGATCTGTATATATAATTTTTTGACCTGTTATTTTAAATGTGTCATGCCCAAGCCAGTGTATATCTCTGGTCATATCGGTCCCCCCTGAAGATACTGCGGAGTTTGATATTGCTAAAACGCAACATATTGTTATAAAAACGAAAAAAATCGTTTTCATAATACCTCCTTTGGATGTGATTATATCATAAACAGTATAATACCAAATAAGGCAGCAATGCATAAGTTAATGATGTTTGAAGCTGCAATGAATCATCTGGAGAGCTGATTTAACCTTGACAAAAAAATACTGTACTGTTATTGTTTATACCATCCGTTGCTAATCAATACTTTTATTCATAAAAAAGGGGGAAGTTTATTATGACAAAGGCTGAACTTATCGAAAAAATAGCTTCCGGCGCAGGACTCACAAAGACCGACGCTGGCAAAGCTCTTGATTTTGCTCTTGATGCAGTCAAGGCATCTCTTAAAAAGGGTCAGAAGGTAACACTTGTAGGATTTGGAACATTCTCAGTATCCAAGAGAAAAGCCAGAAAAGGCCGCAACCCAAAGACCGGAGCAGAGATAAAGATTGCTGCCACAAAGGTTCCAAAGTTTACAGCTGGTAAGACCTTAAAAGACGCAATCAGATAGTTTTAACCGAACAAAGAAAATTTTTAAGATGCAGAGGCGGCTCGCCGCTCGCAAAAAGGCGAGCATAATGCGAGCCGCCTCTGGTTTTTAAAAGCTGTATTCAAAAATCCTTCTGAATGGTTACGGAGGTGTGTATGTTAGCCCAGTTCAGCGTTATTCCTTTAGGCGTAGGCGACAGTCTTAGTGAGAAAATCGCAGGCATAGTGGATATAGTGGATAGAAGCGGTCTCGAGTATAAACTTACAGCTATGGGAACAATAGTTGAAGGCAATTGGGATGAGCTGATGGAATTATTGAATCGATGCCGTCAAGAGGCTTTGAAATCCTCGGACAGGGTTTACATAACAGTAGCTATCGACGACAGGATGAATAAATCTGGTAGAATAACCAGTAAGCCCGATTCAGTCCAAAGGAGGCTCGGCAGGCCGATAAGGCAGTAACTGCCCTGGAGATTAGATGAGTGTTATACTTGCAGCTGTTGATCTGGGTAAGGATACAGAGAGCATTCTTGCATATACAAACTGGCTGTCCAAAAACTGGAACGCTTCGGATATGTCTGCACATCTTCTGTATATACTCGATTATTCACTCACACCTCCGGCATATATGACGTCATACTTTGAGCAGGAAAAGTTAAAGCATAAACAGGATATGGATAAATGGGTAGTTTTTCTCGAAACCAAAGGACTAAAGGCTTCATATGATATAAGGGCTGGAAGGCTTGTAGATACATTCATCTCTGCTGTAAATGATCTTAAGGCTGGTATGATTGTGATGGGATTCAGGTCACACATGATCAAGCAGAGCAGTTCTGAAAAATTGGTGAGATCTCTTATTCTTCCAACATTTATTGTTCGCGGCGAACGCAGTGCCCAGAAGATTGGTGATGTAAATATAAAAAAGATCTTGTGCGCGGTTGATATGTCTCCGGATGCAAAAAGGGCGCTTGATACCGCAAGAATGCTGGCACAGAAGAGCGGAGCTGAGCTTGAGATTATCAATGTTGTAGATATGAAAACCATAAAGGAGTGTATGACTCTTTGGAAGGGTCTTGATGAAGAGCAGAGGACAAGATGCAGCAGGGATCTTGTTGCAGAAGCCCAAGCCGCACTCACAGCATTTGCAGGCAGTGGCGCAGGGGAAATTATCATAAAGTCCGGTATGCCTCACGAGTCAATAACGCAGTACGCATCAGAATCTGGAGCTGACCTTATTGTTATGGGAGCACGAGGTGTGTCACGTTTTGAAGGGCTCTTTTTGGGCAGTGTATCGGATGCTGTTGTAAAGACATCCCCATGTCCTGTGCTGGTTATAAACTAATATGACAGATACGATCATACTTGTATTCAGTCTCCTAATAATACTCGCCAGCGCAGAGCTTTTTACAAACGGGGTAGAGTCTCTTGGTAAAAAGCTTTCGCTTTCGCAGGCTGTTGTCGGCAGTCTGCTTGCAGCGGTAGGCACAGCTCTTCCGGAGACTATCCTGCCTATAGTGGCTATACTATTCCACCCAGGAGATTTATCTCATGACATAGGAGTCGGAGCTATTTTAGGTGCTCCTTTTATGCTATCAACGCTTGCTCTTCTGCTCATAGGCATTACGGTGGTCTGGACATTCCTGCTAAAAAAGAGAAGATTTGAGTTTTCTCTTGAAATTCACTCTCTCCAGAGAGATCTCATATTTTTTATTGTTATGTACAGCACAGCCATATTTTTGCCTATGTTGATCAAAGGCCACAGGGTTCTTATAGCTTTTCTGCTTGCTGCTGGGTACTGCTTTTATGCGTATATGACTTTCAGGGGAGAGAGCGCACACATATCTACAACAGAGGATCTCTACCTTAAAAGAATATGGAATATCTGCAGGGGATTTTTCAAAAGGCATCAGCCGTTAACATCTGATAACGAGCCTGGTATTTTACTTATATCTGTTCAGGTTCTTGTAGCGCTCGGCATAATGATATCCGGAGCGCATATGTTTGTAGGGAGCCTCCAGACGCTATCTCTAGCATGGGGAATGAACCCGCTTCTGTTCGCGCTGCTAATAGCTCCAGTGGCTACTGAACTGCCGGAGAAGTTTAACAGCGTAACATGGACAATAAAAGGCAGAGATACGCTGGCAATGGGCAATATAACCGGAGCTATGGTGTTTCAGTCCACATTTCCTGTGGCTGTAGGGCTGCTTTTTACAGAATGGAATATAACAGGACTGGCGCTCTTGTCCGCGGTGCTTGCTCTTAGCGCTTCTGCTGTTGTGCTTGCTGAGTCATATATAAGAAAAAAGGTATCTCCAGTCACATTTCTGGTATGCGGCAGCCTGTTTGCAGTTTATGCTGCAGTTGTTATTATGGGCTGACTATTACCAGCTTCCTAACTTTACAAAATCCTGAATATTGCGTCTGAATGCTCTGGGAAGCAGTTTGATCCCCGGCTTAATGTAGCCAATACATATGATCATTGGCACAATCTTGTCTTTAGGTATACGGAACTCTTTTTTAATGCAGTCTTCATCAAACCCATCCATAGGGTGAGTCTCCAGTCCCAAGCCTTTTGCAGCGACCATCAGGCTCATCGCAAATAGAGCTGTATTCTTAATCGCAAAGTAGGCTCTTTGGATGCTGTCAGGGCTGCCATATAGGTTTTTTGTAATTCCTTTGTATGTATCTTTCATCTCAGGCTTTATGTATCCTAGTTGAGCCCAGCTGTCCAGCATATTTTCAAGATTCTCTTCAGC
The DNA here is from genome assembly GCA_016936655.1 of Nitrospirota bacterium. Classification (GTDB taxonomy): domain Bacteria; phylum Nitrospirota; class Thermodesulfovibrionia; order Thermodesulfovibrionales; family Dissulfurispiraceae; genus JAFGXL01. The sequence continues at coordinate 125,117 of JAFGXL010000015.1, read as the reverse complement.
GCATACAGGATCAGCGACCATTACAAGCACAACAGGCGCCTCTTCAACCTTGGGCTGATCCATGGCGCATTGGCGCAACCTCTTTTTATCAGCTGCTTTCTGCACAACTACTACCTTCCATGGCTGAAGATTGAATGATGAAGGCGCCAGGTTTGATACTGATATAAGCTCTTGTAGCAACTCATCTGGTATGTTGCGGTCTGGATCAAAAAAATTTACAGACCGCCTCTCTTTAAGAGCCGAAAGGATATCCATTAGATTCCCTATTCTTTTTTAGCTGTATTTATGCCAAACAGGGTATAGAGTGCGCAGAAACCGGAAAAGCCTGTGAAGATGCTTACAATGCCAAGAATAAAAAGTAATACGCTCAGCCAGGTTGCGCTGGTTACAAACAGGGCAAGAATCAACAAAATTATCCCGAGCGCTATCCTTAATCTGCTGTCATTGGTGCCAACATTCTTTGTCATTTAATCCCTCCAGATAATCAAAATATTTATACAGCTACAACCTCTTTTACACCGGGTACTCGTTCTTTCAGAGTCTTTTCTATTCCCATCTTTAGCGTCATGGTGGACATTGGGCAGTGGCCGCATGCGCCAAGCAGCTTCACTTTTACAGTGCCGTCGTCCGTTATATCAATCAGCTCTACATCTCCGCCGTCTGCGTTTAACATTGGCCGAATTTGATTGATAATTGCTGTAACTTCTTCTTTCATTGAACCTCCGGTCTTTCTTATTTTTGAAGCTTGCCTGTTATTAGATCGTAAAGAGCTTTTCCTATAAAGAAATCAGCCCATAATATCGCTATATCTGGCAGGGTGGACTTTAGCCACCAGTCAGCCAAAGGTATGGCCTTTATGCTGAACTGCATAATGCTATAGTGAGCCATCAGTATACTGCCATAGATTACAATAAGTCCGTTTAGTAGATAGCCGTATAAAGCTGTCCTGTTCCATACAAAGAGCGTTGTAACAACAAACATGTCTATAAGAGGCAGCAATGTTGCAAGAAACATGGTGCAGCTGAAGATTATCTGCCCCGGATTTAGAGGGTCAGGAATCATGAAATGATGTATTCTATAGTGAAGCAGGAAGCCACCCAGCGCTATCAAAAACAGCGCAGCCAGCAGAGATTTTCTCATCGGATAACCTGCTGAAAGTTTATGGTCTTGCCAAGCCAGAAGGTGAAAGCTATTGCTGCTATATGAAGCAGCCACCAGCCCAATCTGTATTTCATAAAGTATTGGAGCATACTATCTCCCTAAAACATTGCCGAGAGCATATACTGCTGCAATGCCTATAGCATGCAGTATCCACCACCCGGGTCTCAAAAATTTGAATGTGCTGATCTTATTTGTCATTTTTTCCGCCTTTTTTATAGGATAGCAAATTTAAAAAGAATGTCAACATGCTTTTGAGCAAATTTTGTATTTCCAAAAAACAATCATTCAATTATAATGACTGTACGGGAGTTTATGTTGTATAAGCATGCCATGGAATGGGGGGGCATTGTATGAACATTTTTTCTCTGTTTGCTGTATTTGCTTTCATTTTTTATCTATTCCTTGGATATTACACACTAAAAAAAGATTCAAAAGCTCTTCTGAACAGGGTATTTTTCGCTCTCTGTCTCAGCTTTGCGCTATGGGCATTTTCTTATATCTTTTTTTATTCTGCTCCTGATAAAGAGTCAGCATTTTTCTGGTATCATATATCAGCTCCCGGCTGGACTCTGTTTCCTGCAATATCCCTGCATTTTATCCTTATACTCACAGAAAAAAACAGGCTATTGAAGAATTGGTGGACGTATATAGTTTTGTATGCCCCAGCAGCTCTTTTCCTTAACAAGACATGGACAGACATTCTTTTGGTCAAAGATCTGGTGCGCTGTGGGTCGAGCTGGTGTGAAGTTGCTCCGGAGTTTTCGATATGGTTTTTTGCGTATGTAGCCTACTATACGGTTTTTATAATAAGTGAATTGGTAATAGCAGCAATATGGGCATTCAGATCAAAAAGCAGCCGCATAAAAAAGCAGATCTCATTTATAGTAGCTACAGCATTTCCTGCTCTTATGCTATCTATAGTTACAGATACAATAATGCCTCTTGCCGGCATATACGCGCTGCCTTCAATAGCTTCACTTCTTATACTCATATGGGTTTTAGGCATATGGTACTCGATGTACAAGTATTCGTTAATGACGATTACGCCCTCTATAGCTGCTGACAAAATTGTCTCGCACATGATGGATATGCTGATTCTGCTAAACAAAGAGGGGCGTATAACAAAGGTTAACCAACAGACAGAAAAGATTCTCAATTGCCATGAATCCAAAATAGTTGGTATGCCTTTTGAGATGTTTGTGTCAAGGACAGACAGGTTAAACAAGGCGCTCAGTAGTATAAGCGTTTCTGATTCTCATACATATGTTTATGAGGACGAGCTCAGGTGCAGTTCGGGAGAGATGGTACCTGTAAAGCTTTCATTTTCTTTGATAAGCGACAGTAGCAGCGAACCGCTCGGAATTGTAGTGGTTTGCCAAGATGTAAGGCAGATGCGGCAGCTCCAGCAGGAGATAATGCAGAGAGAAATTGCTCAGGAGACTCTGCTGGCAGCCGAGTCCAAATTCAGAGGGCTTGTTGAACAGTCTCTTGTGGGTATTTATATAGTACAGGACGACAAGCTTAAGTATGTGAATCCTAAATTCGCCGAGATATTCGGTTACAGTCGTCAGGAGATTCTGCACAACAAGTCTATGCTAGATCTTGTATCAGAAGCTAGTAGGGTTGATGTAGGCACAAGCTTAGTGGAGTGTTCCGGAAGGTCAGCAAAAGATATACACTACTGTTTTAGAGGCCGCAGAAGAGACGGCGAGCTGATTGAAGTAGAGGCAAATGGAATATGCACAGAATATAATGGCATGCCTGCTGTAATTGGTACAGTATTAGATGTGACCCAGAGAAAGCAGATGGAAGAGACCATAAGGTATCAGGCTTACCATGATCCCTTGACAGGACTGCCGAACAGATTGCTTTTTAATGACAGGCTCACACTCGCAATAGCAAATGCTCATAGGAACAAGCAGCTTTTAGCTGTGCTGTTTCTTGATCTGGACTATTTTAAGACTATCAATGACACCCTTGGTCACTCTGTTGGAGATCAGCTTTTAAGGGAAGTTGCGGGTCTTATAAAAGAGAGGCTGCGAGAGGGCGATACTGTATCAAGAATGGGCGGTGATGAGTACACGATACTTCTTAACAATATATCAGACCCTGATGATGCTACAAGGATAGCCAAGGAGATACTAACAGCTATAGACAGAAGATGGGATATCTGCGGGCATAGCTTTTATGTTTCAGCCAGCATGGGTGTCAGCATCTATCCTTCTGATGGCGAGACAGCGGACATGCTGTTTAAAAATGCCGACGCTGCTATGTACCATGTAAAGGATCAGGGAAGAAACAGCTATCACTTTTACAGTCCTGCTATGAATGTGAAGGCATTTGAGCAGATGATGCTCGAAAACAACTTGCGCCATGCTCTCCAGAGGTCTGAATTTGAGCTTCACTACCAGCCGCAGTTTGAGATACCCGAGAAAAAGATTGTTGGTGTTGAGGCCTTATTAAGGTGGAATCATCCTGAGAGGGGTCTTATGTATCCAAAGCAGTTTCTTCAGCTTGCAGAAAAGACCGGTCTTATAATACCTATCGGAGAGTGGGTGCTCAATAATGCATGCAGGCAATACTCATTATGGGAAAAGAACGGATTCAGTAATGTAAGGATAGCAGTTAATATTTCTACATCACAGCTGAGGCAGAAGGATTTTGTAGCTAAAGTACAGGATATAATTGCTGCTACCGGAATACCTCCTCAAATGCTTGAGCTGGAAATAACAGAGCATATGGCTATGCTTAACATAGATACTATAATTTCTAATCTGAACAGGCTGGCTGATATGGGCATTCTTATATCAATAGATGATTTTGGCACAGGCTATTCATCACTAAGCTACCTTAAACGCCTGCCTATACATCATCTTAAAATAGACCAATCTTTTATAAAAGACCTTACAACTGATCCCAATGAGTCTTCTATAGCTAATGCGGTTATTATGATCGCAAAGAGCTTGAATCTGCAGACTATCGCAGAGGGTGTAGAGACAGAAGAACAGCTGCAATTCCTTGAGCGTTCGAAATGCGACAAAGTGCAGGGATTCCTCTATAGTAAGCCGCTAACAACAACTGATTTGGAATCAAGATATCTTTCAAAATTATTTTGATAAATGCTTATTGTATTAATTATATGGGGCAATTGTTCAGTTGCTATAAATAGCTTTGAAATTATCTTTAATAACAATTATTAAAAACTATTGTTTTTTAAATACCAGGTTTATTACTATATATCTATAAAGTCGCTACTCTATAAAAGGAGAACCATGATGAAACTGTTGATCTCATTTGCCGGAATAGTGCTAGCAATGGCTATAAGCTTTGCAACTGCAGCCAGCCTGGACAGCAATTCCATACGCGCACAGGCGAAAAACTTCTTTGAACCTTTACCCAAGACAATGCCCGGCAGCGAAAAAGACACCGCTGAAAAAATTGCTTTGGGCGAAAAACTCTATTTTGAAACTGCGCTTTCAGTAACAGGTACCCAGTCTTGCAATACCTGCCATCGTCTGGATGAAAACCGAGGCGGTGTAGATAATGTAAAAGTATCCCCCGGAGCTCCTAAAGGCACTATGGGTACTCGCAACTCCCCCACAGTCTGGAATGCAGGCTTTCACTTCGTACAGTTCTGGGACGGCCGCGCTGCTGACCTAAAAGGACAGGCAAAAGGTCCTATTCTAAACCCGGTAGAAATGGCTATGCCTAGTGAAGAAGCGGCTGTTGCTGCTATAAAAAAAGCTGGCTATGAAGCTGAATTTGCCAAAGTTTTTGGTCCAAACTCATTAACATACGACAATATAGCTGAAGCCATTGCTGCTTTTGAACGCACACTTATCACCCAAGACCGTTTTGATGCTTTCTTGAAAGGTGAAAACAACTTTAGTCAAGAAGAATTAGCTGGGCTAAAAGCCTTTATGGACAATTCCTGTACTATATGCCATAGCGGTCCATTGTTAGGTGCTAGACTATACCAAAAAGCCGGCTTAATGAAGCCGTATCCTAACCAGAAAGACCAAGGCCGTTTTGAAGCAACTCGCAATGAAGTTGACCGCATGATGTTTAAAGTACCAAGTCTGCGCAACATCACCAAAACAGAGCCATACTTCCACGATGGTTTTACACACCGTCTAGATGAAGCAGTAAAAATCATGGCTGAGCATCAGCTTAATAAAAATCTCGATGCCCAAACTACTGCATCAATAGTTGCTTTCTTAAAAACTTTAGAAAACCAGCGCAAGTTTAAACGCTCTACTAAATAAGTAAGATGTGAACAAAAAAAAGGCACCCTTAAGGGTGCCTTTTTTTTTGTCTTCACTACAGAAGCATATACAGTGGACTTCCTTAGATTCAGAGGACACATATAAGTTTCAATTGTAATAAACTGACATGATTATGTATATAGGAAATCGAGGGTTAAGCAGGCGTAATGTTCAAGCTTATGAATATCTACAAAAGCGAGGCAAGTCCAAGTCCAACTTCACATCCGCAGTAAACTTCCTTCTCGCTTTTTCATATTCCCATTGCTGCAAGATAAGCGCACCTATTATGCTTTATTAAACTATGACTTTTCTTTAATCTGAGTCAAGAGTGACTTCGTGCCTGAAGTAGCAGCAGAATTTATTTGTTTTTGACTTTAGCCTCTATAGAGTCCATTTTGGCAACTAAAAAATATATTTAATTAAATAAATTTGAGCTGGAGGCGAATAGTTTTATCTCTAAGATGGACTTCTAAATAGAAATGTTTTGTGCCCTATTTGTACCCTAATATTTTATAGTTAACTCATTGATTATATGGTGCGAGAGAGGGGAGTTGAACCCCTACGGTTGCCCGCCAGATCCTAAGTCTGGTGCGTCTGCCAGTTCCGCCACTCTCGCTTTTTACTAATAAGAGCCTTTTGGCAAAGGTGTTCTGAAAAATTTTGGAGGCAGTTTTGCGCCCTCATTCAGAGCTTCTATTCTAACATTTTCAGATGGTGTTTTTGCTGCTTTTGATCGTGCAATTGTGCTGAACCTGCCAGAGCCTGCTATTGTGCCAATCTCCACATCATATATGCAGCCCGGTTTTACGCAGACAACCCGCTCAGCAGCACTGTCAGCCACAGGGATATAAAAAAATGCGCCAGTTGCACTGTCTGTAAATTTAAGATTCAGACTGCCAAAAGTTTTTTCAATAATTTGCCAAAATACCAGCATTTGATCCTGACTAACAATCATGGATGTGAGTCTGTTTTTTGTGGATACTGGTTCAGACAGAGCTGCTTTGATATTCTCAAGCGCTGAAAGCTTCTTATATAAAGCAGGTCTGTAATCATCAATGTCTATGGCAGATTCAGGTTTTGAAATCTCGCTGCACTTTATGTACGAAGTCTTTTTTTGTTCTGGTTCTGTATGTGTGGGTGACTTTGCTTTTGTGATAGCTTTAAGGATATCAGCTTTTCTGAAGTCTTTTAATATTTTAATTCCGCACTCTTTTGCTATAAGCTTCAGTTCTGCTACTGTGAGCGATCCAATGTCAGTAAAAGATTTAGAAACTGCTGCCTCTTTTTTAGGCGCAGGCTTGACTGGTTTTTTCCTGCTGATAGTTGCAATAACCGGCTTTCTGGTTTTGCTCTTTTTTGCCGGTTTTTTAGCAGCGATCTTTTGTGCGCTTTTTTGAGGCTTCTCTTCTTTGGCAGATGTCGTTTTTTGAGTCGTTTTTTTAGTCTTTTTCTTATGAGTGGCTTTTTCAGTCTGGAGTATCATCTTTACAAAATCATCTTTCTTCCATGTGCGCTCAGCTTTTATGCCTTCATTTTTTGCGATTGTTCTTAATTCTGAAAGAGGCATTTCCAGAAGCTCTGATTTTTTCATCTTGTCACCTCATCTACCACAGCGGCTGTTTATAAAATAATGCTATACCGTATTGATTAATGAGTCAATGCGCATCTGCCCAGCTTCTGCCTATGCCTGCCTCTACTTTTATCGGCACAGAAATTTGGATCGCACTCTCCATCTCTTCTGTAACAATTACTTTTGCTCGTTCTGCCTCATGCTCAGGCACCTCGAGCAGCAGCTCATCATGTATCTGGAGTATCATTACAGATCTCATGCTTTCTGCCTTAAGCCGCTGCGATACGCTCAGCATCGCTTTTTTTATCAGATCAGCAGCAGTCCCTTGTATCGGGCTGTTCATGGCGAGCCTTTCTGCCTGCTGCCTCAGATTCGCGTTTGAGCTGTTAATGTCGGGTATCTGGCGCTTTCTTCCCATAAGTGTTGTCACAAATCCATCTTTTTTTGCTGCCTCTATAACAGCATCAAAATATTTTCTTACCCCGTCATGTCTGCTAAAGTAGCTCTCTATGAATATGCCTGCCTCTTTTGGAGAAATGCCTAGAGCTTCTGACAGTCCAAAAGGAGACATGCCATACACAACGCCAAAGTTTATCGTCTTTGCAGTCCTGCGCATCTCAGAGGTGACATCAGCAGCTTCAACACCAAATATTTCTCTGGCAGTATGGGTATGGATGTCTTCATTGTTCTGGAATGCTTTAATCAGCACCTCGTCTCCGCTAAGGTGCGCAAGCACCCTGAGCTCTATTTGAGAGTAGTCTGCTGACAGAAGAAGATTGCCCTCTTCAGCAACAAAGAGCGCCCTAATTCTTGGACCCCACTCACCGCGTACGGGTATATTCTGGAGATTAGGGTCGCTGCTGCTGAGTCTGCCTGTTGCTGTAATCGTCTGGTTTAGTGTTGTATGTATCCTGCCTGTTTCGGGCTTCACAAGCTGCGGTAACGCATCGATGTAAGTTGTCTTGAGCTTGTGCAGTCCCCTGTAGTTGATTATCTCCTGCGGCAGTTCATGCACCTTTGCGAGTTCTTCAAGCACCTCTATGTTGGTTGAAAATCCTGTCTTGGTCTTTTTTGTGGGCCGAAGTCCGATCACATCAAAAAGTATTCTAGCGAGCTGTTTTGGTGAATTGATGTTGAACTCCTCTCCTGCAAGAGAGTATATCTTTGACTGGAGACTATCCAGCTCTCGCTCAAGTTCTTTTGATATCTCAGATGTCTTTATGAGATCAATCTTCACTCCTCTGCTCTGCATGTCATAAAGCACATATATCAGCGGCATCTCGAGATCGTAATAGAGCCTCTCAAGCCCTTCATTCTTTAGTTTGTCAAACACTATGCTCCGAAGATCAGATATCAGGGCGGTCTCGTGGCAGCTGAATTCAGCCGCATCCTTTACAGGAATATCAGTAAAAACTGTCTTGCCGAACTGGTCAGATAGCGAGGTTTTTTTAATCATCATATGCTCGAGACATATGTTTTCGAGACTATGGTCAGACAGATTCGGATTGAGCAGATAAGAGGCGAGCATAACATCATGCAGCATACCTTTTATCTTTATGTCTTCGCTGCTGAGAGATAGCATCAGGTTTTTTATGTCATGCCCTGTCTTTGCTGTATTTTCAGATTCACAGATAGTTTTTAAGATCAGCAGCGTGTCATCTGCATTCTGTCCGTCCCGGTGGTTGAGAGGAACATAACAGGCATTATTCTTGTCGAGCCTCAGAGCTATTCCGACCGGTGATGCTGATGACGGAGGCATTACTCGCAGGGTTATTTCGCCGAGCTTTGAGCAGTCGAAATCCTGTGCATCTCCGGCAGACTGGGTATGCTTCACTTTTTCTGGCTGTATGTTGTCAAAAAGGCTGAACTGTGTCATCTTGCGCAGCCTCTATGCAGAAAGTCAGAAAGTTCTGATGCGTTTTTGATTATGCTGAAGCTGCCTGCTGAGCATGATTTGGCTGAAGGCACAAGTTTAATCAGTGTCCTGAACTCAAAATGCGCGAATATTTCGAGCAGCACAGGCCAGTCAGGCTCTTTTATCGCAAAACTTTTTATATCAGCCACAACCGGCACATTCATATCTATTGTCGCGAGCACCTTGCTCATCTTCAGGTCATCCATATTCTCGATTATCATCTGTCTGTAGCGTTCATTAGTTATCTTTTCTGGGTGCGCGATCAGCTCATCAAGGCTGCCTGCTTCATCAAGCAGCTCTTTTGCCCTTTTTTCACCCAGGCCTTTTACTCCGGGGATGTTGTCTATGCTGTCACCGGCTATTGCCATCACCTCAGGCACACGCTCAGGCTCTACACCGAATCTCTCAATAACTCCTGTCCTGTCAATAACCGCATCCTTCATAGGATCGAACATGAAGATGTTATTTCCTATGGCCTGCATCATGTCTTTGTCTCCGCTCACAATGTAGACTGTATGGCCGAGGTGAGCAGCCTTTGTTGCCAAGGTGCATATGATGTCATCTGCTTCGTATCCTGGCATCTCGAACACAGGGAACTTGAATGCTTTAACAATCTCTTTGATATGCGGTATCTGCACAGAGAGGTCATCAGGCATCTTCGGTCTCTGTGCCTTGTATGCCTCATAAATAATGTGGCGTTCAGTCGGCGCTGAGGTGTCAAATGCTATGCATAGGGCATCAGGCTTTTTGTCGCGAACGATTTTCATCAGCATATTTGTGAAGCCATAGATAGCGTTTGTTGGAAAGCCTTTTGAGTTTGTGAGGCCCTTGATTGCGTGGAACGCGCGATAGATGTATGAATTACCGTCGACCAGATAAATATTCATGCCTGCATTATACCAGAAAGGACGCTGCGGCAATCAGCATGCAATGGGTGTTGTCTCAAACCACCCCTCGAATTTTTCATCACATTCTGCTTGACTATCCGTATTGTATTAAATACAATTTTTTATATATGCGGGTAAATTATAAATAAGCTGCAATATAAACGATAATGGAAAAATATTATAGAATACTCGATATTTCCTCAAGAGCTTCAGAGCAAGAAGTCAAACAGGCATATCGTGAATTGGTAAAAATATGGCATCCTGACCGCTTTACCCATGATGCTAAACTTCAAAAAAGAACAGAAGAAAAATTAAAAGAAATAAATGAGGCTTACCAATGTATCATCGATGAGTTAAAGAATCCCTATCCAAGAGAAGTACAGAAATATCAAAAAACAGAAAAGAAGCATCGGCAGGATAGTCAGTCATACCCCAAACAGCCATACAATAGTTGGATATGCCCGCAGTGTTTAAGAACAAACTATGTTGGTAGTATGTCCTGCGACTGTGGCTTTATGACAGATGCAGCAGAATTAGAAACCTATAAGGCGGATAGGAGCTCTGCTGATTTATATCAAGCCGTATTGTTTAACATAACAATGGAGTATATAGATAGAGCGAATTTCTTAGCTCGGTATCTATTGAAAAGATTTCCGTATTCAAGTGAAGCGAAATTAGTTAAAGAAGTCACTCAACGTTCCAATGTTTATAGAAATAAAACTCCAGATAAGTTGCAGCATTTCAAGGAATATTGGGTCTGGTATCTTGTTGCGGGTTTGTTTATCTTTGCTGTAATAATTAGCGCCTTAAATCCGGCACCATAAAAAATAACCGTCAATTCTGGTAGACTCTGCCCCCTATTGCCTCAAACTCGCTAAATAGTGATAATATCATCATGATGAGAAATAAGAAAATGGTAAAGGAATATAACAGGTTAGCTTTGGAGGGCTACATAGCGAGGAGGTAAATCATGTGTAGAAGCCAGCTTCGTATCGACGGCGAAGAGGGCGAATGCCTGAAAGTTGACTTAGCAAGCGATGGATAGCGGCAAGTAGGGACTATATTTATTGATGGGGTTAGGTACCATATCGAAAAAATGCCGGTAAAGGAATATAGAATTAACTACCGAATTGATATGGATAACGAGTATGAACCACAAACTGATGCTGACGGCTGCTGCGTTATTATCGCCCCTTTTTCCAAGTGAAGGATGAAAGTTTCTAATGCAAAATATGGCATAGAATGGGACCGTGAGGAATTAATTCTCGCACTGTATTATTATTGTCAAATTCCTTTTGCAAAAACAAAAGCCAACAATCCTCAGGTCATTAAACTCGCTCAAATATTGGGCAGGTCACCGAGTTCGGTAGCGCGCAAATTAGGTAATTTTGGAGCCTTTGATCCTGTTTTAGCAAAAAAAGGCATAACCGGCCTCACCCATTATAGCAAGTCCGACAAGGCCGTATGGACTGAATATGCTGGCCACTGGGGTGCGCTTGTTAAGGAAAGTCAGAAGGTGCTTGCGAATTTGGGAATCGATGAACGCAAGGCGACTATAGATGGGCTTGAAATTTTGCGGATTCCTAAGGGTGCTACGGAGCGTCAAATAGTGGGAGTTCAGCGAGTTTATCAGAATTTTTTTCGACGTTCTGTGCTTGCGAGTTATGATTACAATTGTTGTGTTTGCTCAGCTGATATTCCAGTCCTCTTAAATGCAAGTCATATAATTCCGTGGTCTGTTGACAAAGAACAACGTGCCAACCCAGAGAATGGCTTGTGTCTTTGCGTTCTTCATGATCGTGCATTTGACCGTGGTATCTTAGCAGTCGATAATAAAATGATTATTTCTATTTCTCGTGAAGCACGAAAAAGCCGCAATGAGTTTATACAAAAGACCATTGTTGATTACGCTGAAAAGCCAATAAGAGCACCACGACGTTTTTCCCCGCGTCCAGAATTCCTAACTTGGCATTACCAAAACATATTTATTCCATAAAGCAGTTAGCACCGCCCAATTACACATCGTGAGGCCGCACGACTCCAATCATTTTCTGATTCATTCAAGTTTGTGGGAAGTGAAGAGAAAGTTTGAAGCATGAATTTTGATTCAACCAGGAAATTGTTTAATACCAACTTTCGCTATTTTTCTCTTTGTTAAAACAGGTTATCATGGGTTGGTTGTCCTAAATATAGGCTTATGAAAGTAAGCTGAATAGTTATTCCATAAAGTTGTTCTCATCTTTAAAGTCTGTGGTTCTAATTACAGCAGCAGTCTGTTCTCTTTTGACCTTGATTCGCCTATTGATGTCACATATATTGCCGGCTGGTCAACAACAGGGCATTTTGTTTCGCATATGCCGCAGCCTATACAGAGATCAAGGTCAACATGCGGCTGCTTTAATTTCATCTTGTTGCCTTTTCTGTCAATAACAGTTGCATCCTCAAACCATATCGCTTTTTTGGGAGTCGGGCAGACCTCTTCACACACAATGCAGTTTGTGCTGTGTGCATATGGCAGGCAGCGGTTTTTGTCTATAATCGCAAGCCCGATCTTTGTCTTTGCCTTTTCCTCTTTTGTGAGTTTTTTAATCGCGCCTGTTGGGCATACCTGTCCGCAGAGCGTGCAGTTGTATTCGCAGTAACCTATGCGCGGCACAAGCAGGGGCGACCAGATGCCCTCAATGCCTGCCTCAAACAGAGTTGGCTGCAACCCGTTTGTTATGCATACCTTCATGCACTCTCCGCACTTTACGCAGCGCTTCAGAAACTCCTTCTCTTCAAGCGATCCAGGAGGACGAATAAGTTTGTTCATGTGGTAATTTGATCTCGCAAACGGCTCTGCCCTCAGCAGCGGCACAGCAGCAATACCGGCAAGCGTTGATGTGACTAACCTTCTCCTGCCAAGATCAATAGCTGCTGCATCTTTTTTACCTCTAAATCCGAAGCTCACGGCATTGTTTGGGCAGGCATCATCACAGTTCATGCAGTAGTAGCACTCTGCATCCTTCCAACCGCCTTTTACATCCGGTGAAGCAGCGCCGTGGCAGTCAGGAACGCATGCACCGCATTCTGTGCATCCTTCGCTTACACTTCGTTTGAGTATCGAGAATCTCGAGAGCAGCCCGAGCATCGCTCCGAGCGGGCAGAAATGTCTGCACCAGAAACGCTTTTCAATAAGGTTTAGACCGAGGATCAGGATAAAGAGGCTGCCGACCATAAAGCCCTGCAGATAGATTGTCTGGTTAAATGAGAGCAGTGTATTTTTGAGCAGGGCATATACCCATTCAGAAACTGCGGTTATACCCTTTAAGTCCGCATTATAGATCGCATCAAAAAATGATCTGACAGTATAGTTGAATGCAGGGTAAATGCTTAAAGAAAGCGAGCGGATCAGCAGCGATATCGGGTCCATAATGCCTGCAAGCTGCATAGTGAAAAGAGATGATACAAGCAGGAAGATGAGGATAAGGTATTTAAGCCTGAACGCCCACCACGCCTTTATCTCCCTCTGCTTTTTGTTAAGCAACCCAACAATATTATGCAGAGTGCCAAGAGGACAGATCCATCCGCAAAATACCCTGCCGAGCAGCAGAGTGATAATTACAAGCACGATCGAGAGCGCATAGGCCGCAGGCACAGCATGAGCAGCAAGCAGTGTGGTTATTGATATAAGAGGGTCAAAGTCCAGAAATATTTTTACAGGATATCCGAGATCATCAAGCCCCTTTGATTCTGTCTGTATAAACAGAAACAGAAAGAGCACAAGAAAAAAAGCCTGTGATATCCTTCTTGCATTTCGCATTTTGCGCCTAGTATCCCAAAAAAGTTGTTTAAGATATCGCTATATATAAGTTATCACAAATATTTTAACTATTATGCTGAATTAACGATGCATGTGCAACCTAACACCCTGTTTTCTATTAAATTTTCTTGACAAGTAATATGGTATGGAATAGAATTCTTAAAATACAGAAGAAATATTAAGTAGATAAGTATTACAATTGTATGTAAATACAGAGTTGATATATTAAATGATTGAGTGACACTACGGTTTAAGTGTCTTGCAATAGGGCATAATTGAATTAAATAAATAAAATAATAAGAAATCTTTAAATTATAATAAGTTTGTTTTTATCAAAAACTTCAATTGAGGACTTTGGATGAGCTATAACCTAAAATTTATTAGTGACAATGATTTATATGATCATGTGAAAAATACTGCTGAGCAATATAGATTTAAGATTGATTTATCAGACTTTAACTCAAATTTAGTAGATGCTATAAAGCTTACATTTGATTCAAAAGTTTATGATAAGTCAATCTCGGAAGTCGTTGAGTCAGAAGTTATAAGACAACTAGATAAATCGAACACAAATCACATAGGTTACTTTCACCAAAATATTTTCAAGTACCTTGGAGACAATCAATGGACTGTTCCGCAACAAGGATATGACATTGTAAATTTATCAAAAAACATCTTTGTTGAAATGAAGAATAAGCATAACACCATGAATTCTTCATCATCTAAAAACACTTATTTAAGAATGCAGAGCACTATTATTGATAACCCACAAGCAACTTGTATGCTTGTAGAAGTAATTGCGAAAAATAGTCAAAACATAGAATGGAAAACTACTATTGACTCTACTCAGTTATCTAACTCACGAATAAGGCGAGTTTCGATTGATAAATTTTATGAACTAGTGACAGGTGAACGAGACGCATTCAAACAGTTGTGTGAAGTTCTGCCAAAAGTACTTAGTGATGTGGTTATAAAAATGAAAGAAGAAGATATTGAAACCTTTGGGAACCCTAGAATTCAACAAAATACAGTACTTAAAGAGTTAAAAAATATTTCAAATAATATAATGCAAAGTATTTACATATACACTTTTACAAAATATGAAGGATTTGATGACAAATTTCAACTTAGATAACATTGTTCCTGCATCTTTGTTGGCAGATATTTTGTCTGTTTCAAAAAGAACAATTCAACTTTGGGAAAACAGTGGAAAAATCTCACCAGCTGGTTACTCAAATATGCTCAAAGAGAGTACTTATGATCTAAATAATCTACAGTATTTTCAACAAATTAAAGAGATGCTTGATAGTCGATATTCTGAACTTGAATCTATTACTGCGAATAAAAAATATACAAGTATCGAGCTTTTTGCTGGTGCTGGCGGTTTAGCGATAGGTTTAGAAAAAGCTGGATTTGAAGCGATTGCACTTAATGAGATTGATAAAAATGCCTGTCAAACGCTTCGCAAAAATAGACCAACATGGAATATTATCGAGGACGATATAACCAATATTGATTTCACTAGATTTGCTGGTATAGATTTTTTGTCTGGTGGTTTTCCATGCCAAGCATTTTCTTATGCTGGGAAAAGTCTAGGATTTGAAGATACACGAGGAACATTGTTCTTTGAATTTGCAAGAGCAGTTAAAGAAACACAGCCAAAAGTCTTCTTAGCTGAAAATGTGAGAGGTCTTCTTACCCATGATAATGGGAACACCATTGAAGTGATAAAAACAGTTATTAAAGAAATAGGTTATACATTAATTGAACCAAGAGTATTAAAAGCTATTTTTTATCGTGTGCCACAAAAGCGTGAGCGTTTAATACTTATTGGGATAAGGAATGATTTAGCTAAATTTGCAAAGTTTGAATGGCCATCACCATACCATAAAATTATGACAATAAAGGATGCCTTAAAAAAAGGAGAGCTGTACAATTCAGATGTGCCAAAATCACATTATCAGAAGTATCCTGAACGCAAAAAAGAGATACTTGATTTAGTTCCAGAAGGTGGATTTTGGAAAGATTTACCAAAAGAAATCCAGAAAGAATATATGATGGGATCCTTTTATTTAGGTGGAGGTAAAACTGGAATGGCAAGGCGATTAGCGTGGGATTTGCCGTCATTAACACTTACATGTGCGCCAGCTCAAAAGCAAACTGAACGATGCCATCCATCAGAAACTAGACCGCTGTCAGTTAGAGAATATGCAAGAATTCAGACATTCCCTGACTCTTGGGAATTTACTGGCTCATTAACTAGCCAATACAAACAAATCGGTAATGCTGTGCCTTGTAATCTAGCATATGCTGTTGGAAAATCATTAATATCAGTATTGAATAGTATTTATGGGAAAAAGCCTACTGAAAAGATTAGTCATAATAAATCTTCATTTTCAGTTCAACAACAACTTTTTTAATGTGATTTAATTAAATGAGTAAATTAACCAGAGGCACATCCCCTATTAATTGACAGTAGCGAGTAAATATCGAAAGAAACTGTTTTTAGATTTTTGAATTGACTCTGCCCTGCCCCCATTTTAGGTGCCAATCATTTATGTTTTAAAAAGGTCAGGTGTTTATCTTTTTTATGTTCAGTTTCGAAAGGTCCATTTTGCCCAAGCCTCTCTGTGCTGCCATCCGCACATAGCCGAGGTCGCTGCCTTCATGCCAAAGAGGGTTGCGCCGTAAGCATCAACAGCTGCGTATTATGAAAAAGGATCGCATTTCTGCGATCCTTTTTCATAATATCAATTTTTAAGCCTGATTCTTTAGTTCAGTGTCGCAGGAACGGGCATGCCGAGTCCTGTGAGCAGCTGGGCGGTCTTTCCCTTAATGGATTTTATCGAATCAGAGACCTCAACGAGCTTTCCGCTCTTGTATAACTCCTGAGCATCGGCCCACTGCTTTTTCACAGCCTCAAGTCCTGCAGCTGCTTCATCAGCAGAAGCCTTCTTGGCTTTGCTTTTTGAGAGGATGCTTATCCTGCTCTGTATCTGTTCAAATATTTTTGGAAGTCCTGCGCTTGCGCCTTCCCACATTTTTGCCAATTCAGCTTTTTTGCCATCGGCAATTGCTTTTGCCACTTCTTGGGCCTGTGCAGGGATATCTTTTACAGATGCCAGCGCTGACTTGAAATCGCCGCTTGTAATGCTTTCCTTGGCCGCTGCGATTGATTTTTCAATAGATGAGAACTTATCCGCTGCATATTTCGTTGCATCTTCTTTGTTAATACCCTTGACGGAATCTTCTGCTGTTTTTAGCGCGGATGTTGCTGTCTCTTTCATCTTGGAGCATCCAATCAAAAGCCCCATGCATACAAATACTGCGATAAGTAATATTAAATGCCTTTTCATTGTGAATATCCTCCTTTGAGATGCGTGCAATAATTTAGGGTATACGAAGCTTCTGCCCAATCCTGATCATGTTCGGATCTTTCAGTATATCCTTGTTAGCCTCAAATATCTGCATATAAAGGTTTGCATCGCCATAATACTTTGCAGATATCTTTGATAATGTATCGCCCTTTTCTACTTCATGCCACTGAGTGGCATCCCATGAACCTTCCTGAGAGTCTTGCGTTCCTGTGGTCTGATTTGAATCGTCAGGCATTTGTTCCTCCATATTAAAAGAATTTGATGCCTTGCTACCTATTCCGTAAAAAACTTCTGAGCAGAGCTGCGCGCTCTCTCATCCCTCCTTTTTCGAAAATCGAGCAGCCTGAAAATTTGTACCATATTACCATAAGTTGCAGATTAATATGTCAACTGAAATATAAAACATGGACTGCATCCGTTTTCTTTTTTTTATTTAATTGCAGACTCCTTAAACTGTAATTTTTTTGATATTTAATTTTTGCAGGTCCATTTTGCCCAAGCCTCTCTGTGCTGCCATCCGCACATAGCCGAGGTCGTTGCCCTTCATGCCAAAGAGGGTTGCGCCGTAAGCATCAACAGCTACTTGGTCAACTCCGGCAACTATTGTGTCGAGCTTCTTCACATCATCAAGGCTGCCGCCCTGCGGTCCGTTGGCTACAAGTATCCTTACAGCGTCCAGTATTGTGAGCGTAGGTTTGATAACAAGGCAGAGGTCAACAAGGCTCTCATCGAGTCTCTGGTGTATATGACTTCTTCTGCCTCCCATCACTCCCATCCAGTTCTTCATCGCCATTGTGAGCCGTGAGAGTCCGTGATGTTTTGCTATGGGTATGTTGATTATTTTGTCTGCTGCGAGCAGGGGTTCATACAGAGGCCAGGATTTAATTGCCTCGCCGTTTATCTTCACATCTCTGAATTTGCGCTCATCAACAAAAACAATTTCTGCGCCAGCTGATTTTGCTGCATCAGATATTCCGCTCTGCACATAGCAGCGTCTGGGGTCATTAACAGGCCTGTCAAATACCATCACTTTTTTTGCGCCTGATTCATAGCACATGCGCACCACTTCTGCAACAACTTCAGGGTTTGTGTTTGCTGCGTACTCCGGAGTCCTGTCCCATCCGATGTTCGGCTTTATCGCGACTGTGTTGCCTTTTGATATGAAGCGCTGCATTCCGCCTAGTGCATTTACTGCTGCCCTGGTGATTTTGGCTGGTGAGCTGCCTGTTGATACAACAAGATCAGGATATGATGCTGCTTCTACAGCTGATATCAACTTTGATATGCCTGCGGGAATGGATAGGGCTGCGCTGCTGATTGCTGCTGCTTTAAGAAAATCTCTGCGCTTCATAAGGGCTCTCCTTTTGGGCAGTTAGTTTAAATATAGCATACGCTGTTGATGTTCGCAGGGTATGCTATCCTGCATATGATATACTTTAAAATAAAAAGCTGGAGAGCCTGATGCTGCATGATGACGATGAGATAAAGGCTGTTGAAAAGCTCCATGCCCTTCTGAAGGAGCGCGGGATTAGGCTGGCTGCTGCTGAGTCATGCACAGGAGGTTTGATAGGCCATCTGGTCACATTAATGCCCGGCGCAAGCTCAGTATTTAATGGCTCTGCTGTCTGTTACAACAATGAAGCAAAAATGTCTGTGCTCGGTATTCAATCAACTACTCTTGATCAATATGGAGCGATAAGCAGCGAGACAGCCATCGAAATGGCTGAAAGGGCAAGGTTTGTTTTTGATGCTGACTGTGCTGTATCCACAACCGGCAACCTCGGGCCAGATGTGCAGGAGGGTAAGGATAGAGGACTTGTCTATATAGGCATGAGCTACAAGGGGCGCACTGATTCAGTAGAGATGGTATTAGAAGGCAACAGGTCAGAAAATAGAGAGCAGGCAGCTGTTGAAGCTATGGAGTTGTTATGCAGCTTTATAAAATCAAATTAGCCCTTTAGGAATATCAGCCCAGTTGCAACCATCTGAAAATTAGAGTAAATATTGCCATCTTAGTTTTGAAGGGCTGAATTTTGGCCTGTCTGCTTCTGCATGGTATAATTAAATAAGAAGCAGGAGGTATTAATATGCAGATCAGAGGGTATGAACAGAGTTATCAGCAGTTATATCAACTGAATGAACAGTCCAGGGGTGTTCATAATAATTTACCTGCGCAGTCAGCATCGGAAAAAGATCCCAAAACTGCAGCACAGCAGAGTTCAGACAATAAGGTTGAACAGTCACGCATTGATGCTGATGTTGCAAAACTTAAGGCTGATGAGCAGCGCGTTATAGCACATGAAAATGCGCACAAAGCAGCAGGCGGTCAGTATGCGGGAGCTGCTCAATATTCATACACAACCGGTCCTGACGGCAAGCAGTATGTAACAGGCGGAGAGGTGTCTATAGATCTCTCAAAAGGCAAGACTCCCGAGGAGACAATAGCAAAGATGCAGCAGGTGAGAAGAGCTGCTCTTGCGCCTGCTGATCCTTCTGGTCAGGATATCTCTGTTGCGGCCAGGGCATCGATGATAGAGTCACGCGCCAGGATGGAGTATGCACGCAATTCCCAGTCTCAAGAAACAGGTCAGGCGTTCTCAATCTCCGCATAAATATCCACGCTCGCTTGTGTTAAAATTGTTGCTATGACCCACGAGAAGATTACACCTGATATACGTAGTGAGATCGAAAAGCTCGTAGCTGACATTAACTACCACAACCACCGCTACCATGTGCTTGATTCTCCGGTAATTTCAGATGAGGAGTACGATATACTCTTTCAAAGGCTCAAGAGCCTTGAGAAAGAGTATGACTATATACTGCCCGACTCACCAACAAGGCGCATAGGCGCTGTACCACTCGCAAAGTTTGGCAAGGTGAAGCATTCAGAGCCTATGTACTCACTCGACAACGCCTTTTCGTATGAAGATGTTGCAGCATTTGATGCAAGAGTAAGGAGGCTTCTTAAGGCAGATCAGGATGTTGAGTATACTGTTGAGCCTAAATATGACGGGCTAGCGATAGAGCTCATATATATTGATGGAGTTTTAACAAAGGCATCAACACGCGGGGACGGGTATGAAGGCGAGGATGTTACACAGAACATAATGACCATAAAATCAGTGCCTCTGAAAATAGAGGGGAGTTCTCTACCCAAAGAGATAGATATCAGGGGCGAAGTCTATATGTACATTGAGGAGTTTGAGAATATAAACAGAGATCGCGAAAAAAATGGGGAGCAGGCATTTGCTAATCCGAGAAATGCTGCTGCAGGTTCGGTACGCCAGCTTGATTCATCTGTAACAGCTAAGAGGAATCTCTATTTTGCTTCATACGGTCTTGGATATGCAGACGGAATAGAGTTTAAATCTCACTGGGATTTTATGAGCTGGCTAAAAGACAGGAAGTTCCCTGTACCGGTTTTTATTGACCGGCTGACCGGCTCTGAAAATATTATTGATGCTATAAAAACGATGGAAGCGCGGCGTGATTCTCTACCGTTTGAGACGGATGGTGTTGTAATAAAGGTGAACAGCTTTGAACTTCAGCGTGCTCTGGGTTTTAAGACTCGCGAGCCTAGATGGGCAATAGCATATAAATATCCGGCGCACCAGGGTGTGACAGTTGTTCGAGAAATTTTGCCGAGTGTGGGACGGACAGGGGTAATAACTCCGATAGCCATGCTCGAACCGGTACAGATAGGCGGTGTGACAGTATCGAGGTCAACCCTGCACAACTGGGATGAGGTGAAGCGTAAGGACATAAGACAGGGCGACACTGTTGTTGTTGAGCGTGCGGGCGATGTTATCCCTCATGTGATAGCTGTGGTCAAAGACAAGCGCACAGGCGCAGAGCAGATTGTGGATATTCCCGGCAATTGTCCTGTATGCGGTTCCATTGTGGTTAGGGAAGAGGCTGAGACTGCTGTCAGGTGTGCTGGATTGGACTGCCCTGCACAGATACAGGAAAAGATAAGGCATTTTGCATCAAAACAGGCTATGGATATTGAAGGCCTTGGGGACAAGAATGTGGAGCTCCTCTATTCGCAAAATCTGATACGCCATTTTGAGGATATATATAAATTGAGAAAGGCTGACCTTCTTGCGCTGCCGCGCTTTGCTGAAAAGTCTGCGGAAAATCTGCTAGCAGCTATTGACCGGAGCAGGCAGACTACGCTCGCACGCTTCATCTATGCGCTCGGCATTATGCATGTTGGCGAGTATGGGGCAAGGCTGCTGGCGCGCAGTTTCAAATCTCTTGATGATCTGTATGGTGTAAAGGCTGATAAGCTGCTCGGCATTGATCAGATAGGTGAAAAGACAGCAAGTTCTGTTTCGCTCTTTTTCAGTGATCCGAAAAATATAAATGCTCTTGAATCTCTGAAGGCAGTAGGAATAAGGCTGAGCAATCCTGACTTTAAATCAGAAGCTGAAATAGTACAGGCAGGGCATTTTGATGGCAAGACATTTGTTATCACAGGAACGCTCCCTCTTCCTCGCAAAGATGTTGAGAAGATAATTGAAGATCTGGGCGGGCATGTGGCATCTTCTGTATCGCAGAGCACTAATTATCTTGTCAGCGGAGATGATCCGGGATCAAAGCTCCGGAAGGCTGAGTCTTTGGGTGTCAAGATAATTTCATTTGAGGATTTCAAAAAACTTCTGGTCAAGCCTGACAGCACAGAGCAACAGAGTCTTTTTTAGCTCTTCTTTTTCTTTTCCCAATCGATAGCCTTCTGGTAATGAGCGAACTTCTTCTCCATGCGTCTGAACTCTTTTGAGTGGATCACATTTCTGCCGTTCTTTTCATCAACACCAAGCAGCGCATGAAGCATCTCATGGTATACGATGAACTCGACAAAATATTTCGGAACAGACAGGGAGTCGAGTCTGCGGTTGATGGTGATGGTGTCAGCATGCAGATTGTAGCTGCCGAGAGTAACCTGTCTTCTGTATCTGCGGTCTGTCCTTCGTCCCCATGTAATCCTGCTCTTTAGCGCTGAACTGAAGTATTCTGCATTCAGCAGATCAAAAATTGTGAGCAGGCAGTATGCCTTGCCCTGGGTTGTTATCGACCTTTTGCGGGGTTTCTTTTGTATAAAGCGGCTCGAGCTGTTGATAAAGCTCCTCAGGAGCGGCGCTCTGGGTATTCTGCCGGCAATAAATAGCGCGCTCTGGTGCAGCACTTCTTCGTCTGCATGCAGAAACATCCTGTGCATCCGCACTCCGTATCCTGTGCCATTCTTTCGAGCCGAGAGCATGCTCGCTGTGTTATCTGTCAGCGTGAGTTGAAGATCGCATCCGATTACGCTGCGCAGAAAGGCTGCGAGGCTTTCGGGTGTGTGGGCATTAAACAGGCTGAGCTGAGATGTATCTTTATCATGCGGATCAACCGCTTTGTGTCTGGATGTCATACCACTCAAAGAAAACATATGAAGACATATTAAATCAAGAAACAGCGCTGCAGTGCTGTTGTATGTTTTTTTCTTTTTGTTATAATGTCGGATGCAAGGAATAATTGATTTTCATACACACGCATTTCCAGACGCTATTGCAGAGCGCGCCATGAAGTCGCTCTGTGAAAAGGCCGATATGACCACAAAGCTTAACGGCACGCTTGCTGATCTTCTGCGCTCAATGGATGCAAATGGTATTGAAAGGAGCGTGCTATGCTCAATAGCTACAAAGCCGGCTCAGTTCGATCCGATCCTCAAATGGTCCGAAGAGATATCCTCGGAACGCATAATTCCTCTGCCTTCAGTGCATCCTGCTGATGCAGACTTTGACGAACATCTAAAGATAATCAAGGCCGAGGGGTTTAAGGGCATAAAGATGCATCCATACTATCAGGAGTTTGTTGCTGATGAAGAGAGGATGCTGCGTTTTTATGAATCAGTATGCAGGCAAGGTCTGATACTTGTAATGCATACAGGATATGATATCGCATTTACAAGGGTTGATCTTGCAGGGCCCCGGCAGATAGCGAATGTGATGAAGAAGTTTCCTGAGATGAGGTTCATCTCAACACACTTCGGATCCTGGCAGCAATGGGATGAGGTGAGAGAGAGTCTTATTGGCAAGCCTATATACATGGAGATATCATTTGCACTTGAGTATATAGACAAAGAGACAGCAGCATCAATGATAAAGGATCATCCAAAAGAGTATATACTTTTTGGAACAGACTCCCCATGGACAGAGCAGAATGAGACTCTGGACAGGTTTATGTCTCTTGGACTGGGTGATGAATATGAGAGGCTTATACTTCGTGATAACGCGCAGAAGCTGCTCAATTCTGTAAAATAAACTATTATGCCTGTTAAGTTTGTAATATTTGATCTGGACGGAACACTTGTAGATTCGAGCGTTGACCTCTGCAACTCAATAAATCACGCTATCAAGCCTTATGGTGTTGAGCTGCTGACTGTTGAAGAGACGATCTCCCTTATAGGAGAAGGCGTTACCAAACTTATGGAAAAGGTGGCGCTCAAGCACTCCATACCTCTGTCTGAGCTTGATACGATGCTCGCAAGGTTTCTCGATTATTACGAAGCTCATATTCTTGATAATACCGTATTGTATCCGGGTGTAATTGAGATTTTGCGCTCACTAAATGGCATTAAAAAGGCTCTGGTTTCGAACAAACGGACTGCTCCCTGTAAAAAAATTCTTGAAGGGCTCGGAGCGTTAGAATATTTCGATATTGTACTGGGCAGTGATGCATTGCCAGAAAAGAAGCCTTCACCCATGCCTTTGATATATGCTATGAAAGAGCTGGGATTTAGCAAGGATGAAACAATAATGGTAGGTGACAGCACATATGATATTGATGCAGGCAGGGAAGCGGGTATTAGAACCGTTGCTTTAACTTGTGGGTACAGGCCTGTTGAGCTGCTCCTGAATGCAGACTTTCTGATTGATAATATTGCTGACCTGTCATCAGTTCTGGTTAAGATACAAGAGGCTAACTAAATAATTTTACGGAGGCACTCATGGTATTCACTATAGCGTTTGCAGGCAAGGGCGGCACAGGCAAGACAAGTCTTGCAGGGTTGACGATAAAATATCTTCTCAAGCATAACAAGCAGCCCATACTGGCTGTTGATGCTGACAGCAATGCATGCCTCAATGAAGCTATTGGCGTTAAGGTGCATGCAACGGTCGGAAGACTGCGCGAAGAGTCTCTGGATGCTGTGCGTAGCGGATCCAGACCTGGCGGCATGGCTATGGAAGAGCTTTTTGACTATCAGGTGCAGCAGTCGCTTATAGAGTCCAAAGGTATTGATCTTATGGTGATGGGCAGACCAGAGGGGCCCGGCTGCTATTGCGCTGCCAACAACATTATAAGGAAATATACAGATATTCTTTCTGATAAGTATCCTTATGTAGTGATCGACAATGAGGCAGGAATGGAGCACCTCTCCAGAAGAACTACTCATGCTGTTGATATACTGCTAATTGTGAGCGATCCCACAGTAAAGGGGCTTCAGACAGCAAAAAGAATTAATGAGCTTGTTGATGAGCTGAAGCTCGATATCAAAAAAAGAGTCATAATCATAAACCGCGTGGCAGACAACAGACAGGATGAGTTACAGAAGCTTGCTGAGAGTTATGGACTGCAGATAGGTGCAATGATACCCCAAGACAACGATATAGCCGATATTGATCTTAAGGGTAGGCCTGTTATGCAGCTCCGGGATGAAGCTGTATCATACTCTGCTCTTTCAGTGATGCTCGACGATCTTCTTTCATAACAGCAGAAATTATTTGCAGTGCTGCTAATTTATGAGATCCTGTCATTCAATAAATCCCTTGAATATTTGCACGATTATTTTTAGATAATGCTATAGCCTGTAGGGGCTTGTTATATAATCGAAAAAAACAGCAATAGTTTTATAAGAAAAAATCATAAGTTTTCGTGTTTACAGGCAATATTATTTCTGTTAATCTTGTATTTAAGACCCTGGCTATTATTGGAAGTTCTGCATACAGCATGCCGTAACCACAATATCAAAAAGGAGACAGGAATGCTAATAATAGGTGAAAAGTTAAGCATAATCGCAAAACGTGTGAGAGAAGCTATGCTCAATAGGGATAAGAGCCCCATTCAGGAGATAGCTACAGCTCAATGGAAGGCAGGCTCGGGCATGATTGATGCAAACATTGGACCTGCTGAAGACAATGGCGAAGATCTGATGCAGTGGATGGTGACGACAATTCAGGAGGTTGTTCCTCTTCCGGTCTGTCTGGACACAACAAACTTCAAAGCTATAGAGTCTGGCCTGAAGGTGCACAACAACCAGTGGGGCAAGCCCCTTATAAATTCCACATCAAATGATCCAGAAAGATTCCCTATACTTGAACTGGCTGTTAAACATAACTGCCAGATAATAGGTCTTACGGTCGGCAAGGGGGGGCTGCCTGCTGATGCTGAAGAGAGATCATCAATAGCTGCTGAGATTATGGGGAGGGCTATGGAGTACGGTCTGCCTCTTGAGGATCTTTATCTTGACCCGCTAGTGCTGCAGATAGCTACCTCACAGGATCACGCTATACAGGTCATTCGGGCTGTAAAGATGTTCCAGGAGATGAATGAGCCTCCTATGAAGACTGTTGTCGGACTAAGCAATATTTCTAACGGTTGTCCAAAACATGTCAGGCCTATATTGAATAAACACTTTTTTGTGATGCTGATGAATGCAGGACTCACAGCTGCCATAGCTGATGCTAATGAGATAGCCGAGGCTATGAAGGAAAAGCAGCAGATCGATGATGTGCTTGCAGGAAAAACAATTGATGATGCTGCGAAGATAGCAGAGACAAAAAAGACGATAGATGTTATTACAGGAAAAACGCTTTATGCGCATTCTTATCTTGAGATGTAAAAAAACTTAACCAGGGCTCTGATGGTCCGCGTAATATAAGGAGGTAAAAATGGCTTTAGCTGCTCCTAAAGAGACATATGCAGGCAGGGTGTTTGAAGTGACGATAGGAACTTCCAAAACAGCTGTATTTGGAGGAGAAAACGTTTTGCCGTTTCACAAGTTTGACGGCGATACCCCTCATAAGCCTGTGATCGCATTCGAGATACAGGATGTCGCTCCTGAAGACTGGCCAGATACAGTGAAAGAGGTTTACGGAGATGCTGCTTCAGACCCTGTCAAATGGGCTCTGTATTGCCAAAACAATCTTAATGCACAAGCGATAGCCCTGAGGCTTATAAGCACTCATCCTGACAGGGAGAACAGGTCTGCTGATGATGCTGCAAAGACGGTCAAGGCAGTGCTTGACAGCATAGAGGTGCCGCTGATAATTCTAGGCAGTAATAATGTTGAAAAAGATGCTACTGTCCTCGTCGCAGCTGCAGAGGCTGCCAGCAGCCGCAACTGTGTAATTGGCAAGGCGCAGGAGGGTAACTACAAAACAATATCAGCAGCTGCCATGGCACAGAACCACAAACTTATAGCTATGTCTGATCTTGATATAAACCTTTCTAAACAGCTTGGCATTCTGATAACGCAGATGGGATTTGAGAAAGAGAGGATGATAGCTGACCCTATGTGCTCAGCCCTCGGTTATGGGTTAGAGTACACATATTCTGTTATGGAGAGGATAAGGCTGGCAGCCCTTACACAGAATGACGTGATCATGCAGCCGCCTATGCTCGCAGATATAGGGATGTATGTATGGAAAGTTAAGGAGACCCAGGCATCGGAGGCTGATCTTCCTAAGTGGGGTTCACTTAAGGAGAGAGGCATAGCATGGGAGGCTGTTACTGCCGGAGCTATGCTTCTGGCTGGAGCGGAGCTGCTTATAATGAGGCATCCGGATGCGGTGCGGTCTGTCCAGAAGTTTATTGAAGAGTTTTAAGATTGATTCAAAACTTTAATCCGAAATGTTTATTGAGGAGGATATATGGCTTTAAGCGGCGTTGAGATATTTAAACTTCTGCCAAAAACAAATTGTAAAAAGTGTGGGCATCCCACATGCCTGGCTTTTGCTATGAAGCTTGCGCAGAGACAGGCTTCGCTTGACGCGTGCCCTGATGTTTCAGAGGAGGCAAAGAGAAAACTCGGAGAAGCATCAGCGCCGCCTTTCAGGCCTATCACTATGGGCGCAGGCAACAGCGTTGTAAATATGGGAGAGGAGACTGTACTTTTCAGACATGAAAAGAAGTTTGTCAATCCATGTGCATTAGCAGTCGAAGTGAAAGATACTGACAGCGAAGAGAGCATAAAGGCTGCTGTTGATGCTCTGCGTGATTCAGAGCTGGAACGTGTAGGTCAGAAGCTAAGAATAGATGCTATTTTTATAAAAGAGGTCTCAGGTGATCCTGCAAAATTTAGCCAGACAGTATTATCTATATCAGCACAAGCCCCTGATATGCCTCTCATAATATCCACAACAAATCCTGCTGCTGCTGAAGCGGCTTTGGAAAAGATACCCGGCACAAGGCCTGTGCTTTACGGTGCAAACGAGTCTAATGCAGAGGCGATGGCAGAAACAGCAAAAAAGCACAAGGTTATACTTGGAGTGTATGCTGCAAATCTGGATGCCCTGTCTGAGCTTACAGAAAAGATAAAGGCTACGGGCGTTGAAGATATGGTGATAGATTCAGGAGCGCGCACAGCCGGAGATATACTCAGGGACAATACATTCATCAGACGAGCAGCTATAAAAAAGAGCGTAAAGTCTGTAGGATATCCGGTCATATCATTTGCGCAGAGAGATGATCATATGCTCGAGGCGCTGGTGGCTTCGCTCTGCATAGCGAAATATTCGTCAATAGTAGTTCTGAGCAGCATAGAGAAGTGGAAGAGCCTGGCTCTGTTCACCCTTAGGCAGAACATATACACAGACCCTCAGGTTCCTATGCAGGTGGAGCAGAAGATATACAGCATCGGAGAGGCAGGAGCAGACGCCCCACTGATGATAACTACAAACTTCTCACTCACATTCTTCATAGTATCCGGAGAGGTAGAAAACAGCAAAGTGCCGGCAAGACTGGCTGTTATGGATTCCGAAGGCCTGTCAGTTCTTACTGCATGGGCTGCCGGTAAATTTACAGCATCAAAGATAGCTCAGTTTATACAGGAAAGCGGCATAGAGAAGGAGATCTCCAAAAAAGAGCTGATCATACCGGGATATGTGTCTATATTGAGCGGAGCTATAGAGGAGAAGCTCCCTGGATGGAAGGTTGTTGTAGGTCCAAGAGAAGCTAATGCTCTTCCTGCTTTTCTGAAGACAATGAATTAAAAAGGATGTTATAAAATATATCCCTGCAAAGAGATTTGAAGGGTAGAGAAAAAGGGAGGAGAGATGTCAAAACTTATAGCATCAGCTGCAATACGCGGAGCTAATGTCCTGGCAAGACAGGCTGAAGAGATGCTTGAAAAAACAATCGCTGAAAAAGGCAAGGATTTTGTTTTTGAATTTCCTGACACAGCATACTATTTGCCAATGATCTATGCCATGACAGGTTTTGCTGTAAAAACTGTTGGCGACATGAAAGTAGCTCTCGGTTTTGTGAAAGAGCTTCTGCATCCTGAACCTGATGAAAAGCTCTGGAAGCCTTACCTTGGAGAGGCTCTTGATTCTGGCATGGCAACCCTTTTTGCTCAAGAGATCATACTTGCTCTCAGATATATAAGCGGACAAGAGCCATGCAAAGACCCTGATACAGGATACGTATACAATGGATTTATTTCTGACACAATACAGAGAAATCTTGGAGTGCAGCTTGTTGACGGCACAATGCCGGGCTTTGCAGCTATAATTGGCGCTGCTCCTAATGACGAAACAGCAGTCAAGATGGTCAGAGGCCTGCAAGAGAAAAATATACTCACTTTTCTTTCAGGTCAGTCCAACGGAGACTCTGTAACAAAACAGCTTCTCAGGCAGAATGTTGAGCTTGGCTGGGACACAAGAATTGTACCGCTAGGTCCTGATACTGAACACACGCTCTATGCACTTGACTGGGCTATAAGGGCGTCACTCATCTTCGGCGGCAAGAAGGCTGGAGATTTCAAAGAGCATCTCAAATACCAGAAAGACAGGGTATTTGCCTTTGCGATAGCTCTCGGCCCTCTTGATGACATTAAATGGGCAACAGGAGCTGGCGCAATCAACATGGGCTTCCCAGCTGTATGTGATACAGATGTGCCTGTTATTCATCCAACAGGAGTCTGCACATATGAAGAGGTCGAAAAAGAGCTTGACCACGAAAAGATAGTTCAAAGGGCTATCGAAATACGAGGTCTCAAGATAACAGTAGAAAAACCGCCTATACCGGTTGCATATGGACCTGCTTTTGAAGGAGAGAGAATAAGAAAGGAAGATACTTTTATAGAGTTCGGCGGCCAGAGGACACCATGTTTTGAGTGGGTCAGGATGACAGAGATGGACGATATAGAAGACGGCAAGGTAGTTATAAAGGGCGACAACTGGCAGGAGCGTTTTGAGGCCGGAGGCCAGATGCCGCTCGGCATACTCATAGAGGTTGCCGGCAGAAAGATGCAGAAGGATTTTGAGTCTGTTATTGAGAGGAAGATACACTCAAATATAAATGAGGCTCAGGGTATATGGCATATGGGTCAGCGCGATATCAACTGGGTAAGGATAAGCAACAACGCAAAGAAAGAGGGATTTACACTTGAGCATCTCGGAATAGTTAATATCGCAATGACGCACAACAGGTTCCGCTCAATTGTAGACAAGGTGCAGGTTACATTGTTTACTGATGAGGAAGAGGTTAAAAAGATGCTTGAATCGGCACGTGCAGCATATAAAGAGAGAGACAGCAGGCTTGGAAGTCTTACTGATGAAGCAGTAGATCTCTTCTACTCATGTCTGCTCTGCCAGTCATTCGCTCCCAGCCATGTATGCGTTATCACACCAGAGAGGCTGGGTCTATGCGGAGCATACAACTGGCTGGACGGCAAGGCTGCCTACGAGATTGACCCTACTGGCGGGAATCAGCCTATAAAGAAGGGTGTATGTCTCGATCCAAAGCTCGGAAGGTATTCCGGGGCTGATGAGTATTTGAAAAACGCTACAGGCGGAGCTGTTGAGACTCTTAACCTCTACACAATAATGGACAACCCCATGACATCTTGCGGATGTTTTGAATGTATTGTTGCTATCATCCCTGAGGCAAACGGAGTGATGATAGTGAACAGGGGCTTCCCCGGAATGACACCATCAGGAATGAAGTTCTCTACACTCGCAGGAAGCGTAGGTGGAGGAGCACAGACCCCCGGCTTCATGGGAATTGGCGTTAATTTTATAACAAGCAGAAAGTTCCTCTATGGCGACGGAGGAATAGGCAGGATAGTATGGATGCCAAAGACGCTGAAAGAGAGGGTTAAAGAGGAGTTTGATAAGCTTGCTCAGGAGCAGGGCCTGCCGGGTCTGCTCGACAAAATAGCTGATGAATCTGTATGTGAGGATCCAGAAAAGCTGCTCGAATTCCTTACGCAGGTTGAACACCCGGCATTAAGCATGGATCCTATGCTCTAAAAAATTGTCCCCTTACGGAGGCATTATGGAAAAAGATAAAAAGTTGACAAGCGGAAACCCATCCGCAGTAAAGATCCTTCAGTGGGCAGAGACCCAGAATCTTGATACATGTTTCGACAGAGCTACAAAGATGAAACCATGCCCAATTGGAGATACCGGAGCATGCTGCAAGGTTTGCCACATGGGACCATGCAGGCTTGTAGGGAAAAATGCAGAAGAAGAGCTGCGCGGCGTATGCGGAGCTACGCTCGGCACGATAGCAGCTAGAAATCTGCTCAGGATGATAGCAGCAGGCGCAGCAGCTCACAGCGATCATGCGAGAGATATGGCTCTTACTCTGCTGGCTGTGGCAAAGGGCGAAGCAAAAGATATGAAGATAACGGATGTGAAAAAGCTTTACAGGGTAGCAGGAAGCCTGAATATAGAATTTGAGGGCAGGCCTGTAAATGATGTTGCTATAGATGTTGCAACAAAGCTGCTCAATGATTTCGGGAGGCAGTACGGTGGAACAGTAAGCTTCGTACAGAGAGCGCCTAAAAAGACACGCGAACGCTGGGAAAAGTGGGGTATAGTGCCGCGGGCTATTGACCGTGAAGTTGTTGAGTGCATGCACAGAACTCATATAGGGGTTGATCATGATCCTGACCATTTGCTGCTGCATGGATTGAGGACATCCATAGCTGACGGGTGGGGCGGCTCTATGATATCTACAGAAATTACAGATATACTCTTCGGCACCCCAATGCCTGTGAAGGCAGAGGCGAGCTTTGGCATATTCAAGGATGACGAGGTGAATCTTGTTGTTCATGGACATGAGCCTACACTTGCTGAGATGATAGTTGAGGCATCCTCTGAGAAAGAGCTTGTCGAGTATGCCAAGTCAAAGGGGGCAAAAGGCATCAATATCGGCGGGATGTGTTGTACCGCAAATGAAGTATTAATGAGGCATGGCATACCTACTGCCGGAGGATTTACTAACCAGGAGCTCGGAGTGATGACAGGTCTCATAGATGCAATGACAGTTGATGTCCAGTGCATAATGCCTGCTATAGCTGAGCTCTCGAAAAAATTCCATACACAGGTTATAACCACATCTCCAAAGGCAAAGATTCAGGGCGCAATGCATATTGAGTATGATGAGCATAACGCCAAAGATATAGCCAGAAAGATAATAAGGCTGGCTATAGACAACTACAAAAACAGAAAGAGAGAGGGCAGCCATGTTACTGACAAGGCGCAGCTCATAGCAGGGTTTTCGCATGAGTATATAGAGTACATGCAGGGTGGAAGATACAGAGCCTCCTTCAGACCGCTAAATGACGCGATAATTGCCGGCAGAATAAGAGGAGTTGTTGGTCTTGCAGGCTGCGACAACCCAAGAGTTCCCTCAACAGCTCTTCACAGGTATATAGCGACAGAGCTCATCAAGCAGGATGTACTTGTTGTCTCAACAGGCTGCGGTTCTGCAGCATGCGCTTCAGCCGGATATCTTACGCCTGAAAACGCTCTAGAAAATGCAGGCCCCGGACTCAAAGAGGTTTGCGAGGCAATAGGAATACCGCCAATACTGCACCTAGGCTCATGTGTTGACAACTCCCGTATATTGACGATAGCCAGCGCTATGGCTGCTGAGGGTGGACTTTCAGACGAAATAGGCGGCATGCCCGCAGTTGGCATAGCTCCTGAATGGATGTCTGAAAAGGCGATAGCCATAGGATGCTATCTCGCAGCATCCGGATTCCCTGTAATATTCGGGGGTACTTCTCCGGCAAGCGCAAGCAAGGAAGTCACAAAAATAATGACAGAGGTCTGGTTTGAGCGGTTCAAGGGAACTCTAGAATTTGAGCCTGATCCGGACAAGATGATAAGTGCAGCGCTTGAGTATATAGACAAGGCTAGAGCAGCTCTTAACCTCAAGAAGTATGAGCGCGGCAAATTCAGCACAGAAAAGGTTCTAATGGACATGGCAGCCAGAAGAGAGCTCGAAAAAGCTGCAAAGCCGCATGTAGGAATTTACTAAAAGATCTTGTTTCACTAAAATTAAAGAGCGGCTCGCATAAGCGAGCCGCTCTTTAATTTTCCTTTTGTTTTGCAAGGTTTTTGTGCCTTTCCGGTATGCTGATTGTACATGATCTTATGATTGCATAAGCCCAGAGTTATTGTTTAAAATATACAACTATGGCAAAAATATTAGAAAAAAGACTTATCAGAACCCCGGATGTTTATTACTTCAAAATTGATGCTCCGCTCATATCAAAAAAGGCGCAGCCCGGTCAGTTTGTTATCGTGAGGCTCCATGATCAGGGAGAGAGAATCCCTATATCTCTTGCTGATATCAACCCCTATGAAGGCACTATCAGCCTAATAGTTATGGCTGTAGGCAAGACCACAAATGAGTTTGTGATGATGAAAGAGGGTGATGATATTCTTGACCTTTGCGGACCTCTAGGCAAGCCGACTCATATAGAAAAAGTGAGCAGAGTAATCCTTGTAGGAGGAGGCTTTGGAGTTGCCTCATTGTATCCGATAGCGCGGGCTTTCAAGGCATCAGGCAGTAATGTTGTAACTATAATGGGCGCACGCAGTCACGACCTGCTTGTTTACGAAAAAGAGATGGCTGATGTGAGCGACAAGGTGATAGTCACTACAGATGATGGAAGCAAAGGCATAAAGGGCGTTGTCACGGCAGCTCTCAAACAGGAGATAGATGAAAACGGAGCTGACCTTGTGCTTACAGTAGGTCCGGCTATAATGATGAAGTTTGTTTCAGAGACAACAAGGCCGTACGGCATACATACAGTAGTAAGCCTTAATCCTATAATGGTTGACGGCACAGGCATGTGCGGAGGATGCAGGGTGCCGATAGGCAAAGATACAAAGTTCGCATGCACTGACGGCCCAGAATTTGACGGCCATCTTGTTGACTGGAACCTGCTAATGTCCAGACAGAAGACATATCAGGATGAAGAGAAGGTGTCTTTTATGCAGTGGAAGAAAAAGCATGAGCATATAAATATAGAGGGAAAATGACAGAAGATAACAAAGCTAAAAAACTTACAACAAAAAAGACGCCTATCCCTGAGCAGGATCCAGCGGTGCGCGCAAAAAATTTCAATGAAGTGACACTTGGATATAATGAGGAGCAGGCTGTAGCAGAGGCAGAGCGCTGCCTGCAGTGTAAAAAACCGATGTGTGTTGAGGGCTGCCCTGTTAATGTGCCCATTCCTGCATTCATAAAGGCGATAGCTGAAAGGGATTTCAGAAAAGCTATAAATACTATAAAAGAGGCAAATGTGCTTCCTGCTGTATGCGGCAGGGTATGTCCGCAGGAGATACAGTGCGAGCAGAGATGCATAGTCGGCAAAAAGAATGAGCCTGTAGGAATAGGCCGCCTCGAGAGGTTTGCTGCTGATTGGGAGAGAGAGTGCGGCATGGAGTGTCTGCTGCCTCAGGTAGCTCCTTCTACAGGCAAAAAGGTTGCAGTTGTAGGAGCAGGGCCTGCCGGGCTTACATGTGCATATGATCTGGCTAAAATAGGTCATAAGGTGACAGTTTATGAAGCCCTTCATGGAGCTGGCGGAGTGCTTATGTATGGAATACCGGAATTCAGGCTTCCAAAAAGCATAGTAACTCAGGAAGTTGAGGTGCTAAAAAAAATGGGAGTCGAGATCGTAACAAACGCAGTCATCGGCAAACTTATAACTATCGATGAGTTGATGGAAGAGTATGATGCCTGCTTTATTGGTACAGGCGCAGGTTTGCCGAAGTTTATGGGCATAGATGGTGAAAACCTAAACGGGGTCTATTCTGCCAATGAGTTTTTAACAAGAGTTAATCTGATGAAGGCATACACCTTTCCAAACAGCGACACTCCAATCAAGGTTGGCTCAAGGGTAGCTGTGGTGGGCGGCGGTAATGTTGCTATGGATGCAGTGAGAACAGCTCTGAGGCTCGGAGCAAAAGAGGCTATAATCATTTACCGCAGGTCAGATGAAGAGATGCCTGCAAGAAGAGAAGAAATACACCACGCAAAAGAAGAGGGCATCAGATTTGAGTTGCTTACAAATCCCAAACGGATACTTGGTGAAGATGGATGGGTGACTGGCATAGAGTGCGTAAGGATGGATCTGAGTGAGCCTGATGAATCAGGACGGAGACGGCCAGTAGAAAAAAGTGGCTCAGAGTTTGTAATACCTGTTGATATAGTCATAATGTCTATCGGAACAGGTCCAAACCCGCTCGTGCCTGAGAGCACAGAAGGTCTTGCCACAAACAAGTGGGGCTATATAGTTGCTGACGAAGAGACAGGCAGGACGAGCAAAGAGGGAGTTTATGCAGGAGGCGACATAGTTACCGGCTCTGCGACGGTTATACTCGCTATGGGCGCAGGCAGAAAGGCTGCGCAATCAATACAGGAATACCTGCTTACAAAAAAATAAAAACAGCCTGACAGATTTTTATAAAGCGGCTCGCAAATGCGAGCCGCCTCTTTATATTGTCGTATAGCTGTTTTTTTCATTCGGCTAAGGTAATTTGTCCAGTAAAGTTTTTAGCTATTCATGCGATAAAATATAGTAACTTCTGTTTAAACTAAACTTATATTTATAATAGTTGACATGTAACTAATTACAGGTTATAAA
This sequence comes from Nitrospirota bacterium, assembly GCA_016936655.1. Taxonomy (GTDB): domain Bacteria; phylum Nitrospirota; class Thermodesulfovibrionia; order Thermodesulfovibrionales; family Dissulfurispiraceae; genus JAFGXL01. The sequence continues at coordinate 89,983 of JAFGXL010000015.1, read as the reverse complement.
AATTATATGTCCTATTAAAATATTTAAATGTCCGGATGGTATTAATGTCTTTTAAAGATATTTCACAAACCACAGAAAATAGACCCTTGCCAGACTGCTTAAATGAAAATATTCAGAGCAGTTGATCAATGCTAATCGCATGTGTTTGATCGGATATATAACCTCTGGTGTGATACATGACATCAATAACGCTAATTTTATACTCCTCAATGCTCAGATAATCTCTTCAGCATGGGAGGACTCCATTCAAATACTCGAAAAACATTATGCTGAAAATGGAGATTTTACACTCGGAGGCCTGCCTTTTTCTGAGATGAAGGACAATATCCCCAAGTTGTCCAATGGCATTGTTGACGCATCTCGCAGGATAAGGGACATAGTTGATAATCTCAGATCCATGGTTAAGCATGACATAGCTGCTGAGCCTGTCTATTTTGATATTAATTTGGCTGTCAGGTCTGCTGTAACGATAATGGATCATCTTATCAAGAAGACAACAGACAATTTTAGAGTGGAGTATGCTGACAGTCTGCCTCATATAAGCGGATCTCCTCAGAGAATAGCCCAGGCATCTGCCAATTTGGTGCACAACGCTCTAAGTTCATCTAATAACAGAGATGCTGCAGTTTGCATATCCACCAGACTTGATAAAGAGGATGGTTATGTTGTTATCGAGGTGAGGGATGAGGGGGAGGGTGTAGATCAGAGCGTGCTGGATCATATTGATGAGCCTTTTTTAAATAAGAAACAGAATCCGTGCTCCGGGCTTGGCTTGTATGTTACCAATGAGATTGTAAAGTCCAATGGCGGGGTTCTTAAAATAAGTTCAGCCAAAGGCAAAGGCACATCCGCAGAAATCAGATTGCCGGCTCTCAAGAGGCAAGATCTGTGATTCACAGCCCATCGGTTTCTGGCCCATGCATACTCCTTGTTGATGATGATCCACAGATACTGCTCGGCACAAGCATAATCCTTAAACGCAACGGAATCTCAAATATCGTCACCATTGATGACAGCAGGGAGCTTATTCCATTTTTATCAAAAAATCATGTTTCAGTTGTTGTGCTGGATCTGAGTATGCCTTATAAATCCGGCAAAGAACTCCTCCCGGATATAAAGGAAGTCTTTCCCAATATTCAGGTTATTGTTATGACAGCTGTTGAAGAGCTTGATACAGCAATCAGCTGCATGAAGAATGGAGCACTTGATTACCTGGTTAAGCCTGTTGAAGAGCCGAGGCTTGTTTCAGCGCTTAAAAAGGCTGTGGATATCTTCAATTTAAAAATTGAGGTCACCTCACTAAAAGAACAGCTGTTAAAAGACCGCATTACTGATGAGGAAGCATTTGCTGACATAATCACACAGAGTAAAAAGATGAAGTCCATTTTCAAATATATAGAGGCTATAGCGCTGACAAACCAGCCTGTACTTATAAGCGGTGAAACAGGCGCAGGAAAAGAGCTTATAGCAAATGCAATACATAAAGTCAGCTGCAGAAACGGTAAGTTTGTGGCTGTAAACATTGCGGGGGTTGATGACGCGTTCTTCTCTGACACACTCTTTGGACATAAAAAAGGAGCGTTTTCAGGAGCAGACTCAAGCCGCATCGGACTTATAGAGCAGGCAGCAGGCGGAACGATCTTTTTGGATGAAATAGGTGATCTGAGCGAGCCATCTCAAACCAAGCTGCTGCGGCTGCTTCAGGAGAGTGAGTACTATGAGATAGGATCTGATATTCCTAAAAGAAGTGACGCAAGGATTGTTGTGGCTACCAACTGCGACCTCAAACAGTTTATGGCTGAAAAAAAATTCAGAAAGGATCTCTACTTCAGACTCAGGACTCACCAGATAGATCTGCCGCCTCTGAGGGACAGGGTAGAAGATATCCCGCTGCTCACAGCTCAATTTCTAAAAGATGCTGCTAATGAGATGGGCAAAAAGATGCCTTCACCCACAGTTGAACTTTTTGATCTTCTCGCTGCTTACCACTACCCCGGCAATATAAGGGAGCTGAAGGCGATGGTTTTTGATGCTGTGGCAAGGCATAAATCAGGACTGCTATCTATGCAGAGCTTCAGGTCTTATATATGCAGTACAGGCAGGAACATGCCAGAGACTGTGCCGGCTGGTGCAAAAGACAGAGATCTGCATATAGAGATGACAAGAGGTTTTCCAACTCTTAAGGAAGTTCAGGAGCATGTTATCAATGAGGCGCTTAAACGCTCCGGCGGCAATCAGGGTGTAGCTGCATCTCTTTTAGGAATCACAAGGCAGGCTCTTAACAAGCGTTTAAATAAAAGCAATCAAGCTGAATAATTCTAAATACAAATAGTGAAACTTTAGTTGCAGCATAAAGAAAAGTTGCTGATAAGTTACCCCTCTGATTTCCAAAGACAATTCATACATCCAGGCGATTTTTGTAAAAGTTTTTTGCAGTATCATCATCTCATCCCTAGTTATCATGATTTAACAAAACCCTCTGATTTTTAACTAAAAAAATTATTTCAGAATAGTGGCACTGTTCATGCAAAAGAAAAGTGTCAAAATCAGTTATGAGGTGGATGTGATGAGCAACAAAATTCTGATAGTTGATGATGAAGAGCAGTTCAGATTTGCTCTTAAGTTGACTCTAAAGAGGGCCGGGTATGAGGTTGATGAGGCATCAAATGGTGCGCAGGGACTGGATATGCTGATGAATGCTGAAGAGCATAACAGTTTTTATGATCTGATAATACTGGATATACAGATGCCTGTAATGTCAGGCATAGAGTTTGTTTATGCACTGCAGCGCAATGATATCGCAACGCCGGTTCTTGTGCTGAGCGGTCATGCTGACAATACAAGCTATGCACTCGAACTTGGGCGCAACGGATATACAGAGTTGATGGTTAAACAGTTTGAGCCTGAGGAGCTGCTTCATAAGGTAGATGTAATGATAGCAAACAGAAAAAACTGAAAAAGGGAGGGACTTGATGTCCCGGAAAAAACTCATACCAGCTGTATCACTAATTGTCATTCTGGCATCAGTTCCAGCCTTTATAAGCGGCTATATGGCGAGCATCATAGCAGCTCTTGTTATTATCCCGGCAGCCATTGCCGCAATTATATATCTGATAAAAATCTATTCTGAAGCACTCGAAAAAACATTCCAAAAACGCGAAGAGCAGCATATAAAAGAGCTGGAGTCCTGCATGGAGCCTATATCTGCTCTGATGCGTGACCGTGTGCGCATATTCCCTGTGCTTACAGATCAGCTTAGAGAGGTTGTTGATGAGACAGAAAAGGCAGCACTCGAAATAGGAGAAAGGTTTATGGATATAGTCCAGAGAGCAAGAGGCCAGTCATCAAAGGCTTCAGAAGCTTTTTCCGGGCTTGCAGGCGGCAAAGGCGCAGAGAGCGCGGCATTCCTTGATATAAGCAGAACAGCGCTTCATGAGATTATATCCAACTTAAGAAGCATAGATGGAGTTGCTAAACAGGCGCTTGAAGATCTTACGCTAATATTAGGCGATGCAGAGAGTATCAAAAAGATAGTTGCTGAGATTGAGAGCCTTGCGGACAGGATTAATATGGTCGCGCTTAATGCTGCTATTGAGGCAGCAAGAGCAGGAGAACACGGCAGGGGCTTTGCGATAGTTGCTGATGAGGTGCGCAGGCTTGCTGAATCTTCCAACAGCGCTGCTGAAGGCATACGCAAACTTATAGTCAAGATCGAGTCAGACCTCAGCAGCATATGCCAGAGAACAGGACAGAACGCAGCAGATATAGAAGAACGATCAACACAGGCAGATTCTGTTGTCGAAAACACCCTTCAGCAGATAGATGGAGTGCTTGAATCTGCCAGGGAAAAGCTGGATGAAATATCAGAAGGCACAGAAGGGCTCGCTAAAGACATAAGCGGTATCCTTGTATCCATGCAGTTTCAGGATATAACCAGACAGAGAATTGAGCATGTGATCGAACCGCTCATGTCATTTAAGACCGAATTTGAGGATATGACACTAAGGGCAGATGAGATGAGCAAAAAAATGCACTTGATTGAAGAGAGCGGAAGCGCTGCCTGGCTCGAAAAAATGTACACCATGGATTCTGAGCGCAAAGTAATACAAAAAATTCTTAAAAATAAATCTTGAAGCTTATATAAGGAGGAACTTAAGGCATGCCAAAGACGATTCTTATTGTTGACGACTCTGCTTCAATGAGGCAGCTCGTAGCCTTCACACTCAAAGATGCCGGATACGATGTAATAGCAGCTGTAAACGGAAAGGACGCACTTTCTAAAATCAGTGGAGCAAAGATAGATATGGTTGTAACAGACCTGAATATGCCGGAGATGGACGGCATAGAATTCATCAAGACTTTCAGAACAACGGCTGGCAACCGTTTTGTTCCGATAGTTATGCTCACCACAGAATCTCAGGAATCAAAAAAACAGCAGGGCAAAGAAGCCGGCGCAAGCGGCTGGCTGGTAAAACCTTTTGTGCCGGATCAGCTGAAGGATGTTGTCAAGAAATTCGTCAAATAATCGGGGGGACGCAATGGAGCTGAAGGTAGAGAATAACGGGAATATCTGTTTGATGAATCTTGAAGGCGAAGTGATGATAGATGATATTGTCCCTCTGCGAACAAAGATACTGGAAGCATTCGAGAATGCTGAATCAATAATTATGAACTTCGAAAAGGTTACTGACGCGGACATATTTGCGCTCCAGTTCCTCTGCTCCGCGCATCGCACCAGCATTGCGTTGAACAAAAAATTTGAGATCGAAGGCAGAAGGAGCGAATCGGTGAAGAAGATAATCAAACAGTCAGGCTTCAGGAGAGAGATTGGCTGCGTCCATGACAAAACCCGAAGCTGTCTCTGGATAAAAGGGGAATAGATATGTCAATGACCGACAAGCACAAGGAAGTTTTCAGGGAAGAGGCATCAGAGCTGCTTGCTGAACTGGAGGGCTCGCTTCTTGAGCTTGAGGAGACACCTCAGGACGCTGACCTGATAGGCCGCGTATTCAGGGCAATGCATACCATAAAAGGCTCCGGCGCGATGTTCGGGTTTGATGAGATAGTATCATTCACTCATGAGATAGAAACAGTGTTCGACCTGGTCAGAAACGGCAAGGCGACTGTTACAAAAGAGCTTATAGACCTGACGCTGGAGGCAAGGGACCAGATAAGGGCAATGCTGGATGCTGCTGATGGTGAGCCGGCAGGCGACAAGACAAAAAGGGTTAAGCTTGTTGCGGCCTTCAAAAAGATGGCGCCTGCCTCAGCAAAGGGCAGTCTTGATGAAAAGTCCAAAAAGACAAAAAAAGAAGAAGCTGAATCTGAGCTCATCACCTACCGCATAAGGTTTCGCCCTGTGGCAGACATAATAACCCGCGGCATCAATCCCCTCATGTTTCTTTCGGATTTGTCAGAAATGGGTGAAAGCACCATAGTCGCACAGACATGCGACATTCCGCTCATGACTGATCTTGATCCTGAAATGTGCTACACATACTGGGACATCATACTGACAACAGAGTTCGGGATTGACGCTATAAAGGATGTGTTCATATTTGTTGAGGATGAGTGCGAACTCAAGATAGATGTTATTGACCGTCTGACCGGCACAGATGGAGAAGTGAGCGTAAAGAAGGTTGGCGAAATACTCGCAGAAAGGGGCGATATTTCGGCTGAATCGCTCCAGAATGTGCTGAACAAACAAAAGAGGATAGGCGAACTGCTGGTTGAAGAAGGACTTGTCAGCAGCGACCAGATACAGACAGCGCTGACTGAGCAGAAGCATATACAGGGAGTGCGCGACAAGCGACAAAAGGTAGAGACCGATACCAGCATAAGGGTTGCCTCAGAAAAGCTCGACATGCTTGTAAACCTTGTCGGCGAACTCGTAACAGTGCAGGCAAGGCTCACACAGACAGCCGCAAATAACAACAATCCTGAGCTGCTGCTTATATCTGAAGAGGTGGAGCGTCTTTCTGCTGAACTTCGTGATAACACGATGAGCATACGCATGCTCCCTATTGGCAGCACATTCAGCAAATTCAAGAGGCTTGTGCGCGATCTTTCAAATGAGCTGCATAAGGAGATAGAGCTCACAACCGATGGCGCAGAGACAGAACTGGACAAGACTGTTATAGACAAGCTCGGCGACCCGATGGTGCACCTTATAAGAAACAGCATAGATCACGGCATAGAATTGCCTGATGAGCGCGAGGCAGCAGGCAAGCCCAGAAGAGGCAATCTGCATCTTTCTGCCAGACATTCAGGCGCTAATGTCCTGATTGAGATAATTGACGACGGAAAAGGCCTTGACCCTGATGTGATACGGGCAAAGGCGGTAGAGAAGGGGCTTATATCGCATGATGCTTCTCTGACGGACAAGGAGATATTCTCACTAATACTGCTGCCCGGATTCTCTACTGCCAAGACAGTAACAAATGTATCCGGCCGCGGCGTAGGCATGGATGTTGTCAAAAAAGCGATCGACTCATTGAGGGGTTCAATAGAGATAGAGAGCGAAAAAAATATCGGCACAACCATCACACTCAAACTGCCGCTCACACTCGCCATTATCGACGGACTGCTCGTGAATATAGAGCAGGACAGCTTTGTGCTGCCGCTGTCAGCTGTGCAGGAGTGCATAGAGCTGACGGAAAAAGAGCGGGCAGCTGCGCATGGCAAAAACACTGTTACTGTGCGCGGAGAGCTTGTGCCGTATATAAGCCTGCGCGAGCAGTTCGATATGGCTGGGCAGAAGCCTGCAATAGAGCAGGTTGTTATAACTGAAGTCAATGGCATGAGGGTCGGTTTTGTGGTTGATCATGTAATAGGAGAGCACCAGACTGTGCTTAAAAACCTCGGGAGATTTTATAAAGAAGCAGACGGGATATCAGGGGCCACTATACTGGGCAACGGCAGCGTGGCACTGATACTTGATACACAAAAACTTGTAGAGAGCGCAGAAAAGCGGGAGGTGGCGAGATAGAACTCTTAATCAAAGTGCGCATAGCTGGATGAATTTAAAAAAACAGAAGGAGGGACATTATGAAGTGGTTTTATAACATGAAGATAGGTATGCGGCTGGGTGTAGCTTTTGCTGTGGTGCTTGTATTAATGGTTATTGCTATAGGGCTTAGCATACACAGCATGAGTGGAATACAGGAAAATCTCGAGCGTATAGTTAATGTCAATACAACGCGTCTTATTCATGCCAATACAATGTCTGGAAGCGTTGCAGAAATCAATATTCAGCTCAGGAATCTTGTAATTGTAAAGGATTCTGCTCAGCGTCAAAACGCACTGAAGACTATAGCGGAAGAGCGCGACAAATACAATGCTGCATCAAAAAAAGTGGATGAGCTTACAAAAGATGATAAGGGCAAAGAGCTGTTTGCCAAGCTTAATGTTGCTCTCACTGCCACACGGGAAGTAAATAACAAGATGGTCGCATTGATCTCCGCAAATAAAGATGCTGATGCAGCAGAAGTGCTGATGAAAGAAGTGAGGCCTGCAGGAAGAAAACTCATGGATATGCTTGATGAGCTTATTGTGTTTCAGGTGGAGAGAAACAAGATGAGGCATGAAGAAGCAAAGAAAGAATACTCCGAGGCCAGAATTGAACTGTTCAGTCTAGCCGGTATCAGCATTTTGTTTGCTATAGGCATGGCGCTCTTTATAACCCGCAGTATTGTTAAACCTGTCAGCGAGGGAGTTGATGTGGCTACTCGACTTTCGCAGGGTGATCTCACAATGAATGTGGATGTCCGCAGCAATGATGAAGTCGGGCAGTTGCTGCAAGCTATGAAGACAATGGTCGAGAAGCTGAAGGAGATAGTTGGAGATGTGAAGAGCGCGGCTGACAATGTTGCATCAGGCAGCCAGGAGCTTAGCGCAAGCTCTGAGCAGATGAGCCAGGGAGCCACTGAGCAGGCAGCAGCAGCAGAAGAGGCGTCATCATCAATGGAGCAGATGTCTTCCAACATCAAACAAAATGCTGACAATGCGCAGCAGACAGAGAAGATAGCTCTAAAGTCAGCGAATGACGCCAGAGAGAGCGGTAAATCTGTGTCTGAGACAGTGGCAGCCATGAAAGAGATAGCAGGCAAGATATCAATTATAGAAGAGATAGCGCGCCAGACTAATCTGCTCGCTCTTAACGCGGCGATAGAGGCTGCAAGGGCAGGCGAGCATGGCAAGGGCTTTGCGGTTGTGGCATCAGAAGTGCGCAAACTCGCTGAGCGCAGCCAGACAGCAGCAGCAGAGATCAGCCAGCTCTCAACAAGCAGCGTTGAGGTTGCTGAGAAGGCAGGAGAGATGCTTGCCAAGCTGGTGCCGGATATACAAAAAACAGCGGAGCTGGTGCAGGAGATTACAGCTGCTTCCAATGAGCAGAACAGCGGAGCAGACCAGATCAACAAGGCAATACAGCAGCTTGATCAGGTGATACAGCAGAACGCGAGCGCCTCTGAACAGATGGCATCAACATCAGAAGAACTCGCTTCGCAGGCAGAACAGCTCCAGAGCACTATAGCCTTCTTTAAGGCGGATGACAGGGGCAGCAGCTCATCCCGTCGAGTGGTAAGGCCTCAGACAGCAGCTCCGAAGGCGCTGCAGAAGGCAAAGGTTGCTCATATTGGACACGAGACTAAAAAAGTTGAATCAGGAGCAAAAAAAGGCGGAGTCCATCTTGACATGGGTGAAGGTTCAGACAAGCTTGATGAAGAGTTCGAGAAATTCTGAGAAAGGGAGGGTGATATGAGCGTAAACGGAATAACAGAAACAACACAATACCTGACCTTTAAACTGGATGAAGAGATCTTCTCAGTTGACATATCCAAGGTGAGGGAAGTGCTTGACTTCACAACTGTAACAAAAGTGCCGCAGACGCCTGATTTTATGCGCGGAGTTATAAACCTTCGGGGCAGTGTAGTGCCTGTGGTGGATCTTAGGCTCAAGTTTGGGATGAGCAGGACAGAGAAGACGGTTAATACCTGCGTCATCATAGTGGAAATAAATATTGAAGGCGAAGTGACTGTGCTCGGCGCGCTTGCTGACTCGGTGCAGGAGGTTATAGACCTGGAGCCTGACCAGATAGAGCCGGCTCCTAAGATAGGCACAAGGCTCAGAACAGATTTTATAACAGGGATGGGCAAGAGAGACAACCAGTTCATCATGATACTGGACATAGATAAGATCTTTTCATCTGAAGAGATAGCTGTTGTGCAGGGAGCAAGCTCAGGTTCGGGATCTGAGTAGCTTATGCATGATCTGCTGCGGGGCAGCGGGGGACCCACCCCGCAGCAGATCAAAAAAGGACCGGTCAATATGTTTCATCGTCAGGTAAAAGATATAACAATGTCAGGCAGGGACTTTAACCGCCTTAGCGAATATATCCAGAATGAGTGCGGCATAAAAATGGCTGACTCAAAAAAGACGATGCTCGAGGCGAGACTGCTTAAAAGGCTACGAGCGCTTAAAATGCATTCATTTGAAGAGTATTGCGACTTTTTGTTCAGCGAAGAGGGAGCTGATCAGGAGGTTGTTCATATGATAGATGTGGTAACAACCAACAAGACCGATTTCTTTAGGGAGCCCGCGCACTTTGAGTATCTAATCAGTCGTGTAGTGCCTGAACTGATAAACAGACAGGGAAACAGGCTTGTTCTCTGGAGCGCCGGATGCTCTACCGGAGAAGAGCCTTATACCATATCAATGGTGCTTAAAGAGTTTCAGTCAGTCCGGCCGGATTTCCAGTTTACAGTGCTCGCAACTGATATAAGCACAAAGGTGCTCGAGAGCGCTCACAGGGCTATTTATAAGTTTGACCAGATATCTCCTATGCCTGAACCGCTGCGTGAAAAGTATCTTTTAAGGAGCAGGGATAAAAACAACCAGCTTGTAAGGATAGCGCCTGAGCTTAGACAGGCTGTCAAGTTTAGAAGGCTGAACTTCCTTGAAGAGGATTTTGGCTTCAGGGAGAAGCTCGGCGTTATATTCTGCAGAAATGTGCTGATATATTTTGACCGTCAAACCCAGCACAGGGTATTGAGTAAATTTTGCAGGCATCTTGCAAAGGGCGGATATCTTTTTGTCGGGCATTCAGAGACGCTAAATGGTCTTGACCTGCCTCTTGAACAGGCAGCGCCAACAATATACAGGAAGATATCCTGATGGTATACCCTGCGGTGATAGAAAGCAGGTCTTATAATGCTGTTGTCGGCCAAGATGTCATAAATACAGGGCATGGGTTATGCCTGTCCGGGGAAAATAAGCTGATGCGTAACTACCTCAAGATAAAAAGAGTTTACCTCAAGCCCGGTGAGATGCATTTTGCCGAGAGTCCGACTATTGTTACAACAGTTCTCGGCTCGTGCGTATCTGTTGTTATGTACAGTACAAGGAATGGGGTTGGAGCTATATGTCATGGAATGCTTCCAACATATAAAGGAAAGATGAGTTTTGATCTTGTGTCATCAGAAGGGCTAAGGTATGTTGACTTTGCAATAGAGCGAATGCTCAAAAAATTTCATGATAAGGGCATTGCTGAAAGCGAACTTGATGTTAAGCTTTTTGGCGGCGCTGAGATGCTGCCTAACAGCCAGTCTGGTACAAATCTTACTGTTGGAAGGCAGAATATCGAAATTGCCAGGAAGATTATAGATGCAAGAAGTCTTGATCTTGTGACATTTGATGTTGGAGGTCTTCAGGGCAGAAAAATAATATTCCATACACATACAGGCGATGTCTATTTAAAGCGTCTCAGAAAAACAGAATATTTGGAGACTCTTGAATGAATACGCTGAATGCGCACAAGATACTAGTAATTGATGACAGCAAGTCAGCGCGACAGTATGCAAAAGACCTTCTTGAAGAGAATGGATATAGTGTTGAAACAGCTTCATCAGGACAGGAAGGTATAGACCAGGTTGTCAGATATAAGCCTGATGTTGTTCTGCTCGACATCGAGATGCCTGAGTTTGACGGACTCGAGGTGCTCGAATTTCTCTGCACAACAAAACATCTCTACAGCATTATTTTATTTACTACCAGATCAAATATTGAGAGCAGGATAGATGGACTTAATCGCGGGGCTGACGATTACATTGTAAAGCCATTTATAGATGAGGAGTTTATCGCCAGAGTTAGCGCAGCATGCCGTACTGCTGATCTTAAAAAAGAACTTACCGAAGCAAAGGCAGAGGCGCAGAATGCCTATGAATCTCTACGCGAAGCTCAAAACAGGATGATTGAGGAGCAGAAGGTGACTGCGCTTGCGCGCCTCTCCGGCGCGCTTGCGCATGAACTCAACAATCCTCTCGGCTTCATAAAGAGCAATCTCTCCACACTTAAAAAATATTCAGGATTTCTTGCGGATGCGGCAGACCAGCTATTGGCCAGCTCATCATCAGCAGGAATCGATTCGAAAAAACTTGTCTGCATCAAACAGGACATAAGTCCGCTCGTTTCAGAGGTGCTGGACGGCTTTGACAGGGTGTCTTCAATTGTTCAGTGTCTGATGAAGATTGATCACGCGAGCGGATTGCGCGGAACAGGCATGCATAATATAAGCAGTCTGCTCAGCGAGCATGTCAGAAGTTTTAAGGTGGGGCTGCGTGCAGGCATTGAGCTGACTCTTGATCTGCCTGACAGAGACGCATTTGCTGAGTGCAACTCCGAGCAGCTTAAATATGCCATAGAAAATGTGCTCCAGAATTCCGTTGACTCGATTGCTGATGACGGCAAGATTAAGGTCTGCCTATCTGTTGAAGAGGGGGTTGTCAGGATAGTTGTTGCAGATACAGGTTGTGGAATTTCTGAGAAAGCTCTTGACCATATTTTTGAACCATTTTTTACTACCGAAGCACACAAGAAGGCAGGATTCGGTCTCACGCTTGCTCAGTATCTCATCCAGGCGCAGGCCGGCAAAATAAATGTCCGCTCCAGCCAGGGAAGCGGTACGGATGTTACTATAATGCTGCCGGCAAAGTCCTTTACTGACGAATTGTTGCGCTGACGCGGTTTTGTTATAAGTTGCATATACTTATTGATCAGGGGATATAATGCGCAAAAAGATCGGCGTGCTTGTTGTTGATGATTCAGCTATTGTGAGGCGTACACTCAGCGAGATCCTCTCGAGTGATCCGGAAATAGAGGTTGTAGGAACTGCATCAGACCCTTTTATCGCTGCTGACCGCATGAAAGAGGTTGTGCCTGATGTTATAACCCTTGACATAGAGATGCCCCGAATGGACGGCATAACATTTTTGCAGAAGTTGATGACGCAGCATCCTATACCTGTAATAATATGCTCAAGCCTTACAGGCAAAGGGTCAGAGACTGCGCTTAAGGCGCTTGAACTTGGAGCAATAGAGATAATAGAAAAGCCGCAGCTCGGAACAAAACAGTTTCTGGAAGAATCGAAGATAAAGATATGCGATGCTGTAAAATCTGCTGCTGTCGCAACAACAAGAAAAATAATCCCTGCCAGACCTGTGCAGCCCAAACTCAGCGCTGATGTGATTCTGCCTATGACAGAGAGCAAGGCGATGATACAGACAACTGAAAAAGTTGTTGCCGTAGGCGCATCAACAGGCGGCACAGAGGCCTTGAGGGTCTTTCTTGAGGCTATGCCTCCTGATGCCCCCGGTATTGTTATTGTTCAACATATGCCGGAGCATTTTACAGCAGCATTTTCGAGGCGGCTCGACTCGCTATGCAGAATTACCGTAAAAGAAGCAGAGGATAATGATACTGTGATAAGAGGAAGGGCTTTGATAGCCCCGGGAAACAGACACCTTTTGCTCAAAAGAAGCGGTGCTCGTTATTATGTTGAGCTGAAAGACGGACCGCTTGTTAGCAGACACAGGCCCTCAGTTGATGTGCTCTTCAGATCAACTGCTCGTTATGCAGGGAAGAATGCCATCGGGGTTATAATGACAGGCATGGGTGATGACGGAGCAAAAGGCATGCTCGAGATGAAGCAGGCAGGCGCATATACCCTTGCCCAGGATGAGGCAACATGCGTTGTTTTTGGAATGCCCAAAAAAGCTATAGAGCTTCATGCGGTCAACAGAGTAGCACCTCTTCAGTTAATTCCGTCCGCAATATTTGAACAGCTTTGAAATGCCGGGATTGATCAAGCCTCATCATTTGTCAAATTAACCATTTAAAATTGATAAACAGCCATTGTGTTTTGGCAATATGGATTTATTTTGACGATTTGTTGGAAAATAACGGAGCAATAATTTATAAATTCATGGAGGGTTGGATGAAAAAGATTCTGATTTCTGTGCTGCTTATCGCAGCTATGCTGTTTGTGTGCGGTTCAGCGTTCAAGGACACTTCAGATTATGGTGCAGGAGCTTTGATGACTCCTCCTCCGCCGATTGAGGAAGAGTATGAGCTAAGACTGCCGGGAGGCAATGACTTTGCCAGAGGCGCTAACTTTTACGGCACTATCGAAAAGATGAGCGACAAGGTGCCTGGCACATGGATTATCGACAACAGACAGGTGCTTGTTACCGAAAAAACAGAGTTTGTAAATGACAAGGGCAAGATCGCTGCAGGTTCATATGTATGGGTAGAGGGCAAGCTTCAGGATAAGGTGTTCAGAGCAACAAAGATTGAGGCTAACAGGTACGGCATGACAGCCACAAGCTCAGCAGCAGCCATTGAGGATAAGCTTTACGGAGTGGTAGAGAGCATTAAAAAAGGTGAGCCTTCCGTATGGATAATAAAAGGCACTTCTGTTACCGTCAAAAAAACTACAAAAATAGTTGAGAACAATGGCAAGGCTGCAGTAGGAGCTTATATCGGGGTTACAGGGAAATCTTCAGGCAATAATTTTGTCGCAGAGAAGATAGAGACCCTGAAAAATCCTTGGGGAAACACAAAAAAATAACTTCTGAAAATATCCTGTAATTTCTCATTTTTATTCTTTGGCAGACAGTTTGACAGTCTGTCTGCCAAAGTCTTATCATAATAGCTCATAAAACTCGTGGATTAATGCCGCGGTAATCACATTTCACCATTTATAGAAGGGGATGCACAAATCATGAACGGCAAGAAAAATATGTTGAAACTCGGACTTCCAAAGGGCAGCCTTCAGGAGTCCACTCTAAGGCTTTTCAAAAAAGCAGGATATCATGTAACAGTATCTTCGAGGTCATACTACCCTGTGTTTGACGACATAGAGATAAACTCAATGCTTATAAGGGCTCAGGAGATGGCGAGATATGTTGAAGACGGAGTGCTCGATTGCGGATTAACAGGCAAGGACTGGATACTTGAGCAGAACGCTGATGTTATAGAAGTTGCTGAGCTTAACTACGCAAAGGAAGGCTTCAGGCCTGTAAGATGGGTTGTTGCTGTGCCGAATGACTCAAAGATAAAGTCTGTAAAAGACCTTAACGGCAAGAGAATAGCTACCGAACTTGTGGGCTACACAAAGAGGTATCTCAAGAGCAAGGGTGTTAAGGCTGAGGTAGATTTTTCATGGGGTGCAACAGAAGTGAAGCCTCCGTTTCTTGCTGATGCCATTGTTGAGCTGACAGAGACAGGCAGCTCTCTGCGTGCCAACAATTTGAGGATTGTAGAGACTCTTACTGAATCCACAACCCGTTTTATAGCCAACAAAAAGGCTTGGCAGGACAAGTTCAAGAGACAGAAGATGGAAAATCTGGCCATGCTTCTCAAAGGCGCTCTTGCTGCAGAAGAGAAGGTGGGGCTCAAGATGAATGTGCCTGAAAAGTCCTTCAAAAAGGTTATGAGCCTGCTTTCCGCTATGCACTCTCCAACGGTTTCACAGCTTTCTGACAAGGACTGGTATGCTGTTGATGTTGTGATTGACGAGAGAACTGTAAGGGACATAATACCAAAGCTGAAGTGCGCAGGCGCATCAGGAATAGTGGAGTACCAGCTAAATAAGGTTATTCCGTAGACAGTTATAAAACGATGAGGAGCTGTAATATAACTGAATCTCTTTTCGCTCATTCTCGAATGGCTTCCAGGCCATTCTCCGAGGCTGCGCCGGTTTGCTTAGCCATCCATGGCACGCAAAGGCCGCCGAAGTCCGCTCAAATTCAATTCAGTTATCATGACAGGCGTTGTGAAATAAAGCTATGACTGAACAGCTAAATATCTATAACATAAAGATACCTGTGTTCGAGGGACCTCTTGATCTGCTTCTTCATCTCATCAAGGAGAACAAGCTCGACATATATGACATACCTATTTCAGAGATAACCAAACAGTATCTTGAATATATAGAAATAATGAAAGAGCTGAATCTCGAAATAGCTTCCGAATTTCTTGTGATGGCAGCAACACTCATCTATATTAAATCACGCATGCTGCTGCCTCCTGATGAGACAATAGAGCAGGAGGATCAGGAAGACCCAAGGGCAAATCTTGTGCAGAGACTGCTGGAGTATCAGGCATTTAAAGAGGTTTCAGCCCCGCTTAGAGAGAGAGAGGATGTATGGCCTAATGCGTATCCTCGTCTGCCGGAAAAGGATGATGTGTCTCCTGCGCCTGAGTCTGAACTGATGCTTTTTGATGTGAATATGTTTGATCTAATGTCAGCGCTAAAAAAGATACTCAGCAGAGTGCCCCCTGAGGTTCTGAAGATTACAAGAGAGACGCTCACTGTGAAGGACAGGATGGCTCTTATAATGGAAAAGGTAGGCGGCCAGGAGAGCGTAAGATTTGATGATCTTTTTTTAGAGGCCGACACCAGAGTTGATGTGATAGTAACATTTTTGGCATTGCTCGAGAGTCTTAGGCTTGGGCTTGTGCGTGCATATCAGGACACTATTTTCGGGTCTATATGGATACTTCAGCATAATGGAGAAGAGCCTGTTGCTGCTGAAAACGAAGAGGCGGAGATTTCTTGAAGATAGTATATTGTTTTGTTGCAGCAGCTCTTTTATTGGCACTATCCTGCAGCGCTTATGCACAGAGCTCTGATAAGGATGCAGGCTTTGAAGATCTCAAGGCTAAAAAACTTATGAATATAAATTCACGCATAGCTGTACTCGAGGCAGAAAGAGAGTGCATAATAAATTCCAATAGCAGTCAGGATATAAACAAATGCAAGAATGAGGCATTCCAAAAGAGGCTAGATATGGTTATAGAGCCAAAACAGCAGAAAAAATAGTATTTATAAGTGTAAGAATTATTATTAATCAATTAGTTAATTCGTTGTGCTCCTTCTTTATAAAACCTTATATACCATTCTTCTAACTAGTTCTAAATTAATACAATTTATTGCCGATAATATGTATATGTATACAATGGATGGTCTTATAAAGGCTCTTCTTGATGGCGACAGAAACAGGGCTGTGGCAGAGGCAGCTGCACTTGTCTCAAAAGGCGTATCTCCTGACAGCATAGTGCTTAATGGTATTGACCCTGCTATGAACAGGCTCGATGCAAAATGCACTATCGAACAGTTTAATCTTCTTGAGATAATGCTGGTTGGCAGATGTCTTACAGCTGTAATCACCGAGATATTTCCAAACGGCATAGCTTCATCAAGGGACAAAGGCACTGTTGTGATAGCTGCTCTTGAGGGAGATGTGCATGATATAGGCAAAAACATCACAAAGATGCTGCTGGCAAGCAAGGGGTACCATGTTATAGACTGCGGCAAGGATTGTCCTGTTGAAAAGCTTGCTGAGACAGCCTTGAATGAAAAAGCTGATGCTGTCTTTGTGAGCGGACTTATAACATCAGTTATTCCCAATGTAAGGAAGATAAAGAGTCAGCTGGAGGCGCTTGGTATAGGCAGTATAAGTGTTGTTGCCGGCGGTGCAGCTCTTAAACAGTCCACTCCTGAACATCTGAATGTTGATTTTGTTGCTGACAACGCTTTTGAAGGGCTGCACTATCTGGAATCAAAGGCAGCAGTCAGCAATAATTAGATTATGACAGGCATGCAATGCATAAATGCTGCCCTCAAGATTGATAAAAAGGGTGATGTTGCTGTAGTGCCGCAGATATTCGGACATGCGGCAGTACTTAAGGGTGTTTCTGTCGAAGATTATGTTAAAGACGGAGGGCTGATTGCGACATGTCAGCTTGAAGCCTTATTGAGATACGGACATCATGCAGTTTTTTCTGTTATGGATGTTTGCGTTGAAGCTGAGGCTATGGGAGCAGAAGTAGACTATTTTATAAATAATTATCCATCAGTAAGAAAGCATATTCCAATCGCTGATTCATTGAAAGCCAGAATTCCGAATCCCAAAAAAGACGGACGCATGCCCCAGATGATTAAGGCTGTTGAGATTATGCGAAAAGAGCTGCAGGACGATATGCTGGTAGTTGGCTGTGTAATGGGGCCTGTAACATTGGCTATACAATATCTGGGCGTTCAGGATGCCCTGTTTATGGCTGTTGAAGATCCTGATAAATTCGAAAAACTGCTTGACTACACAGCAGATGTTATTGTTGAGTTCGGTAAAGCCCAGATCGATGCAGGAGCTCATCTGCCTATAATATTTGAGCCATCCTCAAGTCCTGAGGTTATACCTCCGCAGTTTTTTAGAGAGATGGCGCTGCCCAGAATAGAGAGGATATGTAAATCTTTTAAATCTGCAGGAGCTGTGGCAAACTGGCTCCAGATAGCAGGAAAAACCATGCCTATCATGCCTCACTATCCGGACGCAGGAGTTGATATAGCGAACTGCGACTATTGCGTAGAACCTGCCATGGTACGCAGATTTATGCCCGGAGTATGCCTTGCAGGAAACATAAAGCCTCTGTCTTTGGTTGAAGACAGTCCGGAGGACATATATAAAGAATCAGTTCGCCTGATAAAGACATTTGCAGGACAGGGCGGTTTTATACTCTCTTCGGGATGCGAGGTGCCTCCGGAGGCCAGACCCGAAAATATTGACGCTATGATAAGGGCATCCAGAGAATGCCATTTCTAAAAGTATTTATAAAAGATAGCCAGAGCCTTGTTAAGTTTGAACAGGGGCTTACAATAAGAGAGATACTCGAGTCTGCGGATATACGCATAAGGTCAGGATGCAGGGGTACAGGCGCCTGCGGATTGTGTAAGGTTAGAATTATTGACGGCAACCTCAGCGCCCTTACACAAAATGAAGAGCACTTCTCGTTAGAAACTGATATAAGGCTTGCTTGTCAGGCTGTTCCTCTTGGAGATGCTTCAGTAGAGGTTTTTTATCCTGCGCCGGAGTCTAAATGGCACATACTCAACTCCAGATACCGTCAGATGATAGCATCTTCTGTGAAAGATAAATCATGCCGATGTGCTGCAGACGGGTATAAGGTAGCTGTTGACCTTGGCACAACAAATATTATGCTCTCTGTTCTGGAGATGCCTTCTGCAAGATGGATTGGCGGAAGAAGGGGGGCAAATCCGCAGACAGAATTTGGTCTCGATATTATTTCCAGACTTACTGCTGCATCAGCTTCAGAATATTCTGCCCGTAAGCAGCAGGAATCTGCCTTTACGGCGATATCTGATGCACTGAAGGATATAGCAGACAGGGAGATACTTGATCTTTCAAAAATAACGAACTGCACTATTGTAGGCAATACAGCTATGCTCACGCTGCTGGCAGGATGCTGTAGCGATACACTGCTTGATCCTGCATCGTGGGGCTGCATAGCGCAGTGTGTTGTCAGCAACGGAAGAAAGCTTTTGGTTAACCACTCAGAACCTGAACACAGTATTGATATTGATCTCGTACAGCCGTTTGCAGGATTTGTCGGCTCTGATATGCTCGCTGGATTGTATGCAACAGGCATAACAGAATTCAGCACTCCAGGTCTCTTTATAGACTTCGGTACAAATACAGAGATAGCGCTGTGGGATGGAGATACAGCATGGATAGCATCAGCATCAGGAGGCCCTTCTTTTGAAGCGAGCGGCATAAGCTGCGGCATGCCTGCTGATGCAGGAGCTATTTCGAGGGTGCTGATGCCTGATAACGGCAGCTCTGCACTCGGATTTGAAGTTATAAACAACACAGAGCCAAAAGGCATATGCGGATCAGGACTCATAGACATGATTGCATGTCTTCTCAAGCTTGGAGTTATAGACAGCAGGGGCAGATTTATAGCTGAATCACAAAATAGCTATAGTCTGTGCGCTGAGGCTCTAAAGATTAATATAAACCCAAGAGACATTGATATGATCCAGAGGGCTAAGGCAGGTATAGCTGCATGTGTGGTAATGCTCTGCCGTAGATCAGGAGTAGCAATAGGGTCTCTTAAGCGAATATGTGTTGCAGGAGTATTTGGGAGATATCTTGATATAAGCAATGCGCAGACAATAGGACTGCTGCCGAGGCTAGATCCTGCTGTGTTTGAGCTTTGGGAAAATGCCGCGCTTATAGGTTGCGAAATGGCAGCCCTCGATCCTGAATACAGACAGAGACTGGACAGCATAAGAAAGCAGTGTACAATATTAAATATGGGAAATGATGAGGAGTATGAACCTGTATTTTTCGAAAACCTCTATCTCGGCTGCATCGAAGGCATGAACTGATGCTTAAGCATGCTCGTAACTACAAAGAGCTAACCCGCGGGTTTATGAAGGCTGCCCAGTACATTGCCGGCATAACGGCAAATGTAGATATTTGGAACCAGGCTGATGATGTTATACGCACTCATCTGAAGGCAGAATCTGTGTCTTTTGTAGCTCATGAAGCTGACAAAAAGCTTGTTATTTTGCACTGCACATCAGACAAAGAGAGACTCTGTGGAGAGATGGTGGTAGGTCTGGCAGAAGTAATAAATCAGGTTTTTGAGAATGGGTTTATAGAGACAGATATCTTTGACTCTGATGGAGCGCACTCTGTTGTATGCATGCCTATATCATCAGCAGGCAAAGTTAATGTTGTTGCTCTTGTCAGCTATCCCGGGAACGAGCTTTTTTCAAAAGATATTCTTGATATATATCTCTCTCTTGCCGGTCTGCTGAGTGTAGTTCTTCAGAACAGAATTAACAATAAAAGTCTTTTTGAGAGTGAAGAAAAGTTCAGAGCCATAGCATCAAATGCTACTGATGCGATAATCATGATAGATGAAAAGGGCTTTATAACCTTCTGGAACGATGCTGCCACAGCTATGTTCGGATATGCATATGACGAGGCTATGGGATCTTTTTTGCATGATATGATGATGCTTGATGATCACATGCAGTCATTTCATAAGGGGTTTGCCAAATTTTCCAAAACAGGCGAGGGGCATGTATTTGGACGCAATATAGAGATGAATACCAGGAGAAAAACTGGCGACGAATTTCCTGTTGAGCTCTCTATATCCAGCGTAAAGATTAACGAAGCCTGGCACGCAGTTGCGATTGTCCGCGATATTACTGAGCGCAAAAAGTATGAAAATAAACTTCAGGAAGCAAAAGAGTTCAGCGATACAGTCCTTAACAGCATCACAAATGAAGCGATAGTAATTATAGACACAAAAGATTTTACAATAAAGTCTGAAAATCAGGCTTATCTTAAAATGTGCGGCATAACAATGCAGAAAGCTCAAGGCAGGAAGTGCTTTGACACAAGCAGCATGTGCGACCCAGACATAAGACTATGCCCTGTAAGGAGCATGGTTAATCTCGGCAAGACAGTCGCATGCGACCATACACAGTCAGATGCTCATGGCCTGATAAGACATGTTGAGGTATCCGCGTCTCCGGTAAAGGACGCTTACGGCAATATAACAGCTGCTGTAGTGGTAGAAAGAGATATAACAGAAAAAAAGCTGCTTGAAGAACAGCTGAGGCAGTCGCAAAAGATGGAGGCTGTGGGTCTGCTGGCTGGCGGCATAGCTCATGATTTTAACAATATACTTACCGCAATAATGGGCTACGGTTCTCTGGTACGCTCAAGGCTTGAGGAAGACAGCCCGCTGCTGGAGCATATGAATTATATATTGTCATCAGGCACAAAGGCTGCAAATCTTATACAGAGCCTTATGGCCTTCAGCAGAAAGCAGCCTGTTAGTCTTAAGCCCGTTGATATTAACAGCGCAATAACAAAGATACAGAAGATGCTCTCTAGGCTTTTGCGGGAGGATATAAGGCTGGATCTGAAGCTTTCTGGGAAAAATGCGTTTACCATGGCTGATGAAGGTCAACTCGATCAGGTGCTTGTTAATTTTTCGACAAACTCCAGAGACGCTATGCCTTCAGGAGGAACGCTGACAATAGAGACGGATGTAGTCGATGTTGATGAGAATTTTGCCAACACATTTCTGCTCGAGAAGCCGGGCAGGTATGTTAAGATCTCGGTAGCTGATACAGGCAAGGGCATAGAGAAGGATAAGATTAGCCATATATTTGAGCCTTTTTTTACAACAAAACCTGTGGGCAAAGGCACAGGGCTAGGTCTTGCAATGGTATTTGGAATAGTAAAGCAGCACAACGGCTGCATAACTGTTGATAGTGAAGTGGACAAGGGTACAATTTTTACAATATATCTGCCAGCAATTGATTCTTCATATTATGTAGATAGTTATACACAAGAGTTCGAATCTTTTGATGAGATGCAGGGCAGAGAGACTGTAATTGTGGCTGAGGACAATCTTGAGCTAAGGAATTTGGTGCGCGAGATACTGACAGCTAGCGGATACAATATACTGGTAGCTGAGAACGGCAAAAAAGCTGTAGAGATGTATCGTGAAAATGAAGGAAAGGTCGATCTGCTGCTTCTCGACGTGCTTATGCCGGAGATGAACGGCAAGGATGCCTATGATGAGATCACAACCTCAGGCGGCAGTATAAAAACTATATTTATGAGCGGATATACAGCTGATGTTATAAGCCAAAAAGGCATTATAAAAGGAGAGATGGACTTTTTGCAAAAGCCGCTCACGCCGTATTCCCTGCTTAAAAAAGTACGTGATGTGCTCGACAGAAATTAGATTAAACTATTTGGAATCTTGATATAACAAGAAAAGAGAGTCCGAAGAATTTTAACTAAATAGCTTAAATCTTAAATGTATGTAGGTAGAGAAATTAAGTGTAAGGATTTTCGACAGTATTCCGGTTTACCTAACACTGGCAGTAGCTTGAAAAACGATAAAAGTCATAAAAAACAATATATATTTGAATGGCATGCATATTGCTCTAATTATTAAAAATTGAAAATTATGTTAGGAGAGAAACAGTGATATTAAAGACTACAAAAAATATGATTACAAGGCTTTTCGTTATAACGGCAATAATGTTTGCTATGGCAATTGTGCCTGCTGCAGCTAGCACGCTCTCATTTGATTTTACTTACGGAGGTTATAATTGGGGCAGCATGACCATAGAGACGGTTGATTTTGACACCCTGTCTGTCAGGTATGATGCTGATCTATCTATTCCTTCCGGATCGCAGGCTACAGGCTTTGCATTCGCTTTTAATCCATCATCAATATTGCCGGCATCTATCACAAACCCTGCAAATTCAGATTTTGTATGGGACAGTGATTCTTTGACCTGGAAAAAGCTGAACAATATGAGTTCAATTCCTAATCCTGCAAACAGCTCTTCAATTACAAAGTATGATTTTTATTATGGAGCAACCGAGGGTAACCAGAGCAATATAACACCTCCCGGCATACTACCCGGGGCATCTGACATCTTTTATCTGAACTTTGGTGCAGCTGGAATAATGGCAATGGCACTTCAGGATCTTTCTGATTTCGTTGTAAATGTTGGAGTAAGGCTTCAGGGTCTGCCTGAGGATATAAACGAAGGAAGCCTTTTTCTTGTAGGCGAGCGTGAATATTACCACTCTCCAGAGCCGGGCACATTTATACTGCTTGGAGCAGGCCTTTTTGGTCTGGGTCTATACGCCAGAAAGAGAACTCGTAGATAGCCTGATATAACAATTTATCCGGGAGATGACGGCAAAATGCCATCATCTCCTTTTTTTATGCTTAACCTGAAGATGAATCGGTATATAATGAAAGTATTGATAGTTAAAAAATCTTTCAGGAGGAATGTATGACACTCAAAGAGTATTTCAGCACAACACGCGGAACCGGAGTTTTGAGCACAGCTGATGCTGAAGGCAGGGTGGATGCGGCTATATATTCAGCGCCGCATGTTCTGGAAGACGGCGTATTGGCATTTATAATGCGTGAAAGGCTCACATACAAAAACACAAAAGCTAACCCATATGCAGCATATCTTTATGCTGAGAGCGGAGGCAGTTACAACGGCATAAGGCTCTTTCTTAAGAAAGTGAAGGAAGATGATAATCCAGAACTTGTATCTTTTATGAGCACTCGTCACCTTACCCCAGAAGAGGATGTATCAAGAGGCCCCAAGCATATAGTCTATTACACAGTTCTGCGCATCCTGCCGCTTATTGGATCTGGTGATGTGGATGTTACGACGGAACATTAGAGCCACAGACCGGCAGCGCGACGGAGCGAAAGAACTGAACTGCGTTTTTTATGATTTTTTTGGCTGACCGCCAGCTTGTCTGGCTGTGCTGAATTTTGAAGCTACTTTTTTGTTATTAGCCTGATGAGTATGTAGACTCCGAACATAATTGCAGCAGATATCATAAAGACATTTATATCCATATCCCTCTCCTCTTAATAATAGTGATATCTCTGTTAAGTATAAAACAGATGGTTTAGTTTGTATCAGCATTTTTTTCTGATGTGTTATTGATTTGAACAAAGGTTTTGTCCATGACTGCAAGGGCAAAAAACGCTTGTGCAATAGCATTGATCTTCTTTTTTGACAGCCTCTTGTTTGTTTTGTTTTGGACAATATAATCGTAAAGCTGTTCATCACTTATACAGTGAATATAGCCTGTTGTTCCCCATTTGGCATCAACATGAGCAGAAGTGAAGACAAATAAACCTCTAATGAATGGATCCATGGAAGAAAGAATCTTTATTTTCTCCTTCACGCCAATAATTCTTCTCCAGAGATTTTTTATCTCCTGCCTATGGGTAGGATTACCATTTAAAAAAAGCTCTCCATTTTTATTTGCAGTTACTACTCCCCTCCAGTTTTTAGCATCTATAATATATGCGCCTGTCGGTCCAACTACTACATGGTCAAGGTTACCAAAAGGAGTAGTCAGGTCATGGATTACATAGTAATCATCTGGGAATATATCAAGCAGGTAACCGACAACTGCCTCTCCTATAACTCCTTTGCGAAAGTTTATCCGCGCTCTCTCTCAAGAGATTCGATTAATCGATCTAACTTCTTTTTACTGAATATGCAGACTAGTATTACAGTGACAAGTAGCATAAGTGAGTAAGGGTGGGTATTTTTGCCAAGCGCATAACCCAAAATTAAGTTTAGAAAAATGCTGAAAAGAAATATGATGACAAACTGCTTTTCATATTTCTTGATAGACTGGTGTGTAACATAGCGGCCGGTTTCACTAAAAACTCTTGCCAAGAATCCACCTCCGTGTTACGGTTAGATAATAATCATATATTAATAATTATATACAATTAATATGGTAAGTGTTGTAATGGAGTAAGTCACAAGATGTTGATTAGCGCTTGTCGTTTTGGCGCAGCTGAAAATTTACTATACGTTTGTTAAAAAGAAGATCGGATTGTTGATGTGCAACATTAGGTTCTTTGGTAGTCCCAACGGGAGTCGAACCCGTGTTTTAGCCTTGAGAGGGCCACGTCCTAGGCCACTAGACGATGGGACCATTATGGCTGGGGAGAGAGGATTCGAACCCCTATAAGCAGATCCAGAGTCTGCCGTACTGCCATTGTACGACTCCCCAATATTAAAAAATAGACTATTAAAATAAATGAAATTGGTTTGATAAGTCAAATATTTTAACGGGCTTTTTTACTGATTGTTGTATTACTTAGACTGTCTTCGAGGCTCAAATAATGTCTTCATTTCATCCATAAAGTCATTTATGTCTTTGAAGTGTCTGTAAACGGATGCAAACCTTACATAAGCTACTTTATCGAGATCTTTTAGGCTGGCCATAATCTCTTCTCCAATCCATGAGCTTGGTATCTCTTTTGCTCCAAGACCGACCATCTTCTTTTCGATTTCTGCTTCAATGGTATCAAGTTTTTCTACAGGAATTGGTCTTTTTTCGCATGATTTTTTCAGTCCGGTAAGTACCTTATGCCTGTCAAAAGGTTCTCTTCTGCCATCTTTTTTAACGACCATTGGAAGAGGGTCTTCGACCCTCTCGTACGATGTAAATCTGCCTTCGCACTTTAGGCATACTCTTCTGCGGCGGATTGTATCTCCGTCTTTGCTTGAGCGCGAGTCAATTACCTTGTCTTCAACGCTGCCGCAAAAAGGACATTTCATGACTGATAGATCGGGAACCTGTTACAGAGATTTTTTACTCTGTTGCTCATGTCCGATATTAGAGATGAATCGTTTATATTTTTTACTACTGAGGTGATTATCTCAGCAATTTCTATCATCTCTTTTTCGCCCATTCCGCGAGATGTTATGCATGGAGTGCCGAGTCTTATGCCGCTTGTGATCGCAGGCGGCTTTGTGTCATAAGGTATTGCATTTTTATTTACTGTTATTCCTGCTGCGTCGAGCGCCTCTTCTGTCTCTTTTCCTGTTACATTCATTGCGGTGAGGTCAACAAGCATAAGGTGGTTGTCTGTACCACCGGATATTATGCTGAAGCCTCTGTTAATTAGTTCTGAAGCCAGCTTTTTTGCGTTCACAACTACATTTTTCTGGTATTCCTTAAACTCTGGTGAAAGAGCTTCTTTAAAGGCTACTGCTTTTGCTGCTATTACATGTACTAGCGGACCGCCCTGTATGCCCGGAAATATCATCTTGTCAACTGCTTTTGCATGTTCTTCTTTGCATATTATCATACCGCCGCGAGGGCCGCGGAGTGTTTTATGTGTCGTTGATGTGACAAAGTCAGCATAAGGGATTGGTGATGGGTGCTGGCCTGCTGCTATCAGTCCGGCGATATGCGCTATGTCTGCCATCAGGTATGAGCCTGTCTCTTTAGCGATCTCTGAAAATGTCTTGAAGTCTATTGTCCTTGAGTATGCGCTTGCGCCCACAACTATCATCTTAGGCTTGTACTTGAGCGCCTGCTGACGCACCTCGTCCATATCTATGTAACCGGCCTTGTTGACTCCGTAGGATACAGCATTAAATATCTTTCCAGTGAAGTTTACTGAGGATCCATGAGTCAGATGTCCGCCATGGCTAAGGCTCATACCTAATATTGTGTCTTCGGGCTTGAGTACCGAGAAGTATACTGCCATGTTCGCCTGGCTGCCAGAGTGCGGCTGCACATTCACATGGTCTGCTCCGAATATCTCTTTTGCCCTGCTTATGGCGAGGTCTTCTACTATATCAGCATACTGGCATCCGCCGTAGTAGCGCTTGCCAGGGTAACCTTCAGCATATTTATTTGTGAAGATAGATCCCTGTGCCAGCTGCACCTCAGGGCTGCAGTAGTTTTCTGATGCAATGAGCAGAATTTTGTCCTGCTCGCGTTTAATTTCGCTTAGTATGGCATCGTGTATTTCAGGGTCTGTTTTTTTGAGAAGTTCGAAATTCATGATCTGTTCGTGCATGTAATAGCTTCTGTATTACAGCTGTGACTCTCCTTTCATGTTTTTGGTCTCTATAGCGTTTATCTTGTCGAGCCTGTTGCAGTGCCTGCCGCCATCAAATGGTGTTGAGAGCCATGTCTTTACGATCTCTTTAGCAAGGTCTTTGCCTATTATCCGGCCTCCCATTATGAGCATGTTTGCATCATTGTGCATCCTGCTCATCTTTGCTGAAAAGAGGTCATTGCACAGGGCTGCTCTTATGCCTCGAAACTTGTTTGCTACCATGGACATGCCCTGTCCGGTGCCGCATATAAGAATGCCGCGCTCTGTCTTGCCTGTTGATACAGCTGAGGCTGCTTTTTCTCCAAAATCAGGGTAGTCTACTGATGCGGGGCTGTCAGTTCCGAAATCAACAGGTTCATGCCCGAGATCATTAAGTATGGAAATTACCTCGGTTTTCAGTTCGAGGCCAGCGTGGTCAGATCCGATTGCGATCTGCATTTTTCCTCCGGAAAGGCTAAAAAGTATACAGAATCTTAAAAAGAGAAGCTATATGTTATAAGACAAAACAGAGCCAAGTCAAGAAACAGCATTTCTGCCCAAATGCTTAAGAAATGAGGAATTCAAGCAGAGCCTTTTCTGTATGAAGCCTGTTTTCTGCCTGATCAAAAACAACGCTTGCTTTGCTGTCCATAACATCGTCTGTTATCTCTTCTCCTCTGTGCGCAGGCAGGCAGTGCATAACAATAGCATCTTTTTTAGCGCACTGAAGCAGGCTGCTGTTGAGCTGGTGACCTCTGAGCTGCTGCCTCTTGTGGTCAGCCTCGCTCTCCTGTCCCATGCTTATCCATACATCAGTATAAAGCACGTCAGCCATATTTGCTGCTTCACGAGGATCTCTAACTATCTCTATTTTGTTGTTTATATCTCTGCACTGTTTGTAGATATTCTGGTTTGGGTCATATCCTTCAGGACATGATATTACTAGCTCCATGCCTGTCTTTGCTGATGATTCCATCAAAGAGTTGACCACATTGTTTCCATCTCCTATATAAGCCAGCTTTATACCGCTGAGCCTGCCCTTTTTCTCAAGAATCGTCATTAAATCTGCGAGAGCCTGGCATGGGTGGTGAATGTCAGAAAGCCCGTTTATAACCGGCACATCAGCAAATGACGCAAAGTCCTCAATTGTTGAATGCTTGAATGTTCTAAGCACAATTGCGCTCAGGTATCTCGAAAGGACTCGAGCTGTATCTGCTATCGACTCGCCTCTGTTCAGCTGTATCTCTTTTGGTGTGAGATATATAGGTTGCCCGCCTAGCTGGTATACTCCTACCTCGAACGAGACCCTGGTGCGCGTGGATGGTTTTTCGAAAAAGAGTCCAACGCTCCTGCCTATCAGTGGGCAGGAAGATCTGTCTTTGCCTGATTTTAGTTCAGTTGCCCTTTTAAAGAGGCTTTGAAGTTCAGAAGAATTCAGGTCATTAATTGATAGAAAATCTCTTTTCATTATTTCACTTTCCTATTACATCATCAAGTATGTCAATAAGCTTATCTATTTCATTCTCCTCAACAATCAAAGGAGGAGTAAACCTTAGCACATTGCCGGCGGTACAGTTTATAAGCGCTCCCTTTTCGAGGCACGCCTTTACTATAGGCAGACCGTCCCGCATAAGCTCCATGCCCACAATAAGACCTTTGCCGCGCGCATCAACAATCTGCTCAGGATAGTATGACTTCAGAAGGTTCAGCTTTGTAAGGAAATATTCTCCCATTCTTGTGCAGTTGTCAAGCACAAAGCCATCTTCAAGTATAGTCTCTATCGTAGCTATGGCAGCAGCGCATGCAAGAGGATTGCCGCCGAATGTTGAGGCATGATTACCCGGCTGGAAGCCTGATGCAAACTTGTTGGTTGTCAGCATGCAGCCTATAGGCACTCCGCCGCCAAGACCTTTGGCTAGGGTCATTATATCCGGGGTTATGCCAAAATGCTCATATGCGAACAGTTTGCCTGTCCTGCCCATTCCAGATTGCACTTCATCGAATATAAGAATGATGTTGTTTTTATCGCACAGCTCTCTCACATTTTTCAGATAATCGGCTGAAGGCACTTTTATTCCGCCTTCACCTTGTATTGGCTCAAGCATTATGGCGCAAGTCGCTTTGTCTAAAGCTGCCTCTAGCGCAGGGAAATCGTTATAAGGCACATAGCTGAATCCTTGCAGTAGGGGGCCGAAACCTTTTTGAAACTTTTCCTGCCCTGTTGCTGTCAGTGTAGCCATTGTACGGCCATGAAAAGAGTTGAGCGCTGTTATTATCTTAAACCTGTTCTGAGTAAAGTTCTCTATTGAGTACTTTCTTGCTAGCTTTATAGCAGCTTCATTGGCTTCTGCGCCTGAGTTGCAGAAGAATGCCTTTTCAGCAAAAGAGTTTGTAACAAGCAGCTTTGCGAGCCTTATCTGGTTCTCTATATGGTAGTAGTTTGATATATGAATAAGCCGTTGAGCCTGCTTTTGTATCGCCACAACGACCTTGGGGTGGCAATGTCCAAGCACATTTGTTGCAATGCCTGATACAAAGTCAAGGTATTCCTTTCCGTCGCTTCCCCATGCCTTTATGCCCCTGCCTTTTCGTATAGCTATTGGCAGTCTGTTATAGGTATTTAAAATATAACGCGCTGAATCTTCAGATATTTTGCTGAATTCCATGATAGAAAATCATAACACACGCAAAAAGATAAGGGCAATAATTCTGCTGATATTTAATAGTATTGTGATATAATTTTGTTTATGAAACTCGCTGTCACTGGTAAAGGCGGAGTAGGGAAGACAACACTTTCAGCTGTGTTGAGTCATCTTTTTGCTGAGGAAGGCAAAAAAGTGATAGCTGTAGATGCTGATCCTGATGCAAATCTTGCGCAGGCTCTTGGAGTGTCTCATTCAGAGATTGACAATATAAAGCCTATCTCAGAGATGGCGGACCTTATTGAGGAGCGCACAGGCGCAAGGCCCGGATCTTCGGCAAAGGTTTTTAGAATAAATCCGAAGGTTGACGATATTCCTGAAGGTTTTGGGCACAAAGTTAATGGCGTGACTCTCCTGATAATGGGCAAATCAAAATCAGCTGGCGCAGGATGCTACTGTCCTGAGAATGTATTTCTAAAGAGACTGCTTAAACATCTTGTGCTCGAAAGGGATGAGGTCGTTATTGTTGATATGGAGGCAGGCATTGAGCATCTCACAAGAGGCACGTCAGAGGCTGTGGATGCGATGATTGTTGTTGTTGAGCCGGGCAAAAGAAGCGTTCAGACAGCTCATGCTGTTAAGGAAATGGCTGAGCAGATGGGTGTAAAAAATATATTTGTCGTTGTCAATAAGGTGCGCGGTGAGGATGATCTGGCGTTTATCAGACTGGAGCTTTCTGATATGAATATACTTGGCCATATAAAGCTCGACACTTCGCTTATGGATGCTGACCTGCATGGCGAAC
This sequence comes from Nitrospirota bacterium, assembly GCA_016936655.1. Classification (GTDB taxonomy): domain Bacteria; phylum Nitrospirota; class Thermodesulfovibrionia; order Thermodesulfovibrionales; family Dissulfurispiraceae; genus JAFGXL01. The sequence continues at coordinate 59,959 of JAFGXL010000015.1, read as the reverse complement.
CTCCTTTTGCCAAAGAGTCAGCAGCGTTGGAATCTATCAGGCAGATAAAGGCAGCTCTGCATAGTTTTGTGCCTTCGCTTTAGTGTTTTTTGCGATTATGGAAGATAAAAATAGCTTAAGGCTCAGAATGCTCTCTGTCAGGGATAATATCTCAGCAAATGACAGGGCTCTTAAAGACAAAAATATAATCCGCCAGCTTTTGCTTATTGATGAGTTCAGAAATGCAGAGCTGCTTATGCTGTACGCATCATTCAGGAGCGAGGTGAATACCTGGCAGATAATAAAAGAGCTTTTTGCCAGAGGCAAAAAGGCGCTTCTGCCGAAGGTGGATAGAGCATCAGGCATACTCGATATTTATGAGGTTTTTAGTATGGAGAATCTGACACGCAGCGCATACGGCATAATGGAGCCTGACCCTGCGAAATGCCGAAGGGTGGATGTAAGTCAAGCTGATCTCATATTGGTGCCGGGAGCTGTTTTTGATCTTTCGTGCAACAGGATTGGATACGGCAAGGGATATTATGACCGGCTGCTGAAAGATAGGAGGTCAAAGGCCGTAGGTCTTGCTTATGATGAACAGATAGTCGGGAGTCTGCCGACCGAGCCGCACGATATTGTGCTGGACATGATTGTTACAGACAAGAGGGTCATAAAAAATGGATAAGAAAAAGATCATAAAAGGCGTAAAGCTTATGCTCGAGGGCATGGGTGAGGATGTTTCGAGGCCCGGGATCAAAGATACACCGGAGCGTGTTGCGAATATGTTTGTTGACATATTTGCAGGGCTGCATGCTCCAGCTGAAGAGATACTAAAACCTATACCAGGCGAAAGCCATGACGAGATGGTGCTTCTTAAAGATATACCGTTTTACTCCATGTGCGAGCACCACCTGCTGCCCTTTATCGGAAAGGCGCATATCGCATATGTGCCGGATGGTTCGATAACAGGGTTGAGCGAGCTGGTGAAGGCGCTTGAGCATTTTGCAAAGAGGCCTCAGGTGCAGGAGAGGCTAACAGCGCAGCTTGCTGACATGATAATGCAAAAATTAAAACCAAAGGGCTGCATGGTCATCATAGATGCAGACCACCTCTGCATGAGCATGCGAGGAATCAAAAAACCGGGCGCAAGGACAATTACATCTGCAGTGCGCGGCATATTCAGATCCAAACAGAGCACAAGAGAAGAGATGCTCGAACTCATAGGGAGAAAAGAATAATAGTGTTCAAAGGGAGGAACAGGCATGGCAGCTCGTATTATCAGCGGTACAGAAATAGCGGCTCAGATCAGAGAGGAGCTCAAGAAAGAGACAGCAGAGCTTAAGGAAAAGAGCGGTGTTGTGCCTGGACTGGTCACCATACTGGTGGGCAAGAATCCGGCATCAGTAAGCTATGTAACAGCAAAACAGAAGGCAGCGCATGAACTTGGTTTCTACTCCATTCAGGATGACCAGCCTGACGATATCAGCGAAGAGTCTCTGCTGCAACTTGTGTACAGGTACAACAATGATTCCAAAATCCACGGAATTCTTGTTCAGCTCCCGATTCCAAAGCATATTGATGAAAAAAAGATTCTGAATGCGATAGACCCTGACAAGGATGTTGACTGCTTTCATCCTATAAATGTGGGTCGTTTGATGATCGGCGGTGATGAGGCGAGGTTTCTTCCATGCACTCCGGCAGGCATACAGGAGCTTATAGTAAGGGCGGGCTTTGAGACATCAGGAGCTGAGGTTGTTGTTGTGGGCCGCTCAAATATAGTAGGCAAACCGATTGCAAATATAATGCTCCAGAAGGGAAGGGGAGCAAACTCTACTGTTACTGTTGTTCATACAGGCACAAAGGATCTGGAGTCACACTGCAAACGGGCAGACATACTCATAGTCGCTGCAGGTGTGCCGCATCTGGTCAAGCCCGAATGGATAAAGCCTGGAGCCTGCGTTATAGATGTTGGCGTGAACAGGGTTGGAGAGAAGATCAGCGAAAAGACAGGCAAGCCTGTTCCTATTCTTAAAGGCGATGTGGACTTTGATGCTGCCAAAGAGATAGCAGGCGCGATAACGCCTGTGCCCGGAGGAGTAGGGCCTATGACAATAACTATGCTGATGAAAAACACCGTTAAATCCGCAAAGATCAGCGCCGGCATTAAATAATTTAATAAGCATAATACTTTGGTGTTATTTGGTGTCAGCGGTTATATAATTTAGTCATTATCTGTAGAAGAAGCATGATCAGACAGCGCACAAAGGGATGATGCTCCAAAAAGCATAATCCCTGTTAAAAAATATCAGGGATCTGGAAATGCCGGTTAAAAAGCTGCAGTGCGATATGCCAAAATCTGTCCAGTTCATGAATGAGGTTGCCGAAAGGTCAGGCCAGAATATCTATGCCTGCTATCAGTGCCGCCGCTGTGCAGCAGGCTGTCCGGTCGGTATGCAGACAATGGTGACCCCTGACCGTCTTATAAGGTTAATAACAATGGGCGAGACAGAAGAGGCGCTGAACAATCTTCTGGTCTGGAAGTGCGTTGCCTGCTACACCTGCGGCGCACGCTGCCCAAACAATATACAGACAGCCCGCATAACAGAGACACTAAAGCAGATGGCAAAAGAGGCTGGCATAACGCCGCTTGTTGAGCGCACTGCTGATTTTAATGCAGCATTCATGCAGTCTGCAGGACATCTCGGCAGATTCAATGAGCTTGAGGGCATGGGTATCTACGAGACAAAGACGATGCTCAAGGATCTGAAAAAAGGCGATATCAAATCCATAATAAATGAAGTAAAGACCCAGTCTGATCTCGGGCTCGCGATGATCAGCAAAAAAAGGCTTCATATTGGCATCGAGAGGGTCAAAAATATCTCTGAGATTAAGGCGCTCTACAAAAAAGCGGATGCCTCCAAAAAGGAGGACAGGAAATGAAAGAGGTCGCCTACTATCCTGGCTGTTCGCTCCACTCATCATCTGAACTGTACGATCTGCAGTGCAGGATGGTATTTTCTAACCTCGGCATAGAGCTTAAGGAGATTGATGACTGGAACTGCTGCGGCGCAACAGCAGCAGCAAAGACAGATGACTTTCTCGCCATCGCGCTTCCTGCAAGAAACCTCGGCATAGCTGATGCAACCGGACTTTCAGAAATTGTTATACCCTGCTCATCATGCTACAGCAGAACACTCGTTTCTCAAAAGAGGCTGTTATGCGACAGCGAGTTGAAGCATAAAATAAATGCTGAATTAAGTCGCAAGGTAGAGGCGAAGATAAAAGTATCGAGCATACTCGATCTGCTGATGCCGAAACTTCTTTCAGGCGAACTCGCTGCAAAGTTGAATAAAAAACTTGCTGGTCTTAAAGTCGCCTGTTACTACGGCTGTCTGCTCACACGCTTTCCGTGCGATATAAGCGTTGATGATAATATTGAGAATCCTCAGTCCATGGAGAAGATATGCGAAGAGCTTGGCGCAGAGCCGCTCGACTGGGGATACAAGACAGACTGCTGCGGCGCTTCTGCTTCTGTAAATGACACAGACCAGTCGCTGCTGCTTATGTCATACATACTCAAAGATGCTGTCAGCCGCGGTGCAGACTGCATTGTTACAACCTGTCCGCTCTGTCAGATGAATCTTGACGCGCACCAGGTCAGAGTAATGCAGAAGCATGGAATCAAAAAATCGCTGCCGGTATATTTCATAACCGAACTTATAGGAATGTCCATGGGCTTTGATCCCTATGAAATGCAGATAGACAGACATTTTGTTGATGCTATAAGTCTGCTAAAGGAAAAGGGGCTGGTATGAGTCTTTTGTCAGATTCAACAAAACGCGGTTCAGTGCTTGTTGTAGGCGGCGGCATAGGCGGCATGCAGACGAGCCTCGATCTTGCTGATTCAGGATTCAAGGTGCATATAATCCAGAAAGAGTCATCCATCGGCGGCATAATGTCCATGCTCGACAAGACATTCCCAACAGGCGACTGCGCCATGTGCATGATCTCGCCAAAGATGGTGGATGTCGGCAGGCATCTTAACATTGATGTCCACTCATGCTCAGAGCTTGTGAAGCTCGAAGGTGAAGCAGGCAATTTCAGGGCTGTTGTTAGAGAAAAGGCGCGATATGTTGATCTCTCCAAATGCACAGGCTGCGAAGCCTGTGTGCAGAAGTGTCCTGTGCAGAAGCCGAGCGAATTTAATCAGGGTCTTGCTCAACGCACAGCAATAAACAGGCGATATGCCCAGGCTGTGCCTGGCGGAGTGGCTATAGACAAGGAAGAGATATCTCCCTGCCGCACAGCATGTCCTGCTGAGGTTAATGCTCATGCGTATGTTGTGCTTACAGCAGCAGGAAGATACAGCGAAGCGCTCGAGATAGTGAGAAAGAATAATCCTTTCCCGGCTGCCACAGGCAGGGTATGCAACCATCCGTGCGAAACAGCATGCAGAAGAGGAGACCTTGATGAGCCTGTCTCAATATGCTCGTTAAAGCGTTTCCTTACGGATTATGAAGACGCGCATGGAGGATTTAAAAAACCGGATCTTCCTGAACAGAAGCTCGAAAAGGTTGCTGTAATAGGGAGCGGGTCTGCTGGAATGACCTGCTCAAGGGATCTCGCACTCAAGGGCTACATAGTTACTGTGTTCGAGAAAGAGGCTGTTGCAGGGGGAATGCTAACCCTATCAATACCAGCCTACCGTCTGCCCAAGGATGTTGTGCAGAAAGAGATAGATGCCATACTGAGCCATGATATTGAACTGAAAACAGGCCTTGCACTCGGCAGGGATTTTAGCATTGATGATCTGAAAGCTCAGGGGTATAAGGCTGTTTTTATAGCGGTTGGCACTCATAAGGGAGTGATGCTCAGATTCGAGGGACAGGAGAATACTGAGGGCTCAATCGACAGCCTCGACTTTCTGCGCAGGGTGAATCTGGGGCAGAAAGTTGGAGTGGGCAAAAAAGTGGTTGTGCTTGGCGGTGGCAATGTTGCTGTTGACGTTGCGCTTACAGCCAGCAGGCTCGGAGCTGAAGAGATAAGAATGGTATGCCTCGAAAAGTGCGATGAGATGCCTGCGCATAAATGGGAAATAGATCAGGTGCTCGAAGAGGGCATAAAGATAGAGAATTCATGGGGCATGAACAAGATCATTGCTGATGGCGGAAAGATAAAGGGCATAGAGGTTAAACAGTGCGTATCTGTGTTTGACGAAAACAGGCGCTTTAATCCGCAGTATGACGAATGCAGCCTCAACTTCTTTGAGGCAGACACAATAATATTTGCGATCGGCATGGGTGTTGATGCTTCATTCGCAAAAGGCGCGCAGGGTCTGCAGCTTATGCCCAACAGCAGGGTAAAGGCAGACCTGCTAACATGCACCACAAACATTGAAGCAGTATTTGCCGGCGGCGATTGCGTCCAGGGATCTACAAACATAATTACAGCCATAGCATCAGGCCGTGACGCAGCAGAGTCGATTCACCGCTACCTGCGTCAGCAGGACATGCGCGCTGACCGTCCAAAACTGAAAGACCGCCAGAAGTATATAAAGGACATTGCAGGTATGAAAAAAGAGGCGCGGCCATCAATGGCTGCGCTGCCTGTTGCTGAACGAAAAGGCAACTTCAGAGAGGTCTTTCTTGGGTATACAGAAGAGCAGGCGCTTAAAGAGGCATCTCGCTGCATGAGCTGTTCAGGCTGCTGTGAATGCATGATATGTGTTTCAGAGTGCCAGGCAAATGCCATAGACCATTTTATGGAGAAAGAAAAGCTGACAGAGCTGAATGTCGGCGCTGTTATTCTTTCTCCTGGACTCGATACATATGATCCAAAGGTGCGCGGAGAACTCGGATTCGGCAGGTGGCCCAATGTTGTTACATCTCTCCAGTTCGAGAGGATACTGTCAGCATCAGGGCCGTACCAGGGAGTTGTGCAGAGGCTGAGCGACAACAAACATCCTGTGAAGGTAGCCTGGATACAGTGCGTTGGTTCGCGCGATCCTCACAATGCAAATCCGTGGTGTTCATCAGTCTGCTGCATGTACGCAACAAAGCAGGCGATCATTGCCAAAGAACATGACAAACATATAGAGCCCACGATTTTTTATATGGAGATGCGCGCCTATGGCAAGGATTTTGACAAGTATGTTGAGCGGGCTAAGAATGAATATGGCGTGAAATACATTAGAGCAATGGTCTCTGCTGTGCGTGAGGAACCAGAGACAAGAAATCTTCTGCTCAGATATGCGCAGGAGGATGGCTCGCTCGTTGATGAGACATTTGACATGGTGGTGCTTTCCGTCGGGCTTCAGCCTCACAAAGATGCGCAGCAGCTTGCGGATATATGCGGCATAGATACAAACGACTATCTCTTTCCGCGCACTTCAGCTTTTTCGCCTGTTGAGACATCAAAGCCCGGCGTATTTGTGACAGGCATTTACCAGGGGCCAAAGGATATACCAGAGACAGTCATGCAGGGCAGCGCTGTTGCAGGACAGGCGATGTCTTTGCTTTCAGATGCGCGATGGACAGAGACGATCACAAAAGAGCTGCCTGAAGAGAAGGACATATCAGGCGAGGCTCCGAGAATAGGCGTTTTTGTATGCCACTGCGGCACAAATATAGCAGGCACTGTTGATGTGAAAAAGGTTGTTGAAGATGTGAAGGACCTGCCTAATGTGGCGCATGCAGAGAACCTGCTCTACTCATGCAGTCAGGACAGCCAGGAGAAGATAAAGCAGTTGATTAAGGAGAAGAATCTTAACCGCGTGCTGGTCGCATCATGCACCCCGCGTACGCATGAAGGGCTTTTTCAAGACACAATACGCGAAGCAGGCCTGAACAAATATATGTTTGACCTTGCTGATATAAGGGAACAGTGCGCATGGTGCCACAAAGACCAGAATGAAGCTGCTACAAAAAAGGCTTCAGGCATTGTGAAGATGTCCATAGCGAAATCGAGGCTACAGATTCCGCTCAAGAGCGAATCTGTAGGCGTCACTTCTGCATGCCTGATTATAGGCAGCGGTATAGCAGGTATGACATCTGCCCTCTCACTTGCTGATCAGGGCTTTAAGGTTCATCTTGTAGAGAAGGAGAAAGAGCCGGGCGGACTTCTAAGGAATGTTTATAAGACACTTGATGGTCTTGATGTGCAGAGATTTCTTGATGAGAGAATTGCTGCTGTTAAAAAACATCCGAACATAACACTTCATACAGGCGTTGAGGTTAAGAGTACTGATGGCTTTGTGGGCAACTTCAAGACAATGCTTAGTGACGGCACAGAGCTGGAGCATGGCGCGATCATACTTTCCACAGGCGGTACGGACTACCAGCCAAAAGAGTATTTGTACGGACAGAACAGCAATGTTATAACTCAGCGCCAGCTTGAGCAGAGGCTCGCATCCGGTAAAAGACCAAAGGCAGGCGAGACATATGTGATGATACAGTGCGTCGGGTCAAGAGAAGAGCCAAATCAATACTGCTCGCGTGTATGCTGTCAAGATGCGATAAAAAATGCGATAAATATAAAAGAGACAGAGCCTGCTGCGCATGTGGTGATACTCTACCGTGACATCAGGACATACGGGCTGCGTGAGGACTACTATAAAAAAGCGCGTGACCTTGGAGTGCTTTTTGTGCGTTATGATGTTGATCGCAAGCCGGATGTTCATCAAGACGGCAGCAGGGTTAGTGTATCAACATGGGACTTTATGCTGAACAAGGAGATCACAATTGATGCAGACCATGTGGTGCTCTCTACAGGATTGAGGCCCCATCCATCAACTGATCAGGTTGGCAGTATGTATAAAGTCACCCGCAATATGGATGGCTACTACCTCGAGGCTCATGTAAAGCTGCGCCCGGTTGATATACCGACTGAAGGACTTTTTGTCGCGGGTCTGGGCCATGCGCCAAAGAATATTGATGAGACAATAAGCCAAGCTATGGCTGCAGCAGGCAGGGCAGGCGTGCTCCTTTCCCATGAAAAACTTGCTGTCTCAGGCATTATCGCAAAACACAAAAGAGAGCTCTGCATGTCGTGTCTAAGCTGCCTCAGAGTCTGTCCATTCGGCTCTCCATATATTGATGCAGACGGTAAGATATCGCACAATGAGGTCAAATGCATGGGCTGCGGCATCTGCGCAGGCATTTGCCCTGCAAAGGCATTTCAGGTGAACAACTTCAGGGATGACCAGATAATGGCTATGATAGATGCTGCTGCTGAATCAGAGGCAGGAGTTCTTAACTAACTGATGGTAAAAGAGGTGACTGCTTATGTCTGATGCTCCAAAAGCTATTGAGCATGCAATCGAAAAGCCGCAAGAGACTCCGCAGGGATGGGAGCCGAATGTGCTCGCATTCGCCTGCCACTACTGTGCGTTTGCAGCAGCAGATCTTGCAGGAGTAATGCGGCTCTCCTATTCTCCTAATGTGAAGATAATAAGGCTGCCATGCACAGGCAAGCTAGACCACATTCATATACTGCACGCCTTTGAAAAAGGTGTTGACGGCGTATTTGTCGCAGGCTGACTAAAGGGACAATGCCATTACCTGGAAGGTAATAAATTCGCAGCAAGAAGAGTTGGTCACGTAAAGACATTGTTGAAAGAGATAGGCCTTAATCCTGCAAGGGTCGAGATGTTCAACCTCTCTTCAGCAGAGGGACCGCGCTGGGCAGAGATATGCAATGAATTTACAGAACGCATACGCAAGCTCGGTCCGTCGCCCGTTTGTACAGCGCTTAAAGCTCAGAAGAATACAAGGGGTGAAGAACAATGATCGTTGCTCAGCAGAAACCATTTGAAGAGATATGGGAGATGATAAAAGATTTTAAAAAGGTACTGGTTTTTGGCTGTAACACCTGCGTTGCGATCTGCCACGCCGGTGGGAGCAAAGAGGCTGAGATATTAGCATCTATGCTAAAAATAAAAGCTTCACAGGAAGGCAAGGAGATCCAGATAGATCATGCTGCAATAGAACGGCATTGTGAACCCGAATTTTTCGAACCTATGATGGAAAAGGCGAGGTCATATGATCTTATACTCTCAACAGCCTGTGGAGTTGGAGTAAACTTTCTTTCAGAACGCATTGGCAATATCCCTGTGTATCCTGCCCTTAATACATCATTTTACGGAGCGGTTCCAGAGCCGGGTTTTTTTGTTGAGCTCTGTGCAGGCTGCGGCAGCTGTATTCTGCATCTTACAGGTGGAATATGCCCTGTAGCCAGATGCTCAAAATCATTGATGAACGGCCCGTGCGGCGGAACCAGCAACGGTAAATGTGAAGTGAGTGATCAGATAGACTGCGCCTGGTATCTTATCATCGAGCGCATGAAGAAGCTCGGCACTCTGGAAAAACTCTTTGAGATTCAGCCTCCGCGCGATTGGTCAACATCCCGCGATGGCGGACCGCGCAGAATTTCGCTTGAGCATATAAGGGCGTATGAAGAGAAGGAAGAAAAATCAGAAAATAAAACGGAGGCATGTTAGATGAAGAGCGGCAGCAATCTCGAAAAGATTATCGCAAGCGGCCAGATGGCTGTCACCGCAGAGCTTGGGCCTCCGATGAGCGCTGATCCGCATGAGATCATAGAAAAGGCAAAGGTGCTTAAAGGATTTTGTGATGCTGCAAACATAACAGACTGTCAGACAGCGGTTGTCCGCATATCGAGCATTGCAGCTGCTTATATATCACAGCAGGCAGGGCTCGAGCCTGTAATGCAGATGACCTGCCGCGACAGAAACAGGATAGCGATTCAGGCTGACCTGCTGGGCGCTGCTGCGCTCGGACTCAAAAACTGCCTCTGCATAGCAGGTGACCACCAGAAGTTCGGCGCAGCAGGAAAGTTGAAGGGTCATCCGGGAGCAAAGAATGTTTATGATGTTGACACATGCCAGCTTGTGGGCATACTCCAAAAGATGAGGGATCAAGGTTTGCAGCAGGGCGGCGATAAGATAGAGGTGCCTCCCAAGTTTTTTATCGGAGCATCATGGACGCCGATGGGTGAGCCGATGGACTTCAGGCCTTACAACCTCAAGAAAAAGGTTGATGCCGGAGCTGATTTTATCCAGACCCAGGGAATTTATGACATGGAGCTTTTCAAACAGCAGATGGAGAAGGCCCGCAATTTGGGTCTGCATGAGCGCACAGCAATTTTGGCGGGTATTATTGTGCCTAAAAGTGCTATGATGTTAAAGTATATGGATTCTTCGGTCGCTGGAGTGACTGTTCCTAAGCCTTTGATAGAGAGGATGTTAAAGGCAAAAGAGGCAGCAGGCGATGACAAGAAGAGGGCAAAAGAGCTGCAGGAGCAGGAAGGCATCAAGATAACAGTAGAGCTTGTGAAACAGGCCCTTGAGATCCCCGGGATAAAGGGAGTGCATATACAGGCTATTGAGTGGGAGTCTGCAATAGAAGAGATCGTTAAGGCAGCAGGGCTTTATCCAAGGCCTAATCTTTAACATATCCTGAAGGGGAGCGTATATGGCCACAACCTACAAATGGACAGGCAAAACGCTTAGGAGCGGGATCAAGAGCGGAGAGATCACAGCAGACAGCAAGGAAGATGTTGCTTCCTCATTAAGAAAACAGGGAATTATTCCGACATCAATCAACGAGAAGAAGGGCTTGAGTCTTAATATGAGTTTTGGCCAGAAGAAGGCTAAAATTACTGACAAAGACCTCGTTGTATTTACCAGACAGTTCGCAACAATGTTTACAGCAGGCATACCTATTGTTCAAGGTCTTAATATTATGGGCTCCCAGATAGAGAACAAGTCTTTTGGAGCTGTCATTAATCAGGTAAAGACAGATGTTGAGACAGGCACCACACTTGCTGATGCCCTAAAGAAACATCCCAGAGTATTTGACGACCTTTATTCAAATCTCGTTGCAGCAGGCGAGGCAGGCGGTGTGCTTGATGCTGTGCTTATGCGCCTTGCGACCTATATTGAAAAAGCTATGAAGCTCAAGAAGAAGGTTAAGGGCGCAATGATATATCCTGCGATAGTCATATCTGTTGCTGTTTTGGTTGTAGCTGTTATTATGATATTTGTTATTCCAGTCTTCTCAAAAATATTTGGTGAGATGGGAGTGCCTTTACCTGCTCCGACCCGTCTGGTTATTGGAATGAGTAATTTCCTCGGCGGCTTAGGCGGTTTAATATTGCTTGTAGCTCTTGTAGCGACTGGCGTTGGCATAGTGAACTACAGAAAGACAAAAGGCGGCAGAAAAGTTACGGACAGGCTGCTGCTTGACATGCCCATATTAGGAGATGTGCTTCGCAAAGTTGCTGTCTCGAGATTCACAAGAACTCTCGGCACATTGATAGGCAGCGGCGTGCCTATACTCGACAGTCTTGATATATGTGCAAAATCATCCGGCAATAAAATAATTGAGGCTGTAATATATGATGTTAAAAAAGAAGTCGCCTCAGGCAAGACTGTGTCTGAGCCTCTGATGAAATCTCCCCTGTTTCCTCCAATGGTTGTTCAGATGATACATGTAGGAGAATCAACCGGAGCGCTGGACCAGATGCTCTCAAAGATAGCAGACTTTTATGATGATGAAGTTGACAACTCTGTTTCTAACCTTACTACAATGCTCGAACCCTTGATAATGGTGTTCCTTGGTGTGGTTATTGGATTTATAGTTGTTGCGCTTTATCTGCCGATATTTAAGATGGGAGAGGTTGTCGGCGGCTAATTTCTATTTTAATGTTTTTGCAAATACGGGCGGTCATTAAGGCTGCCCGTATTTTTTTATTTTGTTTTCTGTTTTGAGAGTTTGTACCTTAATTCCCTGAATGTGAGGCCAAGCAGTTCTGCTGCTTTTGATTTTACTCCATCAGCCTTTTTGAGCGCCTTGCTTATCATCTTTGCTTCTATATCAGCGAGGTGTTTGTTAAGATCAAACCCGGTTGATGGCAGTTCGTCTTCATATTCACAAGACTGCTCTCTGGCATAAGAAATGGTATTTCTCAGCTGCCCATCTTCTGAAAGTATTATGCTCCGTTCGATAATGTTTTTGAGCTCGCGCACATTGCCTTTTAGTTCGTGCTGCATTATCGCGTCAACAAAATCCGGCTCAATCTTTGTTATGTTCTTTTCAAACTTCTTTGCCAATGCCTTTACAAAGTGGTCGATCAGCAAAGGGATGTCTTCTCTCCTTTCCCTGAGTGAAGGCAGCGCCAGCTCAAAGGTTGCGAGTCTGTAGTATAGGTCACTCCTGAAGTCTCCTGATGATGTGAGTTCAGCAACAGGTCTGTTTGTTGCTGCTATAACCCTTACATCAACCTGTATCTCTGCGCTGCTGCCTAGAGGTCGTATCTTTTTGTCCTCAAGAAACCGCAGAAGCTTTGCCTGGAGCGATTGAGGCATCTCACCTATCTCATCCAAAAAAAGCGTACCCTTGTCAGCCTCTTCAATCAGCCCGCGTTTTGTTGTGTATGCTCCTGTAAAAGCGCCTTTGGCATAACCAAACAGCTCGCTCTCGAGCAGTTCAGCAGGCAGGCTTGCGCAGTTTATTGCGATGAACGGTTTTTCTGATCTTCTGCTTTTTTGGTGTATGGCCTTTGCGACCAACTCTTTGCCTGTGCCGCTTTCACCGGTGACAAGCACATTTGTGTCAAAAGGAGCTATCTTGTCTATTGTGTTGAAGACCTTTTTCATGGCTTCAGATTTTCCTACCATAAACTGATAGACATCAGCATACTGCTGAAGTTCCCTGACTTTTCTCTGGAGCAGGATATTCTCTTTAATATTTTTTACAACTATCCTGAGTTCATCAATATTAAATGGTTTGGTTACATAGTCATACGCGCCAAGCTTCATCGCTGTTATCGCTGTCTCTGCAGAGGCGAATGCTGTAATTATTAATACTGTTGTATCGTTCTGATTCTCTTTTATGGTTTTAAGGAGATCTATTCCTGATCCATCAGGGAGTCTCAGGTCAAGGACTGCAAAATCAAAATATGTGGAATGTAAAAGCTCAACAGCCTGCGCAGTAGAGCCTGCTTCATAAGGCTCAAATCCTGTTTCAGACAGAATTCTGCTCAGCACCTTTCGAATATTTGGCTCATCATCAACTATCAGTGCGCGCAAGCAGGACCTCCTTTTCAGGCGCTGTAAATTTGATCACAAATCTTGCTCCACCCATGGAAGATTTTTCAGCGCTTATGCTGCCGCCATAGCTGGTAATTGTCCTGTGTGCTATTGCAAGACCCAGGCCGGTGCCACTGGATTTTGTGGTGATAAACGGTTCAAACATACTCTCTTTAACCTCTTCGCTTATGCCGGGGCCGTCATCCTCAATCCAGATGATAATATCATTCTGCAGTTGCCTTAGAGTTGCTTTTATTTCTGATTTTGCTGCTTCAGAGGCGTTTTTCATTATATTTGTAATAGCTGCTGCCATATATGTCCTGTTGCAATAGAGCTCGCCATTAGTTGTAATGTTTATTGTTGTTTTTATCTCATACCTTATCACTTTAGCTGCTTCCCTTATAATCTCAGCAAGCTCAACCTTTTCTGCAGGCGCATCAGCAGGCCGGGAAAAAGAGAGAAAGTCATTCACCAGATTTATAAGCCGTTTTGTCTCAGTATCGAGCATATCTATAAAATCCTGCTCAATCTTTCCTTCCTTTAGAAACTGTACAGAGGCAGAGATAGATGCGAGAGGATTTCTGAGCTCGTGCGCAAGATCAGCGCTCACCCTGTAAAGCCGTTCATAGCTCTTCATCTTTATCTTTTCATCTTCAAGAGTTTTTATATATCTTGCTTGGTTATCGAGCCGTTTCTTAATACCGCTGCCTGCAAGAGCTATAAGGCTGAAGGACAAGAGGTGCAGGCCAATATCAAGCAGAGCAGATTCTATCGCAAATGTGTAGTTAAGGGTATAAACTATTATATAGAGTATGCCTGCGAGCAAAGGGTATACAAATATGCGGTCAGGCCTTGTGAGTATGGACGCAAGCAGGATCGGAAAGAGGTACAGAAGCGCAAGAAAGCTGTTTAACCCGGAACTTAAATAGAATATGGCTGTGATAAATACTATATCGAGCGCAAATTCATAAGTAATAACTTTGGTCGGTGATATAAAGAATCTCGCAAAAGCGACGAGACAATATATTGCGAGCACAATTATCATGGCGCTGCTTGCGTATGATTGCCCGAGCATAGGCAGAGTTAAAAGGAATGTGAGCACAAGGATGAATCTGCCGACCTTGTAGTAGTTGAAGAATGCTGTAAGGTTCATGGCAAATTGTATAATGAGTGACAAAAATTGTCAATATGATTGCCGTTTTTTGTCGCGAGTAGAACTGGTTTAAGGTATTAATAACTATTTAGCTTTAAAATTCAGCATAGTCGCAATGGCAGGCATCCTGGCACAGAAGATGCTTTAAGAAAGGTGCAGACAAAGAGATACCAGATGGATGTGAGTATAAATCATGCAAGCCCGCTTTGCGGGCAATAGTTAAAAGGAGGTTCAAATGTTAGGTTTGATTAACAAAATGAAGGTTAGGGATGAGAGAGGCTTTACACTCGTAGAACTGCTTATCGTTATCGCGATCATAGCAATTCTGGCAGCAATAGCAATACCACAGTTCGCAGCATATAGGGTTAGAGCTGTAGAGGCTAGCATGGTTGCTGATGCAAAAAATACCGCAACACTGCTTGAGGCTTTATTTACAGATGATAATTCATATGCTGCTGCAAACGGAGTAGTGGCAGCACAGACAGCTCATGGTACAATAGATCCAACAACAGCAGGTGTTCCAAACATAGATGTTCCAGCAAGTGCGAATAATACTATTACAATTACTAGTGACGCTTCTACATATTCGATTTCCGTAGCTAATGCTAACGCTACCAGAACCGGAAGAGTATCTCCTCATACGCTGGATAACACCGGTGCTACAACCTGGCAGTAATCTGTTTAAAATGTTTTTAAAAAGGGGGCTACAAGCCCCCTTTTTTTATTTTAATATAGGTGAATACATGAATAGTTCAATAAAAAATAAGCTGGTGCTTTCCTTGGTGGTGTTAGCCATTTTTGCGGCTGTTTTTTGTGTATATTCAAATATACTTACCCAGACACTTGTCTGGGATGACCACTACTATGTTAAAAAGTTTTCTCTAAGGTTTAATTCTCTTGAATCCCTTTTTCTGCCTGCTGATCTAAAAGGCGCGATAATGGTTTTTTATAGGCCTGTAGCCGGACTTTCATATCTGCTTGACTACTCCTTATGGCACGAAAACTATATTGGCTATCATCTTACAAATGTGATGCTGCATATTCTGAATTGTCTGCTTCTTTTTACTCTTTGTCTAAGGACAAATGCTCCAAAAAAGATCGCGTTTGGGGCTGCTATGCTTTTTGCCCTGCATCCAATACATACTGAATCAGTCTCATGGATTTCTGCCAGACTTGATCTTATCGCTTCAGCGTTTATATTTCTGGCGTTAATCTGCCACATCGAATATCTTAGGGGAGATAAAAAAGCTGTTATCCCTGCATCTCTTTTTTTCGCATTTGCACTTTTTTCGAAAGAGATAGCTCTCGGTGGCGTAATTGTTTTTGCGTTATATGAGTTGCTTGTAGAGAAAAAGAAGCTTGGGATTTTACCCTATATTTTCTATGGAATTGTTGTAATAACCTATTTTATTATGAGGCATTCATATCTGGTTGATAGTTCAGTTAAATTAGTTTTTAAGCCTTATCTGGATATGTTAGTGCTATTTTTCGCAGCAACAGGGTTTTATTTCTACAAATTCATATTCCCTTTTAATCTTAGTATCTACATAGATAGCATCCCCTATATCCCGATATTTTTTGGACTGGGAGGAGGTCTTTTTATTTTTACAGCTATTCTGTATATGAAAGAGAAGAAGATATATGCTTTTTTGATGGCTTCATTCATTCTTACTCTTATGCCGTCTGTTGCAGGTTCGTTCACAACAACGCTCTCTCCTCCATTTGCTGAGAGGTATCTATACCTGCCCTCAGCTTTTTTATGTGTAGCAGCAGCTATGGGTATTGTTAGGTTTATGCCTTACAGCAAATATGTACTGGGAGCTCTACTGGTTATATTTGGAATTGCCACCTTCCAGCGCAATGATGTCTGGAGGAGTGAGGCGCTTTTGTGGAGAGATGCTGTGCAGAAAACAGAGCACTGGTATCCACAGACTCAGTACTCAGGCATATTGGCATCTGAAGGCAATCTCGACAATTCTCTCAATATGTTTAATGACGCATTGGAAAAAGCCTTAAAAGATGGCGCCAGTCCAAGAGCGTTGTCAAGAATATACAACAACATAGGTCAGGTATATGTTAAGAAAGGTGAGACAGCAGCATCTGAAAAGTATTTTGACAAATCATTATCTCTAGATAAAACTAACCCGATTCCATTTTATAATTTAGCCGAGATTTTTATGCGTAAGGCTCAACAGCCAAATGAAAAAAGTAAGGATTCATATCTTAAAAAAGCCAAGGCATATTATCAGAAGGCCTTAGAGAATGATTCGTTTCTTTTTGAGGCTTACCTTGGGCTTGGCAAGGTCTATTTTGATCTGAAAGATTTTGCAGAGTCAGTAAAATATTATGAAAAAGTTCTTGATATGGCTCCAAATACGGTCTATTCATCAGAGGCAATGGGGGCCTTGTTAAGAAGAGAATTGCTAACGATAAAATGAAACCTCACCTCTCCATAATTATGCCTGCATACAATGAAGGAGATGTTATTTTCGAAAATCTCCTAAAGGTGGATTCAGTCATTTCGAAAGTTATGTCTGATTTTGAAATTATAATTGTTGATGACGGCAGCACAGACGATACACTTAAGCAGGCTGAGAGGGCAGTTCAGGAATCAGGCAGGATCAAGATTGTACATACGGACATAAATTATGGAAAAGGCAATGCTTTTAGATCCGGGGTTGAAAATAGCATTGGAGAATATACAGCTCTTCTGGATGCTGATCTGGATTTGCCTCCTGATCAGCTGCTTCCCATGCTAAACCGTCTAAAAGAGAAGAGGGCAGATATCATTATAGGGTCAAAGTACCATGAGGAATCCAGGATCAAATATCCATTCACAAGAAAGTTGATGAGTCGATGTTATGCCTTGTTGAATAAAGCGCTTTTTGGTATGCCCCTTCATGATACACAGTCAGGTATAAAGATTTTTAAGAGAGAGACGCTCGACAATGTTTTGCCCTTGGTAAAGACAAAAGGATACGCTTTTGATATAGAAATTTTGGTAAATGCCTATGAAAAGGGTGCCGCAATTGTTGAGTATCCTGTTAATCTTGATTTCAGATCGAAAAAACATTCATCTATGCCATTAAAAATGGCCTTTGATATTTTGTCTGATACTTTCAGGGTATGGTATCTGCGTAAAATTAATAGATAGGTATGAGTGGCAAGCACTATGCTTTATATACCCCTTCTTCTTGATAAAAAAAGGCTGGTCTGCTATTATGTATCTTCCTTAAAAAAGATGTTTTTTGCCGTGATATCAAAGGAGGTGATGTTGTGGGTAATGTTACAAAGTGGCGCAAAAAGAAGATGAGCAAGCATAAACACAAGAAACTTCTGAAAAAGACAAAGGCTCAGAGAAGGAAGTAGTAGCTCTTTTTGCTGGGCATACTTTAATAAATCTGCTGCTTGAAAAGCTTAAAAGACAGGGGTTGATGGGGTGCTGTTATATGGATGGCACTTGATTAGCCCCTGTATGTTTCAGCCATACTCTGGGCAGCGTAATGCTTTGATTTGCGTATGCTATAATATTGGATGTTAAACAATATAAAACCATTCTCCACAACCGGCATAGGCAGTCTGCCGCACACAAATGCAGATGATGCGGTTGACCTTATTCTCAACACCTTTGACATACCTTTCTGGCCACAGCTCCCGATGCTTTCATTCAAGGAGTCGATGACCCTTCAATATGCTGAGGGCATGCCTTTTTTGAAGATTGATGAGGCAAAGGAGACAGCCTGGATAGAGCATGGTTCAGGGGATGATCTAACCAGATTCTATGAGTCATATACAGAGGATACAAAAATAGCTGTTTCAGAGGATTGCGCTGCCGGGCTGCACGCTTTTTTGAGGCGCATAAAAGGCAGACGCTTCCCATTTTTAAAAGGCCATGTAACAGGACCTATTACTTTTACACTCGGACTAAAGGACAGCAGCGGCAAATATGTATTCTTTGATGAAGAGATGCGTGAGATATCATCTATGCTGCTCAAGGCAAAGATACGCTGGCAGATTGACGCGCTCAAGCAGCATGCTGACAATGTGATCATATTCATCGATGAACCTATACTGTCCGCACTCGGCAGTTCATCCTATCTTGGTGTTGATACTGCCGAGGTGCAGAGACTGCTGAGTGAGGCTGTCTCTGCTATTGAAGAGGCTGGCGGCATACCCGGTATACACTGCTGCGGCAGGGCTGACTGGCCTGCTGTGATACAGACCGGAGCAAAGATAATAAACTTTGATGCGTTTGAGTATTTTGAAACTCTTGTGATGTACGAAAAAGAGCTTGCTGATTTTATGTGCAGCGGCGGCTATCTCGCATTCGGCATTGTGCCAACCTCAGACAGCATAAACAGGGTTACTGAAGACAGCGTGCTGTCGCTTATGCTCGAGGAGCTGAAGAGACTCAGAAATGTTGTAAAGGACAGTGAAGCTGCAAATCGCATAATCATCACTCCTTCATGTGGCACAGGCTCGCGCAGTATTGAAGAGGCGCTGAAGATATTCCAGATGACAATAAGACTCAAAGAGGCTGTCTCCT
The DNA here is from genome assembly GCA_016936655.1 of Nitrospirota bacterium. Taxonomy (GTDB): domain Bacteria; phylum Nitrospirota; class Thermodesulfovibrionia; order Thermodesulfovibrionales; family Dissulfurispiraceae; genus JAFGXL01. The sequence continues at coordinate 41,173 of JAFGXL010000015.1, read as the reverse complement.
GAAGGACATGTTGTGAAGAAAGGCATCTTCATATCCCTTGAGGGCATAGAGGGTACAGGCAAAAGCACGCAGTCAAGGCTGCTTTCAGAGGCTCTCACTGCTGCAGGCTACGAAGCGCTGCTCACATTCGAGCCCGGCGGCACGCGCATAGGCCAGAGCATCAGAGAGATACTGCTGAAGCCTGACCACAAAGAGATGTCTTTTGTAGCAGAACTGCTGCTATATAATGCAGCCAGAAGCCAGCATCTGCATGAGGTTATTCTTCCAGCTCTTGAGCGCGGCGCTGTTGTTATAACAGACCGCTACACAGACTCTACAGTGGCGTATCAGGGATACGGCAGAGGAATTGATATAGAGCTTCTAAAATCGATTGACAGAATTTCAACAAAAGGATTCATGCCGCATCTCACAATACTTTTTGACCTTGATGTGCAGGTTGGGCTTGAGAGAAACCGCGGTGTTAATAAAGTAGACAGATTTGAGCTTGAGGAGGTCGCTTTTCATGAGAAGGTGAGAAGCGGATATCTCGAAATTGCGAGACTCGAGCCGCAAAGAATAAAGATTGTTGATGCATCAAAGGAACCTCAAGATATACATAAGCAAGTTAAGGATATTGTTATGGAGAGGCTATGTCGCTAAGCAGCATTAAAGGACAGGATAAGGCGCTTAAAATAATTTACGGCATGTTAACGTGCAGCAGGGTGCCTTCTGCAATGCTTTTTGCAGGAGACTCGGGCATAGGCAAGCGTACAGCTGCCATTAATTTTGCAAAGGCGCTCAACTGCCAAAAGCCTTTAAACACAATTTTTGGACCTGACTGCTGCGATGAGTGCGCATCATGCAGGAGTATTGATGCTGCAACGCATCCTGATGTGAAGATCATCTCGTCTGGGACAGAAGAGATAAAGATAGAGCAGGTGCGAGAGGTTATAGAGATGCTCTCTATGAAGGCTCTTCTTGCGAGATCTAGAGTCATCATTATTGACAATGCAGAGCAGTTGAACAACCATGCTGCAAATGCATTTCTAAAGACTCTGGAAGAGCCGCCGGAAGACAGTCTTGTGATACTTGTATCCGGAGCCCCGGACAGTCTGCCTGACACAGTGCGCTCCAGATGCATGACTGTAAGATTTTATCCTCTGCCTCCTGATATATGCAGAGAAGTGGCTCTAGATAAAATGGATTTAGCAGATATTGACGCAGCTATGATGCTCGCTATGGGCAGACCGGGCATAGCTATATCCAGTAATTACGCTGAAGATATCTCATGGTTTAATGAGCTGCTTATAGATATGATGAAGTGCGAGACAAAGGCTGCTTGGCAGGACAAAAATGAGATGAGGCAGTGGCTCGATACAGCTATGCTTATGGTTAGGGATCATGCCGTTGCTGCTATTACAGGAGATGAAGCTCTGAAATCTTTCTGGAAAGATGCCCTGCCAAAAGGGCTGAAGCCGAATCCAGAGATACTTGCGCGCCTGTTTTTCTCTCTTCAGTACATAAAATCGCGCCTTGATTTTAATCTTAACAAATCAATAACATGGAACTATGTATCTAGTATAATGAGAATGCATGCATCACGCAGTTGAGATAGGATAGCGGCGATTAGTCACTCTTCTGTTAAAAATAAAGAAGATCGGAATTGGAGGATTTAATGCCTGAAGTGGTTGGTATAAGGTTCAGAACCTGCGGAAAGATTTATGATTTTGATCCCGGTTCTCTTGATATAAAAAAAGGCGATCGTATAGTTGTTGAGTCTGACTTTGGCCTGAACATTGGTGTAGTTGTAACAGAAAGACACGAAATCGAAAAGCCTCAAAGAGATATAAAAAAGCTGCTCAGGGTAGTTAATGAGGAAGACTTAAAGGCGGTTGAAGATAATAAAAAGCTCGAAGAAGATGCCAGAAAGTTCTGTATCGAGAGGGTAATGGCGCGCGGACTGCCGATGAAGCTTGTAGGATCGGAATCTACTTTGGACAGAAAAAGGCTTGTATTCTATTTTACCGCTGACGGCCGGATAGATTTCAGAGAGCTGGTCAAAGACCTTGCAGCAAAGTTCAAGACAAGAATCGAGATGCGGCAGATTGGTGTTAGAGATGAATCAAAGATGGTTGGCGGACTTGGTCTATGCGGCAGAGAGCTGTGTTGCGCAACATTTCTTACAAGCTTTGATCCTGTATCAATTAAGATGGCGAAGAAGCAGGAGCTTGTGCTGAATGTTGGCAAGCTCTCGGGTGTATGCGGCAGGCTGATGTGCTGCCTCAGATATGAATATGACGGAGATCTTGCTCATGTTACGGTTGATGACGAGCTTCCGCCACAGGAAGATATGCCTATCAGCGAGCTGCTGAAGGATGAAAAGCAGCCTATTAATGCACAGAAAAAGGAAGAGGCAGGCCACAGGGATTATCCTCATAGACGAGAAGACAGGAGCCGCAGGCCTGATAACAGAAGACCGAGACCCGAGCATAAAGACCAGAGACCGGACAACAGACAGCAAATAGCGGAGAACAGACAGCAGAAGACAGAAGATAAACCACTAACAACAACAGAGAACAGGCCGCAGATTGCAGATAACAGACAACAGATGCAGGAAGATAGAAATCTGCCTCCACAGGGGTTCGCCGGCGTTGGGACAGCTAAAGCTAAAGAGCAGAAAGTGCAGACACCGCAGACCTCAGCAAAGCCTGCTGCGGCTGGACAAGCCGGTTCAGAAGGTCAAGCGCATGACAAGCACAAGCGCAAGCGCCACAAATTCAAAAAGAGGAAGTTTAAACCACAGCAATGAAAGAGCAGAAATTTTATGTAACCACTCCGATCTACTATGTTAACGACATACCGCATATCGGACATGCATACACAACAATAGCTGCTGATATACTGGCGCGTTACAACAGGTCTATGGGTCATGAGGTCTTTTTTCTGACAGGCACAGATGAGCATGGCCAGAAGGTTGAGAAGGCTGCTGCTGAAAAAAACAGAACTCCCAAAGAGCATGCTGATCTTATGGTCGGCAACTTCAGGCAGCTCTGGGGAAAGCTGAATATAAGTGAACACTCCTTTATTAGAACAACTGATAAAGAACATATAAAAATTGTTCAGGATCTGATGCAGAGGCTAAAGGAGAGCGGCAAGATAGTAAAGCGTTCTTATGAAGGCGTCTACTGTACGCCTTGCGAGAGGTTCTGGACAGAGAAAGACCTTGTTGAGGGCAACTGCCCTGACTGCGGCAGACCTGTTGAGACAATTGTTGAAGAAAATTACTTCTTTCTCATGTCCAAATACCAGCAGAAGCTTATCGATTATATAAACAGCAATCCTGACTACATACTGCCTGAGTCCAGAAGGAACGAGGTGCTCGGATTTCTGAATAACAACGAGCTTGGCGACCTCTGCATATCAAGGCCAAAACAGCGCTTGTCATGGGGCATACCTCTGCCGTTTGATGAAAATTATGTAACCTATGTATGGTTTGACGCGCTTGTGAATTACTACTCTGCAACTCAGTATCTTGCACCAGCAGTCAGCAGTCTTGATTCATGGTGGCCTGCATCGCACCATCTCATAGGCAAGGATATCCTGACCACTCATGCTGTATATTGGTCAACCATGCTTATGGCTCTTGATATGCCTCTGCCAAAAAACATATTCGCGCATGGCTGGTGGACAGTTGAAGGCAAAAAGATGTCAAAGTCTGTCGGCAATGTGGTTGACCCTGCTGCAATGGCAGTGAAGTACGGTGTGGATGCATTCAGGTATTTTCTTTTTAGAGAGGTAACATTTGGTCTTGACGGAGATTTTTCTGAAGATGCGCTTGTAAGAAGGATAAACACAGACCTTGCCAATGATCTTGGCAATCTGCTGAGCAGGTTTGTGACAATGGCAGAAAAATATTTCAGCGGTGTTATAGAGATGCCTGTTGGATACTCATCAGCAAATAATGAGTTCGCTTCTGTATGCATCGAGGCTGAGGCAAAGGCGCATAATCAGGACTGCTGGCGCAGGCTCCAGTTCAACCAGATACTAGACAGCATCTGGGATATTATAAGGGCTGCCAACAACTATATAGCCCATACAGAGCCATGGAAGATTGCAAAGACAGATCCGGACAGACTTAAACATGTTATGTTCGATCTCTGGTGCGCGCTGCGCTCTGTTGTGCTGCCGCTCTCTCCTTTTATGCCTGTTGCTGTCGAAAAGATGTGGCAGCAGCTCGGGCTGAAAGATATGTCTGCTGAGGCATACGCGTCAAAGGGAACCCATGCATGGATGCCAGGATATACAGTAAAGGTTTTCAAAGGAGAGGCGCTCTTCCCGAGGATAGAAACCGATAAAAAAGATGCTGCCGCAAAGACGGCTGAAAAGAATAAGGAGACAAAGAAGATGACAGAAGAGATAAAGGATGATCTGATAGGAATAGAGGATTTCTCAAAGGTACAGCTCAAAATAGCCAAAGTCATAAGCGCAGAGCGTGTTGAGAAGTCAGACAAGCTGATAAGGATGACAGTTGATGCAGGAGGCGAGAGGCAGATAGTGGCCGGCATCGGCAAGGCCTATACTCCAGAGGAGCTGGTGGGCAAAAAGATAGTTATAGTGGCCAACCTTAAACCTGCGAAACTTATGGGTGTGGAGTCACAGGGCATGCTGCTCGCTGCAACAGGCAGCGACGGCATTATATCAGTTCTCTCTCTTGACAGGGATGTTGAAGAGGGATCAAGGGTTAAATAGACAATAATCCTTCCGCAGCTTTTTCGGAGGTTTCAGTATGGCGCTAAAGAGGGTGAAGGACTGGCCTGAAGGCGAGAGGCCGAGAGAGCGGCTTATCAGCTACGGCCCATCGAGCCTCTCTGATGCACAGCTTCTGGCGATAATACTAAGGACAGGCGACCGCGACAGAGGCGTAATGGACCTCGCGATCTCTCTTCTCGACAAATTCGGCAGCATATCCGGAATTGATGCTGCGTCTGTCAATGATCTCAAATCTCTCAACGGGATAGGCACTGCAAAGATAGCTCAGATAAAGTCTGCTTTTGAACTCGGCAAACGGGTTATGAACTGCACCAACCAGTCTGCGCCAATATTCTCTTCGGGCGATGATGTGTTCAGGTTTTTTTCACCAAAGTTCAAGGGAGCCAAAAAGGAGCTTTTTGTCTGCTGCCTGCTCGATGCGAAAAACAGGCTTGTAAAAGAATACAGGGTTTCTGAAGGCACTCTCACAAATTCTCTTATCCATCCAAGAGAGGCTTTCCGAGAGGCCGTGCGCGAGGCTGCAAAATCTGTGATATTTGTTCATAATCACCCGAGCGGAGATCCGACTCCGAGCAGCGAAGATATCGAAGTTACAAAGCGGCTTAGGAGCGCAGGCGAACTTATAGGTATTAGTGTGCTTGACCATGTGGTGATAGGTGACAGTAAGTTTGTGAGTCTACAGCAAATGGGCATGTTGTGATAAAATAACTTTCCTGGAAGTTTACTGCGTGTATTAAGAATAATCATATCTATATGGGGGTAATGCTATGGTAAAAAGAGCTTTGATGAGCGTTTCTGACAAGGCTGGCATAGTCGAGTTTGCCAGAGAGCTTAATGCGATGGGAGTTGAAATCCTCTCAACAGGCGGCACAGCAAAGGCTCTGCGTGATGCAGGCATAAAGGTTATCGAGGTGTCTGACTACACTGGATTTCCTGAGATGCTCGACGGCAGACTCAAGACCCTACACCCCAAGATACATGGCGGCCTTTTAGCAAGACGCGCAAGCAAAGAAGATATGGAGGACACAAAGAAGCATGACATCCCTCCGATAGACATTGTGGTTGTAAATCTTTATCCGTTTGAACAGACCATATCAAAGCCTGATGTTGCTTTTGAGACAGCAATAGAGAATATAGACATCGGCGGCCCTACAATGCTGAGGGCAGCATCAAAGAATTATCAGGATGTTGCAGTTATTGTTGATCCTTCAGACTACAGCGTTGTGCTTGATGAACTGAAAAAGAGCGGTGATGTTAGCAGGGATACAAAACTTAATCTCGCAAGAAAGGTGTTTGTTCATACATCACGCTACGACACGCTTATAGCCGATTATCTTACAGGCGTTATAGACAAAGAGCCGCAGTTCCCTGAGGCATTTACAACATCACTCAAGAGAGTGGCTGTGCTCAGATACGGCGAAAACCCGCATCAGAAGGCAGCTATATATAAAGAGAGAAGCTCCGGTCTTGTACTGCCGGATGCAAAGGTTCTGCAGGGCAAAGAGATGTCATTCAACAACTACCTCGATGCAAACTGTGCGCTTTTGCTCACACTCGAATTCAATAAAAAGACCTGCTCCATCATAAAGCATAACAACCCATGCGGAGTCGGCACAGCAGATAAAGTGGCTGATGCTTACAGAAAGGCGCTCAAGACGGATCCTCTCTCAGCATTCGGCGGTGTTGTAGCATTCAACTGCGAGGTGGATGCTGAGGCTGCTGAAGAGATGTCAAAGATATTCCTCGAGGTGATAATAGCACCTTCATTCTCAAAAGAGGCGCTCGATCTATTCGCAAAGAAGCAGAATGTCAGGCTGCTAGAACTGCCCTCAATAACAGACCCGAAAAAGAACAGACCTGCTTCATGGGACATAAAGCGCATAGCAGGCGGACTGCTGCTCCAGCAGTGGGACTACTCATCAGAGGATGTGGCAGCAATAAAAGCTGTCACAAAGAGGCATCCTAGCGCTGATGAGCTGGATGCTCTGGAGTTTGCATGGAAGATATGCAAGCATGTTAAATCCAACTCCATTGTCTACGCCCTAAAGGACATGACAACAGGCATAGGCGTGGGACAGACTAGCAGGGTATTTGCTGCAAAGGCAGGCGCATCAAACGCAGTGCTCCAGATAAAGGGTTCTGTTGTTGCTTCTGACGGATTCTTCCCGTTTAGGGACGGGCTTGATGTGCTGCACGAGATGGGTGTTACGGCTGTTGTGCAGCCAGGCGGCTCGCTAAAGGATCAGGAAGTGATTGATGCTGCTGATGAGCATGGCATGGCGATGATACTTGCAGGGAACAGGCATTTCAGGCACTAAAATTATCAGCTCTGTTTTATATGCAGGGCTGCATAGGCAAAAGCGAGGGATACATGAAGGTATTGGTAATCGGGAGCGGCGGTAGAGAGCATGCGCTTGTATGGAAACTGTCGCAGTCGAGGCTTGTAGATAAAATTTATTGCGCACCTGGCAATGCAGGCATAGCGGGCATGGCTGAGTGCGTTGACATAGGCCTGTCTGACTTCACAAACCTTATCGATTTTGTTAAGTACGAATGGATAGATCTCACAATAGTTGGTCCTGAAGAGCCGCTTTCGCGCGGCATAGCAGATGCCTTTGAAAAAGAGGGCAGGCGCATATTTGCGCCTTTAAAAGCCGGAGCAATGCTCGAGTCTAGCAAGGTGTTCTGCAAGGACTTTCTCCGCCAGTACCGCATACCTACTGCTGACTATAAGGTCTTCTCATCATATCTGCATGCAGAAGATTATGTGCGTCTAAAGGGTTTGCCGATAGTCATAAAGGCTGACGGGCTTGCTGCAGGCAAGGGCGTATTCATACCCTCTACATTTGATGAAGCAAGAGAGGCGCTTAAAATTATCATGAAGGACAGGGCCTTCGGCGAAGCTGGCGACAGAGTGGTAATTGAGGATTGCCTTCAGGGTGAAGAGGCATCATACATGGCATTTACTGATGGGAAGACGATAGTGCCGATGGTTAGCTCACAGGATCACAAGCGCATTTTTGACAATGACAAAGGCCCAAACACAGGCGGCATGGGAACATACAGCCCTGCGCCTGTTGTAACTCCAGAAGTGGAAGATAAGATAATAGAAAAGGTGATGCGTCCGACCCTTGAAGGACTCAAGAGGGAGGGCATCAAATACAAGGGTGTTTTATATGCTGGCCTGATGATAAAGGACGGGGAGCCTAAGGTGCTTGAGTACAATTGCAGATTTGGAGACCCTGAGACGCAGGTTATACTCACAAGGCTTAAGAGCGATCTTGCTGAGATAGCGCTTGCGATAACCGAGGAGCGTCTTGCTGATATAAATATCGAGTGGCATGATGAACCTTCTGTATGCGTTGTCATGGCTTCAGGCGGATACCCGGCCTCTTATGAAAAAGGCAAGGTTATTAAAGGCCTTAAAGATGCCGAAGCTCTCGATAATGTTACAGTCTTTCACGCGGGCACATCCTTCAAGGGGAATGATATAGCAACAAGCGGAGGCAGGGTGCTTGGTGTTACAGCTCTCGGCAGCACTATTGCTGATGCAAAGAAGCATGCTTATGAAGCTGTAAACTGCATAAGCTTTGAAGGCATGCAGTTCAGAAAGGATATCTCTGACAAGGCGCTAAGAAGAATACAGGAAAGCAGAAGCTGAAACAATGAGAATATATCCTGACTGTTTCCCCTGCTTTTTCAAACAGGTGCTTATAGCCCTGCGGCTGAATCCGGACTGCGCCCATATTGAAGAAGCAGCCCTCAAAAGCGTTTGCGATGATATAAAAGCCGCTGATCTTTCATTATCTCCGGCTCACACCACAACACAGATACACAGAAAGCTGAGGCAGATGATCGGCAGAGATCCGTTCGGCAAAATAAAATCTGAGTATAACAGGCTAGCTCTCGGACTATATCCAGAGCTGAAGGCTATGGTTGATAAAAGTCCTGACCCGCTCTGGACAGCAGCGAGGATAGCGATAGCAGGCAACATAATAGATTTCGGCATATTCACATCAATAGATATAGAAGGAACAATTAAAAAGGCTCTTGCTGAAAAGATCGCGGTTGATGACTATGCACTCTTCAAACAATCCGTGCTTGAATCAAAAGAGGCTCTCTACCTGCTAGACAATGCAGGAGAGGTTGTTTTTGACAGGATATTAATAGAGACGCTCCAGTTGCTTGATGTCAAGGTTACAGCTGTAGTCAAAGGCTCTGCTGTGCTTAATGATGTCACAATGGCGGATGCTGATGAATCCGACCTCTCATCCGTATGCAGGGTGATAGACAACGGCTCTGATGCGATAGGCACAATACTAGAGATGTCTTCGCAGGAATTTATAAAAGAGTTTGATGCTGCAAAATGTATCATAAGCAAAGGACAGGGCAATTTTGAGACGCTTCAGGGGCATAATGATCTCAGGCTCGCTGGCAGGGATGTTTACTATCTCTTTCAGTCAAAATGTGATGTTGTGTCAGGCGTGCTTGGACTCGAAAAAGGCTCAATGATGCTGATGAAAGCGTTGAAATAAAAGTCATAAAAAATGAATGTTTGACAATTCTGTATAGGATAATTAAAATATTGAGTCAATTTTTAATCGGGAGGTAGAAGTGGAAGCTCCAGCATTTTTACACGCAGTATTGCCGAATATCCCGCCGTATGTATCTTATTCATGGCTCGCAATGGCTATTCTTATAAGTGTGGCCCTTGTGCTTCGCGGTAGGTTAAGCCTTGTGCCAACAGGCCTCCAGAATGTCATGGAATCAGTAGCTGAGTTTTTTCTAACAACAGCAAGGAGCAATATAGGGCATGATTGGGGAGACAAGTTTTTCCCATTGATAGGAACAATCGGACTCTACATTTTTACATGTAACATAATGGGTCTGATACCAGGTTTTGATTCACCAACCAGCAATATCAACATGACAGCATCAATGGCTGTTCCGGTATTTCTCGCTACACACTACTATGGCATCAAAGTTCACAAGTTTAAATACATCAACCATTTTGTAGGTTCCTTCAGATCTGTCTATGCTTTTCCCGCCATGGTCTTTTTCTTTATACTCGAGACCCTTGGACACATAGCAAGGCCTGTCACGCTGTCTGTTCGACTTTTCGGCAACATGATGGCTAAACATATGATACTGATAATTTTGGGAATGCTAGTGCCGGCTATCGTACCGGTTCCGATTCTAATACTGGGTGTTCTTGTGAGTGTTATACAGGCATATGTCTTTATACTGCTCACATGTTTATATCTTGCAGGCGCAGTCGAAGACGCGCACTAAAATTTCTTATTGAAAGGAGGAGTCTTATGAGGAAAGTTTTTACAACCATTATTCTTGCAGCCTTTGCGCTGGTAGCATTAACCTCATTTGCGCTCGCAGCTGAACCGGGAGATGCGGTCAGCCAGGTAAAACAGCAGATTGATTTTGGATTCGTAACCATGGGTCTCGGATTCGCAATAGGTCTTGCTGCACTTGGAACAGGCATTGGTATGGGTCTCGGTCTGAAAGGCGCAACAGAGGGTGTTTCCAGAAACCCCGGCGCTTCAGGAAAGATAACAACCACAATGATTATCGGTATGGCTCTTATCGAGTCACTAGCGATCTACGCACTGGTTGTTGTTCTGATCGTGCTCTTCGCAAATCCGTTCAAGATTTTCTAATTAATCTGATTACAAAAGGGATGATCCGGAAAAGCGGGTCATCCCTTTTTTTTTGTCAATTTTATGTGCTGATTATTTAATTGCAGAGGCAGTTTATCAAGGTTATGAAGTTTTGGTTGTCTATCTGCACTGCTGATAAATTGGCATCATACCTCTGAAGATCTGATTATTTTCTGAAATAAGATGATTTGTATTTTTCCGGATGAAATGATTTTAGCCTTATTATCTGGCAGTTCGGAAACCTGCACCCCATCTCTGCTTCAGACATACGCTGGTCATATCCAAGTGCAATAATGGAGGGTTCAATCTCATCAATAATCACAAACAGATCCTCTCCGTAGTTGCCGAGCATCACTTTATCTGCAATTCCGCATTGCCGCACATTTTTTAGCCTGGTCTCTTCACTATCAGTAGGAAGAAAACCTTTAATTCTGAGCACAGTTTCATCACGGGCAACTACTACTGTAAGGCTGTCGCCTAGTGACCGGGCCTGCTGCAGAAAATAGGTATGACCTGGATGAAAATGATCAAATGTGCCACCGCATACAACTAATCTTGTCATAAAAATAATATTAACAAAAGCCTGCGATATAAACAATGGTCAGCTGGAAAGATCATACTTCTGCTTGTATACAGAAACGGGTCTGTTATTTATGTGCCGCTGACAATGAAGTTTTTTTAGAGGGCGGATTAGCTTAAGTTATGCTGTATCGCCCTGTGGAGACTGCAAGTTACTTATGGATGGTATTCTTGACAACAATATCAGATTGATGATAATGTTTATGTTCAAAAAAGATTTAAGCGGTTTCAAATAGAAGGGGCTGTAGCTCAGTTGGGAGAGCGCTTGAATGGCATTCAAGAGGTCGACGGTTCGATCCCGTTCAGCTCCACCATTAAAAACTAATTATATGTATTGATTTCTGCCACCCTGTTTCTCAGTAACGCCGAGGACGATAATTGTACTTCAACAAGTGCCTAAATAGTACAGCAAGTCCAGTTTTGGTAATTCTTATTTACTGACTCTGTATAAATCACCGAACTCTTGAGCTGAAATTGGTTTGCTGAACAGGTATCCCTGCATCTTGTTGCAGCCTAATGTCTTGAGATGTGCCATTTGTTCTGCTGTCTCAACACCTTCAGCAATTACCTTCATTTTCAACTTGCCTGCCATTGCTATTACTGCACCGACAATTGCCTCGTCTTCATCAGATATTGTTATGTCATGGACGAACGTTTTATCGATCTTTAGTGTCTGGATTGGCAGTTTTTTAAGATAATTCAGTGATGAATAGCCAGTGCCGAAATCGTCAATGGATATGTCAATTCCCATTTCCGCCAGCTTGGTAATTTTTGGAAGCATCAGCTCCAGGTTTCGCATTACAATGCTCTCGGTAATTTCAACAGAAAGATACTCTGGATTTAGACCGGTTTCACGCAGAATCCTTGTTATCCTTTCAATAATTCCTTTTGTTTGAAACTCTTTGGCTGAAAGATTAACTGCGACACAAAGGTTTTTAAGGCCCGCATTATGCCACTGGTTGACCTGCAAACAGGCTGTCTTGAGCACCCATTCGTCGATGGCGGTAATAAATCCTGTTTCTTCGGCGAGGGGGATGAAATGCACTGGATCAATCACTCCTTTTTCCGGATGCTGCCAGCGCACCAATGCCTCGGCAGAAAAGATTTGCTGGGTATCTATAGTGATTTGCGGCTGGTAGTAGACTGTCAGTTCACATCGTTTAAGAGCTCTGCTTAGCTGGCTTTCTAACTGCAGGCGTTCGACTGACCGTATGTTCATTGCAGGATTGTAGAATTGATACGAGTTGCCGCCATGTTCCTTTGCATGATACATAGCGATATCAGCATTCTTAAACAGCTCTTCAATATTCTTGCCGTCTTCCGGATAAATGCTAATACCTATACTGGTTGTTATGTCAAGCTCATGGCCGTTGATCATAAAATGTTTACTGAAAGAATTAATAACTTTTTGCGCAATTGTGAGGATGTCGTCCGGGACTGATATTTTAGTCAGGAGTATATTGAACTCGTCGCCTCCTGTACGCGAAATCGTATCAGATGCGCGTACACTGTTTTGTAGCCTCAAGACTACTTCTTTGAGCAGCATGTCTCCGGCATTGTGACCCAGTGTGTCATTTATGTATTTAAAACGGTCAAGATCGAGAAATAGTACGGCAAGTTTGTCCTGCGAACGCCGAGCCTGCTCCAGAGTAACCGTTAGTATTTCCATCAACAGCCGCCTGTTAGGCATATTGGTCAGCGCATCATGGTTAGCTTGGTGCCGGATCGCATCTTCCATATGTCTGCGCTCTGTGATATCGATTGTCGCTGTGCGGCAAAAAATTGAGCCATCTTCGTTATCGTTAGACGATATGCTCTGCAGCTGAACAAAGAGTATGGCGCCATTTTTTTGCTTGATCCTCAGTTCACTGGTCATGCGAAGTTTTTTTTCTATAGTCTCCAGGAGGTGCGTTCTGAAAATGGATAGATCATCTCTGATAACAAAGGCTGAAAAAGGCTTGTTGATTAGATACCGACGATCAATACCCAGAAGCTTAGCTCCAGAGAGATTTGCTTCCATTATCAGTCCGTTATTATCCAAGGTGAAATACCCGATCGGTGCAAAATCATAAAGATCAGCATACCTGCTGCGTGACGCTTCGAGCTCCTGCTGTGCCCTGCGCAGCTCTTCATTCTGCATCTCCAGCTCGATCTGATAGGTTCCGAGTTCATGTGCGAGGTTTTTAATTCCTTTCATTGAGATGCCTTGCATTTTCTTTGTCTGATGCAGCAGCTGCTCTTCTGCTTTTTTGCGAAGCGTATTAATGTCTTCGAGCTTTTTTTTCATCATTTAGCACACTGCTTGCAGTTGAGATTGAAGAGCATCTTATTTATTCCTTTCGGTGATGTCTTCTATCGCAAGAAGTATCATCTGGGTTTGTTTGCTGTGCTCGTATAATCTGCGGGCGTTTAGTAGCATTTTCTTATGACCTATATCATTAAAGTCATGTGTAACCTCAAAATTATCAAAGCGCGAATTTTCTGGAAGGATCTGCTCCAGGAGCTCTTTGAGAGCAGGGATGTCCCACTGTCGATTGCCAAGTTTGTAGATATGCTTTCTTTCAACATCCTCTTTTGACATTTTGAAGGTTTTGTAGAATGATCTATTTGCTGTTATAACAATCATGTTCTTATCAAGAATGATAAGAGACTCCCTCACTGTGTCCACAATCCCTTCGGCATAATTGAGAGCATCCTTTAGAGCTTCTTCGGTTTTCTTCTGCTCTGTAATATCAATAAAGGTTATAATCGCTCCGTCAATAGTACCTCCGGTTGTCTGATATGGCACTATCCGTGTGAGATACCATAGCCCGTCTCTGTGCTTCACCACCCTTTCGTTTAATGTGAACATCTTCAGCACCCGGGTTATTTCATTTTCAAGGTCAGCATAGTCGAGTTTTAATGCAAGATCTCCTATATGTCTGCCTACATCAGTTTCCACAAGATTGAGCACATTAACTGTTGCAGGGGTAAAACGTTTTATGCGAAGTTGTTTGTCCAGAAAGACGGTTGCAATCTGAGTGCTGGAGATAAGATTATTCAGATCGTTATTGGCTGTGAATGCATCATCCATCGTAAGCTGCAATTCCGAGTTGACAGTGGTTAGTTCCTCATTAACTGACTGGAGTTCCTCTTTGGAGGTCTCGAGCTCTTCAATAGTGCTTTGGAGCTCCTCGGTTGATGACTGGAATTCTTCCTCAGTTGATCTCAGCTCCTGGATAGTTGTTTCGAGTTCTTCATTAGCAGTATGAAGCTGCTCCTTTGAGGAACGAAGCTCTTGCTCTAGTTCTTCAATGTAGTGTTTCATTTTTATTGAAGGCGGTTGCGTTTTTAATGCTTTTTGCCCTTTTTGAAGCTTGAGCTCCTTAAATACGACCATAAGCAGCCCTTGGAGGGATTCGGGCTGATGTATTTCTATGTTAAAGGTCAGCAGACTGCTAGCGCCTTTTATCTTTAGCCCTTCAACTGTTACTTTTTTTCCGTGAGTGATTGTTTTGCGTAGAGCGGTTCTTAATTCAGATCTTAACTCTGCGCGTGCCATTTCAATAATGTTCAGATTTGCTCTTCCGGAAGGGGGTTGAAGATACCTGTTTGTTTTGCCGTGAAAATATAGACATTCTCCCTTGTTGTTAATGATCACGAAAGTAGGTGCATATTGGTCCATAATAATCTTTTCTGCTAAATTTACCATACTTGCTTCTTGAGTTTTTACAGGTGCTTTTAGCTGTTCAAGTTTGGGACTTTGTTCTTGCACTGCAGCTCTGCGGACATTAAAAAGAGTTGTGCGTAGAGCTGATGTGTCTTTAGCTTTGAATATCTTCCATTTCCTGTCTACAGTGCTAAATATGTCGGCATTGTCACCTGTGGTTTCTGATGGCCCCAAAAAGAGAATGCCTCCAGGCTTCAATGAGTAATGAAGCATTGGTATTACCTTTTTTTGCAGCTTGGTATTGAAATAGATCAGGACATTTCTGAAAGATATCATGTCCAGCTTTGTAAAGGGCGGATCTTTGACTATATCCTGCACGGCAAAGACGATCATCTGCCTGATCTCGTCCCTGATTTTATATGCAGAGGATTTTTTGATGAAGAATCGGCTTAGGCGCTCCGGAGATATGTCGACCGAAATACTGTCTGGATATAACCCGGTTCGAGCCATATCAATTGCTTGTTTATCTATATCAGCAGCAAAAATCTGAACCTTGTATTTCTCTCTTAGCGTATTTATATACTCCTGAACAATAATAGCTAAGGAATAAGCTTCTTCTCCGGTAGAACAGCCGGGTATCCAGATGCGTATTGGCTGGTCAGGAGTCCGATTATTAAACATGTGCGGCAGTATCTTATTCTTGATGCATTCAAATGCCTTTTGATCCCTGAAGAAACTTGTGACTCTTATTAGTAGTTCGCTGAAGATCTGGTTGATCTCTTGCGGATTGTTGCGGAGATAGGAGACATAGTCCTCTATGTCTCCTATCTGGAGAACGGCAAGTCGTTTTTCAATTCTGCGTAGTATTGTATTTTGTTTGTATTCGGAAAAATCATGTCCAGTATAGCTTAGTATCAGGGATATAATTTTTTGCAGAGGTGCATTGACTTTGGTTTCAACTGCTTGGGTTGAAGTTCTTGCAAGTGTTTGTTTCGCATAGTTCAATAATTGCGCTGGCATTTTATTGGGTGGCAGTACATAGTCAGCGAGGCCTGTGGCCACGGCGCTGGCAGGCATTCCGTCGAACCGGGTGGTTTTTGGATCCTGAACAATCACTAAACCGCCTTTTTCTTTGATAGCGCGTAACCCCAATGTGCCTTCAGTGCCGGTTCCTGAGAGCACAATACAAACAGCTTTTTCTCCCCGGTCTTCGGCCAATGAGCGTAAAAAGAAATCGATAGGATGACGAAGCCCTCTGCGCTCAACAGGCTTTAGCAACTGGAGCGTGCCTCTCAATATCGTCATGTCACTGTCAGGAGGAATAATATACACGCAGTTAGGTTTGACCGGCATACCGTCTTTTGACTCCATAACATTCATTTCCGTATGTCGTTGTAACAACTCAACCATCATGCTCTTATGCTCAGGGGCAAGCTGCGGAATAAGTACAAAGGCCATTCCGCTATCAGAGGGCATGACTTTAAAAAATTGATCTAAAGCCTCAAGTCCTCCGGCTGAAGCGCCTATGCCAACAATGTGGAAGGAGTTGCCATTCATTATCCGGTTAGTCTTGTCGAGAGATGTTTTTGGTTTAGCCGTGGTTTTATTTTTTTTCTGCGCGATAGGGATAGATAGTTTTTTTGAAATTGGCTTCTTTTTGCTTTTTGATCCGTTATCATTTTGCTTCGTACTCATTTTCCTCCTGAGTTGCAGCCGAAGATTTTAAAGCCGGATCTAACAATATCATATTTAATGCATTATTCCTATTACTTAAATTAAATAACATTCAATTAATCAAGGCGTTTCTGGTATATCTTGCGAAAATGAAATCCGTAGATCGACAATGTAACTGCCTGGGTAATGAGGCGCGGCCTGCTGAACATTGTCCAGAACAGAAGCCTCCAGTAAAAGAACCGCTCTTTTTCAATTATTCCGAGGACAACGACTGACCTGAAGAAAGCGCTGAAATAGTGAGGTCTGAATCTAAAGCCTCTCCGCTTTTTCCCCGGAGGAGTGTATTGCCTCATGAATGTTCTGACCCTTTCATAGTAGTGCTTTGGTGCATAGAGTGTGCTGATAACTTTTTTGTAACCGCTGATCAACAGGTCATAGTCCATCGTGGGAATAAAATTTATCGAGAGATCCGTATTGTTTCCGGTTGATTCTTTCAGGAGCCTGTGCTCTGTTTTCAGCCTTTCGTATAGCTGTGTGCGCGGCAAGGCCATTAGAATGCCAATCATCGCAGTTGCTACGCCGCTTTTTTGGATGAACTTTATCTGAGTATCAAAAATGGTAGGAGGGTCGTTGTCAAACCCGACAATAAATCCTCCCTGCACCTCAAGCCCTGACTTCTGGATGTTTCTTACACTGTCAATAAGATCCCGGTTTCTATTCTGGAATTTTCCGCATTCCGCAAGGCTCTGCTCATGAGGTGTCTCGATGCCGACAAAGACAACATCAAAGCCTGCCCTTACCATCATGTCCATCAGGTCTTTATGATCAGCAAGTTCTATGGATGCTTGAGTGTTGAAGGTGAAAGGATGTTTTCTCATCTTTGTCCAGTTGATGACTGCAGGAAGAATCTCTTCCTTTAATTTCTTTTTGTTGCCTATAAAATTGTCGTCAACAAAAAAGACCTGACCCCTGAATCCTGTTGCGTAAACGCTTTCGAGCTCGTTGATCACCTGATCTTTATCTTTTGTGCGAGGGGTGCGGCCGCAAAGCAGGGTGATGTCGCAAAACTCACAGTTAAAAGGGCAGCCGCGGGAATACTGGATGTTTACAGAGGCGTAGCGCTTAAAGTTAACAAGTTCCCAAAGCGGGATGGGGGTATGCCGTATGTCTGCCCACTGATCAGTGGTATAGAAATGCACTGCTTCACCATTTTCCAAATCACTTAGAAAATTAGGCAGGGTGATTTCAGCTTCATTCATCACCAGATAGTCTACTGTATTGAATTCTTCGTATGAAGTTGTAAAAAGTGGACCGCCGGCAACAATTTTGACCCCGATTGATTTGCATCTGGCTATCACATTTTTTACTGACTCTCTCTGTATAGACATTGCGCTTATAAAAACAAGATCAGCCCACCTTAAATCTTTGTCATCCAGTTTTTCCACATTCATATCAACAAGTCTCTTGTCCCAAGCTTCAGGAAGTATTGCTGCTATGGTCAATAACCCAAGCGGCGGACTGCTCGCTTTTCTGTTAATGAACTTCAGCGCATATCTGAAGCTCCAGAATGTATCAGGAAATTCAGGATAAATAAGCAATGCTTTCACAGTGTGCTCCAACTATTTGAAATGTTATTTTCTTGTTTCTATCTTCAGAAGACTCTTAACGGATTTTACGCCTCTTATCTCCCTGATTTTTGTGATCAAGCGCGATTCGGTCTCTCTGCTGTTAACAAAACCCTGAAGAACAACATCTCCCTGTATTGTTGTCACATCAATCTTGAAATAACTGGCATCAGGGTCTTTAATGATGATCGCGTTAACTTTAGTGGTTATCGTGGAGTCGTCTATATATTCACCCGCAGTTTCCCCCTTAATCGAGGCGCATCCTAAAAGAAAGGCGGATGTAAAACATATAAAGATCAACAATAAAACTGTCTTTTTCATATCTATCCTCCTGAGTTTAGTTCAAGGTTAGCGTTAGCGTGCAAGAATATCTGGAATCTGCAAATTGATTATAGAGTTCTTTTTGCCTTGATAATATAGCTTGACGCTTTATTGCATCATATGCAAGGTTTTGTGCAAACATCAACTGATAATAAATGCATAACCTTATGAATGTATGCAAAAACTGGGCAGTTTCTGCTGTTCAATTCCGTTCAGCTCCACTTTCCGTATAAAATCTATCTTTCTGTAAAATAATCCCGCATTTTAATAGCTAAAGCAGTTCAGGAGGCGACTGTGCTTCGGCAATTGGTAGATATATGTCAAACCTTGAGCCCTTATTGATTTCACTAATTACATCTATATATCCTTCATGTTTTCTTATTGTGCCATAGACCATAGAGAGTCCTAGTCCAGTGCCTTTGCCCGGCTCTTTTGTTGTAAAAAATGGCTCGAATATCTTGTCTTTTATCTCGCAGTCTATTCCGCATCCGGTGTCTTTTACTGATATGCGGGCATATCTACCATGTTCGCCGAATCCTGTCTCTTTTATCTTTTCTTCATCAAACAGATCTGCTGCAGCTGATATTTCCAGTGTGCCTCCATCAGGCATTGCGTCGCGTGCGTTTGTGGAGAGATTCATAAGCACCTGCTCAATCTGTGTTGTGTCTGCCAGTATAGGCAGAGGCTCATTTGTTAAGCTGATCTTCAACTCTATGTTTTCAGGCAGCAGTCTGATTATGAGTTGCTCGAAATGTTTAATAATTTCTCTGGCATCTATTGCTACAAGATTAAGAGTCTGTTTGCGGCTGAATGCCAGAAGCCTCTGCGTAAGAAGAGCTGCCTTCTGGCTCGACTCTATTATGCGCTCCATGTGCTGTTTCAGCTTTTCGTCATTCTGCAGTTTCATAAGCGCAAGATGAGCATAGCCCAGTATAGCGGTCAGGATATTGTTAAAGTCATGGGCAACGCCTCCCGCAAGTGTGCCTACAGCCTCCATTTTTTGGGAGTGCATAAGCTGATCTTCAAGTTTCTTCTGCTCTGTAATATCAATCGATATGCCACCTAAAAGCAGAGACCCGTCTTTGGCTGGGATGGGGAATTTATACGAGATAAAAATCCTTTCATCGCCTTTTATATTTAGTGTTTCTTCGAAAACAACTGGCGTGCCTTTTTGAATAACATCATTGTCATGCATTGTGAGCTGGTGGGCTGCGCTGTCACTCCAGATCTCCTTGTTTGTCATGCGGCTAAGATCTTCAGGGTTGATATGAGTTTCTGTTTTGAATCGTTCATTTGCGTATATATGCCTGCCGTTTATATCCTTTATGTAAGCGAATCCGGGCAGATATTTCATGAACATATTAAATCTGTTTTGACTCTCGAGCAGTTCCTTTTGAGCGTTCACCCGATCTGTTATGTCGGAAATTGATGCTATCACTCCGTTGAATAAACCTTTAGTGTCATGCAGAGGAGCTGCGTTTATCGAAAGGAAGGCTTTGCTGCCGTCAGGGTGCGTAATAGAGTGCTCAAGCCCGAAAACCTGCTTGTCAGTATTTTTAACCAGTGAAAAGGGCAGATCGTCCTTGTTTACGAGCGACCCGTTTACTGAATATATTTTCCATTTCAAATCATTATACCTGCGTGCGGTAATGTCTTTGCGATCCAGCCCCAGTATGCTTTCAGCTGCAGAGTTGGCATATGTTATATTGCCTTCTGTGTCCATAGCTGTAATGCCGTCCGGCACAGTAGACAGTATTGCGCTTAGTCTCTCTTGATTTGCACGAAGCTCTTTTTCGAGTTTTGTCTTTTTGATTATATTGTAAGAAAGTCCAGCAAGCAGTGATAAGAATATCGCAAACAGGCTTATAACAGCCAGTATAGTTTTTTTGTAAGTTTCATAAAATGAGACTGGTCTGTTTTTAATTATTGAACCCATTGGCAGACTGGCCTCCCGAATTCCGCAGCGCTTTAGGGCGTTGTAGTCAAATATATATTTATTTGCGCTTTCTGTAACTATCGGGATACTCTCTGGTTTTTCACCTCCAAGTATTCTTATGGCAATGTGTGCTGCAGTCCTGCCCTGAAAATATCCAGACACAACCATTCCGCCTACAACTCCTGAGCCTACCCTGTCTTCTGTAACAACAAAGCTGGGAGCATTGCTGATTTTAGCGAGAATTCCGAGGCTCTCCTGTATAGAGTATGATCTGCCTGTCTTGTCTTTGAAGTGGGCGAGCAGCAGCACAATATGATTTTCATCGAGAGCGCTCAGCCTGAGCTGCAGATCGCGCATTGTCATATTGTTAAGATTCAGAACTGTTAAGCTGGCGCGACCCTTGAATTGAGGCTCTAACTCCTTAATTTTTTTAGCATGGGCTTGTCCGGTTATGGTTTCATCAGTTACAGCGACTATACTGAATGCATCGGGAAAGAGCTTTAGGGCTATCTCTATTGTCTTTGAATAATCAATTGTTTCCACCACGCCTGTTATGTTTTTCTGACCGCTTATCATATAAGGACTGAAGTTATTTATGCCGCAGAATACCAGCGGAGTGCCGGGGAAGAGTTCAGCCCTGTGCTTAAGCATAAAAGCTAATGCATCGTTGTCAGCAGATATTATTATGTCGAACTTATCTTTGGTAAATTTATATTTAAAAAGCCTGAAAATATTTTCGAGATGCTTTTGATCATAGACACGCTTTGTGTCGAGATACTCTATATGAATATCTATGGGCATGCCAGATTCTTTAAAAACGGATTCTATGCCGCTCATCTCCAGATCTGACCATATGTATCCATAGTTGTATGAATTAAGAATCAGTATTTTTTTGTTTTGTCCGGGTGTCTCTGCAGATAAATTCTGGGGTTTGACCATAAGCAGAGTCGAAGCTATTAAAAGTATTACAGCCGGATAATAAATGCGGCTCATGAACTGGCATAATTGAACAGCAAATTTAGTGACCCTGCAATAAATATAAGCAGCTTTATAATGGCTGCCGGTTGAAAGGTTATGCATCGAGTATCTCTCTTAGCTTTGAAAGAAGCTCTTGCGGAGATACAGGTTTTTGTATCAGCTTTGTTATATCAAACGGATAGTCTTTTTCTGATATAAGGTCTTTTGCGTAACCTGTGTAAAATAGAAAACGGATATCAGGAGCTGTCTTTTTTATCTCCATATAAGCCTGCACTCCTCCCATCTTTGGCATTGTGATATCAAAAAGCAGCGCATCTATCTTATCTTTATTGAGTATAAAGAGCTCTATAGCCTCTTCGCCATTTTCAGCAACTATAGCCTTGTATCCAAACTCTGTAAGCAGAGATTCCGTCATGCCCCTGAGCGCATAGTCGTCTTCAGCTACCAGTATTGTCTCTCCTTTGCCAAACGGCATCGGGTGTTTGTCCTCAGATTTCGCTGCTGCTGATTTTTCTTTTGAAGCAGCAGAAAGGTATATTCTGAATGTTGTTCCTTCGCCCGGGCTGCTGTATACAGTAATGTGGCCTTTATGCTGCTTGATTATTCCATAAACCATAGAAAGCCCAAGCCCTGTACCTTTGCCAACCTCTTTTGTGGTGAAGAAAGGTTCAAATATCTTTCTTTTTGTCTCCTCATCCATGCCGATGCCTGTATCAGATACACTCCAGACAACATAGCTGCCTTGGCTGCCAATATTGTGAAGCTTAACAAACTCCTCATCGAGTTCTGTGATTTCTGTAGTTATAAGCAGTCTGCCGCCATGCTGCATGGCGTCACGCGCATTAGTGATCAGGTTCATCAGCACCTGCTGGAGCTGGCTTTCATCAGCCGTAATATAGAGCGGATCATTTTTGAATTCTGTCTTTATCTCGATGTCTTCTCGTATCAGCCTGCCGGCTATTTTCATTGTTCTGGAGATTATCTCATTCAGGTTAATTGTGTAGTAGTTAAATATCTGCTTCCTGCTGAATGTGAGCAGATTTTTTGTCATTTCAGCTGCGCGCTCTGCAGCATGAATTATATTGGCAGCATCAGATTTTACGGAGCTGTTGTCCGAAGCCTTCATTTGGAGCAGGCTCGCGTATCCAATAATGCCTGTAAGTATGTTGTTAAAGTCATGCGCTATGCCTCCGGCCAGTTGCCCTACAGCCTCCATCTTCTGAGCCTGCAGCAGCTGCTCTTCCAGCTTTTTATTGTCAGTTATATCGCGGCCGAATATTATAATGTTGCTGCTCTTGCCTGCTTCATCAGTGATTGCTACTGATCTTATGTCCCATGTGCGCTTGTCATGGCTCTCAATGGTATAGTCTTCAAGATCTCCTGATGATAAACACTTTTTAGCTTGACAATCAACACAGCCAGAGTCGCTCTTGTACCAAAATTCGCAGCAGGTTTTTCCTATGATTTCATTCACAGAAGAGTCAAAGGTTTCTTCAGCAGCTTTGTTTGCCCATATAATTTTCATGTCAGGCGAGAGCACTATAACAACATCGGGGTTTGCCTCTAGAAGAGTGTTGAACCTTGTGGAGAGCGTGCGGTATTTTTCTTCACGATCCATTAGCATCTGCTCATTCTTCTTCCTGTCTGTTATGTCAAGATGCGTGCCGAGCATTCTTACTGGACTGCCTTTTTCATCATACTCGATTATCTTGCCTGTTGAGAGTATCCAGACCCAGTCGCCATTTTTTGAGCGCAGACGGAATTCGGTTGCATATTCGGGAATCGCTCCCTTTATAAATGCATCGAATACCTCTGCTGATGAGTCTCTGTCCAGAGGATGCAGTCTCTCTTTCCAGCTGTTTATTGATTCATGCAGATCTTCTGCATTCTGGTAACCAAGCATTTTTGCGTATTCATTGTTTATATCTACTGTTCCGGTCTTAAAATTAATATCATACATTCCTATATGACCTGCGGAAAGAGCAATGCTGAGCTTCTCTTTGCTTGCATTCAGTTTTGTGGTCGCATCCAGAAGAGCAAGTGTTCTTTTTTCTACTTCTGATTCGAGCTCTCTGTTCCATTCCTCGAGCTTTTCTGCCATAGTGTTGAAGGCTGATGCCAGCACATCAACATCTTGTCTGCCTGTGATCTGCGCCCTTGCTCCAAGATCTCCTTCACTTATTTTCTTTGCTGTGTCAGCAAGTTTTTCAATGGGAGCCGAGAGCCACCTTGACACTGCATTTGCGAGCGCTATCAAAAGCGCCAGAAGTCCAAGAGATATAAAAGTGAGGTATTTAAAACTTTCTAATATAGGCTCAAACACTTCGCTTTTGTCCATTTTTACAATAATGCCGAGTCCTGAACCCGGCGTAGCCTGTATATATCTGACTGAAGCAAGTACTTCAACGCCTCTGTAATCAGTTTCGTGCAGCATATTGTCTACACCCATCACAGCATAGTCAGCTGATTTTGTTGATGCAGTATATTGCATCGGGTTTGGCGTGTTTCCGTCAGACAGCTTATGCTTCAGAGCGGAGAGCAGAACTTTTTTGTCATCAATTATAATTACCTCTCCTGTGCTGCCCATCTCTGGTGTTGTGTGAAGAGTTGAAGCAAACCATTGTGTAAGATCTATCTGAACAGCCAGCAGAGCGTTTGTTCTCTTATGCCAGGAATCTGAAGGTTTATTTACAGGCAGCAGCAGTATGGCATAGATTGTTCCGGAGCTGCTTTTATAAAATACCAGCTCTTCATGCAGAATATCCGGTTTGATATCTTTTATGCTTGCAAAATATTCAGAATCTGATCCCTTCTTAATGCCGGATGAGTTTGCTAGAATACGCTTTGTATCAGGATCAAGCAAAGAGATGTCAGGATGCTCATCAAAAATATTCTGGAACAGCTTAAGCAGATCTTCGGCTTTATTGTCTGTTGAGGTTCGCTGGATTATTTTGTTTGACGCTATTGTTCTTGATGTCTGTATTTGCTGTTCAAATTTATGCATAAGCTCATGCTTTTTAAGCTCCGCGATCAGATTAAGATTTTTGAATGCTTCTGATTTGTATATTTGCCAGCTGCCCTTGTATCCGCTGTAAGGAAGGCCGAACATAGTTATTAGCCATGCAAAAAGAATCAACAATACAGCAGCTGCTGTGAAGTAGGTGAATATCCTGCCCCGCAGAGAATTTAAAAAACTTTTGTTGAGTTTTTTTGTTATGTCTTACTCTCCCTGTTCCATAGTGTAGTCAAAAGTTCCGATCCTGTATTTTTTAGGATTAGAAAGCACAGTATGCAGCAGAGTATTGTCTATGCTCTGCTGTACAGTGATCCATTTAGAGTTTTCATACCCAGTTTTTCTTATCAGGTGGTCAAAGATCATCCTTAGGGTTCCTCCCTTTTCGAGAGACCTTCGGGGTACAAACGGCGCATCAGCAGAGGGCAGGATTTCTGACCTGACTATTTTGCTGATCTGGTCGCTGTTGAGTTTTGGCTGCTCTCCTGTGAACGATTTTATGCCATCTATGTTCCACTGAGCTGCTATTTTAAGATTGGATGAGTTTTGTCTAAGCCACTTAAGTGATCTGATATAAGATGCGATTATGTGCAGTGCTGCAGGCCTGTTTTTTTCAACAATCTGTCTGCTGAATGCAAACATGCTCAAGCTTGGGTATTTAGCAAGCACCCGGAAGTTGCTGTGCTTCATGAGTGCGTTTGAGGGTGTAGGCTCCCAAGCAGCAAATGCATCGATCGCTCCCCTGTGCAGCGCAGAAGACAGCTCAGTTATCTCCATAGGCTCTATATTTACATCTTTTTGTGAAAGACCTTCGATAGACATCACAATAAGCAGCCCAAACTCTGATGTTGTGCCAGGAGTTACGCCTATGCGCTTGCCTTTAAGATCAGATACTGTCATCAGGTCTCTGGATATAATTGATGAACTGCCCTGCTTGATCAGAGCAGGTATAAATATCGGATGCCTGAGAGCAAGTTCTATGGTAGGGGCATCGCCTGCTATTACAGCATCAACATCTCCTCTTGTTAAAAAAAAGTTTGAGTGAGATCCATTTAAAAAGTTGTGAAATCGGATCTTGCTGCCTATGGCCTTCAGGTCTGCAGCCAGTATATTGTCTCTTTTCATTAATTCGACTATTATCCCTGAGGCTACAGCAGCAGGCTGTGTGGCAAGGTCTATAATCTTAGGGTTTTTGCTGAATTGATATTTTGAATATTTGGGATGTTTGTAAAGATCCTGCTCTTGAGCGTAAGATTGTCCGGATATTATAAAGGTGGACAGAACAAGAGCCATTCCTGTTATAAGTTTTGCGGTAAGATGTTTCTGATCAAGCAGCATCCGTTCTTCCCTCTATATTCGCGGTTGATATTAATATTGCTGCTTAAGCTGTTATTCCCTAATAATTAGTTTATTGCATATTTTATTCATATGCAACCATGTTATAAAGTTATGGTAGTATTTAGGTAAAGCTTATATTAATCATTAAATAGTAAAGAGGGTTATGCCGGGCAAAAAGATACTCGTTGTGGAAGACGAGGCAAATATCGCAGATATAGTAAGATCTTATCTCCAGAGAGAGGGTTTCAGTGTGTCTTTAGCTGCTGACGGAGCTTCTGCGCTGAGTATGCTGAAGTATAGATTTGATCTTATAATTTTGGATCTGATGCTGCCTGACATGGATGGCGAAGAGATTTGCAGGGCAGCTCGTGAAGTTACAGATGTTCCTATAATAATGCTCACAGCAAAAAGTACTGAAGACGACAGGATCGCAGGTCTAGGACTGGGGGCTGATGACTATGTGGTCAAGCCTTTCAGCCCAAGAGAGCTGGTTGCGCGCATAAAGGCGCATCTCAGAAGGAGCAGCTCCAGATCTGGAGGAGACAAGCTATCCTTCAACAGCGGAGATCTTGTTATAGACGCTTCATCAATGGAGGTTTTCAGAAGCGGCCAGCTTGTGCCGATGACTACAACAGAGTTTAGGCTTTTTCTCGGACTAGCAGAAAAGCCGCATATGGTTTTTTCGAGGCTCCAGCTCATTAATATCGTACAGGGATATGATTTTGAGGGTTTTGAGAGAGTGGTTGATGCGCATATAAAAAACATAAGACAGAAACTAGGCGACAATCCTAAAGAGCCTGCTTATATACAGACAGTCTATGGCTCTGGCTATAAGTTTATAGGAACTGCTGATGAGGCTCGAGGATGAGAACCAAGATATTTCTTGCTTTTGTCTCGATAATAGTTGCTGTGCTGCTATCAAACTTTATATTCGAAAAATTTATAATAAATGATTTTGACGAGTATGTGGACAAGGTTAAGGATGATCAGTTCTACTGGGTAATAACATCTATTGAGGACAGCTACAATAATGGCATCTGGAATATGAAGATGCTTGCTGATGCTGTGCACTGGGCGATGATGCTCGGCATAAACCTCAGGATAACAGACAGCACAGGCGCAGAAATAATCTCTTCAGAGGTTGTGGCTCAGACCCTCTCCCCCGGCATGCTAAGGCGGCTGCATGACAGTTTCAATCTCAGAAAGAGCGCAGCGCATTTTTATGAGTACCCGCTGGTTATAAACGGCAAAAAAGCAGCATCGCTATTCTGGCAGCCTTATGACAAGAAGGATCTGCTGCGAAAAGAGATGATATTCAAGCAGCGTGTCAACAACTTTCTTATATTCTCATTTTTCATAGCAGGCGGTAGTGCGCTTATAATCGCCTACTTTATGAGCGAATTTCTATCCAAGCCTGTATCAAATCTTAAAAAAGCTGCCGAGAGGATTACAGAGGGAGACTTTAATGTTACTGTTGAAAAACCGGATTCCAGCATTCACCGACTGATGTCCGGCGGTGAAGATGAGGTGGAAGACCTTTTTGATGCTTTTGCGAAGATGGCAGAGTCACTGAAACGAGAAGAAGCCATAAGAAAAAAGCTGATGTCCAACATAGCCCATGAGCTGCGTACCCCGCTTACTGTCATCAAGACGCAGGCAGAGGCGATAGTTGACTGCGTTATGGACAGGGAAAGAGGCATGGCTAATATACAGGGCGGTATAGAGAGGCTGACAAAGCTTATCGACGGCATAGAGAACTTAGCCATAGCTGAGGCGAGCTTTCTCTCAAAAGGCAATCTTGAGGAGATGGAGCTGAGGGATTTTATAAGGTGTGTTGCAGCAGCTATTGACGCATTGTTTAAGGAAAAAGGCATTAGCCTGAACATACACAACACAGGGCCCGTTATTATTATGACTGATGCTGAAAAACTAGAGAGCATATTGAGGAATCTTCTCTCCAATGCGCTGAAGTTTACAGATTCCGGATCTGTAGATATTGAATATGGTGCTGATGATAAAAAATGGTTCATAAAGGTTAGTGATACAGGCAGAGGAATCCCGCAGGATGAGATACCTAATATTTTTGACAGATTCTACAGAGCAGACAAGGGAGCTTCATCAGGGCTTGGGTTGGGGCTTGCTATAGTCAAGGAGCTTGTATACGCAATGGACGGCGACATAAAGGTTGAGAGCATATTTGGAGCTGGTGCGGCTTTTACGATAACCTTTCCTGTTAAAGAGGCGGACTGAAAGCTTTAGAATCTGGGCGCCATTGCCCTCGCTTTTTTTACCAGATCAGAAATCATTTCTGCTGCAGAATTAAGGTCTTCTGAGGTTGTGCTCCTGCCGAGAGTCAGCCGCAGTGAGCATCCTATCATCCTTTCTGACAGGCCGAGTGCATGCAGTACATGTGAAGGCCCTGAACCGGCTGAACTGCATGCAGAGCCTGTTGAGCATGCTATGCCGGAAATATCAAGACTCGACATAAGAAACTCGCCGTCAGTATTGTTGAACGATATGTTTATGTTGTTCGGCAGCCTGCTTGAAGGGTGGCCGTTGAGCTTCAGGTCGCCTACATCTTCCTGAAGCTTTTTAATAAGATTGTTCCTGAGAGTACTCTGGCGCAACGGTTCTGTGTTGATCATATCAGCAGCTATCTCGGCAGCCCTGCCGAGTCCGACTATGCCGGGCACATTGAGCGTGGATGATCTGAGCCCTCTTTCCTGTCCGCCTCCATGCATAAAAGGCGTTATCTTTGTGCTTTTTTTTATGTATATTGCGCCTATGCCTTTTGGTCCGTAGATTTTATGGCCAGATATGCTGAGCATATCCACTCCGAGCTGCTTCACATCAACAGGTATCTGCCCAAAGGTCTGTACTGCATCTGTATGAAGCTGTATGCCGTGTGACTTTGCGATGATGCTCACATCGCTTACGGGCTGAATCGTTCCCATCTCGTTGTTAGCATGCATCACTGAAATCAGTATTGTCCTGTCTGTTATCGCCTTCTCAATGTCAGCAAGGTTGATCATGCCGTTTTTATCCACAGGAATAAATGTGGTTTCAAATCCGAACTGCTTTAGAAATTCGCATGGATCATGAACAGCATGATGCTCTATTGTTGAAGTGATGATATGGCTGCCTCTTGCCATGTTTGCAAATGCAGTGCCTTTTATAGCAAAGTTGTCGCTCTCTGTGCCGCCGCTGGTGAAGATGATCTCTTCAGGTTCAGAGTTTATGAGTGATGCCACCTGACTGCGAGCCTTTTCAACAGCAGCTTTTGCATCACGGCCAAATGAGTGCTGGCTCGAGGGGTTGCCGAACTGCTCTGTGAAGAATGGCAGCATCGCTTCAGCAACTCTTGGATCAACAGGAGTGGTCGCTGCGTGGTCGAGGTATATTTTATTAGTCATCATATTTGTTCCTGTTCTTTTTTTATTTAAAACATATTGTACGACTGATGATTGAAAGTTACAATAGCAGAATCAGGATTTTATGCTTTTGCGTCTTCGCAAATATACAAAGAGATTAAGTCCGGCGAGCATAATTGTAAGTACAGCGAGAGAACTTTCAGGGAAGGTGAAGTAGATCAGCTTTTCGATGTAGTGCACTATGAATGATCCTGCATACGACAGGGAAGGGTCATGTTTTTGCCTCAGCCAGACCTCCAGATATGTTAATGGACATACGCTGCCTGAAGCGTTAATGATTACAGCAAAGGCGAGGGCTGAAAGATGGACTATTTTTATCAGCCTGAATCTTGTTCCGAGGAAACAGCCGAATATCAGAAAGAGTATCCAGCCAAAGTGTAGCGCTACAGTGAGGTCTGCAAGGATTCTGTATATCAACTCTTGCCTGATGCTGGTTTTGACCTGCTGCATCTGTTGTGCAGAATACAACAGGCCTGTTGTTTACAAGATTATTTGCCGCCTGACTGTTTTTTATGCTCGCTGATTATTTTTGTTATCTCTTCTGCTGCTGCCGGCACTGTTCTTGTGCGGTTGCCGCGTTCGTACTCGCCTTCATAAACATCCCAGTTGCCGTGCTGGTTGGCAACATACTTGATCCCGTTGCATTCGTAGCATGTTACAAGCATCTTGCTGTAAAAGGATCTGACATGAGTCTTTTTAATCTCTGAATCTGACATGATTCCTGCCTCTCATTTAATTATTTTCACACCACTGCCGCGCGTTCTGGAACATCCTGAGCCACGGCGATGCTGCAAGTTCTCTCTTCATATTCTCAGGCATCCAAGGCCATTGCCATTTTAAAAACGCCCTTTCAGGGTGAGGCATCATCGCAAGATGTCTGCCATCCGGAGAACATAGGCCTGCTATCCCTTGTGGAGAGCCGTTCGGATTGAACGGGTATGCCTCTGTTATATTGCCCAGGTCATCAGCGTATCTGACTGGAGCAAGGTTTTTCTCCAATAAATCAACAAGTATTTTATTATCGGGGAAATGCGCAAAACCTTCACCATGAGCAATCCATACCCCAAGAACAGACTCTTCCATGTCTTTTAGCATAATCGAGGGGCTCTGGAGTATCCTGAGGCTGCTGAACCTCGATTCAAATCTGCCTGATTTATTATGGATGAATCTCGGCTGCTTCGCATCTTCTATGCCTTCCCATGGCACCCATCCGAGCAGGGCCATCAGCTGACAGCCGTTGCATACGCCGAGGCTAAATGTGTCTGGCCTGTTATAAAATCCATTGAACTTATCCTGAAGCCTGGTGTTGAACCTGATTGTGCCTGCCCAGCCTTTTGCAGAGTCCATTACATCTGCGTAGCTGAACCCGCCCACAAATACTGCGCCTCTGAATTGATCCAGCTCGATCCGCTCATCAAGCAAGTCAGACATTGTCACATCAAAGACATCAAATCCAGCCTGGTAAAATGCAGAGCACATTTCTCTGTCTCCATTGCTGCCCTCTTCGCGTATTACTGCAACTGAAGGTTTTGCGCCCTTTTTAAGAATGATCTCTGGTGTTGGCTCCGGGCTGAAAGATGTTCTGAATGTCTGGCCGGATCTGTCGTATATATTCTTCTTTTCTTCTTCAACGCAGGCCGGATTTGCCTGGAGCTTCTCGAGCTGGTAGCTCGTCTCTTCCCATACGGCCCTGAGCGCGCGCATATCTTCATTGAGCTCGTCTTTGCCATTGAAGCTTATTTTTATATTATTGTTCGCACTGCTTTTGCCAACTGCTGCAACAGGTATGCCTTGTTTGGTGAAGACCGAAATTATATTGTCTGTGTCTTTTGGGCTGCACTCTATTACAAGTCCGGACTCTTCAGAGAATAGATACTCAATAGATGATGCGTCTTTTGCGGATATGTTGAGATCGAGTCCGCAGTTGCCTGCAAACGCCATCTCAAGAAGCGTGGTTATAAGACCGCCGTCGCTCCTGTCATGTCCAGAAAGTATAAGGCCTTTGTCTATTAAATTCTGTATAGTTGCAAAGGCGTTTTTTAAAGCTGATGAATCTTCAATATCAGGAGTCTCGCTGCCCACCTGGCTGTAGCACTGAGCAAGCGCAGATCCGCCGAGTCTGTTTTTTGAGCCTGCCAAGTCTATAAAGATCAGATCATTTCCAGCTGCCTTTATGTAAGGAGTTATTGTCTTTGTAATGTCAGGGCAGGGCGCATATGCTGAGATAACGAGCGTGCCGGGAGACTTAACAAGTTCATCAGTCGTCTTGCCTGTAACCTTTGCTGCCATCGAAAGGCTGTCTTTACCGCCGTCAATGGCTATGCCGAGTTCGCACATAAGATCGCTCATCGCAACAGCAGCATCATAGAGCCTCGCTCCCTCTCCCGGGAGTTTAGGCGCCCACATCCAGTTGCCTGAGCAGCGGATGTCCTCGATCTTTGTTATCTTTGCCCAGACAATATTTGTTACAGCCTCTGCAACGCTCATGCGCGCCATTGCAGCTGGATCAATAAGCCCTTTTATCGGCTGCTCGCCAATGGATATCGCAGCGCCTGTATTGCTGAAGTGGCTTTGTGCTATGACAGCCACATCAGATACTGTGAGTTGAAGCGGACCAGCGCACTGCTGTCTCGCTATCAGGCCTGTAACAGACCTGTCCACCTTGTTGGTGAGGAATCTTTTAGATCCGACTGATACGAGCCTAAGCACCCTGTTGAGCGCGTCTTTTATTGTTATCCCATCAGGAAGAACGAGCGGTTTTAATTCAGGCTCTGCCCTCTGCATGGTAAATGTCTTCTTCGGCATCTCTCCAAGTACTTTTTTTAGGTCAAGATTTTCCGGGGTTGAGTTATCAAGTCTGTCGAATAGTACTATGTATCCATCGCCGGTTATGTCGCCGATTACAGAGAACGGCACCTTCTCTCTTTGACAGAGTGTTGCAAAGAGGCTCACCTTGTCTGAAGAAAGAAGCAGCGCATCCTGCTCCTGGTACTCAGCTCCCCATATTTCGAGCACAGAGAGTGTATTGTCTCCAACGAGTATATCGCGAATATTTATCTTTGCACCGGCAGGGTAGATGATCTCTTTTACAACATTGCAGTTGCCGCCTGCGCCCTGGTCATGGATGCTGATTATCGGGTTTGCACCTGCCATCTCAACGCATGCCCGTATAACGCGGTTAACCTTCTGCTCCATCTCAGCATCTCCGCGCTGTACAGCATTGAAGTCGAGTTCTGCAACATTTTCGCCCTGTATCATGCTTGATGCAGCGCCGCCGCCCATGCCTATCCTGTATGCAGGGCCGCCGAGCTTAACCACAACCATTCCCTTTTCAGGTCCGCCTTTTTCAATATGCGATGCATCTATCTGGCCTACTCCGGCTGTGAACATGATCGGCTTGAGCCACTCCCTTCTCTCTCCATCAGGAAGCCTGAGGCCAAATGCGCGTGTGAAGCCCTGTATCAGCGGTTCGCCGAACTTATTGCCATAGTCAGATGCTCCGTTGCTCGCATCAATCTCTATCTGGAGCGGAGAGGCGAGGTTTGTCGGGTACTCGAATGTCATATCCTCCCATGGCTGTTCATATCCCGGAATTCTGAGGTTGCCCACGCAGTATGCTGCTGTGCCTGCAACAACAAGGCTGCCCCTGCCTGTTGCATGCACATCCCTTATTCTGCCGCCTGTGCCTGTTTCTGCACCCGGAAACGGAGCTACGCCGGATGGGAAGTTGTGAGTCTCTGCTGTAAATATGAGGTGGTAAAAAGTATCTTTTTCATCAAATTTTGAAGGTGATCCCGGTTTTTGCGGAATGAGTGTCTTTATCCTGAAGCCCTCAATAGCGCTCGAGTTGTCATGAAATGCGATTACGCTGTTGTTCTTGTTTTTGAGATAAGGCTCTTTCACTATCTTCATCAGGCTCTTGTCCAGCTCTTTGCCGTCTATAACTATCTTTCCAGTGAAGAACCAGTGACGAGAATGCTCGCTGTTGGACTGGCTCAGATCAAAGCACTCCACATTTGTCGGATTACGCTTCAGGTCATTCACAAAAAGGTTGTAGTAGTAGTCAACATCCCAGTCATCCAGGCCGAGTCCCATTTTTGTGTTGAGTTTGCGCAGCGCATCTTTGCCATCTTCGATGAGCGGCACTGTGAATACAGACTCAGGCACAATTCCTGTCTCGAATGTTATGAGTCTGTTTTTGTATTCGCACTCTGTCATCCTGTCATGCACCAGCGCCAGAAATGCCTGCCTGTCAAAGCAGGCCATATCTTTATTGAGCAATACCCTGTATCTTCTTGAACGCTCAATCCTGGTTATCTTTTTGAGTCCGCATGCGCGGCATATGGATACAGCGTTCGTTGACCATGCGGTAGAGAAGTTCATTCTCGGCCCGACCTCTATTGTTATGGCTGATTCTGTATCAGTAGCAAGAAAGCTTGATGTTGAAAAGAGCTCTTTTTCAAATGTCTCTGAGAGAAGCCATGTGAGAGTGTTCAGGTCGCTGCCAGAAAGAGGCTCTGTTGTCTCGATATTGAAGCAGTGCTCTGTTTCTATGTCTGATATTACAGAGGGCATTGCGGTCTCAGTATTTTTGAGCAGCACATCTGTCTGGTACTCAGATAGAGCAGGTGTGCGGTACATATGGACAAGTCTGGTGTTAGACATGGAATCTCCTTGAATATTATGAGCAATAATTTTAACACATTGAACTGAAGAGATGGCAATTCAATTACTGCAGTGTTAGATAATTTACAGGCTGTCCGACAGTGTCGGACAGCCTGTAAATTTGTTATTTATAAATAAGTTATATTTTATTGTTATCTGCCGCCGCGGCCTCCGAATCCTTTGGAGCCCGGCTTGTTTGCACCTCTGCTTCCGGGTGCTGCCCCCTGTCCTGCGCCTTGGGGTCTGCCTAGATACTTCTGGCGATCCTCAGCTGACATTGTCTGTACCCGCTTCTGCCACTCATTTTGAAATGCGCTGCGCTCCTGCACAGTGGCGTTTTGCATCTTGCCTCGCATAGATGCAAGCTCTTCTGTGCTCATGGTGCTATAGTCAGCAGCAAATAGAGCAGATGCTGTGAACAATAAAGCTCCTGCAAATATGCTAATTTTCTTTATCATTTCTTGCCTCCTGTCTGGCTGTCTGGTGAATACCCTTCAACAAGGATGACCTTCAGTAGGTCGAGCGGATATATGTCATTACGTGCAGCAGCATCCTTGAAAGGCTCGTCTTCTCCTATTTTTATGCCTTTTGCCTCGAGTTTTTTGACAGCCTGCTCAATATCAATACCGTTTTCAGCAGCCACCTGTTTAAGTGTCTTTCTGCCTATGCCTTTGCCTGCAAAGCGCTCTTCAACCTGTTCTGGGCTGAATTTTGTGCCAGTTTCAATAGGATCAATTTTCTGAAACTTCTTGATTATGGCGAATATCTCCATCGCGTTTTTATTGTTAGCCTTGGCGATGCTCTGTAGTGACTCTGAGCTGTTGTTAAATTTTATGCCGCTATTTCTTAATTCATCCATCGAAGACTGCAGATCAATATTTGTTCTTCTTGCGAGAGCCTTTAGGGAGAGCTCTTCAGCATGCCCGAACGGAGGTTCATATTCATTGCTTGATACCCATGATTTTTTCAGATATTCAGAAAAGTCTATTACATAGCTGAATGGCGGAATGCTGAATACAGGACCGAATGTGAATATCAAGGTTATGACGGCTGCAATAGCCAGCTCTTTTTTGAGGCTCGCAGCTGTCTGTGCCTTGCGGCATATGTATGACATGAAAACCTGCCAGTTCAGATAAAGGTGCCATGCTGCTGCGACCACAAAAAGCAGGCTGGTAAGAACATGCATATCAGCCCAGTTGTTTTTTGTTAAAAGAGCAAACTTCCAGTCTGTCCAGTATGCGATCCTGCCGTGAGGAGTGAAGTAAAGTACAATGCCCGAAATCGTCATCGCAATAAAACTTAGCGCTGTGAGCAGGCTCATAAATCCGCGTGTATGAAAAATCTTCTTCTGCATTATATCTCCTGTTGAGTAGAATTTTTATTTGCTGCCTATTGCATGTTTAAGAGCCTTCTCTACACTGCCTTTAAATTCCATAAAGACTATGTTTTGAGCCTTCATAGCATTGGCCATTCTTGGCCCTGCTTCCCCTGCTACTATTTTAGTTACACCCTTTTTAGCAAGAAGGCTGACTATGGATACCCCTGCTCCTCCACGTGCTGTTTTGTATGGGTTTTCAATTGTTTCCACAAGCTTGCCGCTGTTGTCAAAGATCTGGAAGTATGGGCCCCTTCCAGCAAGCTGGCTCACCTGATCAGTTGCCGCCTTGCCTGTAGATGCTATAGCGATTTTCCCTGTTTCCTGTGCTGAAAATGCCATAGGAGCGACCAGCAAAAGACATAGGCTGATTACAAATAAATGTTTAAACATGACTGCCTCCTTTTGAGATACTATTATTGTGACTCTAATAAGCAACTAATACAAATGCAATTTCAATGCCTGCATGTGCACTTTAATAGTTTCAATAACTTATATAGCATAAAAAATGTGTAAACGCATTAATTGCATGCTCAGTGCAAATAATGCACATTATACGACTATAAAAAACAATAAATATCAGTGTGCTTTGGCGCTGTGGTAGAATATAAAAATGCAGCTAATTATCATTAAACGGTGGTGTATTTTTGAAGATAATATTGACTTCAGGACATGAGGTTCAGGTAAATGCCGGAGAGTCGATCTTCTCATCTCTTAAACGCAGCGGTGTATTTCTTGCTGCTTCATGCGGAGGAAGGGGTACATGCGGCAAATGCAAGGTCAATATTGTTGAAGGCCGGTACAGGACAGAGTCCAATATAAGACTGAGCGCAGAAGAGCGAAAAGGGGGTGCAGTTATTTCCTGCCAGAGCTTTCCGGAGTCTGATATTGTTGTCGATATACCCAAAGAGTCTCTGCTTGTAGTTGGAGACAAGATAGCTGTAGCAAAAACAAAAGACCTTTCTGACTATTTCAGATCATACGGAGCAGAGCTAAGTCCTATAGTAAGCAGGGTATTTCTGAGTCTTCCTCATCCAACAATAAGCGACAGCATAAGCGACCTCGAAAGACTCAAGCGCAGCCTTCAGGATAAGGGATTTTCGGATATGAGATTTTCTCATGATTTTATAGCTGGAATGTTCGAGACACTCAGATTCTCAAATTGGGAGGTTGACCTCAGCTATATAAAGGGCGAAGGAGCTCCAGATGAAGCTATATTCCTGACATCAAAAGATCGGTGCAGCAAAAGGTACGGGCTTGCTATTGATATTGGAACAACAACAATTGTGGTCTATCTGGTGAGTCTTTCTGACGGATCTGTTATTGATGTGGGATCTACATACAACTCGCAGATGCGTTTTGGCGATGATGTAATAACAAGGATCGTATATGCGTCTGAGGGAGATGATGCTGAGATAAGGCTGGATGAACTCCGCAATGCAGTTGTTGAAGATATTAATTCTATAGCAGTCTCTTTGATAGAGCGCCACAGCATATCTTTTTGTGAGATAGATTCAGCTGTTGTTTCTGCAAATACGACTATGGCGCATATATTCTGGGGTCTCAATCCTGCATCAATTCGCGAAGAGCCTTATATACCAACAATGAACTTTTTCCCGCTCTGGAAGGCAGGCACAGCAGGACTGAAGATAAACAGACAGGCTCCTATATATACTTTGCCATGCATAGCGAGCTATGTAGGAGGCGATATAGTCTCCGGAGTGCTAGCATGCAAAATGCACAAGAGCGATGAAATAGCTCTGTTCATGGATATAGGCACTAACGGAGAAATAGCTATAGGCAATAGTGAGTGGATGATGACAGCAGCATGTTCAGCAGGCCCATGCTTTGAGGGCAGTGGTATAAAGTGCGGTATGCGCGCAACAGAAGGCGCGATAGAGTCTGTGAAGATAGATCCATTGACTCTGGAGCCTGAACTCGGCGTGGTGGCAGGAACTCATCCTATTGGAATATGCGGCTCGGGTATGATCGATGCTATTTCAGAAATGTATCTTGCCGGCTTGATTGACCAGAAGGGCAGATTCTCTTCAGGAAGCAG
The DNA here is from genome assembly GCA_016936655.1 of Nitrospirota bacterium. Lineage (GTDB taxonomy): Bacteria > Nitrospirota > Thermodesulfovibrionia > Thermodesulfovibrionales > Dissulfurispiraceae > JAFGXL01. The sequence continues at coordinate 4,109 of JAFGXL010000015.1, read as the reverse complement.
CTCCAGAATAAGAAAGGGTGAAAATGGGCCGGAGTACGTTTTTTTTCACAATGAGTCCATGCATAGATATATTGCGCTTACAGAGCCTGACATAGAGAATCTTTTAAGAGCAAAGGCTGCCATATATGCCGGTGTTACGACACTGTTAAATGAGGCAGGACTTACATTTGATGATGTAAGCAGAGTGTATATAGCAGGCGGATTCGGCAACTATTTGAATGTTGACAGGGCAATAACACTCGGTATGCTGCCTGACCTTCCTAGAGATAAATTTGTCTTCATGGGCAACACATCCATCACTGGCGCGTATCTGAGCCTTCTTTCAGAAGATCTTAGAGCAGAGGCTGAAGATATAGCATCGAAAATGACATATGTTGAGCTTTCTGTATCCAGGGGATTTATGGATGAATATATGTCCGCGCTATTTCTGCCCCATACAAATATTGATCTTTTTCCAACTGTCCAGAGCCTGATGAAGCGCAGAGGACAATAGCGCCTGATTTTGGCTGGTTTAGGTTATAATTCAGAATCATGTCACTTCTGACAGAGATAAAACTCGATTTTAATGCTGTATTTGATCGTGATCCGGCTGCTGTATGCAGAGCAGAGGCTCTGCTTACATGCCCGGGGTTTCATGCGATAGTTCTGCACAGGATAAGCCACCGGCTCAAAAATATCGGAATTCCTCTGCTGCCTAAGCTGATATCCTATTCTGCTCGCCTGCTGACAGGCATAGAGATACATCCTGCAGCCAGAATAGGCCCCGGTTTCTTCATAGACCATGGTATGGGAGTTGTGATAGGAGAGACTACAGAAATAGGTGAAAACTGTCTTATATATCAAGGGGTAACGCTTGGGGGTACAGGCAAGGATAAGGGCAAAAGACATCCAACTTTAGGCAACAATGTAGTGGTGGGGGCAGGTGCAAAGGTGCTGGGGCCTATAAAGATAGGCAGCTTTGTAAAGATAGGCGCAAATTCTGTTGTGCTGAAGTCTGTGCCTGACTATTCTATTGTGGTGGGTGTGCCTGGCAGAGTCATTAAAAAGAAGGTTGTGCAGTTTGGGTTTGACGGCATAGTCGAAGCGCTTGACCATGTTCGTTTGCCAGATCCTGTTGAAGACAAGTTTCATGAAATGAATGAACATATAGCCATACTGAAAAACAGAATAGAGTCGCTCGAGGGGAAAGGGGGGAGAATGAAGGTTTTTAGCACCATGTCCGGCAAAAAAGAGGATTTTGTGCCTCTTTCCGGCAATAAAGTGGGCATGTATGCATGCGGTGTGACTGTTTATGACTATTGCCATATAGGCCATGCAAGGAGCGCGGTGGTATTTGATGTAATAAGGCGCTATCTCAAATACAAGGGCTTTGATGTCAAATATGTCAGGAATTTTACAGATATCGACGACAAGATAATAAAGCGCGCCAATGAAGAAAAGAGTTCATGGGCTACGGTTTCTGAAAAGTATATAAATGAATACTATCAGGATATGGATGGTCTGGGTATAGCTCGGGCAGATGTTGAGCCTAAGGCTACAGACCATATTGAAGAAATGAAAAGTGTGATAAGCGCACTTATTGGTAAAGGCTATGCATATGAAGTGGAAGAGGATGGCGGCAGAAGCGTATATTTTGCTGTTAACAGCTTTGAAGGCTATGGCAAGCTCTCCAAGAAAGATCTGGATGATCTTCAGGCAGGAGCGCGTGTTAATGTTGATGACAGAAAGCGCTCACCTATGGACTTTGCATTATGGAAGGCATCAAAAGAGGGCGAGCCGTGGTGGCAGAGCCCATGGGGCAAGGGCAGGCCTGGATGGCATATTGAGTGTACGGCAATGGCTATCAAACATATTGGAGAGTCGATAGATATACATGGCGGGGGAGCTGACCTCATCTTCCCGCATCATGAAAATGAGATTGCCCAGTCTGAGGCATATACAGGCAAACCCTTTGCCAAATACTGGATGCACAATGGCTTTATAACAATCGACAAAGAGAAGATGTCCAAGTCTCTTGGCAACTTCTTTACAATTCGCGAGATACTGGACGTATTCGATCCAGAAGTTGTGAGGCTGTTTATACTGTCTACGCACTATAGAAATCCCATAGAGTTTTCCAAAGAGCAGTTAAGGGATGCTGAATCATCACTAGACAGGTTCTACTCAACCATTTCAAGGATTGATGAATATACAGCAAAGGCATCAGAAGGCGCTTCTGACGAAAAAGGCCAATCGGCTATTAATGAGCTTCAGGTCTTTTTGGACAGGTTTGGGCAGAGGTTTGAAGAAGCTATGGATGATGATTTCAACACAGCTATGGCTATTGGGCACTTTTTTGAGCTTGTGCGGGAGATAAACAGGTTCCTCGATATGAAGATAAAGGGAGAGCAGGCTGCTGTTCTTGTTTCAAAGGCAAAGGCAGTGCTTAATGAGTTTGGAGTTCTGCTCAATCTCTTTGGCAGGACACCGCATGACTGGAGCAGGGCGCTTCTGAGAACAAAGAAACTGCCGGTTACAGAGCAGGAGATACAGAATCTGATTGAACAGAGAAGGACTGCCCGCCAGAACAAAGACTGGGCAGCAGCGGATACTATAAGAAAATATCTGGAGACAAAAGGAATACTTCTTGAGGATAAACAGAATGGCACGACATGGAAGGTCAGAATTTCGTAGCAGGGACAGGCAGCATGTAAAGCGCATTGAAACAGACTGGATATATGGGTTGAATCCTGTTTCAGAGGCTCTCAGATCAGGCCGAAAGATCGAAAAAGTGGTCTACAGCAGCCGCAATGATGCAGTATCAAAGCTCCTGAAAGAGGCTGCTGAGCTCGGCATTACGCTTGAGCAGGCAGGCAAACAGTTTTTTGATGAGAAGTTCCAAAAGGGACATCAGGGCATTGCTGCAAAAGCAGCTCCTATATCAACAATCAGTATTGAAGACCTGCTCGAGATACCTGGATCAAGACACGAGTCTCCATTTTTTATGGTGCTCGACTGTATAGAAGATCCGCGCAACTTCGGCGCTGTTTTAAGAACAGCTGATTCAGCAGGAGCTCATGGTGTTGTATTCCAGTCTCACAGATCTGCAGGCCTGAGTCCGCTTGTTGCAAAGGCCTCTGCAGGGGCGATAGAACATGTGGCTTTATGTGAAACAGTTAATATCAAGCACGCAATTTTAGCGATGAAGCAACAGGATATATTAATATTAGGCGCAGAGGCAGGGTCAGAAAACACAATATGGGATATCGATCTCACAGGTCCGGTAGCGATTGTTGTAGGCTCTGAAGGAAAGGGTCTCAGGAGAACAGTAAGGGATCTATGTGATGAGATTGTGAGTCTGCCTATGCTCGGAAGCGTAAACTCGCTGAATGTTTCTGTGGCATCCGGAATTATGGCTTATGAAGTTGTCAGGCGGAGATATCGCAAAAGTTTATGAATATCAGATTGTTAAGGCCATTTTAGGGGCTGTTTTGATGTTTTTGTTAAATATAATTACCCCTGCCTCATTATGTTGCATTTTCTGCCTTGACTAAATTATAATATTTCCCTTATATTAATCAGTTCTTGCCACCGTAGCTCAGATGGTAGAGCAGCTGATTTGTAATCAGCGGGTCGGGGGTTCGATTCCCTTCGGTGGCTCCATTTAAGCAGCAGGCAGGAATCAATAACAGAAGAAATAGGAATAAAGGCGGCTTTTGCGATAGAGTTTTGCGGCTTCAGCTGGCCAGATATAGGCTTCTCGTTATTGAATTCCGGTTTTTTTATATAAGGAGAGGTTCCCGAGTGGCCAAAGGGAGCAGACTGTAAATCTGCCGGCTCCGCCTTCGGAGGTTCGAATCCTCCCCTCTCCACCATGTATTACTTTTGCATAGATGCATAAGGTTCTGGTTATTAATATGTTGGCTGCATCAGCCGGGGCCAGAGTTTAAAGTAGCTTTCTGTTGTATTGTTTATGCGGGAGTAGCTCAGTGGTAGAGCGTCAGCCTTCCAAGCTGAGGGTCGCGGGTTCGAATCCCGTTTCCCGCTCCATCCGTCTCTCTCGTAGAAGAGCCAGTTGACGAAGGCTTCGATAAAAGGGTACAAACTACCCGTCGATTGTAGCCAATGTC
>JAFGXL010000014.1 GCA_016936655.1 Nitrospirota bacterium | reverse complement strand
GTAGGAAATCCAGGGTACGGCATAGTCTTTATATCACATGCCTTGGGTTTTTCAGGACCTTTGACTCTCATGCCTCCAGCCTCTTTTTCAAAAACCAGGCCTGCATCCATAAATTTAAGGATAACCGCATCGAGATGTTTCTCTGAGAAGTTTTTTATCAGCAGGTCTCCGCCTGTAACTCCTGCTACAGCCATAAAAGTACCAGCCTCTATCCTGTCGCCGATAACAGCGTAGTTGTCTATTGGCGCCATCTCAGAAACGCCTTCAATCTCTATAATGCTTGTGCCTGCCCCAAAAACTTTTGCACCCATTCTGATAAGACACTCTGCAAGATCGATCACCTCTGGCTCTCGTGCAGCATTTTCTAGCACAGTAGTGCCCTTTGCCAGAGCAGCAGCCATCATCAGATTTTCTGTGCCTGTGACTGTAGGAATATCAAAATATATTGATGCTCCCCTCAGAGCATCAGCTTCTGCTATTACATATCCTGATTGGAGCTCTATCTTTGCCCCCATCTTCTCCAGACCTGCAAGATGCATATTAATAGGTCTTGCGCCTATAGCGCATCCGCCAGGAAGAGACACCCTTGCTCTCCCATGTCTGGCGAGCAGAGGCCCGAGCACCAGCACAGAGGCGCGCATTGTCTTTACGAGTTCATACGGAGCTTCAAAATTTCTGAGCCCTGTTGTATCTATAACTGCCGTATCTCCTTCAAGTTTAGCATCAGCGCCCATATTTGAAAGAAGCTTCATCATAGTTGATATATCTTTGAGCTCAGGCACCTTCTTTATATAGCTTTTGCCGGTTGACAGGATTGACGCAGTAATTATAGGCAGGGACGCATTTTTAGCGCCGCTTATCTCTACTTCCCCCCTTAAAGGGCCGTTTCCAGTTATGATCAGCTTGTCCATGCCAGATATATTAACACAATGCGAAAAATGTATAATTAACTTATATGACAACGCTGAAAAAGCTTTATGACAAAATCAGATCCTATGCTCCTGATGCGGATCTTGAGATCATAAGAAAAGCATATGTGCTCTCCAGAGACGCACACTGCAGCCAGCGAAGAGCGGAAGGGTCAGCATACATACTTCATCCGGTAGCTGTAGCCGAGATCTTGGCAGACCTGAAGCTTGACACCACCACAATAGCAGCAGCTCTCCTTCACGATACAATTGAAGATACAGGCATTACACTCGATGACATTAAAAGCATGTTCGGCAAAGAGGTTACATTTCTGGTTGATGCTGTCACAAAGCTTAGCAAAGTAGAGTTCAAAACAAAAGAGGATGCACAAGCGGAAAACTTCAGAAAAATGCTACTTGCCATGTCAAAAGATGTTCGAGTAATACTCATTAAATTCGCTGACAGGCTGCATAACATGCGAACCATATCCCACCTTTCAGAACAAAAGCAGCGCAGGATAGCAAACGAAACTCTCGAGATATACGCTCCCCTTTCAAACAGGCTGGGGATAGGTTTTCTTCGGACAGAATTTGAAGACCTCTGCTTTAAAACACTCATGCCTGATCTTTATGAAGACCTTAGAAAAAAAGTTGCAATGCATACAAAAGAGCAGACCAAGTACATCAATGAAATAGAACGACTCATGACAGAAAAGCTGGATATGGCCGGGATACCGGGAAAGATTAAGGGCAGAGTTAAACATCTTTACGGTATTCACCAGAAGATGATACGTCAGAAGATACCATTTGAACAGGTTCACGATGTAATCGGCTTCAGGATAATCACAGATACAATAGGCCATTGCTACGACATATTGGGCATACTGCATTCACTCTGGCCTCTTGTTCCCGGCAGATTCAAAGACTTTATCAGCCTGCCTAAGTCAAATCTTTACCAATCTCTCCATACCACAGTAGCAGGCCCGGGAGGCAGCAGAATAGAGTTTCAGATAAGAACAGAAGATATGGATGAAATAGCTGAGGAGGGAATAGCTGCACACTGGAGATACAAGGACAAAAGCTCGGGTCCAGGCAAAAACGAGAGATTTGTAAACTGGCTGCGTGAACTTGTAAAGGAAATATCTGACGCAAAAGAGTTCCTTGAGGCTGTAAAAGGCGAGGTTATACCAGACACAGTCTATGTTTTCACTCCAAATGGCGATATACAGGAACTGCCCATGAACTCCACTCCTGTTGATTTCGCATACAGCATACATACCCAGATTGGACACAAATGCATTGGGGCAAAGGTTGACGGCAGGATAGTCCCTCTCAGATACAAGCTTGTGAGCGGAGATTCTGTAGAGATCATTACCTCTCCTTCCCATACTCCGAGCAAAGACTGGCTAAAATTTGTTGTGACTCAGAGAGCAAAAAGCAGGATCAAGCAATGGATAAAGACAGAAGAGAGGTCAAAGAGCATAGAGCTTGGGCAGAAACTTACAGAGGATGAGTTTAGACGTCACGGCTTGAGCCTCTCTGTTTTGAAGTCTGACAAAATGGCAGAGGTGCTGAAGGCATTCACACACTCTTCTCTTGAAGATCTTTATGTTTCTGTAGGGTATGGAAAAATATCTCCACGACAGATAGCAAACAAATTCATGCCTGAAAAAGTGGAAGATCAACCGGAGGTGCAGAAGAAGCAGCAGACAAAGGAAAAACAAAGCGTCATCACAATAAAAGGAGTAGACAACATACTTTATCATGTAGCAAAATGCTGCTTCCCTGTACCAGGTGACAAAATAATCGGATTCATTACAAAAGGCAAAGGCGTAACCATACACAGGAAAGACTGCCCAAACCTCGAGAGGCTTGCAATAGACAACGCAAGGCTTATAGATGTCAACTGGAACCAGTCCGCTGACATAGCATCATCAGCAAGACTCTTTGTTGAAGGACATGACAAGCCGGGAATAATAGCGAATCTAAGTGCACTGATATCTTCTGCAGAAGTAAACATAACTTTCATAAAAGCTCACTCAACAAATGACAAACGCGCACTGATAGAACTTATGCTCGAGATAAAAAACAGGGCGCAGCTAACTAACCTCGTCAACAAAATCTCACAGATGGACGGCGTGCTCAACGTAAGAAGATAATTCACAAAATGATTTTTCTCTTGCAGTTTAATTTATTTCAATGTATTATTTTAATTAATTGTATTACAAATTAAAAAACGGAGGGTGAATATGGCAACTGCAGCAAAGAAGCCCGCAGTAAAAAAAGCAGCTCCGAAGAAAGCAGTTAAGAAAGCTGCTCCAAAAAAAGCAGCAGCAAAAAAACCGGCAGTTAAAAAGGCAGTAGTTAAGAAAGCTGCTCCAAAAAAAGCAGCAGCAAAAAAACCGGCAGTTAAAAAGGCAGCAGTTAAGAAAGCTGCTCCGAAGAAAGCAGTTAAGAAAGCTGCTCCAAAAAAAGCAGCAGCAAAAAAACCGGCAGTTAAAAAGGCAGCAGTTAAGAAAGCTGCTCCAAAAAAGAAATAGCTTAACCATTAATCGTCTTCAGGGCCCTTTATCCTCAGTCAGGGAATTGGGCTCATTTTATTTCCCTTTACAGCACTGCAACATCACAGCCTATTAAAATCAACATTATGAATACTTGCGCGCGTATGCCTCACAGTGGTATTCTTAACAGTGAATTTTTCTAGATTCCTGAAACCCAGCCGCTATATTAATTCCGAATTTAACAGCAGCCACAAGGCAGCAGAAGGATCTGAATTTGTCAGGTTCTGTCTCGCCTTCCCGGATGTTTACGAAGTCGGCATGTCTCATCTGGGCATGCGCATACTCTATGCAATAGCAAACTCTATCCCATTTGTCTCATCTGAACGCGCATTTGCTCCATGGACAGATTTTGAGGAATATCTGAAAACTAGCGGTGAGCCTCTGCGTACACTCGAGTCCAGCGCCCCGCTAAGAGACCTTGACCTTCTCGGATTCAGCCTTCAATACGAACTCTCATACACAACAGTTCTCAACATGATGCATCTAGGCGGCATGCCTGTGAGCACCGCTGAGAGACTAGACAGCAGCAAACGATACCCAATTGTTATTGCTGGAGGTCCATGCACATCTAATCCAGCACCGATGTCGCAATTCATAGATGCATTTATGATTGGAGATGCTGAGGATGCACTGCCTGAGATACTCGCTGCTATGCATCTGGCAAAGCAGCACGGTCTTTCCGCATTTGACACATTAAAAGAACTTTCAAAAATTAATGGCATGTATGTTCCTCTAGTGCATAGTACCAGCACCATGGTCAAAAGACGCTTTATTGACTCTCTTGATACAGCATTCTATCCTACATTTCCTATTGTGCCGTACATGCCCATCGTGCATGACAGGGTCACCATAGAGATATCACGCGGCTGTACAATGGGCTGCAGATTCTGCCAGGCAGGAATGATATATAGGCCTGCAAGAGAACGCAGTCCTCAAAGAATAATTGAAATAGCGCGAGAGTCTGTTAAAAATAGCGGATATGACGAGGTATCGCTCTCTTCTCTAAGCGCTGGAGACTACTCAAATCTGCTTCCTCTTATTAAAGGATTGAACAGTGAGTTCAGCAGATATAAAACTGCCATATCCCTGCCATCTTTAAGAGTAGGCTCAATCAACCGTGAGATACTTAAAGAGATAAAAAGCACAAGAAAGACAGGTTTCACCATCGCACCTGAAGCTGCTACTGAGAGACTCAGATCAGTGATCAACAAAGATTTTACTGATGCCGAGTACGAAGAAGCTGTAAAAATGCTTTTTGAAGAAGGCTGGATTAACTTGAAGCTCTACTACATGATCGGACTGCCTACAGAAACTGATGCGGACATTGAGTCCATAAGCAGCATGGCCATGCTTGCGCTTAAAACAGCAAAGAAAAATACAGGACGCTTCGTTAATATAAGCATAACTGTCTCGCCATTTGTACCAAAGCCTCATACGCCTTTTCAGTGGTATGGCCAGATAAGCCTCGATGAAATGAGGCGTAAGCTCACATACCTAAAACAAGAGCTGAGCAGCAAAAGATTCAAATACAAAGGCCACAATGAAGAGATGAGCTTTTTGGAAGCTGTATTTTCACGTGGTGACAGCAGCCTCTCTCCGCTGATAAGGAAGGCTTGGGAATCTGGATGCAGACTGGATGGATGGACAGAACATTTTGACTTTAACAAGTGGAAAGATGCCATGGATTGTACAGGAATTGACGGCAGCAGATATTCAGAAAGGGTATTGGGTCTGGATGAAAAGCTTCCATGGGATATTGTTGACACAGGGATCAAAAAAGAGTTTCTTGTTCGCGAATATGAGAAAGCCCTATCTGCAGGCAGAACTATTGACTGCAGAAAATTCTGCACAGCCTGTGGCCTGAAGTGCACAAGCGGCAAGACAGATGTGATCAGCTCAGATTCATTAATAAAGCAATCTCAAACTGGAGCTCCCGAACAAAAAACTCTTCAACGCATACGCGCAAGATTCTCAAAAACCGGCAGGCTCAGATATCTTTCTCACCTGGAGCTCATTACAGCCATACACAGGGCATTGCGGCGCGCTGGGCTGCCTATTGAGTATTCTAAAGGATTCCATCCTTCACCAAAAGTATCTCTCGGCCCCCCTCTTAATGTAGGAGTTTCAGGGCTTAGGGAATTCTTTGATATGGAGGTTTCAACCCCGTTTGATATAAAATCTTATATAGACCGCCTCAATGCGACTCTCCCAAAAGGCCTTAGGGTGGATGAAATGAGAGAGCTGAAGCAAGGTGAACCTTCACTTAACAGCTTTATATCAAGGTACGAGTTCCTCGTTCCTATTGCAGATATAAGCAGCGCAGTAGCTCAAGAGGTAAGAAACAGCGCCTGTGCTGAAAATCAAGACAGACGCTTTATATCTGTCAGAGAAGGCAAGGAAGTAGATGTATCTGTATGCGTAGAATCTCTAAATGTTGTAAGACTTTCAGAAAAGCTCTATGTTCAGATGATCCTGCGTGATACAGAATCTGTTAAAGTGAGAATAGGAGAAATTGTAAGGGTGCTTTTTGGAGCAAACCCTGCTGATATAGATATAACAAGAGCCGCGATGTATGGCTTGAAGGATGGATGGACAGAACCGCTATGACAGGTGAACTTGTAATAAACGTGACGAATGAAGAAAGCAGGGTTGCGCTGCTTGAAGGCGGACAGGTTGTCGAGCTTTATATAGAACGCAAGCGTGATGTATCGCTCGTCGGCAATATATATAAAGGGAAGATACTCAAGATCCTCCCCGGCATGCAGTCTGCTTTTGTTGATATCGGTCTTGACAAGGCAGCATTTCTGTATGTAGCAGACATTAAAACAGAGATGGAAGAATACTTTCCCAGCTTTATTGACAATGGCTCTGAAAACCCTGATGTTGAAGACAGCAAACAACATGAAAAACCAAACATATCTATTGAAGATCTGATCCAGGAAGGCCAGGAGATACTTGTTCAGGTGGCAAAAGATCCTATAGGCACAAAGGGCGCCAGAGTTACATCCTATGTCACTATGCCGGGAAGATATATTGTTCTAATGCCTAATGTTGAACATGTAGGAATATCACGCAGGCTGGAAGATGAAGAGACCCGAGAAAGGCTAAAAGAAACTGCAGAAGAGCTGAGACCCAAAGGTTTCGGCTTAATAATGCGCACTGTAAGCGAAGATGCAACAAAGGAAGAGATAAAAAAAGATCTCGAGTTCCTGACCCTTTTATGGGACAATATTCAAAAGAAAAAAGACCGCATATCAGCTCCAGACCTGCTTTACAGCGACTTTGATGTAATATTCAGGAGCATACGCGACATAATGAGTCAGGATGTAGGAAGGCTGGTTATAGACTCAAAAGATGAGTATGAAAAAGTTAAGGAGTTCGTCAAGTCATACTTTCCCCGTCTGTCAGACAGGATAGAGTTTTATAAAGAGCGTGAACCAATATTTGATGCATTCAGCATAGAACTGGATATTTCCAGAGCGCTCGGCAGAAGGGTCTGGCTTAAATCAGGCGGGTACATAGTGATTGACCAGACAGAGGCAATGACTGTAATAGATGTAAATACAGGTAAATATGTTGGCAAAGAAGACCTTGAAGAGACTATTCTTAAAACAAACCTCGAAGCAGTAAAAGAGATTGCTTACCAGGTGAGGCTCAGAAACCTCGGCGGCATAATAATAATAGATTTTATTGATATGGAGCGCATAGAAAACAGGGATCGTGTCTTCAACTCTTTTGTCGATGCAATGAAGCGCGACCGCGCTAAAAACACCATATACAACATCTCTGAACTTGGCATTATACAGATGACAAGAAAACGCGTACGCGAAAGCTTAGGCAGAGTTCTATGCGAACAGTGTCCATACTGCGAAGGTAAGGGGTTTGTAAAGTCGCCCAGGACAGTCGTGTACGAAATATATAGGAAGCTCAAACGTATGAATCTGCCCCACGCATCAGCTGTAATTATAAAGGCACACTCATCTGTTGCTGATCTGCTCTCTGATGAAGAGCGTGCAGGCGCAGAAGAGATTGAAGCTCTGCTCGGCATAAAACTTATACCTAAAGAAAACCCGGGACTGCACCAGGAAAATTACGAGATATCAATTCTTTAATTTCTTAACAGCCAGCATAATACTGTCCTGATGAATAATAAATACAAAAAACAGAAGGAAATAATAAGAGACTCAGGCTCAGCAG
>JAFGXL010000003.1 GCA_016936655.1 Nitrospirota bacterium | reverse complement strand
TCATCTTGTACTCTTCTTCACTGCTAAGGAACTGCTTTTTTGCCATCTCGGTCAGAACGGTATCAAGGTCTCTGTGTTCTTGGTAGAGTTTGCGGAAGTTTTCGTTCTGACCTCTTAACAGCTCTACGATCTCTTCTTCTCTCATGGCAGCCTCCTGAAGGTAGGATGTTATAGTTATATGATACTAAAAACAGACTATATAATAAAGACCGAAAAAAGCTTCCATAATAGAGAAATATACTACTGTTTACTATATAATGTACTTAACATATTGTAAATGAACAGTAAAATCGATGCTGTCTCTAAAAGTCCTGATGCAACCGCCAAAAAAGTATAAATTGGTGAAGGATTCGTATACTGAAGAGTATGGAATATGAGCATCCCTATCAGTCCTATATTTGCCATGTAAAACTGCACTTCTCCCATCTTTACGCTCTTCAGCGTTTTACCTGCAAATCTTGGAAGTATGTGATAGCCAACACCAAAAATCATCATGGAGACCCAACCGAGCAAATTAAGATGAGAATGTACAAACCTCAGATAAAGGGCATCTGGAGATGCCAGCATAAACACTCCAAATATAGATGCCAGAAACAGATAGATAATACTCATTAATATGAAATTTTTTACAAAACGTTCCATAAATCCTCCATAATATTTTTACTATATAATAAAGCATTTTTGCATTTTAGAACTTTATGATTATAATCATAAACATAATTTATTGTAATGCCATAAAATAAAGAATCAGAAAAGGAGGTTCCATGGAAAACACTAAAAAAATTGTCACAAAGGATTCAATTATTGGAGATGTGCTAAAAAACAACCCTGAAGCCGCAAATGTTATAAAAAAATACTTCGGCAATGGTTGCTTTACATGTCCCGGAATGAAGGTGGAGAGCATAAGCTTTGGAGCTATGATGCATAATGTAAATCCTGATGATATCATCAGAGATCTAAATGAACTGGAGGCTAAATAATGGATACAAAATGCTTTGTATGCGGTGCAACAGATAATGACAGGGTATACATATCATGTGTTCATTCAGGCGAGCATAAGCTGGTATGTGTAAGATGCCTGCCTATACTTATTCACGGCGCTCACTAATAATCAGACCAAGAAATAATTATAAGCCCGCAAAACTTTACCTGCTAAAATCAGGAGGATTTACGGGCTTATTTATTATATCAATAGGCTTCTTTGGCTTAATATCAATAATTTGAGGCTTTTTCTGCTGTAGTTCCTGCTGCTTTGGCTGCACTTGCACAGGAGCTGGTCTAGGCTGCTGAACAGGAGCTGGTATCGGAGCAGGAGGCTGCTGTTGAACAGGTGCCTGCTCAACTGGTGCAGCAGTAGGCTTGTCAGATGAAGCAGCCTTCTGGTCAGTTTTTTTATGCGGCAATTTTTCGTGAAGAAGGATTATGCTTATTCTCCTGTTGCGCGCATCATTCGGCTTATCCTTAAAAAGAAGCTGATTGTCTGCATAGCCAACAACCCTTTCTATTCTCTTTTCAGTAAGCCCGTTATTTTCGAGCGCCTTTCTTGCTGATGAAGCCCTTGCTGAGGAGAGCTCCCAGTTGCCATTACCCGAAGATTTTGTAGGCGAAGCGTCTGTGTGACCCTCGACAGCAATTTTATTTTTAGTCTCTTTTACATATTCAGCGACTAAACCAATCAGCTGATTTGCCCTCTCAGTAGGCTGCGCACTGCCCGGAGCAAACATCCATCCGCCTTCTGTATCAACAATTTGTATTCTTATTCCGTCATCTACAACATCTATTATTACCTGATCTTTAAGCGCAGCCATCTTCTGTTCGATAGCCTTTCTTATCATCTCTTTCAGCTTCTCTTTTTGAGCCTCAATATTTATATCCTGAGGAGTATCAAATTTGGAAGGCGAATGCTTAACCTCTCCCTCTGCATTCTGCATTATTTCAGTAGAACCTGACATCATAGATTGGCCTGACTCTGAAAAAAGGGAAAAGTTCTTGAAATACTCAGACAGCGCTGCACGCTTTTCAGGTGATACCATCGCGAGCAGCCATAGCATAAGGAAAAAGGCCATCATGGCTGTAACAAAATCTGCGTAAGCGACTTTCCATGAGCCGCCGTGATGACCTCCGCCGCCCTTTTTAATTTTTTTAACTATTATTGTTTTTGATTTATCACTCATATGGTATTTGCTTAATTATTCAATTCTATTTTCTTATCTGTCTGAGAGCCTCTTCCACCTCAAGGAAAGAAGGCCTTACATTGCCCGGCACGCCTCTTCTGCCGAACTCGACAGCTATCTGTGGCGCAGCTCCGCCAACAAATGCCACTAGCGCAATCTTGAAAATATTTAAAAACTCTTTCTCTTCATTAGCTATATACTCAAGATTCTTTGCTACAGGACCTACAAACCCATAGCAGCTAAGAACTCCCAAAAAAGTACCAACAAGGGCAGCTCCTACATGATGCCCCAGCACCTCAGGCGGCTCATTGATCTTGCCCATTGTTATGACAATACCCATAACAGCAGCAACAATACCGAGGCCGGGCAGACCGTCTGCAACAGTATTAATACTGTGAGCAGGGATCATCAGCTCTTCATGGTGAGACTCCAGCTCTGTATCAATAAGAGATTCCAGTTCGTACGGCGCGATGCTTGTTGTCATAACTGTTCTTAATGTATCTGTAAGGAGAGTAACTGCATGATGATTTGACAGAAACTTAGGATATTTACTGAAGATCGGGCTTTTTTCAGGATCATCAACATCTGCCTCTATAGAAACCAGACCTTCTTTCCTTATTTTCGAAAAGACCTCGCTCATCATCAGAAGAACATTCATATAGTCATCTTTTGAGTATGCTTTGCCGGACAGAATATTCTTAACTCCGCCAATAACGAGTTTTATCACTTTTGGCGGAGATGCGATTATAAAAGCACCTATAGCTGCTCCAAAAATTATGACAAGCTCAGCAGGCTGAAAAAGGACACTCAGATTGCCGTGACCCAAAAGATAGCCGCCAATTACGCTTACAAGCACAAAGACTGCTCCGATTATAGTTAACATCCCTGTTTACCTACCTCCTCTTGTCTCTTAAAATCTCTTTTTCTGTCTTAAAAATGAACTTCACAATCTCGTCAGTTATCTCTTCATCTATATTTATAAATTTAACAGCAGTTTTGGAGATCCCGCTCTCTTTATCGCAGCATACCACCTCACCATAAATCAAAAGGGCTACAGGAGGCATAAGGGGCAACAGCAGTTTAAGCTCAACAATATCTCCAACACTAAAACCATTTACAGCAGAAAACGAGAGCCCTGTGCCGCTTATATTCAGTCTTGATGGAGGCAAAGAAGACATCCCCTCTTTAGTAAGAGCCATCATATTTATTATCAGGTCAAGCTTTATATTGAGCATTTTTAGCCAGTCGCTGAGCAGCTTGTCCTCAATCTCTGCCATAGTCTGATACTCTGCAGGCATGGACCAGCCAGCTTTTCTGGAGCGGATATTTTCCTTCTCTGAAGCAGGAACAAGAGATGCCTCAAAAGGTATCACAACATCAACCCTGGGAGACTCCCTGTTTTCTATGTTTTCTATGCCGCACTCTTTGTTTGTATGCATATTTCTTAACCTATGAGGCCTTATTATTTTTTACAACAATCTCAACGCGCCTGTTTCTAGCCCTGCCCTCTTCCGTAAGATTAGACTCCAAAGCCCTGTACTCAGCATATCCGGCAACACTAAACCTTTCAGGATCAATGCCGATGGATACAAGATGGGCGACCACACTGCCTGCTCTGGCTGCTGAGAGCTCCCAGTTGGAAGGATACTTGTCAGATGCAATAGGCAAATTGTCTGTATGCCCTTCAACAATAAAATGTCCGTTAATATCCCTAAACTTTTCAGAAAGCTCTTTCAATACAGGCAATATATCTTTTTTAACCTCAGCAGAGCCTGATTTGAACAAAACCCCGTCAGAAAAGGTTATAACTACACCCCTGGGTTCTTCCTTAACAGTAATGCCTGATGTCTGGCTTATAACCCCTCTTAGCAGCTCCACCATCTCCTTGCTTCTGGTATCATGCAGCGGAATAGGATCATCTATAACCTTGAATGCCTGCTTAAGTGAACTGGTAAACTTCTGAGCCTTGCCCTGATCCAGCGAAGATAGCGCATAAAGAGCCACAAAAAAAGTGAACATCAGCGTAATAAAGTCAGCATAAGAAACAAGCCATCTCTCGTGGTTCTCATGTTCTTCTTCTCTTTTGCGTCTTGATCTCATCAGTTATTCTCTCTCTTTTGGTGTTCAGACAAAAACGCATTAAGACGCGCTCTCATAAAATAAGGATTCACTCCGCTCTCTATTCCCATTATGCCTTCTAAAATCAGCTCCATTATAAATACCTCTTCTCTTACCCTGCTCATGATTTTTTTTGCTGTTGGTATAAAAAAGAGATTAGAAGAACCCACTCCATATATAGTAGCGACAAAAGCTACAGCAATTCCTCCGCCTATCTTTGATGGGTCAGTAACATCTTTCATAACCTGTATCAGGCCGAGAACTGCTCCAATTATTCCTATGGTAGGAGCATAGCCGCCGGCAGATTCAAATACCTTTGCAGCTTTTTTATATGTCTCCTCATATGTGGTAATCTCCTGCGAAAGCACATCCTTGATCATCACAGGAGACATTCCGTCTATAACAAGGTAGAGCCCTTTTTTCAGGAAGGGATGATTTATCTTCTTGACCTCAGGCTCGAGAGCTACCAAGCCTATCTTCCTTGCCATTGCCAGTATTTTGAGAACCTCATTTATAACCTCTGGAGCTGAATCTGGCCGGGTCTTAAAAATCATAAAAAAGGCTCTGAATGCATTCTTCATGTCCTGCATTGAACATCCAAGAAGCGTAGCCCCAAATGTACCGCCAAAGACTATAACTGCAGCAGCAAACTGAATAAGATGGCCAGTAGTTCCACCCTCAATCAGATTGCCGGCCAGAATAGCGCCAATTCCTATCAACAGCCCCAAAAATGTCGCCAGATCAAGCATTTGGCTTATAACCCCTCAAATTAACTTTATTATACAAACCAGACACATATATAAAATTACAAGTACTACATATATTATCGTATTTTTTTAAATTCACTAAAGCTCAATCAGATAAAATATTACATTTGAAAATCAAGTCTGACTATTTACAGTAATAGGAAGAAACTCTATAAAAAAGGGAGGCGAGAGGCCTCCCTTTTTTACAAGTGTTTATTGATACTAAATTAATGCTGATTTGCTACTGAAGAGCTGACTTTAGATTAACAAGCTTTTCCTCGCCTTCCTTCAGCATGGGAATAAGCTCATACTGCATAAGATCGCAGAGTGTTACCCAGTCAGATCCTTCAAATGATTCGAGCATATTCTTAAATAGTTCAAGAGATTTGTCCCAGTGTATAAGTGGCTCTACAGGAAGGTTATGTCCGCTCTCATTCAGATGGTCAACACCTGTTTTTAGCTCTTTTATAAAATCTACGAAGAGGTTGAGATTTTTAATCAGTTCAGACAAAAGGGTGAATACATTCTCATTCTGCTCAACCCTTAAAGTATTAGTGCACTCACTAAAACCGTCTGTTATCTGGATCAAAACCTCATGAGCTGAATTGATCTCTTTGAGTAGAACCTTCTTAAGATCTTCATTATTTATTTTATTCTGCACATCTGCCTCCTTTTAGCAGTAAAACCTAAATTTATTTATTCACAGCCTTAACCGCATATCTATTTAAAAGCTTATCGACAACACTCAGAACCATTGATACATGCACCCTAAGTTCGTCGTACAGCCTTGCTGTCTCTGCTGCAAGCAGCTTCAGATCGCTGCCCTCAAGTCCGCTCCGGCCATAACTAAAAATAACTGTAAGCGGATGAATCGATGTAAAAATATTGCCTATCTTGTCTATACCTTCATCAATGTCAGGAACTGCTGACCAGAGGTCTTTTATCCTGACAACATCAGGCGACTGTTTGCGTGCTTCAGACTCGATCATTGATACCCTGATGTAGCCTTCATCCGCCAGCTCTTTAAGCCGCTTCATAGATGCAACCTCTTCTTCAATAGAAGCAAAAAAGTCATCAGAAATTTCATCATTATACCATTCCCCAATGAGCTTCACAAGCCTGTCTGATATGGACTCTGGTATCGCTTCTAGGGCAGAAGGATCATAAATTGTGACAAACGGATCAGATGATTTCTTTGCGTCCAGTATCCTTAGCCATGTCTGCCTGAATATATGACTGTAAAGAACATGCCTGCTGACAGCCCTTTTTATAAGCGGTCTATACTCTATCAGCCCATCATCCTCAAAGTATGATTTATATACCTGAGCGTTTTTCCAGAGGGCAGACTCCTGTATGCACTCTATAGGCTCGTCACTATCTAAAATCGAGCAGACAAGAGAGAACACATTGTCGGGTGTAACTGTATCTTTGCATATCGGGTTTTTGCATACATTATAAAAACTACATGGACAGCATGAAAGCTCTGACTGTATCACATAAAGGTTGTCTCCGTAAGGCCCTGTCTCTCTAAAATGCACAGAAGCAACTGATATATCAAGAACCTTTGTGCCTACAGCTGTTGCTATATGAAGAGGCCCTGTATCATTACTCACCAGCATATCGCATCTGTGAAGCAGTGCAGCAAGCTGACTCAGATCTGTTTTGCCTATAAGGTTAAGCGGCCTGCTAGATGCAGAAAGCTCAAATTCTCTTCCGAGCGCATCTTCTGATGAAGACCCTATAAGCACTATCTTAGCTCCTCTTTGCTGAACAAGCTTGTCAGCCATGGCAGCGAATGATGGAGCTGTCCATCGCTTGTCCTCAGAGCTGGCTCCAAGCTGGATAGCTATTAATTTATCACTTGGGCTTATCTGGTTAGCATCGAGAAGTTTTTTTATATCTTCCATTGCTGCAACCGGCACATCCAGATGCAAGCCTTTCTTTGAAGGTACAAGCTCGCCAGACTTAACATAAATATCACATAGATGAAAAGGATTAAAATCGCGGTTTGGGATAACATTAAAAAAATACTTCATCCATGGATGCCTGATAATACTGTTGCCCTCTGCATCAACCATAAAACCCCTTCTGTCATCAGCATTAGTGAGGGAAAGGATAACAGCGCTAGGCCTTGAGTGTGTAAAGTTTATCGCCATATCATAATGACGGCTGTTTATCTTTTTTACGAAATCTTCTGTATACCTGTACTGCTCAACAATGCCTGAGCCGCCGCATGCAATAGACTGAAACTCTTTCATGTCAAAAACAATCACCTCATCAACATGAGGGATAAAGCTGCATATCTTTTCGAAAAGTCCATTAACAACCAGAGTTATCCTGCATTCAGGATATTTCTCTTTTATACCCTGCATAACAGGAGTGGTCTGTATAAGATCACCCATTCTGGTCAGATTAAGTATAATGACTTCCTTCATATCAATCCTTTTTGCAGTATACGTCCCTCATTTCATCGAGCAGCAGAAACATCTTTTCTACATGCCCAAGGGCGCCTTTCCCCTTGTGAATAGTCTGCATAATATCATTAAGGCTGATATTGCCTTCAGCCCTGAACTGTTTAAGATATAGACCCAGTTCCGTATCCGCACCTGCTTTAGATATAAGATCACGAATATCTTCAGGAGCATTTGACCATGACGGCAGATTCAGCCCGCTCTCAATCATGAACTGGAGCGCCTCATACATTCTATGTTGATATGTATGGTCTTTAAGTACGCGATTCATAGACTTGAGAGCTGCAGCCTCTCTCTCCTGTTCATTATCGAGATAATAGTTGATTTTTTTTCGAATGTCGCTCACATCCTCAAAACATATAACCTCTTCTCCAATATTAAAGAGCTCAGGCAATTCAGACCTGTAATCAACCAGCTGAAACGCTCCGCAGGATGCGAGTTCAAAAGTGCGGGGATTAACAAAATCTCCGTATGGATCAACTCCTGAATGGTATGTGGATGAATGCAGATTCACATTTATTTTTGATGCATTAAATATCTTAACAGTATCTTCTGTAGTGATTCGCTCCCCTGATCTCTGATAAAACTTGTTGAGAGGCGCATGCGGATCCCACTCATTGCCCCAGATCTTAAGGTCATAATCCATTAGGCCGAGAAAAAATCTGCGCCTGTTATAGTATCCGGCTCCCATAAAAGATACATCACTGCCAAACATATCCATATCTTTTTTTGTGAGTTTAATTTTCTTATGTATATGCGGAGATGCTGCAAGTGGAAGATATTTTACATTCTGGAGTCCAAGATCTCCGAGCTGCCTAATAAAGTCGCCGCGCTGAATAGTGAAGAAATAGTCATAGTATTTTGCCATCACTTTCCAATAAGAGAGTGTCTTATGATCCTCAACAAACCAGAACGCTGTCGGTATGCCGCTTGCCCTGAGCTTTGCCAGCCCAAGTTCATTAAGCGGAGCCTGTGCCAGTGCAAATACAATATCAGGTCTATACTCCTGACATCTCGCTATAACTGCTTCTGAAATGAATGATGCCAGCATATCACGCAGCTGATTCTGGTGATCTGTTATTGTTGTTATGTCTTTAACAGAAAAGAATGCCGGACTGTAAATACTGCTGTCGAAGAAGTCTACATCAACGCCCATATTTCTGAATGCCTCAGAGCAATATCTGGCGATAGGAAGCGAGCCTCCGTAAATAGGGCCGACAACCATAATCCTGAGGCCTTTTGCTATAAGCTTAAGGGTTTTTAATCTGTTTAAAAGCTCCATGTAATACTTCTTGTTGATGCTGACTGATGGAGCATGCTCGAGTATCTCAAAGTTTTTTCTCAAAGGAGGAATATTCTGATCAGCGATAATATTTATCCTGGGCAGAATATCGGTAAGGTCAACAGACTCAAATGCTGCGCGTATGATATCCGGCCTTGATTCGCATACATACATCTCTGCATCTGTATGCTTTAGCAGTTCTCTAATGTGATAACCAAAACCAAAACCCAATACAATTACGGCAGGTATATTTTCTGCACGCTCCCTATTATGCAGAGCCCACTGCTGAGCCTCTTTTACAGGATCATAAAAGCTATGAATCGCAGTTTTATCAATTTTTAAAGACTTAAGCCCTGACTTTGTTTCCGAAACAACAATGTCGCTGGTAGGCTTGCATGACATTATCTGCTCAGCGAACTTTTTATTTCTTGTTCGCAGTAACGAAATATTATTTTTCAGGTTCATTAGATTAATTGCACTCCGTTATTTAAAAGAAATTACCAGATTACATTACTGCATAAAACTGCATATAAGAAAAAAATCTAACTGTCCAGATTGATTAATTTTATTTGAAATTATTCGTAAAATAATTTTGTATCATCCAGCCTCAACAATTTTATTTCTCAGCTCAATGGAGCCCTGCCTGCCGGGGTCAAAAATTATAACCTTCTCTATGCTTAGCAATGCATCTTCGTACAGACCCATTCTATAACATAGTTCAGCATGTCTAAAAAGCATATTCAGATCTCCGGGATGAGCCTTGAGATATTCGTCTATCGCAAACTTCTTGTCTGAATCGCTAATATCTTCCTTAAGCGCAAGTTCAAGCATAGCTGAGTCGCAGACGCTCTTTTTCGCTCTTATCAGATACTGTATTGAAAAGAACTCTTTGATGTCCTCTTCTGTAACATCCTCTATAACCATTTTCCCGAACCGCAGACTTGTGAGCTTCTGATTTTGTATGTTCTTGTATCTGGGATCCAGATTAGCTGTTATCAAAGAGATCTCCAGATCAGTATCACTAAAAAGTATTTCTATCTCTTTTTTTGTGAAAAACCTCAAGTGTGTTCTATCCAGAATTCCAGAGTCTTCATACTGCCATCTGCCCGCAGCCAGCATCATAACAATTGCCCAGAAACGGACATTAGGTATGCTCGCTACTATCCTGCCGCAATCATTGAGATAACGTGAAAATTTCTTCAAGACCTTTAAAGGTTCCTTACAATGCTCAAGCACATCAGCCATTATTATGCAGTCAAAATATCCGTCAGCAAAAGGCAGATTTATTGACTCTATGTCTCCGCATATTACATCAGAAAGTCTGTTTTTAGCCTTTTCACATGCATCAGGATTAATCTCTATTCCAACAACTTTAGTTACTCCCTGCTTTAAAAGCAGTTCTCCCAGCACACCCTCTCCGCATCCTACATCAAGTATTACGCGTGCGGATTTTGGAACAAGGGCAGCCACTTCATGTCTCGGCTGTGCATAATAGTCCAAGGGTTTGGACTCCTCTTGAGGCATAGAAAGTGTCTTGTTTTCCTTATCAACCCTGATTATCTTGTCAGCATTTGCAGCTACCTTTGTTATCAGCTCGCGAGCCCTGTGGTCATAAGTATGTTTTGCAAGTACTTCCTGCATACCTTTGGCAGCAATATCTTCGCGCTCTTTATCATTTTTCAGATAGTATTCAGCAAGCTTAAGCAGCTCTTCGTCATTTCTATAAATCACCAGATGTTTTTTATCACTAAACATTTCAGTAAGACCGCTGCCTCTAGCCTCATCAGTCAAAAGCATGCTGCCTGAGCAAAGCACCTCAAAAACCCTCATATTCAGATCATCCTTTACGCAGTTGTTAAAGACGATCTTGGATTCAGAAAAGACTTCTGACATCCTCTCTAAGAAAGCCCTTTCATAATGGACCGGAAGATTCTGCGACAGCATATTAAGCAGCCTGATCCTGTTTTCATTATTAAGACTGCCTACAAAACCTATTTCATAATTTTTCTGATCTCCGCGCTTGCCATGCATCTCAACATCACAGCCCAGCGGCAGCCAAAAAACATTTGTGTAGCCTTCTTGGATAAATCTTGGTATGTATGACCTCTGCGCAAGAAATACAATATCAAACGGACGTGCGACCTTAAGATGAGTCTCTAGATTCAGATGAGTATCTATCAAATAGCAGACCTTAACACATGGCATAGTCTCCAGATTGTCGAGCGGAAACCATACACCTGACTCTACCCATAGGAAAATATCCGGATGCCATCCTTCAGGCAATTCTTTAAGCGCGTCATTTATATCAGGACCTCTGTATGGAATGTCATGGTCTTTTATTCTGTCTTTGATAAGTTCAAGATCCCATGCCTTAACAATATCATCGCTAAGCCTTGGTCCATAGGTTACTACTGAATTAAACTTTCTGAGTGCCTTTTCAAGATAAGCGGCAGTTGTCTGCGGATTGGATGTATAGCTCATCAAGATATTGAGCTCTGTCTTTGCCGGTTCTGAATATTTAGATGCGTATTGATGCGCAGTCTTTATTGTATATGACAAAGCATCATTCCAGGAGGCTATGAACTTCTCGATATGAAACTTTTCTTTTACTGTCTCTTTAGCTTTTATGCCGACAGATGAAGCCAGCTTATCATCACTAAACAGTTCCAGCACCTTATCATACAGATATTCGTAGTCATCAGAAATAAATCCATTAACACCGTCTGCAATAGGAGAAGTAGCATTGGCTATCGAAACAATTGGCATTCCTGTGGCCATTGTTTCTAAAAGGGCCAGATTATAGCCATCTTCATAAGGGTGAACACATGTATTCATATATACCCTGTGAGACTTCATATATGACTTAAGAGATTCCCAGCTGTCAGGTATGCTCGACCCCTGTATTGTAGGATTTAGTCCGAGTATAGTTGAAGGTATGTCTCTGAGTATCTGCTCCTGAATATTAAATCCTAGCATCAGATCGCGCTCCTTCAGAAGATTACCGATCCTGAGCGCCTTTTTTTCTTCGCCTGACCAGCCTCCATACTCTTGCGCATCTATGCCGGGCATTATAATTTCTCCATCAAGCCCCCAATCTGCACGCTTGGATTCTGAAATGAATATTGGCAAAACAGGAGCGGAAGCTCTGAAAAGCTTTTTTACATGGATAAGGTAGTCATTTCGATCAACCGCATTACCTCCCAGACCTATCTCTGTTGTGAGCTTGTTGTGAAAAACAAATATCTTGGGAATCTTGGTATTAAGGCTAAAGACTAGATCTTCCATGTTGTGGCATATGATTCTGTCATATTCGGAATTTGAGATTTTTGCCTTTGCCTCATCTTCTGTTATGAGGCGGCAGTTCTGCGGCACCGGCCTGAACTCTGTCATCCAGCCGAATCTGCCGCCCTTCCACTTCTGGACAACATCAAAATCATGACCCGTCTTTGCAAGCAGTGATATATAAGCCTCGTGCCAGTTAAAAGTGAGTATCCTCAGTACCATATAATAGACCCTCCGTGGTGATATCTTAACAGAACAACCAGCAACTTGAAAGGCATTTTTTATTATGCCTTATTACGGAAACATCTTCCTCATCTCTTTGGTAATTCTGAGCATTCTGTGTCTGTAAGTATGCTCATTAAGCACCCTTTGATGAGCCGCTTGTGCAACTGCTCTTCTGCCTGACTCATTGTCAAGAAAGTGCCTTGCAAGATCAGCAGCTTCTTGCTGTGATGAGTAGGTGATCACCTCTTTGCCGGGTTCAAACAGGTCAGATATCGAGTCCTGGGCATCGGTCAGAAGAAAGCCCCTGCAAGCAGGCACATCAAACACCCTTTGGTTTACAGCTCCGAGCATCTGGAGACTTGTAGCATTAAAATTAATTTTCGAAGCATTATATAACTGCGGCAGCTCTGAATAGTAGTGCAGCTCCGGTTTGAGCTGTATATTTTTTGACAATAGCGACTTCCATCCGGCATCACCATGCACAACAGGATTAAGAAAATCGAGAGAGTTTATCAGCCCTGCCCTGTATAGCATGGTAGCTTTCCATAACACCGCAGCATCCAAGGCGAGCCTCTGGTGTGTATCAAGTTTATTAATGTCATCTTTTAAATCAGTATGGTCAGCAATCAGGCTGCTGAGTGAAACACGCTCCTTTGATAATGCAGCAGCGAGCTTTTCTACTGCCTCATGACAGGAGGCAGGCAGTTTTTGAATGTTGTCTTTATATGGTTTAACCATCGAATTGCCTACAAAACTTGTATCTGCTCCATACTTTCTGAAATCATGTTTTGAAAGTTCCATAGGCCTGAATACATCTTCATCAGCAGCAAGAGGCAGATAAATCACATTTTCGAAACCAACGCTCCGCATGCTCGGAATATAGTGTCTGTCCCAGATGAAAAGATGGATATTTGAGAGCGCGTTTTTTGTAAAGCTCCTCACAATAAGATCCGGACTGTCAACATACCACGAGGCTGCAGGCATATCGATTGATTCAAGGAAAGAAGCTATTATCCCCTCTTCATCAAAACCGAGATGGTTTATTGTCATTAAAAAGTCAGGTTTAAACTCTATAATCTTCCTGATCAATCTCGGCAGTATATCGCCAGTCACCTCGCCTTTTGTTAGAGAAACCTTTTCAACAATATGGCCGTTTGACTCAGCAGCTCGCTCGATCTCTTTGGTAAGAAAATACTTCTGGTCAATAAGAAGAATCTTTGTTCTTGCATCTTTAAACTTGGTGTACCTGAGCCGTTCCCAGAGCTTGACAGATACTGATGCATCGAGCGCTTTAATTATGGGTGCAAAGTATGATGAAAAAACCGACACCTCAGACTGTAGCTTGAAGAAGGATAACTGCCTCATCCCGTGCATTATTTGTGCCTTAGAAATATGCTCAAGCGCCTTGTCAGGCTTTAACCCTACAACTACATCCAGGCTGCTGATTGTATTTTTCAGAGTGCCATGGGCTTTTGCATATTCGTAAATTCCTGCATCAGGCTCTATAACAATAAGCTCAGCATCAGGATATTTAGTTATCAGCTCTTTAATATGGTATCCGAGGCCAAGACCAAGAACAACAAGAAGACCCTTGCCAATAAAATTAAACCCGGATACAAGTGTCGCAGCCTCTGTTTCTGGATCATAAAGGCTGTGCAGCGGTTTTGCAGCGCTTTCAGCAGTTCTGACCGTTAGACTCGGGCTGCTGTTTTTTGCAAAGACCAGCTCTATTAAAATATCCTGTTTATTTGCCATTCCGACGGAATGCCTCCATGCCCTATATTTTTTGAGCTACTATAAAAACCGAGATAACTGACAGATCATCCCTCTTGTAAGTTTTATACTTCAGATCAAGATTCGGCAGCTCTGAATCGAGCATCTCATCACTCACTTTCATCTCTGGAGTCACCTCAAGAATCCTGAATCCGTTCTTTTCGAACTCAGATACGAATTCACTAGCGCGCCACCTGTTCATGTATCCTGAAGCATCATGCTTGCAGTATTCCTCCATCAACATTGACCAGGATGCATCAGACTCCCGGAGAAAGCCGAGCGGGGCATCAAAGTTTCTATGGTCTCGCAGATCAATGCAGTGAGCAGTTATGCTGCCCTTTTTAAGAACACGTTTTGTCTCCTGAATACACTTTAACGGACTCCGTACATGCTCAAGAGTTGCATGAGAAAAAAGGTAGTCAACAGACTCATCACCAAATCCTGTATCCTCGAACATTCTGGGATGAACATGTCTGATAACGCCAGATCCGACTTTATACACACCTTTTTCAATTGACTGATACTCTGGTGTATTAAGAGTTGAGGCATTGAATCCGTTAATTCCCTCGAACAGCTTAATTGTGTTGAATAATAATTTTAAAGACTCCATGTAATTTTCTATATCAAATGTCATTAATGGAAATGGATCAAGAGTAAAGGTCTCTTTAACGCCGGACATACAGAACAGCACCTCGCAGCCTAGCGACCCGCCAGGACCGATCTGGAGTGTTGATTCAGGCATACGGCCCATATAGCGGCTGAACGGCCTCTGGTATCTTGTAAAAATTAATGTGTCATAAATAAAACTGCTGTTGTGCGAATTACCTCTTGATACAAGTTCTATAAATGCGTTGTTATAAGCCTGAGAGTCGTATGAAGAGAATTGATAATTTTTTATCAGCTCATTCAGCCCGACCTGCTGAAGATTTATCGGAAATTGAAGCGCTGTATCTGGGTCAGGCTGCTTGCCATATTTAGCCTTGTATTCAGCAAAAGCAGCAGCAATCTCTCCCACTGTTACTCCTAAAACAATTTCATTATCTTTCATTTATGCTATCCTCAAACTGTTCGACTTCACTCTTGAGCAATTTTATTTATTCAAGATTACGTATCTCCGTAAGAATCAGATTAAGATACTTGGGCTTTTTAATCATATTAAAGTTGTTATTCATTATTGCCTGTGTTAATGCATCTTTAAACATTTCGTACTCGTCAGCCAAAACATAATATCAAAGCCCCCATTTCTGAATCTGTTCAATAGGCAAGTTTTCTAAAAAAAGCAGATAGGCCGGCACACGGATCGTGTACTTTCTCCCATTATATCTTGGGTCTGAATGATCGCTTGATGAAAACCAGATACTGTCTGGCCACATTGAATAACGCCCTTCACCAAGATTTCTTATATCATCATGCTCAGAGGCTGGAATAGCCAGCGGCCTGCCATCTTCATATAAAAGCGAGTTGGCGTAAAATGGCAACCTTGAAAATATGCGTGCAGCATTGGTTCTGAACGAATACACAAAACAATCACCATTTTCATTAATAAGCGATTGAGAATCGATCATCATCTCAACATTCGTCACTGCTGAAATAATAGCATCCATTTGAACTGAAATATCTTCCTTTGAATTTATTTTATTATGCTCTCGTAAAATTAGCTTATAATATTCAGATTCCCATCGCTGAACATGATCTTCCGGGAACCTGTCTCTGAATTTTACGGATCTCATAAGTGATGCTGCATTACTAACCATAGAGATCTGAAGTCCTAAATCTTTTCGTCCAGATTGAGAAAAGCTGTCTGGCAGTATTGTCCAGTCAACAAATCTCTCTGGGATATAACAAGCTCCATATTTAAGACCTATAGCTCTGGCTGTAAAAGAATCGCGCCAGTGGTTAAGCTCGCTATGCAGTCCGACTTCATCAAATGCAGTGCGCTTATAAATTGTTGCTGCACAGAGTGAGTGTGATGAAGGTTCAGAGTCAAGAAAGTCCGTTAAAAACCTTTTCGGGTCTGCATAAAGAGGTTCCTGCCACTTTTTAATTTCAATCTCTCCTGCATTGATAAAATCTTTATCCACCATGCCCATTTTGCCAAAAATAAGACCAGCATCAGGATATTGAACAGCCATCTCCATTGCCTTCTCAAAAAAACCGGAAAGCACTCTATCATCAGCAGCAGTATTGTAAATGTAATCACCACTTGCATGCTCTCTGCCTATATTGCCGGAAGCAAGACTGCCTCTGTTTGTGTTATTAGCAATCAATTTTATATCTGGATAACGTGCTGCAAAGGCATTTATTATCTCTAAACTTTTGTCAGTTGAAGCATCATCAATTACAATAATTTCTGCAGGCCTATATGTCTGCTCTACAAGCGCTCCAAGCGAGCGCTCAAGATATTTGGCATGATTGTAATTTGGCAAAATAACAGAAAGCTTCGGCTTCATTAATAACATGTCTCCTTCTCTTTATAGTTCAGATCTTATATCCGTAATGTTCGAAAACATCTTGAGCCTCTAAAAACAGCTTCTCCTGCAGCTCAGCAGACCATTTTTTGTAGTTACCGCTGTTGCTCTCAATCTTGCTCAGCTTCGTAATTTTGGGGTCCTCAAATCCTGCATCATGCTGATGGTTGTTAAAATCAAGTACCGAATCTTCCCATGGTTCATCAATATATCTGAATGCCTTCCTCAACACAGTTTCCGGAATTGTAGTAAGATCTTCATATTTGATCAAGTGAAATCGGCCTTCTGCCTTTTTCTTAAACTCGACGAGTTTAAGATTCTGATCGCGCCAAAAACGTACTGCTGCTATTGGTTTGTCAATTCCATCAGCCATATATGGCTTGAGAATGCCCCACTCATAATCGCACAAAGAGCAGGCCACATCAAGGCCGTGCCTGACAATACCTATGTAGAGAACTTTGCCGCCAAACATATTGTCAATAGTTTCAGCGTGATTAACATAGTGAGGCGTTTTGTCTGCCCATCTATTCTTACCTTTCCTCGCAGCGTAATCATAAAAAAAGTGTGTGGTAAAACTCCTCATCTCATCCAGCACTTGCTGCTTTGTAAATCCCATGCTTTCAAGGCACTGTATTGAACGTTCATTCTCATAAACACCAGCAAGCTGAACAATGAAACCTGACTCAGGCGGGCATGCTATGTTGGTGTGTGAATCAAATATTCTCCTGAGCAATGAAGTTCCTGAACGCTGACACCCCAAAATAAATATCGGCAATTTGTTTTTCTGATTATTTTTATTTTGCATATTCAGCCTCAACCTTAAAAATGCTCCCTGCAATATCAGATATTTCTTGCTCTGAATATCTCTCATTAAATGTTAAATTAAACGAGATGTCACAAAACCGCCTGGCATTTGGTGTAGAATTCATATCCGCATAAGGCCGCATCCAGCTCCATTCTGAGACTATATACCTGTAGTCTGGATTAAGCGGTATACCCTCTGCTGCCACAGCATTAGCAAAGTCCTTTTTTGATACTCGAACCTTGTCTGTATTGACACATAATGTATGAAAAAAGGGTGAAGGTTTCTGTGCAAGCTTAATTTTCGACCTTGACTCAGGAACATAAACAACACGCGAATATCCTAAGGATTTATCGATTTTCTCTGCTATTTCACATCGCCTGTCAATGGTCTCTTGCAAACGGCGAAGCGTTGAAAAACCAATCGCACACGATAGCTCATCGAGATTGTAATTCAATGCAGGAAATGAAAATTGTGATGGATCTTTTGGATCATAATCCTTCTTGTCAAAAGGCTTTCCTCTATCAGCAAGTGAGCGTATTTTCCAGTAATATTCTTCATTCTGCGTATAGACAACTCCACCGCATCCACCTGTTGCATGAGTCTTGGAAAACATTGTCGAAAATGCGGCAAAGTCACCAAATGTACCGACCTTCTTCCCGTTGAATAATGCTCCATGAGCCTGAGAGCAGTCTTCAATAACCTTAATCCCCTTTTGTCTGGCAATACGAACGATATGTTCAATATCCGCAGGATAGCCGCCCGAATGAGTAATAATAGCAGCACGCGTCTCAGTAGTTATGGCTCTCTCAAACTCTGCAACGCCCATATTGAACGAGTCAGGCTCAGAGTCCGCTGGTACGGGTCTATGCCCTTGTATGATAATTGGGGCAACACTACCCGGGTCAGTTACTGGCGAAACAATGACATCACTTCCAGCTTCAATGTCGAGTGCCTGAAGCGCAAGATGTATTGCTGCAGTTCCTGAGCAGACTGCATCTGCATATCCGCCGCCTTGAAACTCGCAAAATGCATCAGTATATAACTTCTCGTATTTGCCCTGATATCCAAAGTCAACACCGATCTGCCATGAATCTTTAAATACCTGCTCAACAATACTCAACTCATCCGGCCCAAAGAGCTTTCTACATGGCATAGGTGTTTGCCTTGTCTTGCTGCCGCCATTTACCGCAAGAAGTTGTTTTTGCATGGTTACCTTAGACCTACACCTACACCAAAAAGATAGTGAGCCATGGGATAGAATCCGGTATGCACAACTTCATCATTCATAGAAAAAATGAATGTATTATTGAAATAATTAGCGAGCAGCTTCTTTAATGTATCGTGGCTCTTCAGATTGATGTGCGGGCTTGCACCCGGTTCTGATGCATATTTCGCAGCTTCTATATTTGGCGTTCCTATTATCAAAACACCGTCTTTTGTGAGACATTTACAAATATTTGAAACAAACGCATTATCTTTTTCAGGATCAATATGCTCAATGACATCTAAGCTGAAAGCAGCATCAAACTTTCTATCTGGAGATTTTGCTGTTATATCCATGGTATGGAATTCTATGTTTTCAACACCTGCCAGCCTCTCTTGGTTTGAATCAATAAGACGAGATTCTCGATCAAGACAAAAGAGATCTTTAACCGCCTGTGCAACAAGCGGAGAACCAAAAGAATCACCACAGCCGACTTCAAGTACTGAATGCTTTCTATCAAGCAGCTTTGCGCAGAACTTATATCTTGAAAGTACAAACACAAGGTGCTTAGGATCGTGCAGCATACTGTATGATGCCCTGGGACCCAGCTTAAACAGAGGCGTATCTATAATCTTGTCAACATGTTCAGCAGATGTTTTCATTAGTCCTCCCGAAATTCAAACAAAATCCAGATGATCTTCATCTGCATTCAGATATTCATGAATAAGATTATTATTAAAATTCACCATGCAGTGGTGGTTGCAGTCTTTAGACGGATTAATCTTGAAAAACTTTTCTTTATTTGAAAACCAGAAGTTTTTAAAACTTTGGTCTTTAATCGACCCAAGTAGTCCTTCATCAAGATCATATGCCTTGTCATGACAGGTATATACATTCATGTCTGCGCCTATAACAGGCACAATCTGGATATACGGACACCATGTATAACTCTTTTCAAATCTCTCCTCAAGTGTATGATATGCGTCGTAAATCTCGAAGTTGCTGTCAGCAAAGCTATTCATTGCTTTCTGTATCTGGTCTTTAACTAATGGAAAAAGCTCCTTATGATAACTGTTGTTTTCTGCACTCACTTCGCTTACTATGCATGGTGATATTTTTATACTGTTAACTCCTATATTTTTCAGCTTCTCAATTTGAGAATATACATGCGGTGCATTCTTTTTATCAGTGATAAGAACAACTCCTAAGTAGCATTTGCCGCTTATCTTTTTGAAGGCTTCAAGGTTTTTCATCACTCTTGTATATTCACCTTGCGGCACACTTCTGTACTCAGAATAGCTGGCATCATCCCATCCGTCAATTGATACTCTGAGCCATGTCGCATATTCAGAAAATATTTCAGCCAGCTCTCCTTCAAGTCTTGCGCCATGCGTGAGTGATGCAAACTTTACAGGGCTGTGTGCAAGCTTTTTTACAGCTTCAACAAGATAAGGGTAGTGAAAAGGATCTCCTCCGCCGCTGAATGTTATTGACCTTACACCCATTTCAGTACAGTCATTGATGATTTCTATCATCTTGTCTTTCGGTATATGGTCTGACTTGACCATGTCTTTGCCGAGCTTGAGATTATCAGCCTTATAGGCACAGTACCAGCAGTTGTGCGCACAAACATTGGTAGGTTTAATCCGGATTTGAATTGGAGGCAATATATCAGGATTTTTAGCAGAGAGCGATTCAAGCTTTTCCCTGAAATGGAACACTTTCATTTTTGTGTATAGAAGTCCCATGCGCAGCTCCTCACTATTCAAAGTATATGAACTCATAGTCCCCAGTATATCCTGACTGTTTAAAGACCCAGAGCCACTCCTCTGGTCTCAGGAATGACTCGCAAGTAAGAGTCCAGCACTGGAGATTGTAAAGTTCTTTTTCGTTTCTGTAAGACTCAATAACTAGGTATTTATCTCTGCCTACCCGCTCAATCTCCTGAAGCGCATACTGGAGCTTTGGAAGAGTGAGGTTGTGAAGGGTGTTAAAAGATAAAACAAGATCAAAGGATTTATCACTGTATGGGTATTTCTCCTCAGCTTTGTGAACAATGAGTGAGTTCCTTATATCATCAGGAGCAGACTTAATTGCATATTCCGAAATATCAAATCCAATTGCATTTAAAGAAGGAAGTTCTGCTTTTATATCATGGAGCAAAAAGCCTTTGCCGCATCCAACATCCAGAATTTTGGAATCTCCTGTCAGGCCGTAATGTTGTATAAGCTGCTTTGCAACATTCTGCCATCTGCCGTCATATACAAATCCGCCGTAGCCGTGATTTCTATCTCCATCCCAATAATCAAACTCAAACTTCCTCGCTATCCGCATGCATTCAATTTTATTGCTCCCCATTCGTGCAACATAGTCACGCGCAGTAGCTTTATGAATTCCAGAAAATATATTTAGCTGTCTATTCATTGCAATGCCTGCCTTTTTTGCATAGGCTGATCTAACCAGCAGAATATCTTTTTTGCTATTGATTCAGCGCTCATATAATAATTCTCTTCAGACTCCCGGGAAGCTCCCACATACATCTCAGGAAGTGTAAGTCTTAGTGGCGGCCTCTTGATTTCAGTGAAAAGCTGCTCATTCACTCTGCAAGATAGCTCAGATGCGAGATTAAAGCAGTCCCAGGTTATATCAGCTATTACGAGATTGCCTGTTTTTGAGACAGACTCAATAAGAATATCCATATCAAATGGCTTTATGCTTCGCAAATTGATCACCTCTGCGGAGATACCTTTGTCCTTAAGCAGATCTGATGCGCTCAATAAATCTTCAAGTATGTATGAAAGACCAGCTATTGTAACATCTGAACCATCTCTCAAAATCTCGCCTTTCCCAAAATCAAGTGTATAAAAATCTTCAGGAACACACCCTTTTTTGGAATATAATGATCTAGCTTCTATAACAATTACAGGCTCTTCCGCCAGCACAGCAGCAGTCAATAAACCTTTTGCTTCGTAAGGGCTGTAAGGAGCTACAACTTTAACACCGGGGAAATGCGCAAAAACCGGATAAAAGCTCTGTGCGTGCTGAACAGACTGTCCCCACCCCCTGCCGACAATACCGCGTGCCGTGAATGGCATATTCTGTTTATACCCTGTCATCGCCTGCCACTTGGCAATGTTATTAAAAAGCGCATCCATGCACATAAGCATGAAGTCAATTCTCTGGTGTGTAAATATCGGCCTAAATCCAACGAGGGCGCTGCCGGCAGCTATACCTGTGAGCGCGTTTTCTGAAATCGGGATATCAAGAACCCTCTGATCTCCAAACTTCTCATATAATCCTTTTGTGCTGCCCCACAGGCCATTGAAATCATCAACCCCTTCGCCAATAAGATAGACTTCGGGATGTCCCTCCATAAGCTGGGTAGTCGCTTCGAGTATAGCTTCGCTATATGTTATCTCTCTTGTCATGATTTGTGTTTAGTATGGTGTAGAAGGCGCTGAAACCTTCGCAGAACTCTTTTCCACCTTTTTTATCTTTTCAAAGATTTCATCAACTTCATCTTTTATTAACTTACATATGAAATCATATTCTTCATTTGAGATAATACTGCTTTGAGTCATGTAATCAGCCAGCTTCTTTATCGGACATTTTTTCTTCCACTCTTCAATCTCATGCTGAGTTCTGTATCTCACCCCATAATCTTCATACGGAGAAACATGCCCCATCCAACGGTATGTAACAGCTTCAATAAGATAAGGACAAGATTCATTTCTGATTTTTTGAATGATTGTTTCAGCTGCTTCTGCAACATCCATCACATTGTTTCCGTCAAC
Source organism: Nitrospirota bacterium (assembly GCA_016936655.1). Classification (GTDB taxonomy): domain Bacteria; phylum Nitrospirota; class Thermodesulfovibrionia; order Thermodesulfovibrionales; family Dissulfurispiraceae; genus JAFGXL01. The sequence goes on along the minus strand of JAFGXL010000003.1, from coordinate 10,852 downwards.
CCTTATTGATTGAACACCAAGACTCTCTGCAATTTTGCATATATCAACTCCGGAGGCTCTTCTCGACTCTATCCTTGATTGTGTAGCAAGAGAGTTGTTTTCGCAGACATAAAGAACCGGCAGTTTTTTCAGAGAAGCAAAATTAAGGCTCTCGTAAAAGTATCCTTCTTCAGTCGCGCCATCGCCAAGAAATATTGCTGATACATGATTCTGCTTCTTCATTTTTATTCCGAGTCCAATACCTGTGCCTATTGAGATGCCGCTGCCCACAATTGCTGATGTTCCCATTATGCCAGATTCTGGAGCATATATATGTTGTGACCCACCTATGCCTCCAGTACATCCAGACTCCATACCTGCCATCTCGGCAGCGAGCTTTAACATATCACCGCCTCGTGCTATATAATGACCATGGCTTCTATGATTTGTAGTTACATAATCAGCAGTTTCAAGGTAGGTGCATATTCCTGCGGCGACTGCCTCCTGTCCTATATATAAATGCACTGGACACTTTAAGTAGCCAGAAGGATACTCCAATGATGTCTTTTCTTCAAATATCCTTATCCGAAGCATCGTCTTAAGGCGCTCTCTCAAAAAAGTTGATTTATTAACCATCAGAGTGATGCCCTTTTTGAACTTTTTTTGACTCATCAGACTCTATCTTCAGCATTTTGATAGCTGTTATAATTTCTTCCAGATCAATGCCACTCATACAATCAAGCCCCTTAATGCACTTTGGCTTGTAACACGGCATATAACTGCAATCCTGCTTAGAATGAACAGGCATTCCGCTGTTGTAGAAAAAAACCTCATTTGAATCAGTGGGTCCGAACAATCCGACTACTCTCTTTTTGAGAGCGAGAGCCAGATGAATACCTAAGCTATCCTGTGAGATTATAAGCCTGCATGAGTTGATCCAGTCCATATACTCATTTAGATTGCCTATGCCCTGCTGCCAGGAAATACTGTATCCTGCTTTCTTTAGTTTTCTTTCAAGTTCCTTCCATTTAGATGTAGCCATAATTTTATTCGGCCATTTTGTGCCTGCAAGGTAATTGAACCCCACATCATACTTGACTTCAGACTTTGGCTTGTATCCGAGTATATATTTCTGCTCCTTCCATTCGGCTCCGAGCATCTCAATAAGCACTTTCTGCCAATAGTTTTTTGGTCTGCCTGTCTTGTTCTTTTCAGATATATAATCAATAAAGCTGAGCCCCTTTTCATATGCATGATATATACCTTTGATGCTGTCGAATCTAAAACCATATTTTATCCATGCATCTGTCATATCAGTCAGCGCGCAGACACCCGCTATCTTTTCAAGATTAATCAATATGTCAAACTTTTCTCTCATCAGTTGAAATGGTACAAACTCGTCCCATACAAGCACTCTATCGAGAAATTTATTGCGGATAAGAAGCGGCTCAGCATCCCTGTCAACAAGCCAGGTTATATGAGATTCTGGATATTTGTCTTTAAGCGCTCTCAAGACCGGCGTTGTCCTGACAATATCACCAAGACTTGAGACCCTCCCTATTTCGGGATCTAGAGTTTCTGAGTATCCTAACTTGATCATCAATATTTTAAACACTCATTTCTCCTGTTCAAATAAAGTTTAAATGCCGTACAGACGGCTGCTTTATTTCTGACAAGAATTCATTTATCTTGTGCGGCCTGCAATTTGGTGGACAGGATGCAACATCAAGAGTATTCTCAAGATGATGCTTAATCCTTACTCTCTGTTCTCCATTCCATATTTCAGAGAATGAGTTCTGATATATGCTGCCGAATGTAAACTCTTTTCTGTCCCAATATGGCAGGCATGTACATATATTACCGCTGGAGTTAAGTACAGAAATAAATGATGTTCCGTAACAGTGCTTATAACATCTTTGTCCATATGTTTCGAAAGACTCTTTTCTAGCAATTACCTTGAATTCATTTGTTGATAAGGCATCAGCTGTTCCAAATAATTCTTCGAGCTCGTGAGCAGATATATTGTACTGTGGCTTATAAGATTGGTTTTGATTCTGAAGCACAAATGGCTTAATGACAAAGTAGTCAATACCGCAATCTCTAGCTATTTTGATAGCTTTAGACATGGTATGCATATTCTCACGAATCAGAACAAACTGCTGTCCTATATTCAGATCAGCTCCAGAAGCATTCCTAAACCTAACCGCCATCTTTATATTATCGAGAACTTTTTTAAAAGCAGGTTCTGAAACATTATGTATCTGTGCATAATTTTCTGCCGTGCCTGCGTTAAAACTGATTCTTAAGAAGATCAGATTCGGGAGAAGCTGACTGATTATTCTTTCATTCAGCATAAAACCGTTTGTATACATGCCTGAGTCAATCCCAGATGCTTTTGTATAAGCAGCAATTTCAGGCATGTCCGGATGCAGCAGCGGTTCGCCCTCCCCTGCATAGAGAATACTCTTAAGGCCTGCATTACCAAGCTCAGTTATTATCTCTTTAAGTCTTTTAGTCTCGAGAATTGAATCATTATGACCGAGATAATCATATGCACAAAAAATACATCTGTAATTACATGACGCAACCGGGCTAACTTCCATATAAAGCGGATAACAATCTCCGGTCTTGATATATTCTGCCACCCTCTCAGGATGATACATTAACTTATGCCCATCTAATATGTATTTTTTCATAAATTTCTACCTTTTACACAATTAGCATTAATATTTATAGCGCGCTGGCGAATATTTTTTATTTGTACACTAGTGTGCCCAAAAATCTGAAAGCGATTAGTCTTAACCTTCACATCGCAAGGGTTACAGTCTCCATAATAATCGCATTGCCTGAACTGTTCAAGATGTCCGAGTTGAAGATCTTCATCCAATATATGTGCTATAGGAGTTCGGTTTTTATATAAATCAGAATGACACCTAAAAATATACCCGGCTGGGTTGACCAGTATTTCTGATGTTCTGCAGTCGCAGGTTTTAAAAATTGATCTATTAACGCATCCGTCATATTTATAAGTTCCGTAAAGCTGACCTTCCCAATCTCCCAAAAACTCTTTCAGTCTGAAGTCGATGCCAACTTCCTTGCATTTAAGCTCTGCTTTGAGAATATTTTTTTTAATTTCTTCATCTGGATGATCTATAGCAAAAACACCAACCTTGTAGCCCTTTTCGAGCAGTTTGAGAGTCTTGGCTTTTAGATCATCTATGTCATTCTGGCCCGGATGGTAACTCACCCTTATTGGTGAATAAGGCGCTGTCCTGTCAAAACGCCATACCGGAACTCTTTTAATAAACTCATCAACATCAAACAGCATATTAGTAAGCAGATCCATCTTTATAGTCTTATCAACCTCACTCACAATCTGATAAAAACCTTTATGAAGTGTAGGTTCACCGCCCTGAAGTGTTATAGGAAGTTCACCTCTCAACACAAATCGGTTTGTAGCTAATATCCAATCCTCAGCAATCATCATCTTGACACCGCTCTTTTTTGCACCAGACTCTGAATGTTCATTAATACAGTAGGGACAGTGAAGGTTGCATCCAAAAGTCAGGAAGAATGCAATATAGTTTTGTGAGACTGGTATAAGTTTATTCATATTATCCATTTTCAATTCAGATTTAAATTTTAATTATCAATAATTTTTTTGGCTTTAATATATTGAAAGATCATATCTACGCTTTCATCAGCGCTAAGCAAGCTAGTGTCTACAATGAGTTCCGGGTGTTCAGGTATTTCATAGGGGTCTGACACACCTGTAAAATTAGGTATCTCTCCTTTACGAGCTTTTTTATAGAGTCCTTTTGGATCTCTTTCTTCACATACTTCAAGCGGACATCTGACATAAATCTCTATAAACCCCTTCTCACTGAACAGACTCCTGATCATGCGCCTGTCATATCTGTATGGTGAAATAAAGGCCGCAATAGTAATAACCCCGGCATCAACAAAGAGCTTTGCAATCTCTCCTATCCTTCTTAAATTTTCTCTCCGGTCATCTTCGCTGAAACCGAGATCCTTGTTTAGGCCGTACCTTACATTATCACCATCAAGAACATATACAGACCTGCCGGCATCAAATAATAGTCGCTCAAGCTCATAGGCTATCGTAGATTTTCCTGATGCTGAAAGACCGGTAAGCCATATTAAAACTGAATTAGCCTGATTGCGCGAACATCTCTCCTCTTTGGTCACCTTGCCTTCATGTCTAGTGATGTTCATCTTCTTTACCGTCATTTTACTCTCCGTTATTTATTAGTCTTGAGTTTGTGATTTTCAACAGAACTATTCATTGCCTCCAGCAGCTTCAGCAGGTCAGTATCATGTGGATAAAAGCCGAGGCAGTCATATATGTACTCTTTGATCTCCTCATCAGATAATAGTCCTCTGCCTACTGTGGCGAGATTAATAACAGCGCTCTTGTTTGAAGGGCTCTTTTCGAGCGCCCTGTCAAAAAGTGAAAGGGCTTCTTTTGTATTGCCTATTTGCCAGTTCACCACCCCCATATCATTAAGTATCTCGCTGGCTGCACTGCCTACGGAAAAGACAAGCGCATTGCTAAGTTGTATTAACGAGCCTTCAGTATCGCCATTATTGAACATTAATAGTCCAATCTCTTTAAGAGCATTAAGATGAGTAGGGTCAAACTCGAGTACACTTTTGAACGACTCCATTGCAGCAGCATTGTCGCCTTTAGCGAGCATAATCCTTCCCTTCTGATAATGCATGCTCGCGATCTGGAGCGCTGTGGCATCAGTATCAGCGAGCGTACCGAGAAGTTCGAACGCTTTATCAAACTCTTTATGAATGCATAGCGCAGCAGAATAAGAGAGTATGGTTACCGGGTCAGATGGATCAATCTCCCATAATGTCTCATAACAATCGAGCGCGTTCCTGAATTTGCCTTTGCTCAGGGAAAGCTCAGCAAGCTTTTTTTGTGCTTCCCCAAATTGCGGTGATATCGAGACTATTTTCTCGAGGGTGCTGTATGCTTCGTCCGGCGAAATTTTATAGGCATTTGTCTCGAGCAGCCTCAGAAGCCTTCTTGCCTGAAGTCTTGTGTTGTGGTCAGATGTCCAATCACGATAAAATCTTGCTCTCTCTTCTTCATCACTGGATGCAGAGAACCAGGATTCACTGACCGGCAGACCTTCGCACCAAACTTCAGATGCAGTATAACCGATGTCTACAACTGTGCTGTAAAGCGCAATTACACACATGTCTGCGTTTTTATACTGTAGTGTACCTGCCTCATCCAGAATGCGTTGAGGAATAATAAATCCTGAACAGCCTGAAGCAGATTTTATTGTTATAATCCCAAGGTTCATGTCTTCTTCAAATCTGTCAACAATCTTCTCGTACATCTCCGGATCAAAGCTTTCAAAGCTATGCAGAACAAAATAATCAGCAGAAGTCTCAAAGATCGCAGCATTAAGAGCGCTCGCGAATCCCCTGCTTTTATCCGGCATCACAATCTTTATATTTTCCTTTGTTTTATGGTCAATTTTGTTTTCTGACAGTACTGTGCAGCAGTATCTGTCAGGCAGATTTTCAAAACCGGAAAGGCTTGCGGATGTGGATATAAATCCAATTCTGCGGTGGCTGGAATCAACCGGTATTGATTGTTCATTTTTTACTGTATCCAGCATCTGCTGAAGCCTTTTTGCGTATGTGTTATGTTCAATCGCCCTTTTGCAGCCGGCAAGCCTTATCTTTTCTCTTTCGCTTTCGTGAGACAGATAATGCATGACTTTCTTATAACAATCGCTCTCTGAATCGAAAGTCACTATCTCCTTACCATGCTCGAAAAAGTTCTTGAGTTCATCGCGGCCTGAATCAACAAGCTGAAATCCAGCGCTCGCTGCTATATAAAATAGTGTGCCGTTCGGACTCTCTGGAATAAATGAATTCTTGTTGGTTGAAAAGTCATCACTGCTTCTATGCATATTGAGTATTATTTTTGTCTCCCTGAAGAACCGGGATGTCTTGTTGAGCGGAATATTATCGATAACATTGATGTTCTGATTTCCATTAATAACTTTTTTCCATGCGCTGCCTGTGACTGTTACACTAATACCCTTTGATGCGAGGTACTCGACCAGCTTTATCCTGCGTGGGAATGGATTACCCAACAGAGCAACATCTCTTTTATATTCAGTTTTCGCTAAAGCAGATGCATCAGGCATGCATCCGTGAGGCAGATAAAAGGTGTTCGGATTGCCGAAATGCCTCTGAAAACTGAGTGATGCCTCGTCCTGTATGAATACATGAGAAAAGTATCTGCTGAAAGATAGGCTTCTTGCAGAGTCATACGGTTCGTCCATAAACCAAGAGACAAAAGGTATGCCTGTATTTTTGATCTCTTGAAGCATCTGTCTTGGGATCGCGTAGCCCTGTACAGTAAAGATAAGGTCAGGATCTTCACGGTCTATTGTCGGTTTTATCTTCCATGCATCTTCCTGATGATATGCGACGCAGTCGAGAAACTTGTTGTCAAACTCCTTTTTCCAGCATACTGCCTCTGAAAGAAATGCAGTCGGTTTTACAGTAAACAGATGCACCCTGTGGCCCATGTTCATAAAAGCTTCTGTCAGCATATCGCATATATAGTGATGAGGCCACATAAATGTTGGTGCAATTACAAATATTTTTTTACCGGTCTCTCTTCTTTCGAATGAAGATGCAGGCTCCAGGCTTGAGAGCAGAGCTTTCCATGCTGTCATGTCATCGCTTTTGATGATCTTAAAATACGAGGCACACACAGTATATCTTTCAGATACCCTGCTGCTGTCTGAGGTCACAAGGTCAACAATCCTGATCAGCCGGTCTGTTATGTTTTGTGATCTCAGATCGCTCACAGAATCTTTAACCAATGCTGAGAGCGCCCCTGCACCTGACTCTGCAATCCTGCTGTCATATATGGTACTGATACCTGATCTTGCTGCCTCTTCTGCTATGATCAATGCCTTTTTGTTAATCACATTCGAGAATATGATCCTGTCAGCTTTTGACAAATCCTTCATATCATATTTTTCTATGTCATAAAATGTTATCTGGAGCTCTGACTCTTTTATCAGAGAGTCCCAGAACTTGAAGAACCCGTTTGTGAGTTCATCAGACCGCCATTGATAGATGATATGCAGCCTGATCATGACAGATCCTCGCTGATCGTTTTTCTGTATGCATCTATTGTCATGTCCACAGCGTTATTGAATGTATATTTTGATCTCACATAATCCTTTATCTTTTTGCGGTTATCGCCATGATTGCGCTTGTATGCGGAAATTACGGCAGTGCGTATGGAATCGAGTGATCCGGGGTTAGCGTAAAAACCATACTCTCCGTAATACTCAATCTCCCCGGCTCTGTCAGCAACAACAGGAGCGCATCCGCACATTGATGACTCTATGCTCGAAAGGGATATGCCCTCTATCCAACTCGGAAGCGCATGCACCCTTGCTGCTGCAAAAGCGCTCGCAAGGTGTCTGTGTTTGAGCTGCGATATGAAGAGGGTGTTTTTGTGAGACCATGCCCTGCATAATTCGTAATACTCATCATCAGTCTTTGCGCCTACAATCACTATCGGTATCTCGGGTATGTCGCGCATTGCATACAGGAGCATGAGCTGGTTCTTGCGCCACTCGATATGGCCTGCTGCTATCACAAAATCTTTCAGACCATACTGTTCAGTAAATATCTCAGGACCATGCACGCCGAATGTTTCCTCATTTGCAGAGTTGTAGACAATAGAAAATGGCCGTGTCCTGTCGAGGTTGAGGCTCATCTGGCGCATCTCTGTATATGAGAAGCATATAAGCCTGTCAGCGATCTCGAGCAGAGCCTTCTGGTCTTCTTCTATATTCCATCTTGCGTAAAAACGCATATCCTGCCGCAGGTCTCCGGCAGTGAGCCTCTTCTGCGCCAGTTTTTCGAGCAGGCTTTCACGCTCTCTTTTTGAATGGATTTTGAAGATTCTGTTTATCACATTTATCACAAAGTTGGTCTCTGACGGATCCATATAGATTGTAGATATCACAACCTTGGCATTGTTGCTCTTTACTGAGCTTATCTGCGAGAGCCCATCCTGTGTTTCCCATGCGTTATGGAAAAGATGCACAAGATCATACCCAAGACCGGAGGGCTGGTTCGAGAGAGATATGTCAGCATGCACGCCCTTTCTCTTGAGCATATCTATTGTGTTCAGCACCCTGCCCCTCGGGCCTGTAGCATCATCAAGCTTTGAAAAGAGATAGTGATGCACAACAACAAGCACATTCATCTCTGCATACGGAAGCGTTCCTTCATTGTTGATCCCGTTTGCAGTGAGCATACTGTCTCCGTATGCCTCCTGCATGAAGCAGTGCGGTATATCATTAAAATATTTTGCATAGATATTCTTGATAAACTCCCTGCCCATGAAGTTAAGATGCCCTGTTGTTAGATTTTCCTTTGCGCGGGATTGATTGAAATTTGAATAAGCATCCCTGATCCTGAGGGATATATACCCGCCCGGCTTGAGTATCCGTTTTATCTGTTTGAAGAAGGCATCAAAGTTCTCGACAAATTCGAGAATATCCCATACAAAAATAGCATCGAACTCATCAGCCTTAAAGTGCGAGAGCGCTTCGTGGTTTATTGCCTCGATCTGCACAAGATCAACCTTCTCTTTCCTGAACGCTGATGCGAGCATTTTGCTCTCAAGCCCTATATGCAACGCCTTTGTATTGTCATGAAAGTATCTTCTGCAGAAAAAGAGCTTCCACTCAAAATCAGCATCAAAAGACGGATAATTTTCCTGAACCGTATGATAGAGTTTTTTCCTCTTACCCATATCAGGAAAGGGATATATGCTCATAAACGCACAGGCAGGGCACTCCTCTATTTCACGCAGCTGGTCTGCCCTGATATGGACACCTGCAACAGGCTTCAGATTATGTCCGCAATGTCTGCACTTAATCATAATACCTCTTGAACCACTCTTCCAGCACAAGCAGGCACCATAGCTTAAGTGAGTTGTGCTTATCTATTGTCATGCGTTTGGGATCGAGCAGTGACTCTACAAAAGCCGGCCTTACTATTCCCCTTTCGCGTGCTTTCTGACTCAGAAGTGTGTCATTAAGATAGCTTTTGAATGCACCCTGAAACCAGAGAAAGACAGGCACGGAAAATCCCATCTTCTTTCTGTAGATCACCTCATTGGGTATCCTGCTGCGCATCAGCTTTTTGAGTATGTATTTCTGTATATGGCTTCTGTATCTGAAATGAAAAGGCAGACCGAGACAGAAGTTGACCACCTCGTAGTCGAGCAGAGGAACCCTCACCTCCAAAGACGAGAGCATGCTCGCCCTGTCAACCTTGAAGAGCAGGTTGTCTGCCAGATAGGTTGATATGTCAAAGCGCTGAACCCTCTGCAGATCATCAGAAGCATCCATTTTTGAATAAAAGTTCTTGAACTCATGGGATGCAAAATCATCAGCAGGTTTCATCTGGTAAGGGAAGAGAGCTGAATACTCCTTTGGGCTGAATGAAGAGAGATTGGCAAGATAGTCTTCATAATGAAGTCTGATCGAATCGTCTAAAAATGGCTTGAGGTCAGGAGTGAATCTCGTAAGGTCTCCGATTGTATGCACCCTTTTGATTGTGGAAAGATAGCGGTCATATCCGCCAAATATCTCGTCGCTTCCTTCACCAGACAGACATACTGTCACATTCTCCCGCGCATATTTGGTCATAAGGTATGTCGGCAGTATAGCCTGGTCAGCAAAAGGCTCATCAAGTGTCTCAAAGAGCTCCTGCACCAGATTCATGGCTGAATCTGCCTTCAGCACAAGCGTATGATGCTCAACATTCGGGATAAAGGATGCTGCCATTTTTGCGAACTCGAGCTCGCTGTACTCCTTCTCCTCAAAGCCTACTGAAAATGCCTTGACAGGCATATTCATTATTCCGGACATGTATGAGGTTATAGCGCTCGAATCAACGCCGCCTGAAAGAAACACTCCTATCGGCACATCTGATATCAGCTGTCTCTTTACAGAGCTGCTTATAAGATGGTCGAGCTGTTCCATTGCCTGTGACTCTGACATGCTGCTGTCATATACAGGCTCTGGCTTCCAGTAGCGATGAAGCCTGAAATCTGAATTTTTCAAAGTAAAACATGTGCCGGCCTCGAGCTTTCTTATGTGTCTGAATATTGTCTTTGGCGCAGGCACATACTGGAGCACAAGGAAATCTGCAAGAGCGCCCATATCAAGCTCTCCCTTGCCTGCTGCTTTGAGTACGGATTTGAGTTCTGATGCAAAGGAAAACTCCTTATTGTTCCAGCAGTAGTATAGGGGAAGTATGCCTAGTCTGTCCCTTGCTCCAAAAAGCATCTGTCTTTTCTGATCCCATATCACAAAGGCGAACTGTCCGTTCAGCCTTTTAAGACAGTCTGTGCCGTACTCTTCATAGAGATGGATTATTACTTCTGTGTCGCAGTTTGACCTGAATTTATGCCCCTGTCTAAGAAGTGATGATTTTAGATCAGGGAAATTAAATATCTCGCCGTTAAAACATATCCATACTGTCCCATCCTCATTTGACATTGGCTGGCGGCCTGCTGATGTGAGATCGATTATACTGAGTCTGCGATGGGCAAAACCGAGTCTGGAATCTGGAGTGATATATATGCCTGCGTCATCAGGCCCCCTGTGGGTAAGGAGGTCACGCATGCTGGTCAGTGTATCAGCAGAGACTTTTCTACTGTCGAATGATGCAATGCCGGCTATGCCGCACATTCAGTACAGCTCCCTTGCAACCCTGCAGCGCGCAACAGAAAAGAACATTCAATCCTCCGCGTGCATCATGTCTGCCTATT
>JAFGXL010000013.1 GCA_016936655.1 Nitrospirota bacterium | reverse complement strand
TTCGATTTCCGTGGCTTGTCACGGGTAACTGTTACTCAGTCGGGAGTCGAAGCGGGAGACTGAGGCTTTCTGTCTGGATATTGTTTTGGTGTCTCTCAGGCATAAGCCCTTGAACCAAGGTAGTTTGCAAGGTTAGAAAATCGAACCATCTGCCCTTATCTGTTCTCTGTGTTTTGTCTTCTGCCGTGCTGTCGTGCTGCCGGGCTAACGCTCTGGTTTTGCTGTCGCTCTGATGCTACTTCTGCAGCCGTCTGCCCAAAAGACTGTAATTTAGAAATAATTTGTTAAAAAATGTAATATATATGATATTTGTCCTTTGGGCATACTCAACAACTAAGTGGAGGCTTCAAACGATGTTAACCGTATACTACGATAAAGACGCAAATCTAAATAACCTTAAAGGCAAAAAAATAGTTGTTATAGGATATGGCTCACAGGGTCATGCACATGCCAATAACCTCAAAGAGAGCGGCATGGATGTAACAATCGGCATAAGAAAAGGCTCAGGCTGGGACAAGGCTGCTGCTGCCGGATTCAGCGTAATGACGTCTGCTGATGCAGCAAAGATCGCTGACATCATCATGATCCTTCTGCCTGATGAGACACAGGGCGATGTATTCAAGAACGAGATCGCGCCAAACATGAAAAAGGGCGTCTACATCGCATTCGCTCATGGCTTTAACATACACTTCGGACAGATCGTACCGCCTGCTGATGCCAATGTCTTTATGGCAGCTCCAAAAGGCCCCGGACATCTTGTAAGATCTGAATACACAAAAGGCAGCGGCGTTCCATGCCTTATAGCTCTGCATCAGGACCCATCAGGCAACACAAAAGATATAGCTCTCGCATACGCCTCGGCAATCGGCGGCGGCAGGGCAGGCATTATCCAGACATCATTCAGGGAAGAGACAGAGACAGACCTCTTTGGAGAGCAGGCTGTGCTCTGCGGCGGAGCGGCTGCGCTAATACAGGCAGGCTTCGAGACACTGGTTGAGGCTGGATACGCTCCTGAGATGGCATACTTCGAGTGTCTGCATGAACTCAAACTGATAGTTGACCTGATCTACGAAGGCGGCATCTCTAACATGAGATACTCGATAAGCAATACTGCCCAGTACGGCGACCTCACACGCGGCCCGAGAGTTGTGAATGAGGAGACCAAGAAAGAGATGAAGAAAATTCTAACAGAGATACAGGAAGGCAAGTTCGCTCTTGAGTGGATGCTCGAGTGCAAGGCGAACAAACCTGTATTCAACGCACTCACACAGAAGGGCGAACGCCACCAGATAGAAGAGGTCGGAGCCAGACTGCGCTCCATGATGCCATGGCTCAAAAAGAGCAAGCTTGTAGACAAGACAAAGGCTTAAGATAGGAGCGCTGATTTAATGAAAATTGCGCCTGAAGGCTTCACATTCATAGCAGGATTCGGGCTTGCGAGCGCGATAGCTTTTTTTGCGAGCAGCCTGCTCGGTATGCTGCTGCTTCTGATTACTGCATTTATGATCTTCTTCTTCAGGGACCCGGAAAGAACGGTCCCTGAGGGAGAAAATATATTCATTGCTCCTGCTGACGGCAAAGTGATAGTGTCAGAGACTGTGTTTGACAGAGCTATTGCTGACAACAACACACATCTGATAAGCATATTCATGTCACCGCTTGATGTACATGTCAATAGAGCTCCATGCTCTGGAAGGGTTTTAAGTGTAAAGCATAATCCAGGCAAATTCTTTTCTGCATTCAAGCCAGAGGCTTTTCAGCAGAACGAGAATATTACCATGGTGATAGAAAGCCCTATGGGAGATGTAACTGTTAGGCAAGTGGCTGGAGCAATAGCCCGCAGGGCTGTATGCAGAGTTAAACCGGGAGATATGCTAGAAAAAGGAGAGCGCTACGGCATTATCAAGTTCAGCTCAAGACTGGATATATACCTGCCTGCTGATTCTGACATTAAAGCAAAAAACGGAGACAGGGTGACAGCAGGCGAAACAATATTAGCTTCAAGGGGAAAGCAATGACAATAATCAGAGAGCACAAGCCAATAGAGAAACGGCTTAAAAAGGGAGTATACATACTTCCTAACGCCCTTACACTCTGCGGAATGCTCTGCGGATTCTTCTCCATATTGTCATCAATTGATGGAGTATTTATATATGCAGCATGGGCAATCATCATTGCAAACATATTCGATGCGCTCGATGGCTGGATAGCGAGGCTCACTAACACAGCCACTCGCTTTGGAATAGAGCTCGACTCCCTTTCAGATCTCGTTGCTTTCGGTGTCGCTCCTGCTGTGATGATGTACAAATGGTCGCTCGCGCCTTTTGGTCGCCTCGGATGGGCTGTAGCCTTTCTTTTTGTAGCATGCGGAGCTCTCAGGCTCGCGAGGTTCAATGTACAGACAGGCGCATCAACATCTAAGGCATTCAAGGGACTGCCTATACCGGCAGCAGCAACGGTTCTGGCATCGCTTGTGATATTTTACCACCAGTTTTCATCATCGCTGCCTGACAAAAACATACTTTTCCTTATCCTCACAACAGTAGTAGCCATTCTCATGGTCAGCACATTCCGTTACCACGGGCTCAAGGAGATAGACTTCAAGGAGCGCAAACCCTTCTCTATGCTACTGCTATTTGTACTTATACTCTTCATACTCTTCATCTACCCATACGCTGTTTTTATCTTTGCAATGGCATATCTCATCTGGGGTATAATTGAGAATATCTTCCTTTTTTTCAGAAACAGGAAGATAAAGCGCGAACACCAGAATGCCGCAGGCCAGCCTGAATAACGGCAAGAATCCCAATAGATAAACGGAAGGCAAAAACATGAGAACCATTAAGATTTTTGACACAACACTCAGAGACGGTGAGCAGTCGCCGGGAGCTTCTATGAACGTGACAGAGAAGCTACAGCTTGGCAAACAGCTCGTGAGGCTTGGAGTCGACATAATAGAGGCAGGCTTCCCAATAGCATCCCCCGGAGACTTTGATGCTGTTCAGCAGATAGCCACTGAGGTTACAGGAGCCACCATTGCAGGTCTTGCGCGCGCAAAAGAGCTGGACATCAAGAGCGCTTACGATGCGCTCAAGCCTGCTGCGATGAAGCGCATACATACATTCCACTCAACATCTGACATACATCTGAAGTACCAGTTCAAGGTGAGCCGTGAAGAAGCGCTGAAGCGTTCCGTAGAGATGGTTAAATATGCAAGGAGCCTTGTTGATGATGTCGAGTTTTCACCGATGGATGCAACACGGACAGATATCGGATATCTGATCGAGGTTGTGCAGGCTGTTATCGAGGCAGGCGCATCAACAGTGAACATACCTGACACTGTCGGCTACACTATACCGGTTGAGTTCGGCGATATGATCAGACAGATAAAGCAGAGCATTGGAGACAGCGCGGTAATATCTGTTCATTGCCACAATGACCTCGGACTTGCAGTAGCAAACTCTGTTGCAGCTGTACTAAACGGAGCCGGTCAGGTAGAGTGCACAATAAACGGCATAGGTGAAAGAGCAGGCAACTGCTCAATGGAAGAGATTGTAATGTGCATAAGAACAAGAAAAGACCTCTTCAATGCGCAGACTAACATCAACACCAAGGAGATAATGCGTACCAGCAAGCTCATAACAAGGATAACCGGCATTCAGGTGCAGCCGAATAAAGCGATTGTCGGAGCCAATGCCTTTGCACACGAATCCGGAATACATCAGGACGGTCTGCTCAAGGAGAAGATGACATACGAGATCATTACTCCCTCTGATATCGGCCTTACACGCACAGAGCTTGTGATGGGCAAACACTCCGGCAGACACGCATTCAAGACAAGGCTGAAAGAGCTGGGATACGAACTTAGCGACAGCGAGATAGAGACAGCTTTTGACAAGTTCAAGAGACTTGCTGACCAGAAAAAAGAGATATTTGATGAAGACCTCGAAGCTCTTGTTTCAGAAGAGGTCTCAAAGATACCGGAAACATACAGCCTTGTTGAGCTTAAGGTCGAGAGCGGCACGAACCTGAAGCCTTCTGCAAAGCTCAGGATAAACATCAACGGCAAAGAAGTTGAAACAATTGCAAATGGAGACGGTCCGGTTGATGCTGTTTACAAAGCAATTGTTGATGTAACAAAAACATCGAGCAGCCTGCTGAAGTTTGAGGTAAAAAGTATAACAGGCGGCACAGATGCACTGGGTGAAGTTCTGGTAACGCTTGAACAGGACGGCAAAAAGGTACGCGGCAGCGGAGCTGATACAGACATACTTGTAGCATCTGCAAAGGCGTACATCAACGCACTTAACAAACTGACAACAAGAAAATAGACTGTATTTATCAATAGAAGAGGGAGGAGCTGAG
>JAFGXL010000001.1 GCA_016936655.1 Nitrospirota bacterium | reverse complement strand
TCTGTGCCCCATTCTCCTTCCCTTACAACAGTGTACGACCAATCGGAGCTGGCTCCAAGAAAGTCTGCATCACCCAATATGGCGTCATTTCCACCTCCTCCAACAAGCAGATCATGTCCTTGGCCACCCATAAGCAGATCACCTGCATCTGCGCCATAGACAAAATCATTGCCAGCACCTCCTGAGACAAGGTCACCTCGAGCGCCAATACTCGGTGCCGTTTCACCTGCTGCTATAAGGTCAGCCATTTCTCCATAACTCTCACCAAATGCATTGTCATCCCCACCTCCGGCATTGAGAGCGTCGCTACCTGTACCTCCTTCAAGCATGTCTATACAGAAGCTTTTCTGTGCATAGATAATATCGTTACCATCACCGCCGAAAAGATGGTCATCTCCGCCTTGACTTGCATCTATCAGATCATCTCCGCCCTTGCCCTTTATAACATCATTAAAGGCGCTGCCATCAGAGGCTGAACAACAGAGCACAACATTAAAATCAACAGCACACAAATCAATAAGTGTTTTTTCACGCTGCCCTCCGCATCGCAGCTGGTTCAGTAAGATCAAAATCAATTGGTGTAAAGTCACCTTCTATCACCAATCCTTCTGATGTATCTGGATCTATAGGAGCATCCAGCAGATTGATCCCAAAATCTCCGCTTTCAAAGTTTTCGCCTAAATCAATTGTGCTGCCGTCAGGAAGAACTATCTTTGTGGGAGAGTTTTGAGTAACTTTGATAGTGCTGCCATCAGGGAGGCTACATTCATTTTGTCCGCTTTTATAGAAGTTGCCAAGTACTCGTCGATTAATTTCTGTTCCTGTTGAATCAAAAATGACTATTTCGCCGTCTTTATCTTCATCTATGATCCTGTCGTTTCCATCGCCAATGCTGTAGATGTAAATATCATGCCCTGTACCCCCGAAAAGGATATCATCGCCCTTGCCTCCCTCGATATGATCATTACCGCCTTCTCCAAAAATGATGTCATTACCACCTCTGCCATTAAGCTGATACTCACCCGAATCATTATAGTTATTGCCATCATTACCCATGAGAATATCATTGTAAGTAGTAGGCATAGGCCCCCACTCAGGTTTCCAATTGGCAAATATGACTTGATCCGCTGGCTTATTAACCTGATTCCGAAACGCATTGACTGAATCAAGATAAGTTTGGTTTTGTATCAAAATATTTTCATTACGGACATACAAATAAGTATATGCACGAAGGACACCCTTCGCTTCATCGAGGTCAGTCGGCGTATAACCCGTTGCGGCAACTATATTGCTGAAACGGCGCATGGGGTCCCACGGAGTTTTGCTGGCCTGCTTTGTGCGGAAATAAAATGCCAACAGGTCATCTACACCCAATGTTCCTTGCTTGGTAACAGTACCGCCGCCCAATGAAACAGTAAAACCTTGGACAAATTTTTCTAACTTGCCACCTGAATCAATGTAATATTGGTTGTCATAGTCGCAAAGGAAAAGTTTTCCGATATCGGTTTGCAGGAATGTTTTATCTGCGCCAGAAGTCAATGCGATCACTCTGTTTGCATCTGTGATAAGCGTTGTCAACCACGGGTCTAAAGAATTATCAATTGCCGATTTCCCATAATCGCTTGATAGTGCTTTATCAATCAATCCACGCTCAGTGCTAGTTAGTAAGCTACTGTCTTTACTCTTTGCCTTTGCAAAGAGATCAGCCACTTTTTTATCATTTGCACGATTCGTTGTTGGATCGCCATCGTCAATAACATAGATGTAGTTACCTGAGTTATCTTTAACCTGTGCATTTATTAGAATGTCTCTAAATAAATT
This sequence comes from Nitrospirota bacterium, assembly GCA_016936655.1. Lineage (GTDB taxonomy): Bacteria > Nitrospirota > Thermodesulfovibrionia > Thermodesulfovibrionales > Dissulfurispiraceae > JAFGXL01. The sequence continues at coordinate 90,816 of JAFGXL010000001.1, read as the reverse complement.
TACGTTATTCCCCTCACTCAGATCATATTGAGGAACGCCGAATGACCAACCGCTATTGCTGGCCTTGGTAGCAAAGTATAACGCATAAGGCGATTTTCCATTAAGCTCATTCTTTTCAAGAACGCTTGCTAATATTGTCTTAAAACGAATAGTTTCTGCATCTCCTGTGAAACTCATTTGACTGCCCTCCTTTTTATATTCATTAATAATTTATAAAGATCCGCATACAGCTGTTTTGAGTCCTTGTGACCCACGGCACGGTCGCCATATTTTGCCTCAAAAGTCCGAAATTCCTTGTCATCCATCCAAAAAAACTTGTTGTTTATCAGATTCGATTTTGTCTGAAAATTTTCATCGAAGCGGATGATGTATCCAACATCAGTAATTACTAAGAAAGTGCCGTCCTTGAGCGGTAGGAACGCTGCGTCAACAGCTTTCACACGGTAATAGAAACTTGGGCCGTCCCAGCAGTGGGAACGGGTCTTATAGTATTTAGGCTTGTCAAACACATACAAAAGTGTTTTGCTCTCCAGGCTCTTTGTTTCCGTCTTATCATAAATACTTATGTGATGCCCAAGTGCATCGTAACATCCGCCACCACGCATTCCTATTCCAATTTTGCTAAGAAAAAAAATATTTCTGAATGGAATGTGAGTCTTTGCATCACCTGTGTAATTCTCCTTATAAACTGTTTTTGCCTCCATATCACTGAGGCCGATCTTTCCAAAAAAAGTAAAATACTTCACTATTACCTTGCCCATATCAGGTTTATAATCAAGTGCATATGCAATCATTACATCGCCGTTGTCCATCGTATGGACTTTAATTATCGGTGCAGATGATGGGTCATTTGATTTATCCGCCTCCGGCATTTGCCAATCCCAAACATCAGGATATGGCGGATATTTTGATTTCTGGGTTTCAACAGTTTTCTGCGACTTAATAGTCTTTTTTTCTTGCTTGATAGGTTGAAAACTTGATGGCAGTTCGCCTGCAATTACTGGCTGCACCACAAAGCACAGCACCAAAAGCAGTACTCCTACTGTGAACTTAATACGCATATGCCACCTCCTTGTTCTTTATATTTGAAAAGGAATCCTCTCTGTCCGGATCAGGCTGATTAGGGTCTGTAATAATGTTTCCAAAAGCATCTTGCCTGTACTGAATGCCAGGCTCATTGGGATCAAAATCCATGGGCTTTAAATCTCCTTCAAGGGTGATTCCAGTAAGCGTAGGCTCCACAGGAGCATCAAGCAGATTGATCCCAAAATCACCGCTTTCAAAGTTTTCGCCTAAATCAATTGTGCTGCCGTCAGGAAGAGTGATTTTCCATGGAGAGTTGTGGGAGACAGTGATTGTACCATCTGGTGATCGCCATATTTCTGCACCATTTTCGTCTTTGTAAAAAGTGCCTATTGCATACTCGCTCTCACTGCCATCCTGAGATAAAATGACTATCCTTCCGAATCCATCATCGTCATATATGCGGTCATTGCCATCACCACTACGATAGATGTAAGTATCAAACCCAGTGCCTCCAATCAATATATCCGCTCCAGCGCCTCCAATTAGGGTATCATTGGCTGTTCCACCATATATGACATCGTTGCCCAGACCACCATTTAATTCGTCTGCTCCTTTGTCTCCTAGTATCAGGTCATTGTTTTCAGTGCTCTTGAGGTATCCGGCTTTAATTTGAGATATTGTTAATGCATTCGTTGTATACACTACCTTGTTCGCTAATTCTGTGCCTAGTATTACATTGCCGTCTATATTTTCACCGCGTCCATATTGCGATACAAAATAGTTTTTTACAGCGGTTTCATTATTTATCTGTTCATCTATTGTTCTGCTGTTATTTGCTTCTGCTGTCTTTGGAGTAAAGCCTGCTTCGTAGTTGCGCATATACTGGAGCATTGATATGCCTGTATTGTACGGGTCTGCTTGTTTGAGAAACTCTTCAAACCTTTGAATCTCAGGTGTTGTTGGACCTCCGCTGTTCCATAATCCAAAAAGGTCTGATTCCCTGTATCGACGGTTGGCAATACCCTGTGACCTGCTGCCTCCATTGCGCCTATAGCGTATGAGATACCATGCTCTAATACGGTCGTCGTTTATGACTGCATCTGCTATGCTTCCCCCTGGAGTGCTGCTAGTTATTAAATCTTCTCTGTTATAAAACAATGATAGCAAAGCTACATATTCCTTTGAGTTGTGGGCAAGAGTGCTCTGAAGCAAGTTATCAAGCCTTGGTTGTTTGCCAGGGATCGCAATGCCTCCTATAGTTGCTCCTTGTATAATTTCACTGAAAATGTTGTAGCCTTGTGTTGTGTCAATTCGAAATGTGGAAACGCCATACTGCTGAGCTACTCGGTTGAGGTTTGCTTGCAATTGACGCTCTATCGTTGCCCTATCTCCTGTGTGCGGTGTTCTGTTTATCTCGGTTGTAAAGGCGCTTCTTATTGTGTTGATTTGGGTTGAGGTCATTGAGTCATTGACAATACCCATTTGTTCAAGAACCAGGAGCAAGTAATTTGAAACTTCAATATTGAAACCGTAACCTATAGTTGCGCGAGTTGGATTAGCAGTATCGAAGTAGGGCTCGCCATTTCTAAATCCTTCGTTACCTACAATAAAATTAAATGCCTCATTAATATAATCGGGAACTGAATGCAATGTCTCTGTTCTCATGATTTTAATCCTCCTTGTTGTTTTGTGTTTGTTTGTATTGATACTTGCAAATTTCATTTCCCTTGTTTTCAATTAATTTGTAAACTGAGAGAGACAAATCGTAGATATCCCATTTGTCAAAATATGATGAGTTTTTGTAGAAAAATACATCATATAACTTATAGTTCAAGCTGGTTTTAATTTTAATATCTGCGTACTTCTCTAATGGATCCAACAATGGTTCTGTCTTTTTAACATTGATCTGATTCTTTGCTTCGTTTAAAACAAGCAGTGGTCGTGAATATGCACGAGTGTACATACAAATTTCATCTTGATAAAGCATTACTGTCTTAGCCTTACCATCATTATCTATATCCGTTTTTGTTGTGTATAAAGCGTACTGATCTGGAAATTCTTTTGAACATTCGCTCCTTTGTAATTTTCCACCACTAACAAATCGAGCGCACCCGAGCCAATGCTCAATTAAAAGTTCATATTCCTCATTGTTGTCAAATCTTATATCTTTCACAAACTGGTCACCATAAATGAAAAACTTAAATATTTTTCTAAGTAGGTCTTTGTTTTCTCTCAAGTCTAATCGCTCCCATTTCGGCCTTGTTATTCCATTTGCTTCAGGATAGGCTTGATCCCGTTTGCATACCATTTCATTTAAAGTAAGGGCTTTCAAATTCTTATAGTGTGCTTCGCATACTGGAACTCCCTTGCCTTTTATAAGCACAAGCTCATCTCCAAAACATGCTATTGGCATTAAAACCAAAATCAAGATCAATATTATTTTCTTTCTCACGCTGCCCTCCGCATCTCAAAATCATGTTTGGTATACATCCTCATTACTTCTTTTGCTTCTTCTTCTGTAAAGGTTGATCCTTCATCATAAAGACCAAATAAATGCGATTCAGCATAGCGACGGTTAGCATGTATGCCGTTTTTGTTTGAACAGTATCTGATTTGATACCATGCCTCAGCTCGGTTGTCGTTCAGGATAGCTTCTTTGAGCTTTGAACCAAGGAGTGAAGTGCCGCCAGCTTTAGTGTTATATGCAAGTGACACAATAGCTGTGCGTTCTTTTGAATCATTCATGTGATAGCCAAGCCATGTATCAACCCTAGCTTCATAGCTCGGAATTATGGCGTCAAATGCGTTCTTTGATTCGGTTTCATTGTTAAATTCAAATCTGAGCCTGCGAGTAAATGATGAACCATATCTTGAGTCAGCAGCTCTGTTCTGCAATATCAAATCCAGTGCTGTTTGTACTGCTGTATTATTCGTATATGTTTTTGCTACTGCAGCTCTGATTTGTTGAATATAATATTGTTCAGCAGTTAACGCGCTACCGCTTAACTGCGTACCATTCAGATCAAAGCCGAGTTGCTGCAAGACAGCATTGAGGTTGGCCTGGCTTGCATTTAAATTAATGCCTATGCCAATTGTTGCAATATTTTCTCCAGAGACAATATAAACTCTCGACTCGTACCCTTCAATTCCTCTTTGTTTTAAAAAATCATACCTTTCCTGCGCATAATTACTTGTGGCATGCAATCCTGTCAACATAGTTTCCTCCTTTTATTTTTTTGGTTCTTACTTAGCCGATTTAAACCGGTATCTACAAATCTCTTTTGTGCTTACTTTTTTAGCTTTATTTGTTTCTGTTACAAATACTTTCAGAATATCTATCTTGTCTTTGCTTCCAGGCGCTTGATTGCCGCTCCAGCGGTTAAAATATGACTTGCCTTTATAAAGAAAAACATCATACATCGAAAATTCCCATCCTCTTGATAAAAGCTCATTAGGTAACTTTGGATAATACTGTGGATTCTGTAAAAGTTGCTTTGTTTTTTCTATATCTATCTCACTTTTGTTGTCATTTAAAACGATAAGTGCAGCGCCAAAATAATTACCTCCTGGACAATTACCATCGCTATATTTAATTATGTTTTCCTTATTGACATCATTATCAATATCTATTTGTACTTCCTCTACTGTTGGAGCGTACTTCCCTTCTATCATATTTCTTAATTGCCCCTCCCATTCCTGGAAATCACTATAGCTATAATGGGGTTCTTTTCCTACCTTCTTGCTACTAATTGGATGCCGCTCACCAAGAAATCTTGCGATTTTTTCTAATATTTTTCTGTTCTCCCATAAATCTACAACCACCCATTCAGGTTTTTTAAAATCAGTGAATTCAGGATTGATTTTTCTTTCGCATGCCATAACATATTTGTTATGCAGGTTGAATGAATTCAGATTCTTACCATACTCCTCACACACCTCCACTCCTTTGCCTTTTATAAGCACATATTCGCCTGCTATCGCAGGCGGAACCGCAAAGCTCATCAACAAAATCATTACTGTCAATAAATAGTTGCTCTTTCTCACGCTGCCCTCCGCATCTCAAAATCATGTTTTTTATGTGTACGCATCTTATTTCTTCACAAATATTGTAGAGTTCAAAAGCAGCCTCTTCCTCTTATTCTCAATTTACTGTCTGCTGACTATATAAGTGGTGATACAGGCCGCCTTTGCTGATAAGTTCCACATGAGTGCCTGATTCAACTATCTCTCCTCTATCCACAACCATTATCCTGTCAGCGCTGCTGAGGGTTGATAACCTGTGCGCGATTATAAAGACTGTTCTGCCGTGGCATATCTTCTTGAGGTTTTTTTGTATTATGCTTTCTGATTCGTAATCGAGCGCAGAGGTTGCTTCATCAAATATAAGTATGCGCGGGTTCATCAGAAGCGCTCTGGCAATCGCTATCCTCTGGCGCTGGCCGCCTGAGAGCGCAGTGCCTTTTTCTCCGACCATGGTGTCGTATCCTTCTGGCAGTTCAAGGATAAAGTCATGCGCGCCTGCCAGATGCGCTACGCGCACAATCTCTTCCATGCTTGCTGATGGGTAATGTATTGCGATGTTGTCGCGCACGCTTCCGTTGAATAGGAAGTTTTCCTGAAGTACTACGCCGACCTGTCTTCTGAGCCATGCAGGATCAGCAAGTGCTATGTCTATGCCGTCGATCAGTATTCTTCCTGCTTCCGGTATATAGAGTCTCTGGATCAGCTTGGCGAGTGTGCTTTTGCCAGAGCCGCTTCTGCCCACTATGCCGAGTGTTACTCCCTGTTCTACTGCGAATGTAACATTCCTTAATATCTCAGGTCCGTCTACTCTGTATCTAAAGCGCACTGCCTCCATTCTGACCTGGCCTTTAATCTCGGGCAGCCGAGCTTTGCTGGCGTCCATGGATGGCTCTGTTTTGCTGTTGAATATATCGCCGAGTCTTCTAATCGAGAGTCCGGCCTGCTGAAACTCCTGCCACATCTGCACAAGCCGCAGCACAGGATCGCTGACTCTGGCTGATAACATCTGAAAAGCGATCAACTGACCGACTGTGAGCTTGCCGTCCATCACAAGATGAGCGCCCACCCATAGGATTACAAGATATGATGACCTTTGTATGAGCTGGCCAATCGCCCCTGCTATGCCGGAGAGCTGATAGGTCTTGAAGCTCGATCTAACATAACTGGCGAGCAGACCCTCCCATTTTTTCTGTACTTCAGGTTCGAGCGCAAATGATTTTACTGTCTGCACTCCGTTGACAGATTCAACAAGGTATGACTGCGAGTCAGCGCCTCTGTTGAATTTTTCATCAAGTCGATATCGAAGCATGGGCGTAACTATGGCAGATAAAATTGCAAAGAGCGGCAGAGCTGCAAGCGCAACAAGCGTAAGGGTTGTACTGTAAAAAAACATCACAAGCACAAATACCACTATGAACATAACATCTAGCACAGATGTGAGCGGCGCTCCTGTGAGAAACTGCCGTATGTTCTCGAGTTCACGCACTCTTGCTACTGTGTCGCCAACCCTGCGCACCTCAAAATACCTCAAAGGCAGGGCAAGCAGATGCTTAAAGAGTCTTGTGCCGAGAATGATATCGATTTTGCTTGTGGTGTGGGTAAATACATATGTACGCAAAATAGTAAGAACTGATTCGAACAGAGCTATCGCGAGCAGACCGATTGCAAGCACATCAAGCGTTGTTACTCCCCTGTGAACCAGCACCTTGTCAATAATCACCTGTGTGAAGATGGGGGTAACAAGGGCAAATATCTGGAGCACGAGCGATGCGATCAAGACCTCTGAAAGCGGCTTGCGGTACTTCCATATTGCAGGCAAAAACCATTTGAGTCCAAATATCTCTTCCTTGCTTATAAAACCTGAGCCCCTTTGTGAAAGTAGAATCACCTTTCCTTTGGCATCACCTGACTTGCTTTTACTGTTTTTTGCATCCTGACTCTTTCCAACAGAAGCCTGTTTGGTTGACGACCAGCGGCTTATGAATTCTACCTTTTTAATGATTATTGGTTTGGGATGCGCAGGATGCATAACAAGAAGCTGCTCTGCATCTGCCTTGGCAACTATCAAAAACAGAGAGGGCTGATTATCAGAATCATGCGATTCTTTTACATTGCCCGATGTCTGCATCTCTATCATCAGCGGCATCGGCAGCTTCTGGAGCTTGTCGTATGTAACCTCTGCTGATTTGGCCTTGAACCCCAGCTCGCGTGCTGCCCTCACCACATCAATACTCTTCATGCCGTCAGCTCCGATAGCAAACACATGCTTTATCTGGGCCGGATCAGCAGCCACACCATGAAACTTGGCGATCATTACAAGACTTAAAAGTCCGGTGTCAACTCTCTTTTGCTCATTTGATTCCTTTGTCTGCTCATGTTGATACTCTGAAGTGGTTGTCATAATCTGATCGCTGACATGAACAAAGGGCAGTTAAATAAACATAATGCAGTTTAACGGCTTTGTGTCCTGCACAGCTTCTATCTCCTTGTTGGTATTTTTTTAGATCTCAATTTTTTATCTTTAATTAATCCTCTGTTATCTGCAAATTTACAGGCTGCATAAACAACAAACTATCGAGCAAGCCAAAACAAAAGGCTAAAGAGAGTGATTATACAAACTCACTTCCCTTTAGCCCTCCCCAATGTGTGCTGCGCTACTTTTCCCGATTATTTAAGTTCTATTACACGGTTTTAAACCTGAGCTGTCCAATACTGCGCCAACACCTGCTGCACCTCATTCGGCTTTTGCTGTATCGCGTTGGACCAGCTTATGCCTCCGTTGTTAGCGCTGAAAGTTGCCATCGCCTGGATAAGCTGATCCACCTGCGTGTTTAACAACTGCTTGCCATCAGAAGTTTTAAAAACTTCTGTTTGATAAGCGCTGCCAGAGTTCCAACTCTGAACAGTCAACCTGTCAGTTGTACCATTGATATCTACATTTAGGTTTGCACTCGATTTCGCAAAGATGAGATCAAGTGATGACACACCAAACTGCACCAGATCCTTGTTGCCAACTGTTGTGTCGTAGTCATTGATTGTATCTACTCCTGAGCCAAGACTGAACTTGTATGTGTCATTACCAAGTCCACCTTGCAGTGTGTCATCCCCTGTGCCGCCATCCAGTGTGTCATTTCCTGCATTACCTGAAAGTGAGTCATTGTCTGCTCCACCAAGGAGTGTGTCATTGCCCTCTCCACCGGTAAGGCTATCTGTGCCTGCTCCTCCATCAATGGTATCAGCTCCTGCATTGCCTGAAAGATAGTCATTGCCTTCATAGCCATATATGGTATCGTTTGAGCTGGATCCTGTGAGCGAATCAGTATTAGCAGTGCCATACAGTTTGATGCCCTTTGCTTCCATCTGCGCTGCTGTCAATGTGCTGCCGTCTGCAAACTTGAACTGCTCTACCTGATATGGAGTACCAGAGAACCAGCTCTGTATGATCAATGAATCAGTTGCGCTTACTTTAATCCTGAGGTTGTAGTTCTCTTTGATCAACTCTATGCTGCTTTGCGTGATGCCTGTGCCGAACTGAACAACATCAAGATTGCCCACTGTTGCATCGTAGTCACTGATTGTATCTATACCTGAGCCAAGGCTGAACTTGTATGTGTCATTGCCAAGTCCACCGCTGAGTGAGTCATCCCCCGTGCCGCCATCCAGTGTGTCATTGCCTGCATTACCATAGAGCCGGTCATTGTCTGCTCCACCAAGGAGTGTGTCATTGCCCTCTCCACCGGTAAGGCTATCTGTGCCTGCTCCTCCATCAATGGTGTCATTGCCTGCATACCCATATAGGTTGTCATTTCCTTCATAACCATATATGGTGTTGTTTGCATTAGAGCCGGTGAGTGAATCAGCGTTTGTTGTGCCGTACACTTTGATCCCCTTTGCTTCCATCTGCGCTGCTGTCAGAATAGTACCGTCTGCAAACTTGAACTGCTCTACCTGATATGGAGTACCAGAGAACCAGCTCTGTATGATCAATGAATCCGTTGCGCTTACTTTGATCCTGAGGTTGTAGTTCTCTTTGATCAGCTCTATGCTGCTTTGAATGATTCCTGCTCCAAACTGTACTGCATCAAGATTGCCAACTGTTGTGTCGTACTCATTGATTGTATCGAGGCCGCTGCCCAGGTTGAATCTGTAGGTGTCATTGCCAAGTCCGCCTTGCAGTGTGTCATACCCTGTGCCGCCATCCAGTGTGTCATTGCCATTGTCTCCATAGAGCCGGTCATTGTCTGCTCCACCAAGGAGTGTGTCATTGCCTGCATTGCCATAGAGGTAATCGTTACCATCGTAACCGTACAAAATGTCATCAGCATTGGTACCTTTTAATGTATCATTGGCTGATGTCCCCAAAACCTTATAACCTTGAGCATCCAATTGTTCATGTGTAATTAGGGCGCCATCTGCAAACTTGAACTGATTCACTCTATAGCCGTTGCCGTTGAACCAGTTTTCAATTTTTAATGAATCAGTTGTTCCTTTTATATTTACAACAAGATGACTATATCCATAGTCTTCATCTTTTTTAATAAACTCAACATCAGATGGCGATATACCTTGACCAAATTCAACAGTATCTATAGAAACTGCGTGATCAGTTGAATAGTCGTATATTGTATCCTGCCCATCCCCCTTACCAAACCGATAAGTATCATTGCCTTCATTGCCGATAAGCCTGTCATTACCAGCGTTGCCATATATAATGTCATCACCTAAACCTCCGCTGACAACATCATCACCCAAACCTCCATCAATAATGTCATTGCCTGAGCCGCCGTTAACATTGTCATTGCCTTCAAGAGCGTTAATATAATCAATACCATCTGAACCATTGATATATTCACCGGCAGCAGTACCGTTAAGGTTGAAACCAATTAAATCAAAATCAGCTGGTGTATACACTGAGCCATCAGAAAACTTAAATTGATCAATTCTGTAACTGGCAGCATTAAACCAGTGCAGAACAAGCAGCGAATCATTCGTGTTTTTAATATTCAGGCGCAAATGATTTGCACCATAACCTGCATCTTCTTTTACAAGCTCAATATCATTTATAGTCAGCCCTTCGCCAAACTCAACAGTGTCTATAGCGGTCAATGAATCTGTACCTGTATTCCATATTGTATCCCTTCCGCTGCCTATGCCGAATCTGTATGTATCATTACCGTTCTGCCCGAACAGCTCATCATCTCCAGCGCCGCTGTCAAGAATATCGTCACCATTGCCTCCATAAAGCTTGTCATTGCCGTCTCCGCCAAAGAGCGTGTCATTTCCTGCATTGCCATGTAGTGTGTCATTACCTTCATAGGCATATATTGTTGTTGATGAACTAGCCGCAGACAGATTATCGTTGCCACTGGTACCAATTATTTTAAAGCCACGCTTTCCAAAATCAGATCGATGTACAACCGTGCCGTCAGCAAATTTGAGTTTGTTGATCATGCACCAAGTAGTCATATCATAGGTATTAAACCAATATGCAATAATCAGTCTGTCGTCCGTTCCCTTTATAGCTATCTCTAAATTGCTCGGACTATATGCGTTTCCATTAGGCACATCAACTTTATAAAATTCAAGATCATCAATCGTTATTCCATCTTTAAGCAAGACTGTATCGTAAGTCGGTAAGCCGCTGTCAGAATCACACTCGTTATAACAATTTACCGTATCTTTCCCATACCCCCTGCCAAAGATATATGTATCACTACCCGCTCCGCCATTTAGATAATCATCACCAGCGCCGCCATCCAATACATCATCACCAACACCGCCGTTTAGTGTGTCATTACCTGCTCCAGACTTAATGGCATCACGTCCATCTGTACCATTCAAAGTATCATTGCCAGCAGTACCGTTGAAAAGTTTTTTGCCTGCTGCATCAATAACCCACTCCAGCTCCTCGCTCTGTAGTGCGAAATGCCTGCGAAATGAATCAAAGCCCATAATATCTTCAGAGGCTGTGCCTTTAATGCTCCGGGTAAATTCTGAAAGCAGATTTTTACCAAGGTCAGGATTTGTATTTAATAATGCTTCTATCTCGGTTGTTACTGCACAAAGATCAGCTACAACCTTTTGAGACACGTCATCCCACGTATAGGTTATTATTGAATATAAGTCTTGCAAGTGTGTCTGAGCCATCAATTGGCTGTAAAAAACTTCAAACAAACCCTGATATGACTGTTTGAGAAGTTGAACACCAAACTGAGACGGATATGGATAGGGATCACCCGCAATGGTATAGGCTGTGAACTCATCGCCAAAAAACTGGTTCAACACATTGGTTCTACGACTATCCGGTCCATTTTTGTATGGGTCTACTGACTCACTCTGAGTCCATCTCAACAAAATCTGATCCATTAGGTTGACACGAACAGCTGCATCTGTTGCTGCTGCAAATTGCTCAACAAGCCCTTTAAGCGTTTCACTTCCAGCAAGTCTTTCTTGGGCAATCGCCTGATGCAGGTCATATACATTGCCATATCCTTGAAGGTCTGGCAAGGCAGCAATATCTTCTGGCACATCAAGCCATTCTTTTGCTATTGTGTACATCTTGTCTGCCTTAAACCATACATCTTCTGCTGCGTTTGTTGTGCCGTCGTTCCAGGTAAATGTGCCAAGCTGTTTATGATCATTGCCATTAGCGTCTGTTACTGCTGCATCTGTATACCCTGTATTTATTGATTTGATACCAACTTCGCCAAGAGTTTTCAGTTCATCCGCTGTTGAATATCCGTCACCATCCAGGTCTTGCCAGACTTTAAGCTGCGAGAACGCAGCATCTGAAGCATCTACCTTACCGTCTGCATTTGTATCCAGCTCTGCCAATGCTTCAAATCCATTAGATGCCTTTGTGCCATCTCCAAGTATGGTGCTATTGCCAAACAGTTCTTTGCCATCATTAATAATTCCATCATTATTCCTATCCATCACCAATAAGCCATCATCTGATGATGCCCATCCGGTCTGTTCTTCAAAGCCATTGCCGTCATGATCAAAATACGCTCCATCATTAAGATGTGTTGTCTCAACACCGTCTCTGTCCAGATCAAGGACTATAGGACTGAGGATTGTTGGATCCCAGATTGTCTTGGATTTGTTGTGCATGTCACGGCTGGTTATTAGGGGTCGAATGGAGGGATGTATATATTTGGATATATCAATGGATTCATTAATATAATTATTCTTAGACCAGTCATACAACGCATCGAGAAGATTGTCTGTACCCCAAGCGATCCCTGCTGCGGTCAGTGCTGCAACTGTAATTGACATTCCTGCTGTTACCATTGCCGGAGCGATCACAATCACAGCAATAGCCCCTGCTGCCGCTGCTCCTATCTGGCTGATAACAGCCTGGTTAATAGACTCATCATTAAGCGTTACATCAGCTACTACATTAAAGATCAGTAGGTTACCGGATGCTGTAATAGTGGCAACCTTTGCTGCTGTGCCACCAACAGGGGTACCACAAATTTCTGCGGCATTTTTTGCTGCCTCTGATATAAACTGACCAGCATCAAAAGTATTCTGCGCTGCATTGCCCACGTTAGCCTCCTACAAAATTGTCTTTTGTTCTATGAATGCCAAGGCATTCTGTTTTATTAGCTCTAAAGCCTTTGCTGCATCAGATGGATTTGCGTAAGCAATTTGACTGAGTGGCATAAACAATCCTTTCCAATACATAATTTTGTATCGCTGAATCGGATTAGCCCAGCTTGGTACGTTCTCCCTAGTAATTACTATTGATGTACGAATATGCAGCGCATACATTTGTTTATATTTAACAGTTATAATATTTTGTCCGAGCAAAGTCTTTAAAACAACGCGATCATTATAAAAATACCAAGCACCTGTTTTAAATGCTGGTATATAAAAGGGTGATGTAAAAAGTATTCCTAAAAACAAATAAAAACCGACTACGTTCTTGTATGTTCTCTCAGTATGCGGCCAGACAGCGTTATAATTTCCTGTTATGAGAACAGGAAGCACTACACAAAATAAACCATACATTAGGATAAGGGCTGAAGTAATTATTACAATCATTTGAAATCTTCTCTTTGGTTGAAGCATGTGCACTAAACCTTCTGGATTATATTCAGCATATTGCATTGCTTTATTGAACGATATATTCATTCCCTTATTCCCCTTTTGGTTATGCTGCTTTTTTCAAAACATCCTTCAATTCGTTAGCCTGTGATACTCCATCCTGGTTTGCATCCTGCCAGACTTTAAGCTGAGAGAAAGCTGAGTCTGAAACATCTACCTTCCCGTCTGCATTAGTATCCAGCTCTGCCAATGCTTCAAATCCATTAGATGCCTTTGTGCCATCTCCAAGTATGGTGCTATTGCCAAACAGTTCCTTCCCGCTGTCTATCGTACCGTTTGCATTCCTGTTCATTACGAGTAGTCCATCATCTGATGATGCCCATCCTGTCTGTTCTGCAAAGCCATTGCCGTCATGATCAAAATACGCTCCATCATTAAGATGTGTTGTCTCAACACCGTCTTTATCAAGATCAAGGACAATTGGACTGAGGATTGTTGGATCCCTGATTATTTTGGCTGTATTGTGTAGATTACGAGAGGTGTTGAGTGCCTTATCACCATTAGGAATAGGATTGGATTTTGGGCGTAAAAACTTAATAGGGGTACCAAACCAAGAAGCAGGTGTAATTCCTGGGCCTCTATTAGCGCCAGTTCTTGAGTTTCCACTTGAACTATACACAAGCATATTTCCATTTTCATCATACCCATAGAAAAAACCCACATGCCCATTAAATAAAACAATATCGCCTTTTTGTAAGTTTGTTATAAGAACAGTATCGAAGTTGCTGTTGTTTTTGCTAAGTTGACCTGTTGATTGATATGTATAGTCATACCCAGTATCTTTCAATACCTGATTAAGAAAATGTGAACAGTCATATTCCATCTTTCCGTTACCATCTGAATCAGCGCCATTTCCTCCATTCTTCCATTCATAAGACCCTGATGAGTACTTCTCCGTTCCGCTGTCTCCATATTTCAAAATTATTTTATTTAACCAATCCATTTTTACTACCTCCTATTTGTTGTCTTTTTGTAGTATTTTCATATAATTAATAATCTTAAGGTTTCTGTCTATAATAGATTTATTTTTAATCAACTTAATGTCATCTTCTATTATTTTAATGGCTGATTCAATAGAGATATATAGTACAGGGCATCCTTTCCACTTCGGCACAATTTTCCATTTATTTTTTTCTTTTATCAAATCGTAAATAATTATTCCCTTATCAAATTTATTATTAGACTTTGTAAATATATCGAACTCGTTGTACTCACCTGCATTGGTCTTTGTTAAAGTATTGCCATTATCTTCTTTCTCGCCTATATAACCGGGGCAAAATGTCCCAACAACGTTAAATTCAATTTTAACTTTAGCTTTTTCTTCAGATTGAGCTATTTTTTTTATAAAAAAAGATTGGACAACAATTACACAATCAGCCTCACATTTTGCCTCCTCTAAAAAATAATTCGATTTATTTTGAAAATTATACTCATATTGATTTTTATGTTCATTCTCAATAACACTCTCCGGAGTAGCTGGATATACATTTTTAATCTGGGATTGAACATCACTTGCATATGATCGACATAAATCACTTTTCAATATAGTAATCGAAGAAAATAAGACGCCTATAACCGTAATGCAATATTTGCATATTTTTAGTGTTGAACTATGTTTAATCATTTCATCACCTCAAAATATAGTTTTTTGCACAACCCGCCAAAGCTTCAAATCCATTAGATGCCTTTGTGCCATCTCCAAGTATGGTGCTATTGCCAAAAAGCTCCTTGCCATCATTAATAATTCCATCGTTGTTTCTGTCCATCACCAACAATCCATCATCTGATGATGCCCACCCTGTCTGTTCTGCAAAGCCATTGCCGTCATGATCAAAATACGCTCCATCATTAAGATCTGTTGTCTCAACGCCGTCTTTATCAAGATCAAGGACTATCGGACTGAGGATTGTTGGATCCCAGATTGTCTTGGATTTGTTGTGCATGTCACGGCTGGTTATTATAATTTTCTGCCTATTTTCATATTGAGTCAGGCAAGCTGCAGCATCTGCCCCATGATTATTGTTTCTCAAATCATAATTCAGGCATTCCAGTAATTGAGCTCTTCTGGGACCAAGATGCGCAACATCTTCGGCTATTCGTTGTTTTGTTTCATCGCTTAATATTTTTGTTGAGGGTGCTATTGGGATTCCACTGGCGCCTGGTCTTTTAATAGCACCAATATCAATTAAAAGTCTTACTAATGCATTAGCCTGATCAGGTGTTAATTCTTGAGCCATAGTAATATCCTCCGCTTGTTTAAGGTTTATACAATTTTGATTTACTTATTACTAGCCGTTTTCAGTATGACTGCTATCTCGTCTCTCTTAAGAAGATGCGCTAACTGCACTGCATTATGACCATCATTGTTTTGCAATGATACATCTGCATTATTTTGAATTAACATTTCGACTATATCTTTCGAGCCGAAAATAGTGGCGTACATTAGAGCTGTAAAACCATTAAATGACTGATAGTTAATTTTTGCATTAGCTTTTATTAAGGCTCGAGATATTTCATAATTATCTCTGAAACACGATTCCATAAGAGGAGTTTGACCAAGTTGACTTTCTATGGCATTTACATCAGCTTTGTTCTTTATTAGCAATAAAATAGTTTTGTTGAGTTCACTTTGTTTTTCTGAGTTGCTTTTGTCTCCATTAGCAATTAAAGCATACAATGGCGTTATTCCCAAATTATTTGCATGATGAATATCAGCTCCATTTTTGATTAAAGCTTTAACAGTTTTTACATATCCCCTTAATGCTGCACACAAAAGCGCTGAGTTGCCATCGCTGGATATTGAATTAACATCAGCACCTGATTTTATTAGTAGATTAATAATTTCCGTGTGACCATAGACTGCTGCAAGCATAAGTGCAGTATAATGATCATCATCTTTTTCATTTACATTTATTCCAGACTTAATATATAGTTCTACGTTTTCTTGATTGCCAGATATAACTTCTTTTATGAATGCTCCATAAGTATTTTGAAGCCCCCTTTTTTTGATAAGATCATTATAATGTTTTTGAGATTCACAGGCGTTAAGAAATGCCAGAATTAAAAGAACGATAAAAACAAATAAAATATCTATATGCTTCTTATATAACCTCATAAGACCTCCTCAAATTTATAACCTTTATACAACTTGTCAAAATAGGAGTACCGGTTCTGAAATCTCGGTTTGCCATCATAATCAAAATACGCTCCATCATTAAGATGTGTTGTCTCTACTCCGTCTCGATCAAGATTAAGTATTTCTGTGACTTCCTGAAAATGGGATACTACCGGGATGGCTATGCACGCCAGCGATAGCACTGCTGCTGTGATGAGTCGTAAGTAGCTCCCTCATTAATACAATGTTTGGTTCTGTATATTCACTTGCTGCTTGAATCCTGAGGGGTGCTGTATGCTGCCTGTTTGCTAATGCCGTAAATACTTAAAATACTGCGCACTCAACAGACATTGAACAAAGCTTAGCAAATTAAAAACTGAATGTAAACCCGATTTCGTAAAAAAAACATGAAAATCGTAAATTTTTTAACATATTGTTTTTTAGGTGTTTTTACGTGTTTTCCAGAAAACGTAAATTTACGTTTTCTGGATTTTATGAGATATGTGACTGAATTTTAAAGAAATACGCTTACATTAAAAAAAGTGTTTTTTCGTCATTTAGTTGACGCTATATGCGGTTACGGTGTATGGTTCTATGACTTTTATGCTCTGAGCATATATTTATATTAATAAAGACATTTTACCCCCTATATTCATCAAACAAAGCAAGGCCTTTTTTGTGTTCAGTTGTAAGGCCGTAGTTGAGGTTGCTCCAGTATTCGATAATATCCTGCTCGCTCATAAACTGCTTTAGGGGTGAGTATTGCGCTATCTGGTGCAGGCTGCCAAGGGCAATATCTTTTGCTGCGGCAAGGTCATCCATATATTTTGTGAATATGCGGTTGCGGTCATCATCTGACCTATAAAGCTCTTTTCTCACTATCCAGAGAGCAAATACAAACGGAAGCCCTGTATTTTTATACCACAGGTCACCAAGATCATATACCGTTATCCCGCTGGCTCTGCCTGACTTAACCTCTGCATTGTACCTGAGCGCGTCATCTCCTATCATAAGAAATGCTTCTGCATTGTCAGATTCCGGTTCTGATGATACAGTAAATCTGCAGTCAAGATTATAGAATTTTTTGAGTATGATCTCCAGCAGCGCTACAGATGTGTCGGATTGCGATGTGAGATTTATTAGCTCCTTATGGAGCAGTTCGATCGGCTTTTTGCTGAAGAGAAACACGCTGCCAACATCACCTATAGAACTTATAGATACTCCATCGATTATGTTGTATAGGTTTTTGTTCCGTAGATATTCAACAGATGATGAAGGGCTGAGGTCTATTTCTCCCTTATGCAGCATGCGGTTGAGATGCGAAGGCACCCCCTCTATAAATTCATATTGCGTGCAGTCAAACTCTTTTTCGAGTATATAGTAGATTGGAAATAGATTTGCATAGTTGATCCTGCCTACCCTGAGCTTGTTCATGATTGTCTGAAATATCTCCTTGTCTGATTTTATCCTTTGACAACGCCAATCGGTTTTAGGCTTGCTACCTTTTTGGATATGTCGGCATTATGCACAACGTTAACTACTTCTGATATATCCTTATATGCTTCAGGCATCTCTTCTGCAAGCGTCTCTCTGCCTGTTGATTTTACTATAACTCCCCTGTCTTGCATCTCGCGCCATATGGCTCTGCCTTTTGCCCTGCGTATCGCTTCGTGCCTGGATAACAGCCTGCCTGCTCCATGACATGTAGAGCCGAATGTCTCATCCATTGCCTGCTGTGTGCCAGTCATCACAAATGATAATCTGCCCATGTCACCGGGTATGAGCACAGGCTGACCGATTTTTTTATACTTATCTGGCAGTTCAGGATGATCAGGTGGAAATGCCCTTGTTGCGCCTTTTCGGTGTACAACCACCTTCTTCTTTTTGTTGTTGATCACATGCTCTTCAACTTTTGCGATGTTGTGGGCCACATCATAAACAAGCGACATCCCGAGTGCAGACGGAGATATTGAGAGATAATTCATAAATACTTCTCTTGTCCAGTGCGTAAGACACTGCCTGTTGGCCCAAGCATAATTGGCAGCTGCGCGCATTGCAGAAAGGTACTGCCGGGCTTCGCTGCTTTTAAACGGAGCGCAGACCAGCTCTTTGTCAGGCAAATTTATATGATATTTTGGCGCTGCCTTTGCCATGATCTGTATATAGTCCGTGCATACCTGATGACCGAATCCCCTTGAGCCTGTGTGTATCATCACTGTAATGCTGCCTTCGCGAAGACCCATTGCTGATGCTGCTGCGTCATCATATACATGATCAACATACTGTATCTCCAAAAAGTGGTTGCCTGAGCCTAAAGTAGCCTGCTGCTGCCTGCCGCGCTCGTACGCTTTATCACTTATAAGTTCCGGGTCTGCTCCATCAATACACCCGCCTGACTCTATGCACTCAAGATCAGCTGCGCTGCCGTAGCCGTTTTCAACAGCCCATTTCGCACCCTTTCTGAGCAGGCCTCGTTCATCCGCACTGCTGAGTTTTATTCTGCCTTTTGATCCAACGCCGGCGGGTATCTCTTTGTAGAGGGCCTCGACAAGGTCCTTTATCCGAGGGAGCAGATCGTTTTTGTGTAGATCACTCCTGAGCAGGCGAACACCGCAGTTTATGTCGTAGCCGACTCCGCCCGGCGATATAATGCCTTCATCAATATCAAATGCAGCTACACCGCCGATAGAAAATCCATAGCCTGTATGAATGTCCGGCATTGCAAGGGACATGCCCACTATGCCAGGCAGGGATGCCACATTTGCAACTTGCTCTATCGCCCCTTGCTCGAGAAACTGCTCCAGCAGACTGTCAACAAATATAAGGCCGTCTGTCCTCATCTCAGGCTTGTAGCCTCTGGGTATGCGTAGTCTGCTGTTGTCTATTCTCTTGATATCAGTGCATCCCATTTAATTCACCTCTGTGCAGCTGCAAGATCAGATATCAAATATGATCTCGATTACACAGCCGCTGCTGTTACGCTCTATCTTTAGTTTATGGTATGTTGCTGCCTTTATAAGCAGCCGTTTTTCATGTTTTGATGCGTCAAACTCTTCGCCATGAATAACTGCGCTGAGACTAAAACCGCTGTCTGCTTCAAACTCCTGAATATCAACCCTGCGGACAACAAATCCATGGGCATCCAGCATAAAGATCAGTTCATTAAGAAAGTCCACAAGCAGACTGTCCATTGATGATGCAGAGAGTCTTATATGCTTTGATATCTTTTCATCAATGCTGCCCGGGTCTGTAACGAGCGAATACATTCCTGACGCAGCGTTTACAAATGCTTCTTTGCAGTCCCGGCCCTGCGCCCTTATTCCTGCATCTCCGGATATATCAATACTATCCCATCCATTCATATTGTGATGATAACATATGTATAAATGCACAATGACAGTATATAATTTCCAGATATGGGCATAAACATTAATACCGGAATGATCGAGAAGATCACAGGCTCCAGATTCTATGGAGCAGACATCATAAGCCTTTTATGGAAAGGTGATGATGCCTTTAAGGCGCTTCATAATGCATTAAGCAGGGCTGAAGAATGCATCTGTCTTGAGTTCTATATATTCAGAAATGATGAGACCGGATCAGCTATTGCAGAACTCTTGAAGAAGAAGAGCGAAGAGGGAATAACAGTAAGGGTAAAGTTCGACCACTTCGGCTCATTGGGAACACCACGCTCTTTTTGGAAAAAGATGAAAGAAGCAGGCATTGAGGTGCGTTCATCATACCCTTTCAGCTGGAGAGACCCGCTCGATTATCTGAGGCGAGATCATAAAAAACTGATCATAATAGACCAGAAAACAGCCTTTACCGGCGGACTGAATATTGCCAACGAGTACAGCGGATTTCATCTGCGCAGAAAAGGAAAGTCATGGCGAGATACAGGAATAATGATACAGGGGCCGGTAGTGAAGGCGCTGCATCAGCTCTTCATGAGAACATGGAAAACGCAGAAAACATACTTCAGCAATACGCAATTGGATGAGACTTCAAAATCAGAACAAAAAAATATCAATACTGCCGGTTCTGCTGCATCTGAACCAATGACTCCAGCAATACCCATATTTGCATCATCAGCAGCAGGCAGAAGGCGTTTTCGCAAGCTGCTACGCTACAGTCTATCAACAGCAAAAAAAGAGATCCTGCTCACAACAGCATACTTTACTCCAGGCAGGCTTATGAAAAAATATTTACAACAGGCTGCTGCCAGAGGCGTATCGGTCAGGCTGCTGCTGCCGATGCAGAGTGATCTTCCTGCTGTTGACTATGCCGGTAGAGCAGCTTATGAGGAGCTCCTCAAGTCAGGCGTTGAAATATATCTTTATAAAGGAGATGCGCTGCATGCAAAATCATATATTTTTGACAGGCAGTGGAGCATAATCGGCTCTGCGAATCTCGACTCAAGATCTCTAAGATACAATGACGAAGGAAACATCGGCATCTTTGATGAGCGCTTCGGCAGCAAGATGGCAAAGATGTTTGAACATGATATAAAAAAATCAGTACTGCTTAATTCTGAGGAATGGTTCAAAAGAGGATTAATGAAAAAAACTCTCGAAAGATTTTTTCATCTTTTCAGAAGTAAGCTATAAAAAGAAGATAATTAAAAAAAGAAGCCGGAGCCCATTCGGGCTCCGGCTTCCAAAATAAAAAACAGTCCTGATTATCTTTTTACAATCTGTATCCTTGCTGTTGCCCTGTCAAGTGCTGCCGTGGCTCTTGCAAAATCCACCTCTTCTGCCTGTCTAAGCCTCTCTTCAGCGCGCTGCCTTGCTGCTATCGCCCTCTCTACATCTATGTCTTCTGCCTTTTCAGCGCTGTCAGCAAGTATGGATATGTTTGATGAAGATACCTCTGCATATCCTGAGTTGATAAAAACATATTTTTCAGAGCCTGCTGATTTAAAAGAGAGCACTCCTACCTTAAGGGTAGTGACAAAGCACATATGTCCAGGAAGCACTCCAAATTCACCTTCTGAGCCAGGGATAGCGTTGACCTCGTCAACCTGTTCTTTAACCACCAGCCCCTGCGGTGATACTACCTCCAATGTTATCTTGCCTGTATCCATTTCTGTCACCAGTATCTAACTTTATTTTATGCTACTGCCTGCTCCATCCGAGCTTTCTGGCATTCTCCTCAACTTCTTCAATGGAGCCTGTCATGTAAAATGCCTGCTCAGGTATATCATCGTAATGACCATCAGCAATAGCCTTGAAGCTCTTTATTGTGTCTTCAAGCTTCACATATTTGCCGGGTCTCCCTGTAAAAACTTCAGCAACATGAAAAGGCTGACTCAGAAATCTCTGTATTTTTCTTGCCCTCGCAACAAGCACCTTGTCATCTTCTGAAAGCTCTTCCATGCCAAGGATAGCGATAATGTCCTGAAGCTCTTTGTATCTCTGCAGTATTGACTGAACACTTCTTGCTACTTTATAGTGATCATCTCCCACAATCCTTGGATCCAATGCTCTTGATGTTGAGTCGAGCGGGTCAACAGCTGGGTAGATGCCGAGCTCTGATATCTGCCTTGAGAGAACAACTGTTCCGTCAAGGTGTGTAAATGCCGTAGCAACAGCTGGATCTGTAAGGTCGTCAGCAGGAACATATATTGCCTGCATTGATGTAATTGACCCCTTCTTTGTTGTTGTAATTCTCTCCTGGAGTTCACCCATATCTGTTCCGAGGTTAGGCTGGTATCCGACAGCTGAAGGCATTCTGCCGAGAAGAGCTGACACTTCTGAACCTGCAAGTGTATATCTGAATATGTTGTCTATGAATATAAGAACATCCTGCCCCTGATCCCTAAAATATTCAGCCTGTGTAAGAGCTGTAAGGCTGACTCTGAGACGCGCTCCTGGAGGCTCGTTCATCTGTCCGTAAATAAGGGCAACATTGTCGAGAACTCCTGAGTGCTTCATTTCGAGGTAGAGGTCATTACCCTCTCTTGTTCTCTCACCTACTCCGGCAAAAACTGATACGCCACCATGCTTTAAAGCGATGTTATGTATCATTTCCATGATAACAACAGTCTTGCCAACACCTGCACCTCCGAACATGCCCATCTTTCCGCCCCTTACGAAAGGAACAAGAAGATCAAACACCTTAACACCTGTCTCAAAAACCTGGGATACAGGCTCCTGTTCAGCAAACTCTGGAGCAGATCTATGAATAGGCCATTTTTCCTGACCTTCAATAGGACCCTTTTTGTCACATGGATCACCAACAACATTCATAATCCTTCCGAGTGTGCCTTTTCCTACAGGCACAGCTATCGGCAGACCTGTGTCAGTAACCTTCATGCCCCTCACAACACCGTCTGTACTCTGCATAGCGATTGTTCTAACCTTGTTATCTCCAAGGTGAACAGCCACTTCAAGCGTAATATTGAGCGGCGGGATGCCCTTTTCTGCATCACCGGCTGAATCTATCTTGAGAGCATTTAAAATCGATGGCAGCTGCTGTTCGAACTCAACATCGATAACCGCGCCAATTACCTGTGAAACCTTACCTTCGTTCATCTCCGTATGCCTCCTGTATCCTTAATTCTTCTTAATTTATTTAGATGCCTCGACACCGCCAACGATGTCGATCAACTCTTTAGTTATAGCAGCCTGTCTCGCCTTGTTGTACTGCAGAGTAAGCTGCGATATTAGATCCTCAGCATTGCGTGTGGCATTTTCCATCGCTGCCATTCTTGCTGCCTCTTCAGAGGCCTGCGACTCTAGCAAAGCCCTGTATATCTGGATCTCTATATTCTTTGGAAGCAGTTTGTCAAAAACAGCCTGCTCTGAAGGCTCAAACTTAACTGGAGTATTAGTATTGCAAGAATGATCTTCTGATATAATTTCATCAGAATGGAGTCCAGCAATTGGCAGAAGCTTCGCAATTGTAACCTTCTGAACCATTGGTGACTTAAACTGATTATAGACTATCAACACCTCATCAAAAACTTCAGAAGTATAGTTTTCAATAAAGTCCTTGGCTATCTCTTGTGCATTAGCATAGGAAATCTTGCCAGATAGCCCTGTCCAGGATTTTCTGATATTAGCTTTTCTTCTTTTGAACAGGTCTGTACCCTTTTTTCCTATAGTGCTTACTGTAATCTCAAGCCCCTTATCAGAAAGCTCCTTTAAAAGCCTTGTTGCTGCCTTCATGATATTTGTGTTAAAAGCTCCGCAAAGACCTCTGTCCCCAGTAAAGACCAGCACCTCTACCTTCTTGCGAGGTCTTTCCTGAAGAAGAGGATGCTCTTTATCTACTGATACTGAAAGATCTGCAAGCACAGAAGCCATCTTATCTGCATAAGGCCTCAGCTCGAACATCCTTCCCTGCGATCTCCTGAACTTGGCAGCAGAAACCATCTTCATAGCTTTTGTGATCTGCCTTGTACTCTTAACCGCGCCTATCTTTTTTCTTATATCTTTTAAACCTGGCATATCGCCTCCGCCTAAGCCACAAATACTTTCTTGAACTCTTCTATTGCAGCAGAAAGCTTTGCCTTAAGCTCATCATCAAGCGTCTTTTTGGTTTTGACATCATTCCTTATGTCAGACTTATTGTCTCTTATAAAATTAATAAGTTCGGCCTCGAACTTCTTGATCGACTCTACAGCCACATCGTCAAGAAATCCCTGAGTGCCTGCGAAAAGGACAACGATCTGGTCTTCTACAGGGAGCGGAACATACTGGTCCTGCTTTAGCAGTTCAACCATCCTTTTTCCTCTTTCGATTTGCGCCATTGTAGACTTATCAAGATCAGCGCCGAACTGTGCAAAAGCTGCAAGCTCTCTAAACTGTGCAAGATCAAGTCTCATCGTACCTGCAACCTGCTTCATCGCCTTAGTCTGCGCTGCTCCGCCAACTCGGCTGACTGACAGACCAACGTTAACAGCAGGTCTTACGCCTGCGTAGAATAGGTCTGGCTCAAGATATATCTGTCCGTCTGTAAT
This sequence comes from Nitrospirota bacterium, assembly GCA_016936655.1. Lineage (GTDB taxonomy): Bacteria > Nitrospirota > Thermodesulfovibrionia > Thermodesulfovibrionales > Dissulfurispiraceae > JAFGXL01. The sequence goes on along the minus strand of JAFGXL010000001.1, from coordinate 66,577 downwards.
TGATATAACATTTGTCGGTATGTATGCTGAAACGTCTCCAGCCTGCGTCTCGATAATCGGCAGCGCTGTAAGAGAACCTCCGCCAAGCTCATCACTAACCTTTGCAGCCCTTTCGAGAAGTCTTGAATGGAGATAGAATACATCTCCAGGGAATGCCTCACGTCCAGGAGGTCTCCTGAGCAGCAGCGAAAGCTGACGATAAGCGGTAGACTGTTTGCTCAAATCGTCATAAATGATGAGAGCATGCTTACCGCTGTCCCTGAAATACTCGCCCATAGCACATCCTGTGTATGGAGCTATATACTGAAGCGGCGCAGGCTCACTGGCTGTTGCTGAAACAACTATTGTATGAGCCATAGCGCCATGTTCCTCGAGTGTCTTAACGACTCTCGCAACGCTGGCTCTCTTTTGACCAACTGCTACATATATGCAAATTACATCTTCGCCTTTCTGGTTGATTATCGCATCAAGAGCTATTGCTGTCTTTCCTGTCTGACGGTCGCCGATAATAAGCTCTCTCTGTCCTCTTCCAATTGGAATCATAGCATCAACAGCCTTTATACCTGTCTGAAGAGGCTCTCCAACAGGCTGCCTGTCAATAATGCCAGGTGCAACAACATCAACAATCCTTGTCTGTTTTGAGTTGATCGGTCCCTTCGCATCAATAGGCTGACCAATAGCATTAACAACTCTTCCCACAAGCTCTGGACCAACAGGCACTGACATGATCCTGCCTGTTCTTTTTACGATATCGCCCTCTTTGATCAGTTTGTCTGCACCAAATAGAACTGATCCAACCTGATCCTCTTCAAGGTTAAGAGCCATACCGAATACATTGTTCGGGAACTCAAGAAGCTCAGAGGTCATGCAGTTATCAAGTCCGTATATCCTTGCGATACCGTCGCCGACTGCGGTTACAACTCCAACCTCGCTGACGTCCATGCGCTTTTCAAAATCATTTATCTGATTCTTCAGATTAGCGCTTATCTCCTCAACTTTAATATCCATCAGATCACCCCTTTATAAGCTTATCTTTTAATAGCCCTAATTGGCCTTTTATGCTGCTGTCATACATTTTGCTGCCTACTTTAACTGTTACGCCTCCAAGCAGAGAAGGGTCAACAGCAAACTCTGCATCAACCGCCTTGCCTGTAATTTTGCTTATTGATAAAGCCATCTCGTCTCTTAAAGAGGTGGCAACAGGCACAGCGGTTGTCACAACAGCCCTAACCTTGTTGTTCATCTCCAGATAGATATCCTGAATTGCCCTGCTTATTTCGGGCAGTGCGGAGATAGCCTTAATTTCAGAAACGTATTTGATATATGCTGCTGTCTTATCGGAAAGCTTCATATCGGCTGAAAGAACATCTATAACTTTTGATTTTTCTGAATCATTAAATACAGGTGCAGCGAGCATGCTTCGAAACTTTTTGTCTGTCTCCATCTTGGAGGCTATTGCAGATATTGCAGATATGGCACTCTCGAGCCTGTCCTGCTCAACGCCTTTTATAAACTGTCTTGCGTACTTCTTTATGCCTTTAACTTTTTTCAATTTCTCGCCTCCAGTTTTTTGAAGGAGTCTGAAAGCAGCTTCTCCTGATCTTCCTTGGAAAGCCTCTGTTTAATCTTCTCTTCAGCCATCTGCATAGCTGCTTCAACAGCCTCAGCTCTTATAGCATCCTTTGCCAGTCTGGTTTCGTAAGCTATATTGGACTTTGCCTGCTCAAGTATTTTAGCCTTCAGCTCTTCAGCTTCAGCAATAATTCTCTCTTTTTCTTTATGTCCGGATGCCTCGGCATTAGAAACAACAGCCTGAACCTCACTGTCCTTAAGCTTTAGCCTTTCCTCTACCTCAGCAAGCGCCTTTAGAGCGAGCTCCTTTGCCTCCTGTGACTCGCGAATGCTCTTTTCGATAAGTTCTTTTCTCTGCTGAAAGTAGCCTCTCATAGGCTTACCGAGAAACTTAACAAGTATAAAAACCAGTATGCCGAAGTTGAGCAGCCTCCAGACCCAAGCCATTACCGAATTATCCACATGGCCTTCTCCGCCTGCTGCAATAGCAAATGCAGGAACAAAAAATATCGCAGCAACCATCAGAGCGCTGCTGACAGCCTTAGCAAAAAAGTTTTTAATTTCCAGTTTTGTCATATCCATTTATACCTTAACGAGTTTATTTACTATTTCTTCAGAGAACCTGTCTATATCTGACCTTAATGCTGTCCTGGCCTTTTCAGACTCTTTTCTTATCTCTGCTCTTGCAGCCTCTATGATTACCAAAGCTTCTGATTCAGCCTTTGATATTGAATCCTTCTGATATGAAAGCCCCTGTTCGCGAAGCGTGTTATAGGCCTCTCTTGCCTTGATCCTTGCCTGCTGAAGCTCAGCATTCATCTTGGACAGGGCATCTTCCTTTTTGGCATTCATATCTTTGGCTGTATGAAGAGCGTCGTTGATAGTATCCTGGCGCTGTTTAAGAATGTGCGCGAGTGGTTTGAATAAAATTATATTGAGAATAAAGATAAGAAAAAGAAAATTGGCAAGCAGAACAAAAAACCAGCTGTTGAACTCAAGCATTTCCCGTTAACCTCCGCTGCTTTATTTTTATTACTGAGCAGCTTTTTGTTTATTGATGTTTACTAAGCTAAAGCGAGGTTGAAAATATAGTCAGAAAATTAACATAGACTCTTTTTATTTGTCAAGAAATAAATCCGTGCCAGACTGATACTGTGCAGCCGTAAAATTTTTCAGAGATATAACAAGCAGCTAGGCTGCATCCATATCTCTATGAATTATTGTTGTATCAACTCCCAGATTTTCCTTGAGATGATTAGCTATCTGCTGCGCTACAACTGTTGAACGGTGTCTTCCTCCTGTACAACCGATGCCGATCACTAGATAGGATTTACCCTCTTTTATATTCAAAGGAATTATAAAATCGAGCATGGATTTGATTCTGCTTATGTACTCTACAGTCTCCGGGCAGCCGAGCACAAAGTCAGCAACCTCGTTATCCACGCCCTTCAGGTCTTTTAATTCTGGTACAAAGTATGGGTTGGGAAGAAAACGGGTATCGAAGAGAAGATCAAGGTTCTGGGGAACTCCAAACTTGTAGCCAAATGAGATTACCGAAACATTTATCCCCTTTTCAGGGCTTGCTCCTCCATATATGGAGATTACCATCTGCCTAAGCTGATGCGGACTTAACGGTGTTGTATCTATTATTCTGTCTGCAGAATCCCTGAGTATTGACAGAAGATTCTTCTCAGTATTAACAGCCTCAAAAATATCTGCCGGTATATTTTCAACGCCCCTGTTTTCTGAATGTCCTGAAGTATTTGTAAGCATTGGGTGAGGTCTTCTGGTCTCTTTGTAGCGTCTTACTATCACCTCGCTTTCTGCCTCAAGGAATACAACATCAACATTATTGTGCTTTTTCAGATCAGATATTATCCTGTATCCATCCTGCAAAAAATGCTTTTCCCTTATGTCTATGCCAATGCCTATATGTTGAGCGCTATTTCCAGCCCGAAGTGTACGCATAAGGGGCTCTATAAGACCAACCGGAAGATTGTCTATGCAGAAGTATCCGATATCTTCAAGGGCTCTCAGTGCGACAGTCTTGCCTGCACCCGAGAGCCCGCTGACGATTGTTACCTTAAGTTTTTTGCCGGGCATTATTTAACCGGCTCTATAAGACCAAAGTTGCCGTCTTTGCGCTTGTAAACAACATTAAACTCGCTTGTTGCGCTGTTTGAAAATATAAAGAAGTCCTTGTCCATAAGTTCCATCTGGTCAACAGCCTCTTCAGGACTCATCGGCTTCATTGCGAATTTTTTTCTCTTAATTATTCCAAACTCAGGGTCAGAAGCAGCGGATGTTTCAGGTACGATCTTTTTGTCTCCGCCCTTGCGGAAGTCCTTCATCTTTTCCTTGTACTTCTTTATCTGCTTTTCGAGCTTTTCAGAGACCTCGTCTAAAGCAGCGTATATGTCTTCGGTTATCGACTCAGCCTGTATCATCATCCCATTAACTTTTAATAAAACCTCTGCCTTCTGCCTGTACTTTTTCTCTACACTTAGAGTTACCTGTGCCTCTGTTATATTGGACACATACTTTTCGAGTATCCCGATCTTCTCTTCAGAATAATTCTTCAAAGCCTGTGTAATTTCAAGATGACGACCGCTCACAACTATGTTCATTTATTACCTCCGGATAATATTTTATTTAACTGCCATTTGTGCATTATGAAAATCTTTTTCTCTGACTCTGCGAAGGTATTTTTAGCTCCTCCCTGTATTTAGCGACTGTCCTTCTCGCTATATTTATACTCTGCGCCTTAAGGCTGTCCGCTATCATCTGATCGCTCATCGGTTTGAGCGGATTTTCATCAGCGATTGCCTTGCGTATTAAATCCTTCACCAAAGTTGATGATACATCTCCATCCTGAGAGTGTATAGCACTGGAGAAGAAAAACCTGAAAGGAAATACTCCATGATCGCAAGCAAGGAACTTGTTGGATGTAACCCTGCTGATTGTGCTTTCATGCATGCCTATATCAGCAGCAACATCTTTCAGATTAAGCGGCTTTACAAACTGCTTGCCCTTTTCGAAAAAATCTTTCTGGAATTTCAGTATGCTTTCAGAAACCTTGTAAATAGTCTTGCTCCTCTGATTTATTCCCTCAATAAGTTCATTTGCTACCCTGAATTTGTCTTTTAAAAATCCTTTTTCATCCTGATTAAGTTCCGGACACTGTCCGAGTTTTTCAGGAAGCATATCAAGATTAACAGAGCTCTGCTCATCAGGGTTGGGCATAAGTTGTTTTAGAAAATCGCGTTCATCCTGTTTAATCGAAAATACTAGGCTTACCTTGTCTGCGGAGAGCCGCTTAAGCACCCTCTTTAAAACACCTGTGTCAGACTGTGCAGTTATATGATCTTCAGTAAATGCTGAATGGATGAGTCCCTTAAGATACTCCTTTTCGTCTGTTGTCAGTATCAGCCTTCTGTTTATGCAGAGTCTCGGAATATGTTCATCATTAAGCCTTATATGTAACTCGTCCTCTGCACTGGTTATGAAAACATCAGGCACAACATAGCTGACCTCAGCATTGGAAAGGCTGCTGCCCGGTCTGGGGTCAAGTCCTTCAATAACTTTTACAGCGCCCATAACTTCACTTAGCTCTGCTCCATGCTGCTTGGCTATAGCGCTGTATTTTCTCTTCTGAAGATCATCCATGTTCTCTAGTACGATCTTCTCAGCAAGAGAGCCTTCTATATCCAGCCTTTTAATCTGGAGCAGCAGACACTCTTTCAGATCTCTGGCAGCAACTCCGGCTGGATCAAATCCGCGCACCAGATCAACAGCCGCCCGCACAACATTCAGATCAGCATTGATTGATGAAGAGATCTCTTCATCAGTAGCCCTTAGATAACCGTCTTCATCTATATTTCCTATAACAGCTTCTGCTGCCTTTCGTATTTCATCATCCGCATCACTGAGTCTCAGCTGCCATATAAGATGGTCTGCCATATCTGGCTGTCTTGAGTAGAAGAGCTCATAAGACGGCTGCTCCTCCATGCCTGCGCTAAAATACCCTAGATCTCTTCCGTCGCTTCCCCTTTCATCAAAATACTCATCTACAGAAAAGGAGCTGAACTCTTCGAATGAGACCTCTCTGCCTTCATCACGCTGATAGTCTCTGAAATCGATGTTTTCTTCTTCAGAAGGTCTGCCGATCTCTTGTTCGTCAAGAATTTCTTCCAGAAAAGGATTTTCTATAAGTTCCTGATTCAGCGCCTGAGCAAGCTCAAGCTGGGGCATCTGCAGCAGCTTGATAGCCTGCTGAAGCTGAGGCGTTAGTATCAGCCTCTGGCTTAACCTTAGATCTAGTCTGTTTTCAAGCGCCATCTAAACTGAACCCCTCTCCAAGATATGCTTGCCGCACCTCTTGATTCTTGACAAGAATCTCTGGTGTGCCTTCAGCCAAAACAGTTCCGTCGCTTATTATATAGGCTCTGTCTGTTATCGAAAGAGTCTCTCTTACATTATGATCTGTTATTAGTATTCCGAGTCCTTTTGTCTTAAGATAAGTCATCATTTTTTTAAGTTCTATGATAGCAATAGGATCAATTCCTGCAAAAGGCTCATCAAAAAGCATAAAGGCCGGCCTGAGTGCTATTGCCCTTGCGATCTCTGCCCTGCGCCGCTCTCCTCCAGAAAGTCTGTAGCCGTCCCTGTCTGAGAAGTTTCTAAGGTTAAACTCTTCAAGCAGCTTTTCAACCTCTTCATCAATTCCAAGGAAGTGCTTCTTGTCAGTATCGCTCTGGAAAAACTCTTTGACTTGCTCATCTTCGGCATCCTGAGTATCCTGCCACAGATGATCTGTTCCCCTCAGCTCAAGCACTGCCTTTAGGTTCTGTCTGACTGTAAGCTTTCTGAATATGGATGGCTCCTGAGGAAGATAGCCGATACCCTTTCTGGCGCGCATGTACATAGGCAGTCTGCCGATACCGGAACCGTCAAATGTGATGTCACCATCCTCAGGCCTTATCATGCCTGTAATCATATAAAAAGTCGTTGTTTTGCCGGCGCCATTAGGACCTAGCAGCCCTATTATCTCGCCTGTATTAACAGAGAGATTCACACCCTTAACAACGCGTCTTTTACCGTATGATTTACAGAGATTTCTGATATCGAGGCAATGGCGAGTCATAACTCTCCTTGCTTAAAAAACTTTATTTAAGACTTATCTATTGAGGCCAGTCTTGCTGCTGCCTTTGTTGACTATAAAAACCTTGCTGTTCTCAACAATTGAGCGGTCATCCTTCATAAAATATGTCATCTTTGTGCCTGTAACAACATTCTGGCCTTCAGATGCCCTGGGGTTTCCAGTGAAAATAATCTTCTCTTCAGGCTCAGCAAGATATGTCGCTGCCTTTGATGTTATAACCCGATCACCCTTAATCACCTTTACATGACCTTCTGAATCAATCTTTGTTATTGAGCTGCCACTCTGCTCGTCAGAATAATAGACTGTCATCTTGTCAGAAAACATAGTCATTTCACCTTTTTTTGCAACTACAGCCCCCTCAAACACAGCCACTCTTGCCTTGTTGTCTGCGCTCAAAGTAGTGGATGTTATAACAACCGGCTCTGATGAAGATGCGCCAGTCTGTTTCTTCTTGTCTTCAGCAGCTGAAGAATAACCAGCAGCATATGAAAGAAGAATTGCGGCAGCTGCTGCAAACGAGATAACTGCTTTGCCTAATCTTATTTTATTTTCCATAAAATATCGCCTTTACATTATTTAAAAGTTTTGCCTTGTCAGCAGTAGCCTCAAGTTTGTCGCCAACCACATTAAACCTCTTTCCAACAATGTTAACCTTGTTGTCAGATGTTATCTCCTGCTTCTCTGAATCCCAGATAAGCTTTTTTGCCACTATATCGTAATCTTTTGCAGCAGCCTTGATATTACCTTCTACTGAGAGATTTTTTGTAGCCATCTGGTACATTCCGGTATCAGATGTGAGAACAAGTCCACGCTCAGGAAAATCAATCTTTACTCCATGCAGCCTTACATCGTTGTCGCTTATGAACGTAGCCCTGTCGGAATTGAGAGTCCATTTGTGCACACCAGCCTTCCTCTGGGTTATGCTGACTTCGTCCATAAAAGACAATTCTGACATCTTTATGCCGGCCTTCATGTCTCTGTCCTGGTTAAAATAGAATGCGAATATTCCTAAAAGGAAAACAGAAACTGCAAAAAACATAGCCCTTTTCATACTCCATATTAACACAAGGGCATAAGCCTGTAAAGGCAATAAACATGCCAAATTTAGAGAGTCAGCTTAATTTTTTCTTAATCAGCAGGATTTATTTAGCAATGCATGCCTCATTACATCAACAGGAGCCTTTCGGCCTGTCCATAACTCAAATGAGATAGCGCCCTGCCATAGCAGCATTCCTGAGCCATCAATCGTCTTTGAGCCTTTTTTTTCTGCTTCTTTAAGCAGTCCGGTTTTTCTGTAAATGAGATCGCAGACAACATGCCTTTCGGATATACCCGAGACATTAATAGGCGGAGGATCTTCGTCTTTGAGCCCTAGCGGCGTTGTGTTGATAATAATATTTGTTTCAGCAAGCATATCCATTGATTCCGCATTATTCATACTTATACATTCAGCATTATTCCTGAGCTCATTCAGTCTTGAACACAATTCTGTTGCACGAGCCGCTGTCCTGGATGCTATATAAACCCTTGAAGCATATCTGCAGATGCAAAACCCTACAGCCCTTGCCGCGCCTCCTGCTCCGAGTATAAGAACTTTTTTCCCCTCAGCGCTTACTCCTGCCTCTGATAGAGACATCATAAATCCTCTTCCGTCTGTATTAAATCCTACGAGCTTTCCGTTATCATTGACTATTGTATTTACGGCTCCTATATGAAGAGCTTCGCTGTCAACATCATCAAGCATAGGTATAACATTTTCTTTATGAGGAAGAGTGACATTCACTCCTATCATACCCATAGCCCTGAGTCCGTAAACAGCGTCTTTCAGCATATCCGGGCTTACCAGAAATGGAAGATACCATATATTCATGCCCAGATGCCTAAACGCTGCGTTCTGCATGCATGGAGAAAGCGTATGCTCAACAGGGAACCCGAATATTCCGGCAACCCTGGCGTTGCCTGTTACAATATTTTCGTACTGCATAAATTTTCCTTGTTTAGTTATTTAATTTATTATATTCTTATTATATTACAGGCAGAAGCCAATAACCACAAGATCAAATTAACGGCTCAAGCCTTGATTTATACAAACTTATACTTGCGGAGAAGTTTATGACTGCTGATAACACAGACACAAATCTGTTGAAGGGCAGAAAAAGAAGGTCTTCGCTCAAAACAAGAAAAGTTACTGCCCATGCTGGATCAACACAAAACAAGAGCTGCGGAAGTTCACACGACTTCAACAAGCTTGCTTTAGACACTGAATCTTCAAGCTTCACCAATATATCGCAACTTCAGGAGCTCCTGAGTCTTGAAGATGCACTGTATAAAACACATCTTCTGCTCCAGAACATTTTTGAGCATATACAGACACCAATAGTATATCTCGACACTCATCTGAAGATTCTCAAAAGCAACACCGCATTCAGAAAGCTGATGATGGTTGAAGACGACAACATAGACGGAACCGCTCTATTCAGCTTTTTTATGGACAGGGAAATACTACAGGCATGCAGGCGTGCTCTCAAGACATTCTCATCAGTAACCCTCTATTCAAAGCTTCTGGAAGCAGCAGGTTCAAAGCATGGATATTGGGACATAGCAATACAGCCTATAAAGTCTACCGGCCAGAACATAGACAGCCTGATCGTATATGCATTCAATGTTACTGAAAAGATAACCATGCAGAACAGCGTTCAAATGATGCAAGAGCTCTTCAGAACAGCTGTAGAAAACATACCAAAATGCTTTGCCATATATTCTGCTGTAAGAGACAACAGCGGGGAAATACAGGACTTCAAGATTGAATATATGAACAAAGAGGCCCACATCTCAGGGAAAGACCCTGTAAGCTGTCCATGCCTCTATTTCAACAGCGAGACGAAATTCAGCACAGGCAGACAGGTGCTGAAAGAATTTAAAAATATTGTCAATACAGGCAAACCAATATCCAAAGAATTTATCTGCTATGATGCAGAATCACTTGATAGCAAAATAGAAGCCGCATACGACCTGAAGGCTGTAAAACTCAAAGACGGAGTTGCTGCATTCTGGAGCGATATAACAGAAAAGAAACTGACAGATCAAAAACTCGAAGAATCTAAGGAGCAGCTAAGAAAACTCTCGCTGCATCTGCAGTCTGCAAGGGAGGAAGAACGCACCAGAATAGCTCGTGAGCTTCATGATGAGCTCGGGCAGTCTCTCACAGCGCTTAAAATGGATATGGCATGGCTTAGTACAAGGCTGCAGAACAATCCGGAAGTTAAAAAAAAGATATCGCTAAGCTTGAACCTTATCAACTCAACGATTCAGTCAATAAAAAAGATATGTTCTGACCTTAGACCCTCTGTGCTTGACCATCTCGGGATAAGCGCTGCAATAGAGTGGGAAGCAGATGAGTTTGAGAACAGAACAGGAATAAAGTGCTCCACAAATCTGCCTGACGAAGAGCTGCATCTGGACAAGGCTCTGCTGAACAATCTATTCAGAATATTCCAGGAGACCATAACAAACATAACTAAGCATTCACGTGCCACTGAAGCATCTATATGCCTGAGCCTGCAGAACAACAATCTTGTGCTCGAAGTATCTGACAATGGTATAGGGATAAAGGACAGCGATCTTATAAACAGTTCTTCCTTCGGCATTATTGGCATGAACGAACGTGTATACCACTGCAACGGGACAATATGCATTGAGGGTTCAGAAGGAAAGGGTACCAGCGTAACAGTACACATGCCTCTTTCAAAAAGGAACAAGGCATGATAAAAATTTTAGTGGCTGATGACCATACAATACTCCGCAGGGGAATAAAGCAGATCATTGCAGACACCCAGGACATTACTGTATCAGCAGAAGCATCAAACGGGGAAGAGGCACTTCAGCAGATTGCTGCAGGCTGCTTTGATGTTGTGCTGCTCGATATATCCATGCCGGGCAAATCAGGCATGGATGTTATGAAAGATATCCGGCTGCTAAAACCAAAGCTTCCCGTGCTAATACTAAGTATGTATCCAGAAGATCAGTATGCAATCAGGCTTTTAAAGTCTGGGGCATCAGGCTACCTGACTAAAGAAAGCGCTCCTTCAGAGCTGGTAAAGGCTATAAGAAAAGTTGCCGGGGGAAGCAAATATATAAGCCCTACCTTGGCTGAAAAACTCGCTTACTATTTTGAAAAAAACATTGAAAAGCCTTTGCATGACTCTTTGTCTGACCGAGAATACCAGGTTATGCTCATGATAGCTTCAGGTATAACAGCTACCGAGATATCCCAAAAACTGTTTCTGAGCGTAAAAACAATAAGCACCTACCGCGCCAGAATACTCGAGAAGATGAACATGAAAAACAATTCAGAAATAACCAGATATGTAATAAACAACAAACTCAGCTGATCCAGCCTTTGTAGGACAAATTCTTACAAAAAATAGAGGAAGCTTCCTATATTTTGAGACCCTGCATTCGCATAGAATTTAGATAAGTCCGATTGCTGCATATGCGGCCGATTCAATCTGCAAGCTCGTCAAACTGTTAAAAAACAGCAAGTTACCTGAGCAGTATTTTATTGATTGGAGGGCATATGAAAAGAAACAGCAGCTCAATCAACTATTTAGCAGCCTTATCAAGCGAAGATATCTATCACGAAAAGCCAACATCCTGCACAAACCATGAAGATGGGTGGCAGAGCCCTCCAGAATATGAAGATGAACACGAACATAAGAAATCTGCAGTAGAGGGCGAGTATGAGCCTATAAAAGTCTATCTCAAAGAGATAGGCTGCATCCCTCTTCTGTCCAAATCAAGTGAGGTGACTCTGGCTAAAAAAATTGAGAGCAGCAGAGATACTCTCCTGACGCAGCTCTTTGAACTGAAATACTCCAGAAACCGGCTGTTTGAGTCAGCTGAGGCTATAAGACAAGGAGAGACAGCTTTCTGGGATGTCGCTCAAAATGACGGGCATGTTGATGATGGATTAGCTAAAGAGAAAAGGGAATTTCTCAAAAAAATAGAAGCTCTCAAAAAATACATATCATCAGCCAAAATTCCGGCTAATGAAACAAGGCGCTCTGCATCATATGACGCATTGATACAGAAAATAAAGAAGCTCAAGCTCCGTGAAGAATTTATATTCAGGCTTTGTGATGAGCTTTCAGAAATTGCTCTCAGGATAAAAGAACTGAGACAAAAACATGAAAAGGTGTTAAAGAGAAGCACAAAACCAAAACAGTGCAGGCTGTTTGGTGCAGAAAAAAAGAGAGACAAAAGATCACTTGAGCAGAAGAGCTCTGAGCTTGCCAAAGAGATCAGAGAAATAGAGAAAAAAATCGGAATATGCTCAGACAAGCTGTTAAATGTGACAGAGCATTTTGATATAACAAGAACACAAATAAGAAGTGCAAAGGATGAGATGATACAGGCGAATTTGCGGCTTGTAATCGGGATAGCCAAGCGTTACATAGGCAAAGGAGCCAGCTTCTCTGACCTGCTTCAGGAAGGCAATATAGGTCTTATGCGGGCTGTCGACAAGTTTGAATATAAACGCGGATTCAAATTCAGTACATATGCCACATGGTGGATAAGGCAGACTATAAAACGAGCTCTTTCAGAACAGTCCAGGACCATACGCATACCTATTCATACTCTGGAGCTGATGAACAGGATATCCAGGATAAGCAGAGAGATCGCACAGAGCAGCAGCTGCGAACCTACAGCTGATGAAATAGCAAAGCGGCTCAACATACCTCTCAAAAAAATAAACAATATAATGAAAATATCAAAAGAGCCAATGTCTATAGAGAGTCCTCTTAGAGAAGAAGAACTTGCGAGCCTCGAGGATTTTATCAGCGACACATCCAGGCCGTCGCCATTTGACGAGATTGTAAGCTCTGACCTAAAAGTTACACTAAAAGCGGAACTAAGAAATCTAGACCCTAAAGAGATGATGATACTGGAGCGCAGATTCGGACTTTTAGGCGACAACCCATCTACACTGGAGCAGCTTGGAGCAGAGATGGAGGTTACTAGAGAAAGAGTCCGACAGATAGAGCAAAAGGCTATCAAGAAGCTTCAGGGATCAACAGCCCTGAAGTCTTTTCTGCAATATGCGTAAATCAACTTTTAATTAAAGAAGAAATCCGGTTTATGAGGCGCTGCGCCAGAGCATCGCCTCATTTTTTCTTGGAAAGAAGATCTACAAGCGCCTCTGACCCTGACTCTACCACAGCCATCTTTACTCCGAGCATCTCTCCAACATCTTCAACAGAAAGGTCATCAAGAAATATACTGTCGCCTTCCCTCAGCATAATGTTAGGAATTATCACTGTATCTGATTTTGAAACATTTCCTGATAGTGCGCGTATGATATCGCGGCCTGTCAAAAGCCCGGTCACTGTTACGCTCTTTCCGAACAGGGAATTCTCAGCAGCTACAACATCCAGATTAAATCCCTGCTTTTTTATCCGGTCGCAAAATCTATTAAGAAAAGGATAGAACGATACGCCCGTTACAGCAATATAGTGTTTGTCAGAACTTGCCTCCGGTATCTTAAGCTTTTTGGTCTGGCTGATAAATTTAGCCACAAGACCAACACCATTTTCTATCTGGTGAAGCTCATCATAGTCCTTCAGAGGAGGGATCGGCTGACATGCTTTTACATAAAGCTCATCAGCGCCAAATACAATATGCTCTCCATGCTTGCGCCTAAAGCGCTGCTGAAACCTATTTATGATATCAAGAGCTGCCTGCGCATCGTCCTTTTCCACAGGCCTAAGCGGCTTTTTCCTGTGGGCAGTCATCCCAACCGGCACAACAGCAATCGACATAATGTAAGGATACATTTTGTAAAGATCGGATATAGTCTTCTGTAATATCCTGCCGTCATTATACCCCGGGCATAGCACTACCTGCGTATGCATCCTTATCTTGTGACGAGCAAAGAATTTAATCTCTTTAAGCACATCAGCTGCCTTCGCATTGCCGAGCATCTTATTTCTGACATACATATCTGTTGCATGTACTGATATGTAGAGCGGGCTGAGCCGCTGTTCAACGATGCGCTTTTTTTCTGTTTCTGATAAATTTGTGAGCGTTATATAGTTGCCGTATAAAAAAGACATTCTGTAGTCTTCATCTTTTACATAAAGAGACCTTCTGAGGCCTTGGGGCAGCTGAGAGACAAAACAGAATATGCAGTTGTTCCTGCATGTTTTTATAGCGAGTGGTTTTAGTGAAACACCGATATTGCCGCATTCATGCTCATCTATCTGGAGGCTGAGCACTTTTTTATCAGATCCGCGCTTTATCTTCAGCTCAACACTCTCATCATTGCCATAATACATTAGATCTATGACATCCCTGATCCTGTTGCCGTTGATCTCTATTATCCTGTCTCCAGGCATAACACCTGCATGATGTGCGGGGCCGTTCTCAAAAACCTCATCAATCTCTACGCTGCTGTTACTTTTGGCCTGCATTGCTCAACTCCCTGTAAATATACTGCAATCCCGATACTGCCGTAAGAAGCGCAACAAGAATAAATGTAGGAGCGCCAACAGCAGGCAGTGTAGGCATATTCAACTCTAGAAGCACATAGGCTACCAGAATTATCTGCGATGCTATCGCTGCCTTTCCTACAAATGAAGGCCTAACGCTGGTCCTGCGGTAGAGTATTGATACAAGCCCCCAGCCTATAACGACAATAAGGTCTCTGCTCATAAGTACAATAGTGAACCATATAGGTATCCAGCCGTATATAGTGAATATTATTAGCGATGTTAGAAGCAGCAGCTTGTCAGCAAGTGGATCCAGAAAGGCGCCAAGCTCGCTTCCCTGTCCCTTTATCCTCGCAAGCAGTCCGTCAAAAAGATCGCTCAGCCCTGCAAGCACAAAGAAAAACAGCGCGCTGCTGTACTTTGAATAGACGAGCATTATTACAAATACAGGAATTATTACAATCCTGAAGATCGTTATTGCGTTAGGCAGTGTCCATACCTTCATGGCAGATTTGACGGTATCCTCTTTATATCCAGATCAGAACCGATTTTAGTGTAGCATGATGCAGCAGCTCTGCCTTTTTTGAGACCTGCTATAGTTAGCAGACTCTGCGCATGGCATGCCTCCAGAGCAAAGTCATTTTCCTTAGCGCTATGCAATGCTGATATAAATCTCGTTTGCGCTTCCTGAATTCGGTCCTGCATAAAAGCGATCTCGCCGTATGAAAGTTCGCAGTATATAAGACCTCTGGGGTCTTTTGTCTTGGTGAAATTCTTCTTTGCGCGCTGAAGATGTTTTCTGGCGCTCAATAGCTCATTTTTCATCATATGTACATTTGCTACGCTCCATATAGTGTAAGAGTAGCTGACAATATCCTCTATCTCTTCATAAAGACGGGCTGCCATGCTGAAGGATGCCATAGCATCGCTGTACCTGTGCTTCATCCTATGGGCATTGCCTATGCCGCAGTATGAGTATGCTGTGCCGAACTTGTCGCGCATCTTTTTGAACATTTTGTTTGCTTCCTTGTAAAATGCCATAGAATCGTCAAATCTTCCTGCAACTCTGCTGGCGCCGCCAAGTCCGCATAATGAAAATGCTACACCCTGTTTGTAGCCGTTCGCCTCAAACATTTTTTTAGCATTCTCAAATTTTTCTATAGCCTTGCTTATTCTGCCTCCAAATCTGAGAGCCCCTGCCTCTGCCCATATCGAAAATGCAACAGCTTTTTCATCGCATGCAGGATGATAGATCTTTCTGGCATCTGCGCAGAGCTCTATAGCCTCTTTCCAGCGGCCTATAGCCCTCAGCGCTAGCGCCATACCTGTCATGCTGTCGGCAGTAGACAGGTCGTCTGAAAGCGCATCCGATATTTCCATTGCATCAGCATAATGATCAATAGCTGAATCAAACTGACCCATAACCCTTTTTACATCGCCTATAGCTATAAGAGCATCAATAATGCCCTGTAGGTCATTGCTCTTTCTGCATATGGAAAGTGCTTTTTTGAAGAGTGACAACGATTCTCTATACGCAGATGACTTCCTTAAACGCTCAGCCTCAGCCATAGTATGCAAAAATTTTTCATGGGTATTCATAATACTCTCCTGTTTTTAGATCCCTGCAAGAAAAGCTCTTGCCCTTTTGATAAAGCTGCTGTAGTCATCTGACTTGAAGAATGCTGAGCCCATTACAAGGATATCAGCTCCTGCTGAAGCTACCTCCCTTGCGTTGTCCAGCTTCACTCCTCCATCAACCTCTATCAGAGTATTTAAACCTCTTCCCTTTATCATCTTTTTTAGCTGACGAGTCTTATCCAGCACAGAAGGGATAAATTCCTGTCCGCCAAATCCCGGATTAACTGACATCAGCAGCACCATATCAACATCCGATATGCAGGATTCAAGAGTATTTACCGGAGTAGCAGGATTAAGTGAAACACAAGCCTTTATGCCATTGCTCCTTATAGCTGAAAGAGTCCTGTGCAAATGCACACAAGCCTCTACATGAACTGTAAGATACTCTGCTCCTGCTTTTATAAAGGCATCCAGATATTTGTCAGGATCAGAAATCATAAGATGCACATCAAGAGGCATTGTGGTCTGCCTTCTGATCGCCTCTACAACAGCAGGGCCTATGGTTATATTAGGCACAAAGTGACCATCCATTATGTCCAGATGCAGAAGGTCAGCTCCTGCTGATTGAGCAGCGCTTATCTCTTCACCAAGCCTCATAAAGTCAGCAGAAAGAATTGAAGGCGCTATTTTAACCATAAAATCTCCTGTCAGAATTATTCTTTATGCTAAATACTCTCTTTTATCGTTTCCTGCTCTGTTGTCTTTTCACCATAGCCGCCAGAGCTTACAAGCACTATAAACTCATCCCAGCCTTTTTCATTCGGTTCAGGTCTCTGTGCAAGGATTACATTTTTTGCAGTCTTCTCAGAACTGGTATATACGACTCTCGTTATCTTTATTCCCCTGTCCCGAAGAATGATCTCTGCCCTGTCCAGAGGCTGGCCTACTATATCCGGAACATACTGCACTCTTGGTCCCTTGCTTGTAACAATCTTGATTTCTCTGCCCTCTTTTATCTTAATCTTGGCAGGCACATCCTGTCTGATAATATATCCATGAGGAATATAGGAGTCATAATCTTCGCCCTCAAGTCTTATATACAGGTTATGATCTCTTGCTATCTGATTTGCCTCTACTATTGTCTTGCCGCGCAGATCAGGAGCAGATGTTGTCTTACTCATGCTTAAAGCCTTGAATGTGAAGTGACCAGACAATATGCCGAGAATAATCAGGGCTAATAAGTATAATGGTATTTTTAAAAGCTGCTTCATCTGCTCCTCTGAATATGCGCTGCAAAAAAGCCATCCATCGAATGCCTGTGCGGATATGTACGGTACATTCCTGCGCCCTCCGATATCTGAAGCTGCCTCATATACTCCGGGGCTTCAGATATAATACTAAAACCTTCATTATTCTGTAAAAAAGCCTTAACAACTTCCTCGCCCTCCTCCGGCTGGACTGAACAGACAGAATATACTATTTTACCTCTTGGCTTAACAAAGGCTGAAACAGCATTAAGAAGCTCAAGCTGTCTTGCGGCAAGCCTCTGAATATCTGACTTCATTATCCTGTACTTTATATCAGGATTGCGCCTGACAACTCCGGTTGCTGAGCACGGGGCATCAAGAAGAATTGAGTCAAACAATCCGGCTTCTGAAAGATCCCTCGCATCTGCTTGCATTATGCTGACAGACCTGAGCCCCAATCTCCTTATATTTGACTCAAGAGCAGGGATTCTTTTTTCATCAAATTCAGCAGCAATAATCTCACCGCTGTCTTCCATAAGATCAGCTATATGCATTGTCTTGCCACCCGGCGCTGCACATGCATCAAGAACCCTTGCGCCCTTCTTTGGAGACAGCAGCAGGCTTATCAGCTGAGATGCCTCATCCTGCACAGATGACATTCTTAATATTTTATGAATTTCATCTCCGGCAGCCGTATTGCTCTCTGAATATATCTCTTGCAGATTCAACTGTGAAGCATCATCCAGAATTATTCCTGATGGAGAATATTCTGTTTCGCGTGCTTCAATTCCTTCGCTGCTGAGAATAGTTACAACCCTTCTTCTGTCCATGCTTTTGGGCAGACGAATGCATAAAGGAGGCTGTTCGTTGTTTGCCTTTGCGAGCATAATCGCTTCATCAGAACCGAATCTTTTTATCCATTTCTGAACCAGCCATTTGGGATGTGAAGTGATTACAGCTATATATGATGCCTTGTCATCCTGTTCAGGCTCCTTGATCTGACTTCCATGCCTGATTAGATTTCGAAGAACAGCATTTATCACAGAAGGCCTGCCTCGCAGATCCTTCTCCATCTCTACAGCCTCATTTACAAGCGCCCAGTCTGGCACTCTTAGAAACCGAAGCTGGTAAAGCGCCAACCTTAAATTATTGAGCGAAGACAACGATAGTCCTGATCTTTTTTTAAGGAAAAAGTCGAGCAGCCAATCCAGATAATCCCTCTGCCTAAGAACTCCATAAACCAGCTCTTTAGCAAATGACCTCTCTCTCTGATCGAGATTTGAACCAAATTTGTCGAGTGCATCCTTTGGATGCAGGTTGGATGAAAATATCCTGTCCAGACAGTTCAGCGCTATTTTTCTTGCGGAGTCCAAGAAAAGCTCACCTCGCAAAAAACTCTATCGCCTCTATCACCTGCCCAAGATCAACCTTTGTATTGAAGCATGGGCCGAAAGGCCTCTCATTTGTTACGCCCAGCACAGGCAGTGGATAAGAGTCGATTATTCCACTGCTCAGGTCTCTTTCGCAGGCCACGGCCACTATGGCTTCAGGCCTTTTTTCCTTAACAATTTTTCTTGCGAGCGTTCCGCCTGTCGCTATAAAAAGATTCAGATTATGGCTCTCTGCAATCGAAATAAGATCCTTTATATCACACCTGCCGCAGCGCTTGCAGTTGTAAATATTATGGGTAATCCTGACATTGCAGTCGCTTATCTGCAAACAGTGCGGCAGAAGCAGCAATATGCTCTTAGTTTTTATGCCGCTCAGCCTCACCAGTTTATTATTGGCAGATATAGTCCATTTTTGTATTCGCTCCTTGTACCCTTTTTTCAGTGTACTAAAGACCACAAGAAGAGGATAGAAGATTTTCAGAAGCAGGAATCTAGACAAATTTATCATGTTTTTCCCTTAACCTTCTGCCTGCTGCAAATGCCCTGGCTTTCATAACGCATTTACCGGCTGGCTGTACTTCATCTATCTTTACCAAGCCGTCTGCTGTGCCCACAATCAATGAGTCTCCAGAAAACTCATATACCACTCCAGGTTCTCCAGCGCCCTTATAACAGGATGCCTTCAGCACCTTTATGCGTTCATTGCCCAGAAATGTGTAGGCAGAAGGCCATGGATGCATCCCTCTTATAAAATTGAATATCTCTTGAGCGCTTCTGTTCCAATTTATTTTACCCTCATCTTTACGCAGCGGAGGAGCATAAGAAGGCTCGCCTGACTGAGGATAAGGCCACATTAATCCATCACGCAAACCTTTTAAAGCCTCAACAATGGCGTCAGCTCCTGTTACAGAAAGCTTTTCAAAAAGGCTCTGGGATGTATCGTTCTGCTCAATAATTAACTCTTTTTTTAGTATTATGTCTCCTGTGTCCAGCCCCTCATCCATCTTCATTATGGTGACGCCTGTAATCTTGTCACCAGCCAGAAGCGCCCTCTGTATAGGAGCAGCGCCCCTATATCTGGGCAACAGAGAGCCATGCACATTTATACATCCTCCAGAGGGCAGATCAAGTATCTCTTTAGGAAGTATCCTTCCATATGCTACAACCACAATAAACTCAGGTTTTATACGGTGCAGTTCAGATATAAAGCCTTGTTCACGAATACTGGATGGCTGGAGCACAGGAATTCCCCGGCAGACGCTGAATTCCTTTACTGGAGGTACAAATACTTTATGACCTCTGCCTCCAAGCCTGTCAGGCTGAGTAACTACAAGCGGAATATGCTCTGCATTTTTGAGCAGAGCTTCAAGAGAATTCAGAGCAAATGTCGGAGTACCGAAAAAAACTATGGACAAGAAGGCTCCATGCTGGATAAGAATTTATTACCTGCAGACAAGAATGTCCGCGCTATGCAGAGCAGATCAGCGCTGCACCCTGGCCATTTTTTTTGAGATTTTTTTTCTGTAGAGCTCCCTTTTGAGCTGGCTTATCCTGTCGAGAATAATAACTCCGTTTAGATGATCAATCTCATGCTGCAGAGCTCTTGCAAACAACCCGTCAGCCTCGATTCTCACATCTTTGCCGTCTCTGTCAAGTCCTTTTACAACAACTTTTTCTGCGCGTTTCACTTTAGCAACACACTCAGGCACACTTAGGCAGCCCTCTTCTGATTCTATAAGCCCATCCGTATCTGTGATTTCAGGGTTTATCAGTACAACTGGTTCGCTGTCTTCCTCAAGTGAATTTATATCGACAACAATAACCCTTTTTGATACACCCACCTGTGGAGCAGCAAGCCCTATTCCAGGTGCATCATACATCGTATCTATCATGTTATCTATGAGCTTTTGGATATCCTTGTCTATCTGTTCGACAGGCAGGGCCTTCTGTTTGAGCACGTCTGCAGGAAATTTTTTTATCTCTAAAACAGCCATTGAAAATTATAACATAACAGTATATTCATTATGCTATAACGGCATCAGTATTCATAGACAATAACCTAAGTCCATACATATGCTAAAATTAGTTATCTACTATTAACAGGGAGGCGTTATGAGCATTGATAGAGACACATCGGTCAAGGTCGGGATCGCTTTTCTAGCCGGAGGAATACTAGGAGCCGGAATAGCGCTTCTTTATGCGCCGCAGTCAGGCAAAAAAACGAGAAAAGATATCCATAAAACTGCAAAAAGACTTAAAAATGCTGGACACGAGATTGTTGATGAAGCTATAAACAAGGTTTCAGAGGTTGTTGGAGATGTTAAGGACAGAGCTGAAGAGCTTATTTATCAGGGCAGAGAGCTGACTGATGATATAAAAAACGAGCTTGTATCCAGGCTCGATTCTGTACAAAAAGTTATAGAAAAGCAGAAAAAAAGGCTGGCTCCATAGCAGACTTAAGCTGGGTATGCATCTTATAATATGCATACCCAGCTTATAAAGATTTTAAATGCTGTTTATGATGCAACCTCTTGTCTTTCAATAGATTTACCTAAAATTAACCTTAAGTCTATTAAAGTATTGCATACTGTATCCGATAAATGAGCGTGGAGTATTGTATTTTGTATATACTGCGAATATCGCAAGGAGCTGAAAGCTAATGTGGAAAGAAAACTGGGCGCCTGATAAAAGTGCGGGAGCGCTCAGAGCATCTATAAAAGCCGAGGAAAGGCTGTTTAACCGCTTTGATGACAGAGGCACTATATCTCTGGATCTCCAGAGCCATAGGGCATCAGGCAAAATTATAAATGTGAGCTTAAACGGTGTGCTTGGTCTTTTCAATATCCATGACAACCTTCCAAAAATGTCAAAAACTATCAATCTCGATATCGAATTTGCTAACAACAGCAAGATAGAGATGATCGAAAGCACAGTCATAAGAATACAGGCATCACATAGGAGCACCGACAATACTGCTGTAGAGATTGCGCTGAAATTCAAGGACATGAATCCGGAAAAAAAACATCAGCTGAAAAAGTTTCTAAGCCTTATGGTAAAAAAAACCAGGGGATGCCCCTACTTTTCATAACTGCTATGGATGACCGGCTTATCATCCTGCCCAACCCTTTTCCATCTTTTATGAATCCATAACCACTCCTGAGGCCATTTTTTTACATACTCCTCTATCTGGGCAGTAAAGGATACTGTATCGTCAATAACCGCCTGCTCTCCATCGGCATCTGAAAGTCTTACCCGAGGCATTATCATCATTACATGCCCCTTTGCTTCCCTCCGGATAAAAACAGGCAAAACAGCAGCTCCGGTCTTACGGGCTATCAATGCAGGCATCTTGCTAGTCCAGGCAGGTCTGCCGAGAAAATTTACAACATATCCTTCATCTTTTGATACAGCCTGATCCATCAATATTCCTACAGAACCATTGCCCCATAAAACAGAGATGATCTCCCTTAAAGCGCCTTTTTTGTAAACAACCTTATTCCCATATTTTGTACGCATCCTTTCGACGATCGCATCTATATATACATTGTTCTGCCTTCGGGCAACTACAGAACTGGACTTTATCTGGAGACCACATGCAAGCGCCATCAGCTCCCAGTTGCCGCAATGTCCTGTAATTGATATTATTCCTCTGCCTTCAGCATTTGCCTGAAGAAAGTTATCTATACCCTCTATCCTGATATCTTCCATAACCTTTCTGCCAAAACCGGCGCTCATCTTTGCTATCTCAGCAAAAGATTCACCAAGATTCTCTAGACTCTTTCTTGCTGTCAAAGATGCATCTACTGAACTACCCAGACTGGACAGCCGGATATTTTCTATAGCTATACGCCTTCTGCTTCCCCAGATATAGTATATGGCTGCTCCGAACATCCTGCCGATTCTTCGCGAAACAGACAGAGGCATGATAACAAAGATCATACTGAACAATATTAGTGCTGCAGCAGATAGCCTCTCTAAAAAACCTTTCATTTTATGCACCCTTTTCCTGGTCGCCGGATTTCTGTTTAGCGTCATCTTCATCAGAGCTGTTTTTATCCTCGCCTTTTTTCGGCTTTAGCGCCTCAGACATCTTATGAAGCCTTTGGGCAACAAGGCCGTACAGTGTTCCCTCCGGATAGTCGCCGATGCTGTTCATCTGTCCAGCAGGCATGCCCGCAAGTATCTCAAGCCCCTCTTCAACCCTGTCTATTGCGTGGATTACGAATTTATTCTCTCTAACTGCTTCAACAACATCATGCCTGAGCATCAGGTTTATAATGTTTCTTCGCGGTATTATAACGCCCTGCATCCCGTCCAGCCCCCTCAGTCTGCATAGGTCGAAGAATCCCTCGATCTTTTCGTTGACTCCACCGATAGGCTGGACATCGCCATTCTGATCCATAGATCCTGTTACAGCAAATGATTGTTTAAGAGACACACCGGATATGCTGCTTATCAGAGCATAATACTCTGCGCATGTTGCGCTGTCTCCTTCCACCATTTCATATAGCTGCTCAAAGGTTATTGATGCTGAGAGACTTAGAGGCTTTTTCTGAGCAAAGCGGCTGCCCAGGTAGGATGACAGTATCATAATCGCTTTCTCATGTATCTTTCCGCTCATCTTTGTTTCACGCTCTATATTAACTACTCCTGACCTGCCCATATATGTGCTGGCTGTTATTCTAGAAGGTTTTCCAAAACTGTAATCCCCCATATCCAGAACAGCAAGTCCATTAACCTGACCGGGTTTGCTGCCTGAGGTATCAACTATAAGCACATCTTCAATCATCAATTCTCGCAGCTTTTCCTCTATCCGGTTAGACCTCAGCACCTTTTCACTAACAGCACGGGTAACATGTTCGCCTGTTATCAGGATTGCGCCTGCCTTTTTTGCCCAGTAATGAGACTCTCTAACCAAATCAGATATGTCGCTGAATCTGGTAGATATCTTTTTCTGGTGTCCAGCTAGCCTAACTCCATACTCAACAACCCGGGCGACTCCAGTGCTGTCAAATGGCAGCAGCTTTTCCTCTGCCTGACATGCTGCAACAAAGTAGGCATATTTTTTAACAGCCTCATCTGTAAGCTCCATCATGCTGTCAAAGTCAGCCTTCACCTTGAAGAGATCCTTGTAATCAGGATCAAGATTATACAGCATGTAATAAATATATGGGTGACCTACAAGAACTATTTTTACATCAAGAGGTATTGCTTCAGGTTTAAGTGTGGATGAACTTACAAGCCTGTACTGTTCCCAGACATCTTCCAGCTTTATCTCCCTGTTCTTTATCGCACGTTTCAGCCCGTCATAAGCAAATATATTCTTCAAGAGATCAAGTGCGTTTATTACCAGATAGCCGCCATTTGCTTTATGAAGAGATCCCGCCCTTATCATGGTGAAGTCTGTACTCGCAAAACCATACTGCATCTTATACTCAATTCTGCCTGATATATTCAGATAGGTCGGATTGCTCTCTATAATTATCGGAGCGCCTTTGCAGTCGCTGTTGTTCACGATCACATTTACAGAATATCTGGCAAAAGAGACCTCCTGTTTCGGCATCTTTATAAAAGGTATCGGAGCAGGCTGTTCGTCCTGAGGCTTAAAGTCATCCAGATGAGAAAGCATATCCTCTTTTACAGCATCAAGATAAGCAAGTATCGTTTCGTGTTTTGAATACTTCTCTCGAAGCTCCTCTATAAAATACCCCACAGCGCCCAAGCCTATCTGCCTGTCCAGAGAGATAAGCTGTTCCTTAATACCCTTCTCTTCCGACTTAACCACTCTCGTCAGATCATCAAGCTTTTCCTGCAGATCTTTGCCAAGCTTGTCAATCTCAGATCTTGTAGCTTCATCAAGCTCGCTGAACTCTTCTTCAGTAAGAGGTTCTCCTGCCTTTTTTACAGGCACAATCACAAGTCCTGTGGGTGCCTTCCGCAGCGCAAACCCCTTGGCCAATGCCTCTTCCTCGAGACCTGTAAAAAGCTCTTTCTGCCTCTTCTGAAATTCATCTATTATCAGGCCTCTCTGCCTTTCGTAATCTTTTGATTCAAAGGCCTTTGGTATTTCTACTCTTAGGCTGCGCACCAGATCATCCATATCTTTTTGAAGTTCAACTCCGCGTCCTGGCTCAATCGATATTGCTGAAGGTGCATCAGGATCTTTAAAGTTGTATATATAACACCAGTCTGATGGAGCCTTTTGCTCGGCAGCGCGCTCTGCAATCAGAAGCTTTACTGCCCTCATCTTGCCAGTGCCGCTCTCACCAAGAGCGAATATGTTGAATCCTTCGCTGCTGAGCGACAAGCCGAAATCAATAGCGCTTATAGCTTTGTCCTGCCCAATAGTAGCACCGTCATGAATAACAAGATCATCTGTATTGTCAAAACCAAAGAAAGCTGGATCACATTTTCTGAATATCTCGTCCGAACCTAAAACCCTCGCCATCTCTCCTCCGTTAAACAAAGATTAATGCACAATAATATATCACTGATAATCCCGAAAATCACTGCTGTTGGTTATTTTGCCCTTGGATGGTGATCAATATACTGCTTTTTGATCCTGTCGCCGGACACTCTGGTATATATCTGCGTTGTAGCGATATCGGAATGTCCCAACATCTTCTGTACTGATCTGAGGTCAGCGCCGCCCTCAAGCAGATGGGTTGCAAATGAGTGTCTTATTATATGAGGCGTAATCTCGATGCCTGCAGCCGCGCCAAATTTTTTTAGAGCCTGCCAAAATCTCTGCCTAGTCATAGGCTTAACCCTGGAAGTTATAAAAAGATAGTGAGACTGCCTTCCTTTAAGAAGTTGCGGCCTCAGATCAGCCATATATTTTTTTATTCCCTCAACAGCCCTGCTGTTCATAGGAACAACTCTCTCTTTTGAGCCTTTCCCAACTACTCTTAGAAATCCGGCATCAAAACTAACATCATTCACTTTTATATTCAGAACTTCGCTAACTCTGAGACCAGAAGAATACATAAGCTCGAGCATAGCTGAGTCTCTTATAAACACTGAGCCCTCAAAATTCACAGAGAGCAGCTTCATTATGTCTTCTATGCTCAATGCCTTTGGAAGCCTGTCCCATTTTTTAGGTGTCCTGAGAGTCTCTGTTGGATCTTCATGAAGACCCCTGCTTGTTACGAGAAACTTGGCAAACACCCTGACAGAGGATATAAACCTTGCAATACTTGCGCCTGAGTAGCCGCTGTCGAGCATAGATGCTACATATGCCACAGCATCGGATTTATTGAATGATAAAAGGCTACGCCGCTTTGCAGATATAAAACCAGAAAATCCCTTGAGATCCATCAGATAGGATGAGACCGTATTTCTTGAAAGCCCGCGTTCTACAGAAAGATAAGACGCAAAATCTTCAAGCAGAACAGCAGATGAATTCGGCGATGCGGGTAGAGTCTTTGAGTTTTTCATAAAATATATCCGCCAGTTTAAGAAGGCTTAGTGTATCTTCCCTGTTGTACATAAGGAGCAGGTCGCGTGCCTCTGTACTTCCCCTTCTGGCCTGTTCCCAGAGCTTTACTGCAGCATATCCGTCAATACCCTTTACAGCCTCTTGCCTCTCTATACCGAAAAGCTGCTCAATCTTCTTAAGTCCGCCCTCTATACCAAGCTTGCGGGAAGCGAAACAAAGATCAAAATGAGGTATATCAAAGCGCACTCCAGGCATTGATCGCTGTAGATACGGAACATCAAATACTGAACCATAAAATGTTATAAGGCATTTGTAGCCGTAAAGCTCTTTATTGATGTTTTCTGCTGAAAGATTTTCACCACGAAGAAGATATCTCCAGTCAAAACCGTTATAAAGCCCTACAACGGTGGGATATCCTCCGGAGCCGGGCTGGTATCCATTTGTCTCTATATCCAGACATACTGCGTTATCTCTGAATGTTTTGTAGAGTCGCCACTGCTCTTTTCTGCGTACAGTCTTTGTAAAATATTCTGCATTGCCTTTATGAAGCTCTTCTGATGCCTTTTTGAGCTGTTCATCATACTGGATCTTCCTGTCAGGGCTTATGCCCTCAATATATTCAGCATTGCAAAAATCATCCCATGTGAGTATTCCCTGCTGCCAAATCTTAAGCTCCAGCTTCTCGCCTATCCCGTTTAGAAGTGAAAATGTATGCCTTATCATTCCAGACAGCTCCTTTCAGTCTGTTTATTATACCCCGTCATACATACTAAATGCACAACATGGCTGATTCTGATATTTGAAGAAGAGATATGATAATATTTGATGATGGATACATTTTTGAGTATATGCCTTGGCATAGGTCTGGCAGCAGCTACAGGGTTCAGGATATTCATCCCTCTGCTAGCTTTGAGCATTGCATCTATTTATGGCTTTATACCTCTTTCAGAAAATTTCCAATGGATCGGCACATATCCTGCTCTTATAGTCTTTGCCACAGCATCAATTGTTGAGATCGGAGCGTACTATATTCCATGGTTTGACCACATTATAGATTTCATAACAGCGCCGGCTGCGCTCATAGCTGGTGCAGTTGTTATGGCATCTAGCATTACAGAAATCAATCCTCTGCTTAAATGGACACTGGCAATTATTGCGGGCAGCGGCACAGCAGCAATATTCCACGGAGCAACATCAATAATGCGCGGGGCATCCACAGCAACAACCGGAGGACTAGCTAATCCGCTCTTTGCAACAACAGAACTTGGAGCAGCCTCCATTTTGAGTCTGCTTGCAATAGCGCTGCCCCTTATTGCAGGTATAATAATACTGCTTCTGGTTGCTGCATCTGCAAAAAAAATAATCAAAAGACTAAGACGCAACAAAAGTGAGGATCCTTCCGATAGTCCTGATTAGATTTATAGTGTGTTAAAATCTCGCATGCAGAATATAGCTCTTCTCATTCAATATGACGGGACAAACTACAGCGGATGGCAATCGCAACCCAATGCTGTTACCATACAGGCTGTTATCGAAGAAAAGATAAAGAAAATCACCAACAGCGCGGCAGCTCTCATTGCTGCGGGACGCACTGATTCAGGTGTTCATGCACTGGCACAGACAGCTTCATTCAAAACAGAATCTAGCCACAATCCTTTGACATTCAAAAACGCATTAAACGCCCTGCTTCCTGCTGACATAAGGATAATTAATACAGCTTACGCTACTGATGAATTCCATCCAAGATTCGATGCCATAAAGAAGTCATATGTCTACATAATAAGTACAGACAGAATTGTATCTCCTTTTCTTAACAGATATGTATGGAGAATACCGCATGATCTAGATATAAATGCCATTAGAGAAGCTGCCAGCCACATAATAGGAATGCATGACTTTTCTGCATTCAGAGGCGCAGGCTGCGGAGCCAAAACTCCTGTTCGTAAAATCTTATCTATTAAAATTAATGAAACAGACAATGCAGGCTTTTTCTCAAGCTCTATAAAAGGCAGCTTCATAACACTCAGGTTTGAAGCTGACGCATTTTTACGGCATATGGTGAGAAACATAACAGGCACTCTCGTTGAAGTCGGCAGGGGCAGGCTTAATTCTAATGATATGCAGAATATTCTGAACTCTCTGGACAGAAAAAATGCAGGCCCAACAGCTCCTGCATCTGGTCTTTTTATGGAGCGCATCTGGTACGCAAACGAGATGCTCTGGCAATAAGCCTGTTACTCCATCTCTCTCTCAAGCTTTTCCATTATCTCTTTCTTTTCCTGATCTTCACGGCAGTAAATTGCAAAAGGCATTACCTTGAGTCGAGCCTCGCTGATCTCCTCTCCACACTCCTCGCAGATGCCGTAAGTGCCTTCTGTTATCTTCCTTAGAGCTATATCTATCTTCGTGAGCATATCTTTATGCGTACTCAGCTTTTTAAGATTTATATCTTCTGAAAGATCCACTACAGAAAGGTCTCCGTCATCAAGAACAGTCTCTACAAGCTGGCGTTTTTCACCAGAAACATATTTTCTGATCTCATTCTTCGACTCTTGGAGCAGCTGCTGTCTCTTTTCCAGAAGCTGTCTGCGCAGTCTCTCATTTCTTTCAGACAGATCATTGATATTTGATTGTGGCATGTTTTTAGTCTTTTTAGCTTGATCTGTATTTTTCTTTTCTTTAGAAACCGGCTTCTTAATTTTTTTACTCTTGTTTGCTGAAGACGTGACACTCTTTTTCAAAGATGCAGTCTTTGAAAATGACTTTAAGGCAGCCTTTTTATCGTTTTTTTTTGCTGCGGATGGCTTTGCCTTTACAGATGAAGACTTTGAACCGGATTTTTTTTGCGCAGCAGGAGCAGCGCATTTGGCAGCCTTTGTAGTCTTTTTTGTGGGCATTATGTATTGCCTCCTGACAAAAAGTCCCGCAGCGGGCTATCCGCTAGTTTTCAGCGGGTGCTTCCTCTTTGAAAACCTCTACAACGCTTCTGACTTTTATACCTGCCTGTTCAAGAGCCTTCTGAACCTCTACAGTCTTAGCATCGCTCACTTTAAGAATATAGTTAATATTCATATGTTATACCTCCATTATCTCCTGCTCTTTATGCGCAAGCACCTCGTCAACCTTCAGCACATAAGCGTCTGTTGTCTTCTGAACCTCATCATGAAAGCGCTTCACCTCATCCTCACTAATGTGGTCATCTTTTTCTTTCTTTTTCAGTTCTTCATTTATGTCTCTTCTGATATTTCTTATCGCTATCTTTGCTTCTTCAGCGCGTTTCTTCACAACTTTCACAAGTTGCTTTCTGCGCTCTTCAGTAAGAACAGGTATTGTTATCCTAATAATCTTTCCGTCATTTCCAGGAGTCAGTCCGAGATCGGACTTGAGAATGGATTTTTCTATCTCTCCTATAGTTTTTTGATCCCAGGGCTGTATTGTTATTGTCCTGCTGTCAGGCACGCCAAGAGCAGCAACCTGATTGAGAGGGCTGCGCGATCCATAATAATCAACAAAAATGCCATCCAGAAGCGCAAGTGAAGCGCGGCCTGTTCTTACGGAGGCAAAATCTTTTTTTAGAGATTCAATCGCCCCAGCCATTTTTTCGTTGGTCTTCTTCTTTAACTCGTTCATCAGTATTCACCCCAATAATTTTGTCTAAAAGAAGTCTTTTGCAGAAAAAACATGACAGCTAGACTATCTCTGTGCAGCTTTAGTCGTAAACACAAGAGTGCCGATCTTTTTGCCATTTATTATATTTATTATATTGTTAGTTTTTTTGATATTGAATACAACGATCGGCAGATTATTATCCATGCAAAGGGTTATTGCTGTAGAGTCCATAACCTTGAGATTTTTTTTCAATACATCTATGTAAGAAATATTCTCATATTTTTTTGCGCTGCTGTCTTTCTCTGGATCTGCAGTATATACGCCGTCAACCTTTGTACCCTTAAGTATAACCTGAGCGCCGATTTCCATAGCCCTTAGAGCTGCAGCTGTATCTGTTGTGAAGTATGGATTGCCTGTCCCGGCAGCGAATATAACTACCCTGCCCTTCTCAAAATGCCTCATAGCTCTTCTACGGATATAAGGTTCTGCCAGCGCATTCATCTCTATTGCTGACTGCACGCGTGTCTGTACGCTCATATTCTCAAGCGCATTCTGCAACGCCAGAGCATTTATCACAGTAGCAAGCATTCCCATATAGTCTGCAGAAGCTCTCTCCATGCCTTTGACGCTGCCAGCTACGCCTCTGAAAATATTGCCGCCGCCTATTACAACAGCCACCTGTATTCCCGAGTCAGCAACCTTCTTGATCTCTGACGCCATATACACAACTGTAGTGGGGTCTATTCCATAGCTACCCTCGCCCATAAGAACTTCGCCGCTCAGTTTAAGAAGCACTCTTTTGTAAAGGGCTCTGCCTTTTACGGCAGCAGAGCCCTTTAATGCAGATTTTTTCTTTATGTCAGTTTTTTTGCTACTCACAGGTCTCGGCCTTATCAAGCCCTTCGCCAAGCTGGAATCTGGCGAATCTCCTTATTAATATGTTCTCACCAAGCTTTGCGACCTTCTCTGTAACGAGATCTTTTATCTTCTGTTTTCCTTCGGGGTCTTTTACGAACACCTGCTCAACAAGACATGTATCTGCAAAGAACTTCTCGAGTTTGCCCTCGAGTATCTTCTCAACAACCTGGGCAGGCTTGCCTTCAACCTGAGCCCTGTATATATCCTTTTCGCGCTCAATAACATCAGCAGCCACCTCTTCCCTTGATACATACTGGGGATTAGATGCAGCTATATGCATTGCTATATCTTTTACAAGAGCCCTGAAGTCATCTGTCCTAGCCACAAAATCTGTCTCGCAGTTGACCTCAACCATAACACCCACCTTGTCCATATGGATGTATGATCCGATCAGTCCCTGAGATGCTGACCTGCCGGACTTCTTGGCTGCTGTTGCCAGACCCTTCTGTCTGAGCAGATCAATAGCCTTCTCCATATCTCCGCCACTCTCGCCAAGTGCGCGCTTGCAGTCCATAAGACCTGCTCCAGTCTTTTCTCTCAATTCTTTTACTGCATCAGCAGAAATTGACATTATGCATTCTCCCTTATCTCTTCATCTTCTGACTTTTTCTCTTCTATCTGAGCTGCCTCTGCCTTGTCGGCAAGACCCTTTTCTCGCTCTCCCCTTCCCTGAATTATAGCCTCTGCCATTTTTGAGGAGATAAGCTTTATAGCCCTGATAGCATCATCATTGCCGGGGATCACATAATCAGCCTCATCAGGATCGCAGTTTGTATCCACAATTGCAACTATTGGGATTGAGAGCCTTCTTGCCTCAGCAACAGCTATCTTCTCTTTTCTAGGGTCGATTATGAAAAGCGCGCCGGGAAGTCCAGGAAGGTCTTTTATGCCGCTCAGGTTCTTTTCCAGCTTTACTCTCTCTTTTTCGAGTTCAAGTGCCTCTTTTTTTGTCAGATGATTTATTGTGCCGTCCTCTTTCATCTGCTCAATTTTTTTGAGTCTGGCTATGCTCTTTTTTACTGTGGCAAAATTTGTGAGCATCCCGCCCAGCCACCTGTAATTTACATAGTAGGCTCCTGCCCTTTTTGCCTCTTCTGTTATTGAATCCTGAGCCTGCTTTTTTGTGCCTACATAAAGTATCGGCGCGCCTGTAGCTGCAACACTTTTTATATATTTATATGCCTCTTCAATTCCCTTGAGAGTCTTCTGAAGATCAACGATATGTATACCGTTTCTCTCGCCAAAGATAAACTTCTTCATCTTTGGATTCCAGCGTTTTACCTGATGTCCGAAATGGACACCTGCCTCAAGCAATTCTTTCATTGTTACAACACTCATAACTTAATCCTCCTAATGGTTTACCTCCGCCCAGTGCCTTCAACCCGCAATGCGGGACCATGCAGGCACATTTTTCAGGCGTGCGTTTTTGGTCAAGAATTGTATCATAGGTTATATTGTAAATTCAAATAGATATATGCTGCTTCACTATTGGCATCCTTGTGGCATAGACACTCGTCAAAGTGCTAAAATTGTTAGATGAAATCATTCGGTTTTTCGCCATGTCCAAATGACACCATAATCTTCTATGCACTTGCCAGCAAAATAGTTAATAAACAAGGACTTGACTTCGAATTCAAAATAGACGATGTAGAGACACTTAACACACTGGCCATGAAGCAGGCCATAGATGTGTCAAAGGTATCGTGCCATGCATATTGCCGCCTCAGCAATGACTACCAATTTCTAAAGTGCGGAGGAGCATTCGGCAGAGGATGCGGACCGCTTATTGTTTCAAAAAACACCAATACCGTTATTAACGAAAAAACCATCATCGCTGCTCCGGGCAAATATACAACAGCAGCTCTTCTGCTGTTGATGTATCTGGAGTCTGAACATGGCATAAAAACGCCTAAGTTATTGCATATGCCTTTCAACGAGGTTATGAGTTCTGTTGCGCAGAATAAAACTGATATGGGTCTTATAATTCATGAAGGCAGATTCACATACAATCAGTATGGCCTCCATATGATGGCAGATCTAGGCTCATGGTGGGAAAAGGA
The DNA here is from genome assembly GCA_016936655.1 of Nitrospirota bacterium. Taxonomy (GTDB): domain Bacteria; phylum Nitrospirota; class Thermodesulfovibrionia; order Thermodesulfovibrionales; family Dissulfurispiraceae; genus JAFGXL01. The sequence goes on along the minus strand of JAFGXL010000001.1, from coordinate 34,116 downwards.
GACCAATCTGCCCATTCCGCTTGGAGGAATCGTTGCAAAAAAAAACATTGGCAGCGGGGCTATTTCTGACATTGAAGAACTGATCCAAAAGAGTTTAAGATATGGTCTCAACAACAGACAAGAGGCTATGAAGTTTATAAAAAACCATGCACAGGAGCTCAAGGACAGCGTGATCGAGAGCCATATAAAACTTTATGTAAATGATTATACTTTAGATATGGGTGATGAAGGGGCAGCAGCGCTTCATGAACTAGATAAACGTTTTAGGCGGATAAAAGAGGCAGACCAGAAATGATGACAGAACTGATAAACGAGTTTACCAGCGAGCAAAAAATCGCCTATTTTTCCATGGAGGTTGGTCTAAAATCAAACATGCCTACTTACAGCGGAGGACTTGGGATACTCGCAGGAGATACGCTAAAATCAGCTGCCGACCTCGCACTGCCTGTAGTAGCTGTTACAATCCTTACAAAAAAAGGGTACTTCAAACAAGATCTGGACATATACGGTAGGCAGAATGAATATGCAGAAGAGTGGAATCCTGCTGAATTTATGACCATTATGCCTTACAGGACAACAGTAAAAATTGAAGGCAGAAATGTGCAGGTTGCGCCTTGGCTATATGTAATCGAGAGCGCTGCAGGCGGCAAAGTTCCTGTGCTATTTCTGGACACAGACCTTCCTGAAAACAGCGAGCAGGACAGATCAATTACACACCATCTCTACGGCGGAGACGAAACATACAGACTCAAACAGGAGATTGTCCTGGGTATCGGCGGATACAACCTGCTTGAGGAGATCGGGTTCAGCATAAAAAAATATCACATGAATGAAGGGCACTCAAGCCTTCTTACATTGCAACTGCTTAAGAAATTCAAAAAAAATATCGAAGACGTGTGGGATGAAAAACATATATGGGATTCAAAAAGCGTGAGACGGCTTTGTGTATTCACAACGCATACTCCTGTTGCAGCAGGGCATGACAAGTTCTCATACAACATAGTTGAACAGGTGATGGGAAGTGACATAATCCCCATGGATACAATAAAAGAGTTCGGAGGCAATGAGCATCTAAATCTCACCCTCCTTGCTCTAAACCTGAGCAAATATGTAAACGGCGTTGCAAAAAAGCATAAGGAAGTCTCCAGAAATATGTTTCCCGGATACGAGATTCATGCTGTAACAAACGGGGTTCATTCGTTCACATGGACATCAGAACCGCTGAAAAGGCTGTATGACAAATACCTGCCAGGATGGGCTAATGAGCCTGAGATATTCGTCAGAGTAGGCAGAATACCGGACGAAGAGCTCTGGGCTGCGCATATGGAATCAAAAAAGCACCTTATTGATTTTCTCAACCGCGAAACACAGGCAGGCATGAACTATGATACCTTCACAATAGGCTTTGCGCGCAGGGCAACAGCATACAAAAGGGCTGATCTGCTCTTTAGCAACATAGAACGGCTGCTACAAATAGCTGAAGGCAGGGTGCAGATTGTGTATGCAGGCAAAGCCCATCCTCGTGATGAGCATGGCAAAAAACTTATAGAAAAGATTTTTGAGATGAAAGAGCGGCTAAAAGATAAGATCAAGATAGCTTATCTTAACAACTACAATATGGATCTCTCTTTGAAGATTGTATCTGGAGTTGATGTCTGGCTAAATACGCCTCTAAGGCCTCTTGAGGCATCCGGAACAAGCGGCATGAAGGCTGCTCATAACGGTGTGCCAAACTTCAGTGTTCTTGATGGCTGGTGGATTGAGGGGCATATTGAGGGATATACCGGATGGGCAATAGGACCTTCAGCAGAGACTCCGGCTGATCCAGCAAAAGATGCTGACGATCTGTATTACAAACTTGATCATATTATACTGCCTATGTTTTATGAAAACAGACACCTATGGATAAGGGTTATGCAGAATGCTATAGGAAAAAACGCATACTATTTTAATTCACATAGAATGATGCGCAGATACGTTACAGAGGCCTATATAAGATAGCCTGCACTACATAAAAAAAACATTCAAAAAGAACTCCTACCGCCCAAAAGCTAAAAGCAACACAAATAAAAGCAGATAGTTCAATTTCCTAACCTTGTGAACTACCTGCGCAACTGTCTGAGTAACCTCTGGCGCCCCAAAACAAGTCGGCAGCCCTTCTCATCTGTGAAACTAAGGGGTAAACAGAGCCTGTCTTGCTTTACTGTAATACACTAACCTGCTAATCTACTGATTTGTAAATTATTCGAAACGATGTTTATAATTTAAAATGCGACTAAAAATAATAGTGTTCATATCAATACTGCTTATAGGGATTTTGGCAGGCGGCTATATAGCCATAGCAACAGGAGTGCCATCAGTATCTGAGCTTAAACAGTATAGAGCGCTTCCAGGCACAAAAGTATATGCTGATGACGATACACTTCTGGGTGAATTCAAGATAGAAAAAGGCGCTTATGTAAATCTTAATCAGATGCCTGAGCATCTAAAAAATGCTGTTATAGCTATTGAAGACACCCGCTTCATGAAGCATAAAGGCATCGACTACATTGGAATAGGTCGCGCGCTGGTTACAGACATACTGCATGCGAGCATTAAGGAGGGCGGCAGCACAATAACCCAGCAGCTCGCAAAGGTGATGTTTTTATCTCCAGAAAAGACTATCAAGAGAAAAATAAGAGAAGCCCAGCTAGCAATAAAGCTCGAAAAAGAGCTCACAAAAAATGAGATCCTAGAACTCTATCTGAATAAAATCTACTTTGGTCATGGAGCACACGGAGTAGAGATGGCCTCAAAAGTTTACTTTGGCAAGTCTGTAAGAAATATTAATCTGGCAGAGGCGTCTCTTTTAGCAGGACTAATCAAAGCGCCAAACACCTACTCCCCATACAACAACCTTGTTCGCTCAAAAATACGTCAAGAGACAGTACTTATGAGGATGAATGATGAAGGTTATATAACCGAATCACAACGCTTAAATGCCATTAAACACAAAATTGTACTCTCATCACTCAGATCACAAACAGATTCCTTCGGATATTTTCTTGAGCATGTCAGGCAGTATGTTGAACAGAAATTTGGTACAGAGATGGTATATAAAGGCGGACTCAAAATATATACAACACTCGACAAAAATGCACAGCTGCTTGCTCAAAAAGCGCTTCAGGATGGGCTCAGAGATGTCGACAAAAGACGAGGATGGCGCGGTCCTGCCGGCAAGAAAGAGACTGCTCCAGAAGATACTGATACAAAAGTGGCATTTTCAGCATCTCCCGGAGACATATCAACAGGCATAGTAATTTCTGTGACGTCCAAAGAAGCCTATATAGTCGCCAGAGGCATCAAGGGAAAACTCAGCCTCAAGGATGCTATCTGGGCATCAAACATTATTGATAAAAAAAGCGGCAAGGCATCTGCGCGTAAAAATTTTAAGCTCACAGACATCCTCAGCAAAGGAGACATAGTCTGGGTAAAATTTCTTACAGCAGGGAAAAGCGCTGCATTCAGTCTTGAGCAAGAGCCTGAAGTAGAGGGATCATTAGTCTCTCTTGATCCTGAAACAGGATTTGTCCGCGCAGTAGTCGGAGGCTTCAGTTTCATAAAAAGCGAGTACAACCGGGCTCTGCTGGCAAAGAGACAACCTGGATCTGCATTCAAACCTGTCATATTCGCTGCTGCATTAGAAAAGGGATTTTCTCCAGCAAGCGTAATTATTGATGAACCAATATCATTCAAAGGAGCAAACGGCAAAAACTGGGAACCCGAAAATTACGACAAAAAATATATGGGTTCTACTCGGCTAAGGGAGGCCCTCGCATTTTCGAGAAATGTTATAACTGTAAAACTCATCGAAGCCGTGGGCATAGACAGCGTACTTTCCCTGGCAAGAGAAATAGGAATAGACACAGACCTCCCTAGAGACTTCACAATAGCTCTTGGATCTACCGGCATAACGCCTATTGAGATGACCGCTTCTTATGCTGCATTCGCAAATGGCGGAATGAAAGTAAAACCCATATGGATAAAATACATAACAGGATCTCTTGATGTTGTACTTGAAGACAATGAACCAGAAACCACCTATGCCGTGTCGCCGCAAACATCTTTTCTGCTTACCTCAATGATGCAGGATGTTATCAAATACGGCACCGGAACCAGAGCAAACATCGGCAGACCTGCAGCAGGCAAGACAGGCACATCAAACGACTTCAAAGACGCATGGTTCATAGGCTATACTCCTGAGCTTATTACATGTGTATGGGTAGGCTACGATGACATGAGGCGCACCCTCGGATATGGCGAAACAGGCGGCAGAACAGCTGCTCCTATATGGGCAAACTTCATGAGCCGATATCTTTCAGAAACACCTCCTTCGGAGTTTGTGATGCCTGAAGAAATAGAAAAAGCTGAGATAGGAAAGGTGGGAGGATTCTTCTCTGCGCCTATTTATGACTACTTCAGGGAAGGAGCTGTGCCAGACTACATACCAGAAGCCAACTCATTAAGAGGATCGCTCGATTCTGACAACGATTGACATTCTAAAGTTGCTGTAATGTTTTTTTGTGATCAAAAGCCTGCAAGCTTCTTCGCAAAAGCTATCTCATCCTCTCTTGTATCAAGCCGACCCATGATCTTTTCATCTGTTATCATGCTGAATATCTCTGAATAAAGCGGACCGGGGCTGATGCCGATTTTTTTCAGATCATCACCTTTTATAACCGGCCTGATATGTCTGTGCTCCAGCAAAAACTGCGTGGCTGTCTTCTTAAACTCTTTATCATCAGAAAGAGCTATCGAAAATATTACAGATTCCACAGGGCGGCTCGAGAAGAGCCTAAAGCTATGGAGCATATTTAACGGCTTAAAAAATCTGACAGCCTCTTTTGCAAGACCAACCAGCTTGAGGATATCCACGCCTGTCTTCTGATGTATCTCAAGCCTGTTTATAAGAGACTGCCTCTCGCTTTTCTGGTGCCTGTAAACAAGCGCCATAACATAAATGCTCTTTTTATCAAACATCTCCTCAGGAAATGAAAGCTCAAACCATGTGATAGCATCATGAACAGAACGCAGAAGCATACCCAACTCTCTGTTATAGTAAAGTCCTGGATGAATAGCCTTCAGCAGTCCGAGGTCAGAAAGCCTTTTAATGGACTTTACAGGATCAGCCTCATTGAATATCTGCTCAAGCTCATCCATTATCCTTCGTCCAGAAAGCTTCTCAAATATATTCATCCTTACAGCCAGCTTTATGAGAGACTCTGTATGCTTGGACAGCCTGAAGTCAAAACGCTCAGCAAATCTCGCTGCCCTGAATGCGCGTGTAGGATCCTCAACAAAGCTTAAATTATGAAGCACTCTTATAATTCTGTCCTTTATATCGCGCTGACCGCCGAAATAATCTATAAGATGTCCGAAATCCTTTTTATTCAGTTTTACAGCAAGAGTGTTAACTGTAAAATCGCGCCTGTACAGATCTTTCTTGATTGATGATGTCTCTACCCTTGGAAGGGCAGCAGGATGTTCATAATACTCTGTCCTAGATGTTGCGATGTCCAGACTCATATCACCATTAATGAGATGCGCTGTCCTGAAGCGCTTGTGCGCTGTAAATTTTGCCTTTATAAGCTCGGCAAGTCTTTTAGCAAAGACAATACCATCCCCTTCAACAACAATATCTATATCGAGATTTTCTTCTCCTCTGAGCATATCCCTAACACTGCCGCCTACAAGATACGCATTCATATTCATCTCATCGGCAGTCTGTCCTGCTTTTAAGAGCAATTCATAAAAATTGCCGGGAAGCTTATCCTTTATTATTTTCCCTATGCTCCTACCGTAGTCGTCACTGCCTGCGCTAATCTCTCTCTCAGCCATCCTGCTTTTGCGCAAAAAGCTCTCATACATACTCCTGAGAATATCTGTCCTCGTTATAGCGCCAACAATAACCGAGTCTTCAAGCACAGCCACAAATCTCTGATTATTGCTGACCATCTGTTTTTCTATCTCTGAAACCGGTGTATCAGGCTCTGCTGTGATCGCGTCAATAGTAGCAAAATCTTTGCATCTGCTATTGCCAAGGCTATGAAAGAGCGCCTTCTCCACCACCTCTCTTGATATTATTCCTGCGTAATCATTTCTGCGCACTACAGGCAAAACATTTACCCCGTATCTCGTCATCAATGCCTCTGCATCGCTTATCCTGCTGCTATGCTGAACTGTAACAACAGGCGATGTCATAATGTCTCTGGCTGTCCTTATATTTCTGACGCAGTTTTTGAGATGCTCATGGATCTGCTCTTCAACAATCTGAAAAGGCACCTCTTTAATCGTTGCTGAGGATGCATATGGATGGCCGCCTCCGCCAAAGCTGGAAAGTAGCTTTGATGTATCCAATTCAGGAACCTTGCTCCTTGCAACTATTACGATCTTCCCTTCATAAGCTACCATAAGCACAAGTGCGTCGATATCTTCCATATCCATAATCCTTGATGCAAGGTGCGCAACATCACCAGCCCCCTCAGTCCTGCCGTAAGCTGTTCCAATTCTTGTACCGTAGATTACAACCTCTTTCATAGTCTGCATAAGCTGGTTCAGAAGAGCTAGATCCTCAGTACTCATGGATGTCTTGAGAAATCTGCCGACAATGTTCAAGTCTGCCCCGTGTCTTAAAAGATATGAGGCGGCAGCAAGATCTCTGGCTGTTGTCGATGTATAAAGCATGGAACCTGTCTCTTCGTATATGCCTAGACATAGCGCAGTTGCTTCGATAGGTGTAATCAATATTTTTTTCTTCTGAATCAGCTCAGCAAATATGGTTGAGGCTGCCCCAACCTCTTCGTAAACCTCCAGATCCCCTTTTATGCCGGCAGCTGTCGACGGATGGTGGTCATAAATATGCACAGACACGTCAGACATACTGATAAGCTTCTTAAGAGGTCCGATCCGCTCAGGGTTATTTGCATCAACAATAATAAGCCTCGTCACATCTTCAAGCTTTAGATCTTTGAGTTTTTTGATCTCCAGAGGATGGAATGCTTCGATGAAATCGCGCACTTTTTTTTCGACTGCTCCGGGGAATACTACAATAGCATCAGGATATATACGCTTGGCTGCTATTACAGAAGCGAGTGCATCAAAATCAGCATTAAGGTGTGCAGTTATAAGATCCATTACGATACATAGAATAACATAGTTTTCTGCCGGTTATTTTTATAATCATACATCTAAAAAAAAGGCAGAACAGATAATTGTTAAAATTAGATTAGAGCTCTCAGCCTAGAGCTGCTTCACCCCTCTGGCCTGTCCTTATCCTTACAGCATCATCAACAGGAATTACGAATATCTTTCCATCACCAATCTTTCCTGTCTTTGATGTGCGCTCCATAAGTGCTACAACATCATCACAGAGCCTATCAGGAACAACCACTTCTATCTTGATCTTGGGAATAAAGTCAACTACATACTCTGCGCCTTTGTAAAGTTCCGTATGTCCTTTCTGCCTGCCAAAGCCTTTAACTTCCGTTATAGTCATTCCCTGTATACCCATCGATGTCAGGGCATCCCGCACCTCATCCAGCTTAAACGGCTTTATGACAGCTTCAATCTTCTTCACACAATCCTCCTGTCATCCTATATTAAAGGGGCTTAGATCAGAAAATTCGAACAGCGTTGACATAGCCTTGCTCTCTGTGGATATTCCGGATTCTTCAAGTATTGCCAGAGGATTTAGCCCGCCAACTATAACTACTCCAACCTTGTCAATTCCCACAGGCACCTCAAATACAGGCCTGTTTGGTTCTCCTATATGGAGCACTCCACTTATACCCTTTTCATTCATCTTTTTTTCAAGCTCTCTAGCCTGATCCAGACATACTATAGGTATCTCCCTGTAGCTGGCGAGTATTCTGCCATTACCTGTATTTACAGCGCCTTTTACATCAGTCATCTTACTCTTTATAAAAACCTCAAGAGGATCAAGCGACGATCCTTCATAGCTGATGAGAGACAAAAATCTTTTAGGAGCGCCCTTGCTTATCTCAAGCACCCCTCCAAACCTCGATGTTACAGGAATGCCGGCTTTCAGAAATATGCCGTTTATTGTGACACTGCAAACAGTTCCTATTGCTGCCCTGCCTTCTGGCACAACAACATCTCCGACAGTCTCTCCGCTGCGAGCAATGGTTACCCGGTTGCTCATGACATATGGAGTTTTAAAAACATTAGACATAAGCTTCAGGCAATCATCAAGGCGGTCATCGGGCAGATAAGATATGTTAAGTATTACCTTGCCCTTCATCTGATCAAGATCTATTGTTGTCTGGTATGAATAAGTCTCAATCTTGCTTATGACAAATCCAAGCTTTTCGGATACACGAGAATTATTAAGCTCACTGCGGCCCTTTTCTGTTATTCTCCTGCCCTCTTTGCCAAAAACCTCTGTTAGACCCTTTTCATCGAGAAACTTCATGTGATACCTGACAGTCCTCTCAGTAAGGTCAATGCCATGTAGCCTAAGCTCTTTTGATATCTCTCCAGAGCCGATTATGTCAGTATGCTTGTCAAGCACCTTAAGGATAGCGAGCATTGTTTTATTCATCTTTGTCTTCATACCTCATATGGTAACATACGGGGGCATGAGAAATGCCCCCGTATGTTTATACCAGTATTGTAAAACCAACGGCCTTATTTTTAAGCTACAGCCGCCTGTATATTTCCGCAGGCTTAACTCCTTAAATCAAAGCTAAATAACTCCCTGGCTGATCATAGCTTCAGCGACCTTTACAAAACCGCCCACATTGGCGCCGTTAACATAGCTGACGCTTCCGTCAGGTCTTTTGCCATACTGAAGGCATGTATTGTGTATGCCCTTCATAATTTTAAGAAGCTGTGCGTCCACCTCTTCTCTTGTCCATGAAAGACGCATAGCGTTCTGACTCATTTCAAGGCCGGATGTTGCAACTCCACCCGCGTTGCTCGCTTTGCCCGGTGCATAGAGTATCTTGTTCTGCTCAAATACCTTGACTGCTCCTTCAGTTGAAGGCATGTTGGCTCCTTCACCTACACAGAACACACCGTTTTTAACAAGCGCAGCTGCATCATTTTCATCAAGTTCATTCTGGGTAGCGCATGGCAATGCTACATCAACCTTTACCCCCCATGGTCTTACTCCAGGCAGGAATTTGGCTTTTACTTTTTCTGCATACTCATTAACTCTGCCATAATGAACATTCTTCACATCCATTAGAATCGCAAGTTTTTCAGGAGTGAATCCGTCCTCATCAACAACTGTTCCGCTTGAGTCAGACACTGTAACAACCTTTGCGCCGAGCGACATCGCCTTTTCTACTGCATACTGGGCAACATTGCCTGACCCTGATACAGATACACGCATTCCGTCAAATGAACGTCCTGCAGTTTTAAGCATTTCGTCAACAAAATAGACAACACCATAGCCGGTAGCCTCAGGCCTGATAAGTGATCCGCCGAATGTTAAGCCCTTGCCTGTAAATACACAGTCTGCTTTATTCGAAAGCTTTTTCATCATTCCTGCCATAAAGCCTACCTCACGGCCTCCCACTCCTATATCACCAGCAGGAACATCCGTATCAGAACCAATATGTCTGAAGAGTTCACTTATGAATGCCTGGCAAAAGCGCATAACCTCACCAGGGCTGCATCCCTTGGGATCGAAATCTGATCCACCCTTGCCGCCGCCCATAGGAAGAGTTGTTAGCGAGTTTTTAAGTGTCTGTTCGAATGCAAGGAACTTAAGTATCGAAAGATTTACTGTAGGATGGAAGCGTATGCCGCCTTTGTAAGGACCTATTGCAGAATTGTGCTGTATTCTGTAACCTTTGTTTACTCTTACTGTGCCATGGTCGTCTACCCATGAAACGCGGAACATTATTACACGTTCAGGCTCTACAAGACGCTCAAGCAGACCATGCTCTGCATAACGAGGATTTTCTGATATAAATGACCAGAGACTCTCCATAACCTCATTAACAGCCTGATGAAACTCCGGCTGACCAGGGTTGCGCTTTACTACATAATCCATAAATTCGTTGAGGCTCTTGTGTTTCATTAATCTCTCCCTTTTATTATTTTTTTTATACTTCGCTTTATCTATATTGAATAAAGTTTGTTATTATTCCCTGATGAATACACCTCCTGATATTTAAGTTTTTTTAACTTTTCATTAAGTATTGATTAATGAGCTGCTTAAAAAAATAGTCTTTCCTGTATGGATAACTAAAGAAGCAGTAAGTAACGCAGAAAATCCCTTACGATCAACGGCAACCCATTACCATACATAAACGATAGAATAGCATATTTACTGAAAATTCAATATAAAAAAATTAGAAATACTTAATTTTTACGCAAAAAAAAGGACAGCGAATACATCTTCGATGTCCTTCAGATTGTTCTTACAGTAAACTACTTTGCGTTAAGGACCTTAATAGCCTCTTTTCTGTACGAATCCATCAGATAAAGAATGCCTGTCACACTTTCACACTCTTCAGTGAGTGACATAATCTCATTTCTGGTAATGGACTCAATATTAAAACACCTTGCTCCTGCCATGAGCTGCTGGAGGCCGACCTTGATCTTCTGGGAGTAGCTATATATGCCGATAGCGCCCAGAGGTATTTTATTGATCTCCTTGCTGCCTACTATATTCTTCACATCCTCATAATTGACGAATATCTCCTCTACAGTAGTGCCAAACTCGCTCACTGTCTTTGGTAGATCATTTTCTTTTATCCATTTATCTATATTCTTTCCGACCATGCCCGGTATCATCAGTGCACGGCCCATGCATACTGCCTTTGTGAATGGAGCTCCAAGAGCAAGCGCCTTGAATACTCCGTCCTCGCTGCTGAAGCCGCCGCCAAATGCTATATCAGGAACACGCTGCTTCTTCTTTGCAAGTATCGCGCAGAATTCTGCTGCTGCTGCATGCAGATATAGTGAAGGCATACCCCACTCTTCCATCATTCTCCATGGGCTCATGCCTGTGCCGCCCGGTGCCCCGTCGATTGTGAGCAGATCAATCTTGGCCTTTGAGCTCCACTTTATCGCCATTGCGAGCTCCCTGAGTCCGTATGCGCCGGTCTTGAGAGTGACTCTTTTGAACCCAAGCTTTCTAAGCCTGCTAACTTCTGCATAAAATGACTTTTCATCTATAAAGCCGAGCCTGCTGTGGCGCTCAAACTCTTTGATAGCTCCATCCTTAAATGCTGCCTGAACAACAGGATCAGAAGGATCAGGCGTAACTATATATCCGCGCCTCTGCAATTCAAGAGCACGTTCAAGAGAATTCACCTTTATCTCTCCGCCTATACACTTTGCGCCCTGCCCCCATTTAAGCTCTATGGTATCAATACCATGCTTGTCAATTATGTATTCAGCAACGCCAAGCCTTGTGTCTTCAACATTCATCTGGACGAGCATCTCACCATAGCCTTGGTGATAGCGGCGGTACTCCTCTATCCTCCTGTCCATGTCAGGCGCTTTGACTATCTTGCTCTTGCTGTTCAGTTCAAGCTTTGGATCTATACCGCAGACATTCTCTCCGCAAACCAATGTAACCCCTGAAAGCGCAGCTCCAACAGCAAAGTGTTCCCAGTTTTTCCTCGCGATCTCGGTAGATCCAAGCGCACCTGTAAATATGGGAACCTTCATCTTCACTTTCTTTGTCCAGCCATACTCTGTCTCTGTGCTCACATTAGGAAATGTAGCTGTGTCAGGCGATGCCTTTGTGCCTTTTGGAAGCCCCTTGGCGCCCATAGCATATCCATGTATATTAAAGTGTGAATAATCTACTGGATAATCCTTGTCACCGCCTGCAGTTATATCTCCAAAAGGACCCGGATAGATAACCTCTCTGCCCCTGAATGTTGCCTTGAAGACTTCGCAGTTGCCGCGGCATCCGTCAATACAGCGTGTGCATAGTCCGCTCATCGGAGCCACATTTCTTGAACGGTTGCTTGTCTTTGTTGCATCGTTTGCATTAGGCCTTTGCAGATTCATAAAAACCTCCATATAAAATTAGTTAATGCGGTTAACACTGATTATCAATTTACAAAGTTACCTATAAAACACCTCCTGCATATCAGCATTATTGAACCAGCTGAAGAATACTTTTAGCATTCCTTAATACTGTGATTAAAAAAATGATCTGATAGTTAGCTATTCTTCGCTCCATAAAAAGAGCAGCTCAGCCCCTAAATCACTGTTATCCCAACGTGTGGGTGCAAAATCTTTCAAGCTTAGCGCATCTCCAGACTCCAGACACTCCATCTTTTCTTCCATATAGACTTTAAGCTTGCCACTAATCACATAAACGAACTCTTCAGATTTATGGTGAAAAAAGTGCCTGTCTATGGACACATCAGGAGACAGCTCTACCAGCCTGACAGAAAGTCTTCTTGTTCCAGCAACTGAATAGACCTTAACTCCGCTTTCTGAATAAACCTGCTGTTTTAGAATAGTTTCTCGCCTTGTTACCCAATCAAGCTGATCAACATCAGGCTCATCATCAAACAACTCGCCGGGTCTCATATTCAATACTCCGCATATTTGTAAAAGAGAATTGAGGGATGGGCTTATCTGATTACTCTCGAGCTGAGATATAAAGCTGGGCGTCAAGCCTACCTTGTCAGCAAGCTCTTTCTGGCTTATTCCCCTGCCAGCTCTGACAGATTTCAATCTTATTCCTATATCTGTCGCATTTTCCTTTTTGGGCTGAGAAAAGAAGATGTCATTATCTTCGATAGCATATTTGTGAGGCCTGAATGCCTCGCGGTCAGGCCGTCTTGCAAGCTTCAGAGCCTTTATATAGAAATTCTCCTTTCGCCTGTAGAGATCAAAAACCACTTGGGTTATATGCCGGAGATTGGCCTTGAACTTCTGGCTGTGCGCATCTTTTTCGAGAACCCAGTAGGCGACTGTTTCGAGATCAAACAGGCGGGGGCACATGTAGGTAAAAAACTGGTATGTATCATTCTCATTGCCCCACAGGTTCTGCATGCCTGTAAGGCTGTCAAATACATATCTAGCCCCAGGCAACAGACTATCCTCTATCGAATTCAGAGCATGCGTGAATTGGTCAATGTTATTTGGATCTTCAATTTTTATGCGCGTAAATTCCGAAGGTTGATTATAAAACTTTAGGAACTCAGGGTCGTTTCTGCCTTTGCCAGCGGTAAAGCAGTCTACAAATATAAAGTACTCCGGTTTTATAAAAGCACTCAACTCTTTAATGATGCTCTGCGGCGATCTATTGAAACTTATATAAATTACCTTCTGGGAGTCATCAAGAGATTTTTTTATGAAGCTTCTAATAAACAGCTCATGCGAAGTGCCTGCATCAACCTCCCAGATCACATTGTCACCAATGTAGAGAGAATCGATCAGACTGTCGAGCCCATTTATGCCTGAAGTTATCTTTTGCATGGCAATCGGTTACCTTATGTTTTAAACTTTAGCCAAATTAACAAAGCATTGTCAAGTAAAGACAAATACAAAAGAAATCTGAAGCGAAATAAAACATACTCTCGATTAGCTCTTAAATTACAGTGCATTATTTAATAATAACCCTCTCGCTGTTATTAACTCATGCGCATGGTTAAGAAATACTTATTGACAAAAAGGCATCCCAAGTCATATATTAAATCAGACGGCAAACGGTTGCCGTCGAAATTAGGATATGAGGCTGTTTATCTTTATTAAACTTAACAGCCGACAGTTTTGGTAAAACCCATTAACAAATAGTGAGGATCACTCTTTATGTGCAGACTTGCGGCAATGACATCGAATGAGTATTTCTCCCCTATGGAGAACATCCTCGCTCTCGAGACGATGAAGGAAGGCCATGACGGTTCTGGACTCGGCCTTGTGCTTAAAGATCTCGGTGGGGAATTTGAGGAGCTTAAAAACTTTCCGATACTCTCGGGCATATGCTCAGGGAACAGCGTAAACATTCTCGACGAATTCATGCAGGCCCAGGGCTTTAAGCTAATGCACTCCTGGAGTCCTTTAATAAAACAGGTTGCAGGCATCAATCCGCGAGGCCACTACTTCGCAAAGGTATATGACTATCCTGTGCACTTCAGGCGCAGATCTAGGCAAGAGAGGGAGACGCTTCTGCTTAACACCCGCCTTGCCCTGAGAGAGCTTGGCGAAAAGGATGGATCAATATTCGTATTCTCATTCTACCCTGATGTCATATCTCTTAAAGAGGTTGGCGACCCGTTGCAGGTTGGAGAGTTCTTCGGCCTTGATAAAGATATTATTAAAGCAAAAATAGTGCTGGCACAGGGCAGGCAGAACACAAACTATGCCATATACTTGTACGCTTGCCATCCATTCTTTCTGCAGGGTTATTGCACAATGACCAATGGAGAAAACACGGCATTTGTTCCGATACGAGAATTTCTGCTAAGCAGGGAGTTCCCGGGATATACAGGATACAACAGCGACAGCGAAGTCTTTGCGCATATCCTCCACTACACAACAAGACAGCTCGGATATCCGCTTACATACTATAAGGATGTGATAACTCCGCTCAAAAATACGGAGATGGACAACAGAGATGACAAAGAGGCCCTGCTCCTGATGAAGCAGTCCCAGCGTCCGCTATGTATAGACGGCCCTAACTGCGTAATCGGATTCACTCCGGATGGCACATGCTTCATGCTTCAGGACTCAAAAAAGCTGAGGCCCGGAGTGGTGGGCGGAGCAAAAGGCAAATACGTACTTATGTCTGAAGAGTGCGGCGTTGACAGGGTTGTGCCGCATAGGGACAGATCAACAGACATATTCCCGATGAAATACGACATGGTTATAGTTAAGCCGCAGGCAGAGGAGGTGCAGGTATGGAACCAGCTTCAGGGATAAGACTCGATCATAATCATCAGCTCACATTAAAAGAATTTCCATATATAGTCCGCTGGAGTGATGACAGATGCAAGCGGTGCGGCAGATGCACATCCGTATGCCCTGTAAAGGCGATAGTTCCAACAGTCAGAGTACAGAGATCTGTTTTATCTGAAGGCCCGCTGCCCGGCCCATCCTCCACGCGCAAAGTTGTGCAGGCTATTGAACAGGTTACAGACATGGAGAGGTACTGCACAGGCTGCGGCATGTGCAGCCTTGTATGCCCCAATGAGGCGATAGCTCCTGAGTTCAACCCTAACAATAAATTTCTTCACTACAAGAACAAGGGCGGTGATGGATACAAAAGAGGCGGCAGGAGAAATGACCCCTCAATATCCACTCTGGACAGACTCAAGTTCACAAGGATATCCATGCTCACAGACCCTGCGCTGGATGCTGCTCGTCATGAGTTCCGGATACGCACTCTGCTTGGCAGGATAATGCCTCCTGAAAAACTGCCGATGAAACTGGTTAACGGTAAGCTTGTTGTTGACAAGTCAGCAGCCTTCATCCCTCCTGTGCGCGAGATATATCCGATAATGATCGGCAGTATGTCAGTGGGCGCTCTCTCACCGCCAATGTGGGAAGGCCTCGCAATGGGAGTCGCGTATTTGAATGAAGTAGAAGGCATGCCTGTTGTGATGTGCTCAGGTGAAGGAGGAATGCCGCCTGCTCTGCTCAGGTCAAAATACCTTAAATACTTCATCATCCAGATAGCATCCGGCTATTTCGGATGGGATGAGATCATACACGCTCTGCCGCACATGGTCGAAGACCCTGCTGCAATAGAGATTAAATACGGACAGGGCGCTAAGCCCGGAGACGGCGGACTGCTGATGGCGCAGAAGGTGCTCAAGCTTATTGCAAAGATAAGGGGCGTGCCTCAGTTTGTTGACCTTTCATCACCTCCAACGCACCAGACAAAGTACTCGATAGAAGAGGCTGTTGCAAAGATGATCCAGTCAATGTCAATGGCATGGGGATTCAGAGTGCCTGTGTATCCGAAGATATCAGGCACAAAAACAGCCCGCGCTGTGTTGAACAATCTTGCGAGAAATCCTTACGCAGCAGCGCTTTCGATAGATGGAGAGGATGGCGGAACAGGAGCAGCATACAATGTATCTATGGACAAGATGGGACACCCTATCGCATCCAACCTGCGCGAGTGCTATCTCGACCTTGTTAAGCAGGGCAAACAGAACGAACTGCCTCTGATAGCAGCTGGCGGAGTGGGCAAAAAAGGGAACTTGGCTGCAAATGCAGCTGCGCTCATAATGCTCGGCGCATCTGCAGTATCAATAGGCAAATACATAATGCAGGCAGCAGCAGACTGTCTCGGTGACGAGAATAACCGCTGCAACATATGCAATACCGGCAAATGCCCAAGAGGCATAACAACACAGGACCCGAAACTGTACAGAAGGCTCGACTCCGACAAAGTTGCTGAGAGGGTCGTAGATGTTTTCAAGGCTGCTGATGTTGAACTCAAAAAGATATTCGCTCCTATGGGCAGAAGCACTGAACTGCCGATCGGCATGTCAGACGGATTGAGCGTTGATGACAAGGCTATAGCGGAAAGGCTGGGTATAAGCTATGTGTGCTAACAAAAAAAATAACAAACAAAAAAATACAGATGACGGAATTGTTATATACGGCACTCTTGATAATGAGCGTGTTTCTTCGCGCATGCTCGAAGAAGAGGTACAGCAGGCTGTTGCAGAAGGCGCACGAAAAATAAAAGTTGTCGCCAATGGACAGCACGGCATAGGCGGCAGGATATGGCCTAAGGGTGAGAAAATATCAATAGAGGTCGAGGGCTCAGCAGGCCAGAGGCTCGGCAGCATGGGTATGCCCGGCACAGAGATAGTTGTAAAGGGAAATGCTTCTGATGATGTGGGCTGGCTAAACTGCGGCGCGAACATCACTGTGATTGGCGATGTTACAAACGGCGCGTTCAATGCAGCAGCACAGGGCATACTCTATGTGCAGGGCAGCGGAGGCGCGCGCTGTGACACAATGACAAAACAGAATCCGCGCTTTGATCCTCCTCAGTCATGGTATCTGCGCGATGTTGGAGACTCGTTTGCTGAGTTCAAGGCTGGAGGCATAGCTGTTGTCTGCGGAGTTAATCCGCGCAATCCTGAAAACATACTCGGCTACAGGCCGTGCGTCGGCATGGTCGGAGGCACAATATACTTCAGGGGACCGATACAAAGCTACAGCCACAGAGATGTTCAGATGCTCGACATAAGCGAGCAGGACTGGGAATGGCTCAAGAACGGGCTCGATAAATTCCTTTCTGTTGTTCAGAAAAAAGAACACTATGCTGAACTCACAAGATCAGCATCAGACTGGAAAAAACTTGTTGCCTACACACCGAAAGAAAAGGCAGCCAGAAGAAAGATACAGATGCCGCTTTCTGAATTCAGAAAGAGCTTATGGGAAAAAGAGGTGGGCAGAGGCGGCATATTTGCTGAATACCTTGACCACGATCTGTCCCTGCTGCCGTATGTAACAACCGGCACAGACAGACGCAACAAACCAATATGGGCTAATGAAAAGTATGCGCCCCCATGCGCATACGCATGCCCTACCCTTATCCCATCTCACAAGAGGGCATCACTTATAAGACAGGGCAGATTAACAGAAGCGCTGGAACTTGTTCTCCAGTACAGCCCTCTGCCGGCAACAGTTTGCGGCGAGATATGCCCCAACCTCTGCATGCAGAGCTGCACAAGAAGACATATCGACACTCCACTCGCCATAGACAGTCTTGGCAGCCTTGCGCTCGAACTTCCTGCGCCAAAAAAAGCTCCGGCAACAAACCATAAAGTTGCTGTTATAGGCGGCGGACCAGCAGGCATGTCTGCTGCTTGGCAGCTCGCGCTCAAAGGACATACTGTTGATCTGTATGAAGCAACAGACAGACTTGGCGGCAAGATAGAACTCTGCATACCGAGAGAGCGCCTGCCTCATGAAATATTAGAAAAAGAGGTCTCCAGATTCAGGGAGCTCGGGGTTAACCTGCATCTGAACACAACTGTGGACAAGCAGAAATTTGAAGAGATATACAAAAGCAATGAAGTCGTAATCATTGCATGCGGAGCTCACAAGCCGCGCAACATATCATTCCCCGGCTCTGAGCATACACAATCCGCATATGACTTTTTAAGGTCAGTAAATGAGGGAATACGCCCTGACCTGAAAGGCAAAAAGGTGGTAGTTATAGGAGCAGGAAATGTTGGTATGGATGTATGTTCTGAGGCTTACAATCATGGAGCTGAATCTGTTACTGCTATAGATATCCAGAAGCCTGCTGCATTCGGAGCAGAGATGGATATTGCTAAAGCAAAAGGCACACAGATTATATGGCCCAGATTCACAGACCATTATGATGCTGACAAAAAGAAGCTGATATTCAAAGACAACACCGAGATTGATGCTGATGTTGTGATAATGTCTATCGGCGACACACCACAGCTCGACTTTCTTCCGCTATCCATACATGCAGAACGCGGCTGGATAAAAGTTGATCCCAATACATTCCAGACCTCTGATGTAAAAGTCTATGCTGTGGGTGATGCTGCAAGCCTCGGACTTGTAACCCATGCGATAGGACAGGGCAGACTCGCTGCTGAAGAGGTGCACTATCTTATGAGCCATGCACCAAGACAGCCCGAGACAAAGATGCAGATACCGTACGAGAGGATCAAATCTGAGTACTACGAGATATGCAAGCTCAGCTTCACTCCAGAGGTTGAAGGCAACAAGTGTATGTCATGCGGCACATGCCGTGACTGCCATATGTGCGAAGCTACATGCTACTGGGGCGCAATCAGCAGGATTGAGCACAAGGACGGTTCTTATGAATATGTAGTTGATGGAGACAAATGCATCGGCTGCGGATTCTGTGCAGGAATATGCCCCTGCGGCGTATGGGAGATGCAAGAAAATATCTGAAAACTTTTTATTTAAGAGAGGGGCGGGTTGCAGACACACCCCTCCCCTCCATATTTCAAACTACTTCTGCTTCATACCGCACTTTTTGACACACTCTGACATCTCTTCTATTCCTTCAACTATTCTTGGACCGAGTCTGTATATCTTGTCGCTTATATAGCATATTCTGTTGTTCTTTACAGCATCAAGCATATAAAGCCTTTTAAGAAGATGTCTGTAAACATCCTCAGCAGCTATATTGCCCCTGCCTAAAAAAATAATATCCGGCTCTTTCGATATTATTTCCTCAAGTGAGACTCTTGGATATGGCATATGCAGATCTGCTGCTATATTTTTGAGACCGAGTATATTGATAGCATCATCAATGCCTGTACCGCCTCCAACTATTGTCAGCGGATCAGGCCATATGGCAAAAAGCGCTTTTTTGCGCTTCTTTGATACAGGTGAGCCCTGCTTTAGAGATGTTATCTTCTGCTCGATCGATGCTGCGAGTATTTCAGAGTTCTTCTGCTGTCCAAGTGCGATGCCGAGAGTACGTATAGCGCCGGGCAGCTCCTGAAGCCTTCTGGCTCTGAAAACATGTATCTTTATATTCAGATGATCAAGCCTCTGTTTAACCCATAGAGGAACGCCTTCATCAGTCATTATCACAATATCCGGCTTTATCAGCAGAATATCCTCTATAGACGGATTTACCATAGAGCCGACCTTCGGCTTCTGTCTGGCTGCTGCCGGATAGTCGCAGACATTTGTCACAGCTGCAATTTTATCCTGCATGCCCATCTGGTACAAAATTTCTGTCACAGATGGAGAGAGCGATATAATCCTCTGGTAGTCTGAGGCAGAAAACGCAAGCCCCGGGACCAGAAGGAATATTATCGCAAATAAGAGCCGCGTCATCAGATCCTGAACCTTATTCCTGAATATATGCTCAGGCCGTATGTGCCGAAGCTTCCAGCCTCTTCATAAAACCTGTTAAACAGATTCTGCACCCTGACAAATAGTGAAGCATCTGCAGAAAGCTGATAAGATGAGCTAAGGTTCACAATTGAATAGGCATCAAGATTGTGTTTAACGCTGCTGTCATAACGGCTGCCCACAACTATCCAGTCAACAGCTCCGGAGAGTTTGGCCCCTTTATAATCTAGTGACAATGAAGCCCTGTCTTTTGGTCTGCGTGTAAGCCTCTGACCTGTTGTCTTGTCCTCTGTATCCAGATACGCGTATGAAGCGCGCAATCCTGTCCTCTCATTCAGACTGAATCTTAGGGATGCCTCAACTCCTTTTATCTCAGCTCTTGCTATATTGGCTGCAAGCCATGTAAACGGATCTGTCTGAATAAGATTATGGTATTTCTGGCTAAACCATGTAACAGAAAGGTTAACCTTCTTTTTTAGCAGCTCCTTTTCGAGTCCTATCTCCCAACCTCTGCTCTCCTCAGGCTTCAGATCCAGGCTGCCGTAAAATGGATAAAATAGCTCATTTGCAGAAGGAGCCCTGAACCCTGTAGCATAGCTGCCCTTGATTTTAAGATCAGCAGGTTTTATATTGTAGACAGCTCCAAATCTGTAAGTTAATTTAGAACCTGCTGTGTCGTGGCTGTCGTATCTGAATCCTGCATTTACTATTAGCGCATCATTAAAAAGCTTCAGCTTGTTATTCAGATAAAATGCCCTGTTAGCAATAGAATTCATAAAATTATCTAAATTTTCGCCTCTGTCCTTTCTATACTCAGCTCCTAATGTAAGAGTATAGAACTCTGCTGCAAAAATATTATGCTGCCAATCAAGAGTATTGCGTCTGGTTATGATGTCATAGTTATTAAAAAGGGTATCAGGATCTCTGCCCCTGAAAGTATCTCTTGATGTGGAAAATGTTATCTTCTGCTCCCATTCGTCAATAAAATTTGTCTTAAGCGCAGCAGCCAGCATATGGTGGTGGCCGAATTGTATGTAATTAAGATCATCAGATCCTTTTTTAGCAGAAGTGCTGAACGCATCCAGCTCAGACCTGTCGTAGTAGTGATAGCCTGAAAATTCAAGAGCTGCCCTCTCTCCTAGTTTGAGTTCTGTCCTGCCAGAAAATTTGGCGTTTTTATATCCATCTTTCTCAGATCCGTCCTTTGCTGTGGATATGCCGTCATTCAAGAGATAGCTGCCTGTAAATCTGTAGTTAATCCTCTTGCTGCTGCCTGAGACTGTGAGTGACGGATTCCATCTGCCATGTGATCCAACCTCAACAAATCCGGACAGCTTATGCCCCTTGCTGCCTTTTTTGGTAATTATATTAATAACTCCTGACATTGCTTCAGAACCATAGAGAGTGCTCTGTGGGCCTTTAATTATCTCGATCCGCTCTATATCTTCTGATGTCAGACCTGAGAAGTCGAATGAGCCTGTTGTTGTGCTGTTAACCTTAACTCCATCGATCATAACAAGAGTATGCTTTGAGTCGCCTCCGCGCAGAAAGATGGTAGCCTGCATCCCTGTTCCGCCGTTCTGTATGACATTCAACTCAGGCAAAGTTCTTAAAATATCTGTCACAAAACGTGTATTTCTGTTCTGAATCTCGTCAGCTCTTATTACAACTGTGCTGCCTGTTGTTTCATGAACAGGTTCATCCATCCTTGATGCAGTAACAACAATATCCTCCAGTTTAATGGATGTTGAATCTGCATACAGATATGAGCACAACAGTAATATATTGGAAATGATAAAGAATAATACGGACAAAACATGCTTTTGTAGAAATAAAGACGGGTCTGTCTTCATATTTCCCCCCTCGAGAAATTTGTATGATTTTTTGCTGCATGGTCTGGATAGGTCTTCCGGCTTTGGGCTGCCTACTCACCCGCCTTCCCGTCTTTGTGGCAGAATGTTAATAAATATTTCTACCTGTGTTGCGACAGTGGCGATAATGGGTTTTCGTTCCCTTCACGGCTGCGGGGCAGCGGGAGGATCGCTCTGGAGAGCTCACTCCACTTCCCTTGAATCCAGCCATAATCTGCTGAACAAGTACTGTTTCTATGTCTGTTTATTGTCTGCTATAAACTCCTCCTTGAATATTTATTTATGCCCGGGGATACCCGGAGCTGCCGGGATCACAACAGGAATACCGTTAATATCGCTCAAAAGCACATCAATTGTAAAGACCTCTTTTATGCTTGCCGGAGTAATTATTTCTCTTCCCCCATGAGAAAATACTACTCCGTCTTTGAGCATAATGAATTTATCAGAAAATCTCATCGCAGTATTAAGATCATGCAGCACTACCATGGTGACTATTCCGAGCTTTGCTGTTATTTGATGCAGCATGCTCATTATCTCTACCTGATTCTTTATATCAAGATGGTTGATCGGCTCATCCAGAAGCAGCACTTTGGGTTCTTGTGCAAGTGCTCTGGCAATAAGAACCTTTTGAAGCTCGCCTCCGCTCAGCTGGTATGTCTGACGCATAGAGTAATCTTCCATATTCATAAGCCTAAGGATGTCATGAACAACCTCAGTATCACGTTTACTCACATTCCAACCAATATGAGGAGTTCTCCCCAGCAGAACAGCATCAAAAACTGTACAGAGTACGCCATTAGACTTCTGTGGCATATATCCAATTTTTCTGGCTATCTCTTTTTTTGTCATCCCCTTCAGATCATCGCCGCTTATGTAAACAGCGCCTTTGCTGGGCTTTAGAAGATGGTTTATTGTTTTCAGAAGGGTTGATTTGCCTGAGCCGTTAACACCCAGCACAGCTGTCAGCTCTCCATTATTTATTCTGAGATCAATATTTTTGAGCACCTCTTTTTTATTGTATGAAAAACTTATGTTATCAATAACTATCATTGCTATACCCTGCGGCCCTTCATAAGTATGAACAGAAAAACAGGCACTCCGGCAAATGAAGTTATTATGCCCACAGGAAGCACTACAGGAGCCATTACTGTCCTGGACAAGATATCAGATACAAGCAAGAGCAGACTGCCGAGAAATGCTGAAGAAGGTATCAGAAAACGGTAATCATTGCCAACAATAGGACGCATGATATGCGGAGCTATCAGACCGATAAATCCTATAATGCCGAGAAACGCTGTTATTATTGATACTGATAAAGAAGCTACTACAACGGTCACTACTCTCATAACCCTTACATGCACACCAAGGCTCTCTGCTGTCTCGTCGCCCCACTCAAGACTGTTATAGCTCCAGCTGTGATATATGAAATACGCAAAAGCAATAACCAGTCCAAACAGCATAAAAATATTTTCACGCCAGCCGGCCTTTCCAACATCTCCGAATGTCCAGAATACTGTGGCTGCAAGCTGCATGTCTGTTGCAAAATACTGGATCAGCATGGTAGCTGCTCCAAAAAACGAACTCAACGCTACACCGGTAAGGATTACAGACTCAGGTGTCATTCTTCTTAACCCGGAAATAAAGAGTATTAGAGCCACAGTCACAAGAGAACCGATAAAGGCGCTGATCACAAGCATATAAGGCGCATATACTGTTACTGCCTCGCTGCCTGCAAGATGCGCCCTGCCAGCGCCGAGTATTACTATTGCAAATGCTGCTCCAAATGCTGCTCCCTGTGAAATGCCGAGAGTAAATGGAGAGGCCAGCGGATTTCTAAGCACGCTCTGCATAACAGCTCCTGCTATAGCGAGACCTGCACCAGCTATTAGAGCTGCAGCTGTTCTGGGCAGCCTTATCTCCCACAGCACATGGTGCAGTGTCTGATCAGAAATATCGCCAAATAGCGCAGATATAATCTGAGACGCGCTCATATTAAATGAGCCTGTCTTTGCAGACCATACTGCTGCTGCAATTGTGAGCAGAAAAAGCACAAGGGTTATAAGACTTCTTTTATGTATGTTTCTTTTATATTCGTTATGCATAAGAGTTATTTTACTTGAGCCCCTATATTATTGCTTCCAAAGACAAGATATTTAAATCCTTTAAGATCCTTCTGCATCCTTTCCAGCACGACAGAGCCGGTAAAAAATCCGGCGATCTCATCCGTTTTTTTTGAAGGATCAATATCCCTGAATCTGTCAGGATAGAGAGCCTTGCCTATGAAGTAGGCATTTGCGATCATCATCTCTATATTTGTATGGTAAGAATTATACGGCATTATACTTAGTACCTTGCCATTTTTTATTGCTCCAAGTTTCTTATAGTAAAAAGGATTTTTTTTATAGTCTTCATCCACCATTTCAAGCCCGCTTGCATCTATGAATATGAAATCAGGATTCCATACAAGCAGCATTTCTCTATCAATAAATATCTGCCCTTGTCTCGATGTCTGATTCGCTACATTGTTAAGCCCGAGCCACTCAAAAGGCGTATAAAATCCCTGCGTGCTTGTTATGCCGTGCCTGCCTTTGAAGCTTACAGCTCCAACATAAACATTTTTAGGCTGAAGATTCTCTGTACGCTTTTTGAGATCATCTTCACACTGGTTTATATAATCAGCGACTTTTTTGGCCCGTTCAGACTTGCCTATTACAGAGCCCATAATCCTGAGTGCTTCAAATGCTGACTCCTTTCTGAACACACCTGTGTCTCCGTAGCTTAGGAATATTACAGGGATACCTGTCTTTTTCTGTATTATGTCAGCATGAGATTTGTCAACACCCATTATAAATATCACCTGAGGCTTCAGTGCTATAAGCTTTTCAAAATTTGGGAGCTTGCCTCCCGGTCCTCCTTCTGCTATTGTCGGTAATCCGGCAGCGGATTTCCCCATAGCTATGCTATAAGGCCTGCTGTATATTGTTAACGGATCTTTTTCAACCTCTTCAACTCCTGTCACCTTATCAAGAGCATCCAGATATACCAAAAATCTAAGCGCACCGCCAAGTCCAACAACACGATCCACCTTTTGAGGAAGCACCACACTTCTGCCGGCCATATCCTTGACAGTCAGAACAATCGCAGCTGAAGGCTGGACAAGCAGACAAACAAAAAATAAAACCGATATAAACATAACAGAGTATTTTAATCTGGTTTCCATATAATCACTCCCTTTTCAGCAAAAGTTGTATGCTCTATATATCCGTCAACAGCTTTAGAGCTAACCAACTCTCTGACTATTTCTATTTTAGGCTCAATGCCGCGCATAGCAACATGGGCGCACAAATCCTCTACTGCTTCGTCAATATTACCCTTCCATGTCCATGATGAATCAAAAAACTCAGATTCAGGACTATAACCCATACCCTCAACAAGAGATAGGGTTCCGGATGCGCCATCAGGAGGTTTTAGATCAATGCCATGAAAACTAAATACTTCACTCAATAGTTTATTTTCCCTTTTTTTACCCCAGCCGATATAAACACAAAAGTCTCTTGCAGTTGCCTGCATTTTTAAGAGATCAGCCTCTGACTGAATTGCCATTGTCATGGATGCCCAAGCCAAATCAAATGATTTGTTAAACCCGAGACTATCAATATCCGCATCATGCCATGCCATACAGTGGGTATTTATATTTTTTATCGAATATTGTTTTATCGTCTGATTAAGCCTCTCTATCATCTCTGCAGAAAAGTCTATGCCTGTCACATGATAAGCCTCTTTTGCCAGAGGGATAGTAAATATTCCGGGTCCGCATCCAATATCGATAACTTTTGCACCTTTGATTGAAATGCCGCGTGATTTTACAATATTTATAATCTGATCAGTTTTTTTGATTGAATCAGGATCAAGCGCAGACGGATACTTTTTTGATCGCACACGCCAGAACTCTCTTGCTCTCTCTGATGCTCCCTCATCATGCTTCATATTATTAACGCTCCCACCCTCTTGAGTATGATGGGAAACAATCGAGACAAAGCTTTTTACCCTGCTGAAATCTTATTTTGTGTTCAGGAGCGAACTCACCGCACGATTCGCAGCATACACTACTGAATAGCCGAGCTGGCTCAGGAGCATCATAAGCAGGTGTCTTGAAGTCAAAAAGCTCTTCAATAGGGGCGTCCAAAATATATTTTTGTCTCGACTCCCTGTCCATTCCTGCCTGAGTAAGGCTTCTCTTCATCACTATACGCAGCTTTTCTCCATTTTTCCTGTTAAAGAAGCTGAATGCCTGTTTGCCTGTGTCACGGTATACAAGGTTTCCCTTCCCCATACTACAACCTGTCAAAAGCTGCACAGCATCAACTCCGCATGCATTGTTTTCAGTAACACATACTATTTCTTCATCTTCAGAAAACCTGATCCCCATCTTTACTGCTGCAGCCTCAGCTACCCTGTATCCGATAGCAAGACCTGGGCAGATGTGTCCATGAAATTCAATACAGCGTTCCCAATCTGTTTTTGTCATACACATTGCCGCACCTCCGTTTTAATAACTAAAATTCAGCAGACGCTGTAAACATTACACTAAATGGAGCGCCCTGATAATAGCTCGAGCTTCCTGCCCTGTTGTCATCCGAAACATTTATTACTGACACATACTTTCTGTTGAGAATATTGCTCAATTCGAGCGCAAACTTCAGAGATTCCACTGCCTTGATTTTTTTAACTTCATATCCTACTTTCAGGTCAGCAACAGCATATGATCCTATTTTCTCTTTGTGCTCAACATCTCCATACCGAGAACCTATAAACCTCGCTGAAGGCGCTATTTCAAAGCCTTTAACTTTGTAGATCAAGCCGGTTTTGACAAACAATTTCGGCGTATCCACAACCTGCTTTCCTTTGGCATTAAGAGTTGTTCCCTGATATGTGAGATCCTGATCATACTGCATTACAGAGTATGTGGGATTAAAAAAGATCGTGAGATTTTTGTCAATAAACAAATTTGTCTCGATCTCAATTCCATACCCTGTTGCCTTGCTTATGTTCTGCTGATAGTTGAGGTTTACTCTGGAGTCATAAATAGTGGTAAGCAAATTTTTGTGCTTTGAGTAGAATATGACAGGCAGGACCTCAAAACTTTCGTTTCTGTAGCGCACGCCGGCCTCTATGGTGTCGGTCACCTCCATTTTATAGCCGTTAAAAAGATCCTGAAGAGTTATGCTGTTTGCCTGAAATATTGCCCTATTGGTGTTATAGAGGCTGATCAGAGGAACATACGAATATGGCCTTATATTGCTTCTGCCATAGCTTGTGTGCAGTTGGAGAGCATCGCTTGCTGACCAGCTTAATCCGAGACTGGGCAAAAAGATGTCATACTTCCTTGCGTCTCTATCAAGATCAACTGCCCGAATCAGCGCATAAGATGGTGCCGGAGATGTATAGCCTCTACTTGACGGTTCTTTGTAATAAAAATATTTAAGACCAGTCTGCCAGTCAATAGCGCCTGTCTTGCCGGCAACCTTTATATAAGGCGTATGTACAACTCCTCTGCCGTCATTTTCTGTATAAATTCCATAGCCCTGAAATGCAAAAGTTAACGGATGGTAATTCTGCGTATTTATAACCATGTCTGTTGATTCATAAAGATGTCCGACACTCAACATAAGGGCTTCTCTGCCAATAGAGACTTCAGAAAGCAGTCCATATCTATCTATGTCCCTCTGCCTCTTCTGTACTATACCTCCGCTCGAAACAGCACCTCCGAATATTTCCGACTCCTCTTTTGAGAAGTATGGTTTTATCGTAATCTTCAGATCATCAGCTGGCTTTATTGTTATGACAGACAAAATATCAGTATTTTTGTACGATCCTCGATTGTAATCGTAGTAGTAGATATCCTGGCTCCTGCCCCCTATTAATGACTCGTTATAATCTTTTTTGTAGTTCTGCCTGAGTGATGTTGTCTCTTCATATGTCAACGGACGGTATAGATGCTGTTTAAGGTCATTGTGGTTAACCCATATTTTAATATCAGCGCTTCTGCCTATCTGTTGAACCGCAGCAATATTAAAATTATGTCTTGGACCAAGTTCCCCAGCACCTCTCCACTTGTCAGCATCAGTATATGAGTAAGATGCTGAGAACCTTGTACCTGAGTTGGTAAGCTCTCCTGTATCAAGCCTCATAAATGTCCTGCTGTAGTCATAAGATCCAAAACTCTGTGAAACATCAAAGCCAAACTTCTTCTCCGGCCATTTTGGCCTCAGCTCAAGAGCGCCGCCGCGTGAACCAACACCAGTGCCGAGATCAGCAGGCACAGCGCCTTTATACACAGCGATACCCTGCATGTTCTCCATATCATAGATATAGTCTCTCGGTCCCATTGGATTGCCGCCATAATTAGGTATACCCTCAACTGTCATTGATCCAAGAAATCCCCTAACACCCCTAAATCGCGTATTGCGCTGCTCAGCAGCAAGCCCTCTGCTGTCTGGGCTCTCAATATTCAGACCAGGCAGAACACTTATAGCTTCATACGCGCTGATTGATGCCTTTGAGCCCTGCATATCAATTCCTTTGCGTGTAATCTCACTACCCGTGTAGACAGTCTCATCAGTCTGTTTTGTCGGAGTCACCAATCTCTCTTCAGTAACTACTATCTCAGGGAGTTTTGAGTCCGAATTCTTTAAATCCTGACTCCTTTTTAAAATGTCAGCCCCATCAGCTGCATTAAGACGCGCGCATAAAAAAACTGAAAGAATCATGAAAGCAGCAACAATATAAGTCTTCAACTCTACCCATCCTTTTTTAGCGCGCCTGCCTTTTGTTACAATTAGAGCAGGATAGCGCTTGTCGCTTAATCCTCGGAATAGGGCAGGCCGGACTCGCCAAAGGCTCAGCCTGCCTCTTTCCGCAAAATCTAATCCGTAAGCCTGAACTTAACAGTAAGCAAAGCCTTTGAAGAGACTTTGCTCCCATTAACAACTGCTGGCGCAAATCTCGATTTTCTGACAGCATTCTTGGCAGATTCAGTAAAGCCATATCCAGCATGCTCTACCACTTCTATTTTTATAAGTTCACCCTTTTCATTTATATTGAGCCTTAATCTTACTGTGCCTTCTTTCCCCAATCTTCGTGCCAGAAATGGATATTCAGGAACTTCGCGGTGCACAAATGTCGGTGATCCTGCAGCTCCAAACTCAAACTCAGCAGGAGCAGCAAATTTTGAAGCGCTATCAACAACAGAAGCGGTAATCACTCTTGTATCAGCAGATGAAGATATAAGCTTGGACTCTACATTTAATCTACTCGTAAAAACATCCCTTTTTTGAGCAGTAACTTCTTGAGCTTGCTGGGGCTGTGGAGCCTGCTGTAAAGAATCCATGTCATTCTTTGGCATGTATACAGGTTTATTTATCAAATGCTCGGAGGTCTTTTCATAAACAGGCTGCTCAGTAATATCTGACAGTTTATTGCTATTGTGCTTTTTCACTTCAGCAGGCTGAGGAGACTTAGCAGCAGAAGTAACATTTTTTTTAGCAATACTATTAGTAACTATATTTACAGGCTTCTTTGCATATGTAACAACATTCTGTTCACTCACCAGCTCCACATACACAGGAGTTTCTGCTATATACTTCTGAGGCGTCATCACCAAAACTGCCGTCAGAACTATACCTATATGCAGAAAAACCGAAGCAAAAAATGAGTATTTGTTACAAAAAGTCATAAAATTTCCTCAAAATGATTAAACAAATCATTATTGCTAAGAATATCAAATATAAAAAAACCACGAAGTCTGTGTCTTCAAAACACCAGCCTTCATGGCTCATATTTGCATTAATAAAAACTCTACAACATACAGAGGCTTCGTGCCTCTTGATGTTTTAAAATAGCCGAATAATCTCTGTATTGTCAACAATTTAGACATCAATTTTACTTATAGCCATATTTTATCAGCTCTTATAATGAAGACCTGAATTTATGCTATTATATACACTTCGGGGCGTAGCGCAGCTTGGTAGCGCGCACGGTTCGGGACCGTGAAGTCGGAGGTTCAAATCCTCTCGCCCCGACCAATCAAACAAACAACAGCAGGAGCCAATATGATTAAAAAAATTGAACAGATTATCGAATTCCTCATCTGGGAGTCGAGATTAGTAATATTTTTTGCTGTAATAGCGAGCGTATTTTCAGCCATCATGCTCGTTGCGATAGGCTGCTATGATGTTTATCTTGTTGCTGAAGAGGCATTTCACGCCTTCCAGACAAAAGAGACCTACGAAGCGTTTCATAAAGATTCACTTACTCATATAATAAGCGCAATTGATTCCTATCTCATCGCAACAGTATTGCTGATATTCGGCATAGGCCTTTATGAGCTCTTCATAAGCAAGATAGAGCGTGCTGAACGGAATAACAAGTCTTCCAAGATACTGGTTATAAGCACCCTTGACCAGCTTAAAGATAAACTGGCGAAGGTGATCATAATGGCGCTGATCGTAACCTTCTTCAAGTATGCCGTCAACTTCAAGTATGATTCTGTGCAGAGCCTTATATACCTGGGAGCCGGAATACTGATGGTATCACTCGCTTTATACTTCATGGGAAAAGGACACGAGTCCAAAATTAAAGACCACTGACATTTTTAGAGCAAACCGTGATGATTTCCACTAATTTGTGCTACAATATTTGACGCATTTTCAGAGCCCCCTTAGCTCAGTCGGATAGAGCACAGGTTTCCTAAACCTGGGGCCGCAAGTTCGAATCTTGCAGGGGGCACCATTTTTATCCAGAATCCAGCCACATAAAACCAAACTATATAAAAAACAAAAAACATAACACTTATTTTAATATATTTTTAAACTCTGCCTGGATATACTTAATAAAAGCTATCTTCTTACACCCGGGAGGCAGGTATGGATGTGCCCAGAATATCAATTGACGAACTCAAAAGGATTATCGAGAATAATGAACCTGCAGCTATTGCTGATGTCCGGCAGCCCGCTGCATTTGCATCAAGCAAGCTAAAGATACCAGGCGCAATTCATATAGACCCGGATAATGATAGCGAAATAGAGGCATATTCAAAAAAGCATACAAAAGATGAGAGAATAGTTTTTTACTGAGCCTGACGCGATGAGCATACGAGCGCCCGTGCGGCAGCTAAACTTATTTCATCAGGGTTCACAAATGTCTCAGCACTTAAAGGCGGATGGGGTGCATGGCGTACTGCCGGATATCCAACAGTTCTTAATACCTAAGAACAGGATGTGCCGTCGAGTATTACCCTCACATGTCTTAACAGATCATCAGGCTTTACCGGCTTTGATACAAACAGCACAGAATCTCCAGCAATCCAGTCGTTTGCAAATATGTCTTCAGAATAACCGCTAATGAATATGGCTTTTATATCTGACCGCATCTTCCTGACCTCTTCAAATGCCTGCCTTCCGCTCTTTTTGGGCATTATGCCGTCAAATATAACCAAGTCTATATCATCTATTTTCTGAGCAAACTTTTCTACTGCATCAGCTCCATCAACAGCCTCTATCACTTTATACCCATACTGGCAGAGTATTGTTGCTGTCAACGTCCTTAAGGTCTCGTCATCTTCTGCTATCAATATTGTCTCTGTACCGCCAGCAACTTTCAGCTGGGGCTCAGGCAATTTCTTTTCAGTCTCTGCTTCTGAAATAGGCAGATATATCCTGAACGTTGCGCCCTTACCCTCTTCGCTGTAAACATTTACATAACCATTGTGTTGTTTTACTATCCCATGCACAACAGCAAGACCTAGTCCTGTTCCTTTGCCCACATCTTTTGTTGTAAAGAATGGATCGAATATTTTTGTTCTTATCTGTTCGTTGATGCCTGATCCTGTATCAGACACTGTAATCAGTGCGTACTTGCCGGTTTTTTCACAGCCATGCATCTCTACATAACGCTCATCCATATAAAAAGGCTCTGTTGATATCAGAAGCCTGCCGCCGTTCGGCATTGCATCTACAGCATTTGTTGCAAGGTTAATAAGCACCTGGCCTATCTGACCTGCATCTGCCATAACAACAATAGCTGTATGGTGAAGATTGTACTTTATTGTTATGTCTTCTCTGACCAGCCTGCGAAGCATATGTTCAAGCCCCTTGACCACTTCATTGACATCTACAGGTTTAATCTCGAGAAGCTGTTTTCTGCTCAGAGCCAATATCTGGCGAGTAAGAGCTGCTCCTCTCATGGCTGCTGCTATTATCTGGTCAACATAATGTCTTTTTGAGTCTGATTCAGGCATATGCAGCTGAAGCAGACTCGCATATCCGATTACTGCATTGAGCAGATTGTTAAAATCATGCGCTATTCCGCCGGCAAGCTGACCCAGCCCCTCAAGCTTCTGAGCCTGCCTGAGCTGCTCCTCAATTCTTAATGAATCGGTAATATCCCTAGCTACCTCTATAACGCTGGTGACACTGCCGTCTTCATCAAAGAGAGGGGCTGCGACTATTCTCCATGTCCTGCCCTGATTGTCAGTATTGGTAATTTCAGACTTTTTTGCTGATGAAAAGCTCTTTATTACCGGGCAATTATCACATGGAGCATCTAATTTGCGCCATATACCGTAACAGTACTCTCCGACGATATTCTGACCATAATTGTCTGCCGTTTCAGCAGCAGCCTTGTTCGACCAGAGCACTTTAAACTCCTTATTTATTAGTAGTATCCGGTCTGGTATAGAATTTAAAAGCCCCTGAAACTCATTCGAGAGCTTCCTAAACTTTGCTTCGCTCTGTGTAAGTTTTTCTTCTGCCTCTTTTCTTTCAGTCACATCATGAATAATCGACTGAAGCACATTTTTGCCTTTTGACACGATGAGGCTGCTGAAGACCTCAACATCGCGCACAGAATTGTCTGCCCTTTTGTGCTTAAAATTAAAATGCATCTGCTGCTGTTTTACAACCTTATCCATCTGATGCCTAACCTCATCTTCAGGAAATGTATTTATATCGGTTACATTCATACTCTTTAGTTCTTCTTTGGTCCAACCGTAAAATCTGACAGCAGCGTCATTTGCATCAATTATATTTCCATTTTGCGGATCGAGCATCAGCTTTACAGCGCCATGTTTTTCGAAGAGGTTTTTGTAAAACATCGCAGTCTCCAGAAGCTCCTGCTCAGACCACTTCTTGTATATGAAGAGCAGCCCGAGCACAACAACAGCTATAAGCAAAATGACGACAAGCATTGTAAAAAACACCTTGGAACTAAGATCTTTGAGTATCTCTTTTTTATCAATTCTTGATATAACAAACCAGGATGTGCCTTTAACTGGAGCAGCATATGCAAGCACATCCTCTCCCCGGTAGTTATTCACATCCAAAAGCCCATGTTTGCCTACGGCTGCATTGGCAACAACTGATTTTCTATGCCTCAAAAAACTTTTTTCATCATTTTCTACACCGCTAAAATGTTTTACTCTGCTCAAAACAACTGCTGAATCTTTCTCTCTGCGCGCCATCATAGTTTCTGCTGTGTTGTAATGCGCAGGCCATTGCTTAAGTATCGGGGATAACACATCTTCTGGGTTTATCTGAAAGACAGCCGCAGCAAAAGGATTCTTACCCGTCTCGTAGAGTGGCGATACAAAATCGATCTGAAGACTAGAATAAATATCGCATATAAATATATCAGTGGCTGTTACAGACTTTTCACTGAATGCCTTTGCAACAGCTGACTCTAAAACCTTGTCAACAGATTTAATGCCTTCGCTAGCAGACGCAAGTAGTGTGCCGTCAGGATTCGTTAATATAACATCATGCAGATCATGCTCTTCTTTTATCTGCTTCAGATAGCTTTTTAAATTGATCTTGTCATGCTCAGACCTTGTATTGGTAAATTGCTTTGCCATCTGAATAAGCACTCTATTTTTTGATATGGTAGATGCATCAGCAAGTTCGTCCTGATACCAGTCAGTTATCTGTCTGGACTTAAACTCAGCAATTGCTTCAAGCTCTTTGCCTGTTAATATGCGCATATTGGCTTTTTCATTTTGACTATATAGATAGCCGCCTAAAGATATAATCAGGCTTACGAGAATAGCTAGAGCTGCGATGTAGGATTTTCTTTTGAATACAAATTGGCAAAGCTCGTTCATCTGCTCTCCGGTTCAGATTAAAATATAAGTACAAACCACTTAAGGCAAATGTTTTTTGTGAAAAGCTGCTTTTTTATATTATCGGGCAAATCTGGACAAAAAATAAAAAATTAATATCCTATAATAATTATTACACTTTTTTATTAAATACCCCTCTGTTTTGCTTCATTCCAGAGGGTATCCATCTCCTTAAGGCTCATCTCTGACAGTTTTTTGCCCATATCAGCAGCTCGCATCTCTATATGTCTGAAACGGTGTATGAACTTGCTT
>JAFGXL010000012.1 GCA_016936655.1 Nitrospirota bacterium | reverse complement strand
TGCAGTCATCTTTTTCTCTGTCAAACACCTTATCCGGTGCGCAGGTTCTTACTGGTCTGCATAGCTGCTTTGCATCGTTCCAGTAGACGTTCGCCCTGCATTCGCACTTCTTGGCATCATTGTTCCATGCCTGTCCGCCTGTGCACTTAGGAAGCTTCTGCAGATTGTCAGCAGACTTGGTAGCATTCATCTGTATTTTTGATGAGGGCTCTTTTTTGTGGGTCAAATCAGCAGCCCAGAGCATTGTTGTCATATTAAGTAATAGCATTGCTGCAAATAATATTTTCACCATACTGCCTCCTAAAATGGTCTGATCTAAAAGATACTATTCAACTATACTTTCTTATTCCCTGACTGTCAATTGCTTATATTGTATTTGATTAGACCTATACACTCTGTATCTGTTTTAATAACCAGATGGATGAGAAGAACGCAGTAACAGACCTGATAGATGAATTAAAGAAGGACAGGATTATTGGCCCTGGTATTACAGAGGCTAGGTACATACCTCCAAAGGCTGCGATATATGCTGATCTGCAAATACACCCTGAGCTGGATTCAGCCATTAAAAAAATTGGCATAGGGCAGCTATATCTACATCAGGCAGAAGGAATAAATGCAGTGCGCAGAGGCGCAAATGTTGTTGTGATGACTCCTACTGCAAGCGGCAAGAGCCTTATTTACAGCATACCGATTATCGAGACACTGCTGCACCAGCCAGAGGCAAAGGCTCTATACATATCTCCGCTCAAGGGGCTTGGCCAGGATCAGGCACAGAAGCTGAACAGTCTGCTTAAGTGCGTTACAGGCATTGAGGATGAAAAAAACCAACCCCTGCGCGCAGAGATATACGATGGCGATACAACTGCATACAAAAGAAAGAAGATCCGTGACAATATGCCGTCTGTTATCTTCTCAAACCCGGACATGCTCCACTACGGGCTGAACGCGTTTCATAAAAAGTGGGAGCCCTTTTTCAGTAATCTGCGCTATGTGGTGCTTGATGAGATACACGCATACAGAGGTGTATTTGGGTCAAATGTGGCGCATATTATCAGGAGGCTCAGGAGGATATGCGAATACTGGGGCAGCAGCCCGCAGTTTATAGCTTCATCAGCGACCATCGCCAATCCGCAGGAGCTCGCTGCACAGCTCACAGGTCTTGAGTTCAGCACAGTGAACGCTGCCGGCGCTCCACAGTCAGGCAAATACTTTCTCTTTCTCAATCCGCTGGACAGTCCATACACAGAGGCAACTCGGATATTCACAAAATGCCTTGAAGCTGGCATGAGGACAATTTTATTTACCAAGGCACGCAAGATAACAGAGCTGATTTATAAATGGAGTACAGAGCGTGCTCCGCTTA
This sequence comes from Nitrospirota bacterium, assembly GCA_016936655.1. GTDB lineage: Bacteria > Nitrospirota > Thermodesulfovibrionia > Thermodesulfovibrionales > Dissulfurispiraceae > JAFGXL01. Next base: position 15,915 of record JAFGXL010000012.1, on the reverse strand, counting down.
TGGCGTCATCAATCAGTCCATACAGAGCAGGCTTTCTGCCTTCAGAACGCAGAGAGATCGAGCAGAGGCTCTTTAGCGGCGAGCTGACAGGCGTTATATCAACAAGCGCACTCGAACTCGGCGTTGATATTGGCGGGCTCGATGCATGCATTCTCTGCGGATACCCGGGATCTGTCTCGAGCACATGGCAGAGAGCCGGCAGAGTGGGCAGAAATAGCCATGAGTCTGTTGTGGTTATGGTGGCGCTTAATGATGCGCTGGATCACTACATAGCCAGCCATCCGGAAATATTTTTTGACAAGCCGCACGAGGCATGCATATGCGATCCGGAAAATGCAGAGATACAAAAGAGGCACATGCTCTGCGCTGCTGATGAACTGCCGATAAAAAACAGCGAGTTAGTCTACTGCACAGAGGACGCAAGAAAGCTTATTGCAGAACTTGAGTCATCAGGAGCTCTGAAACGAACAAAAAATCTAGCGTCACTATATCCCAAGGAGCGTATGCCGCACAGGTCTGTCTGGATAAGGAGCATAGGCACACCTCTAAAGCTGAGGGATGAAAATTATAAAATAATCGGAGACCTCGACGGCAGAAGGATCTACCGCGATGCATTTCCTGGCGCGATCTATCTGCACAAGGGCAGGCAGTATCTTGTGAAAGAACTCAATCTTGAGAGCAACCATGCTATATGCGTTGAAACTGATGCGCACTATTATACTCATGCACTCTCACATGAAGATGTTGAGATACTCGGCAAGCCTGAGCTTATAGCTGTTGGCAGATCGAAAAATGTTCAGTTCTACCGGGGCAGGATCAAAATAAACTATCAGGTTACAGGCTATGATCAGAAAAACATCTATGACGGCTCAAGGATTGCCCGCCACTCTTTAGAAATGCCTGAATATATTTTTGAGACAGATGCAATATGGATGATGATAGACCGTTTTCTTGCTAATGCTATAAAGGCAAAAGGATATAACCTCGCAGGCACCATGCATGCTGCCGAGCATGTGACAATAAATACCATCCCGCTATTTGCGCTATGTGACAAAGGAGACCTGGGAGGCATGAGCTATGCACTGTATCCTGAGACAGAGAACCCGGCAATATTCATCTATGACGGATTCGAAGGCGGCATGGGCCTCTGCAGACGCGCACTACAATCGCCGCGCATATGGATAGATTCATCCCTCAGCATACTACGCGACTGCGGATGCGAGAGCGGCTGCCCTGCTTGCGTGCAGGACTCACAGTGCGGATCAGCTAACAATCCGCTGGACAAGGACGGCGCCGTATTCTTTCTTAACTACCTTCTGGAAGATGAGATGATCTGAACAAAAAAAGAAGAGGGGATTTGAGCTTCTGCTCAAATCCCCTCTGTTATCAATCCTTGGTTTCAGGTTCTTTCTTCTTCTGCTCCCCCGGAGCCCTTCGCGGCAGTCAGGTAGGCACCCCCAGTTTGGGAAATACGAATATCTGGAGCAGTACCCATACAGCCAGAAGTATAAGACCTAAAACGATCTCATTCATTAAGCTTTTGCTGCTTTTGTCTCCTTGACCTCTTTCTCTTTGGCAGTTTCCTTCTGTTTACCTTGAGAAAGTGTCTCGTAATCAACAAACTCTATTATCGCCATGGGCGCGCGGTCATTAACCCTGAGTCTTGTCTGAACTATCCTCAAGTATCCGCCGTTTTTGTCAGCAAATCTCGGAGCTATTTCAGAGAAGAGCTTTGCTACAACAGCCCTGTTGGGGATATATGAAAGCACCATGCGCTTTGAGTGCAGATCGTTCTGCTTGCCAAATGTTACCATCTTCTCTGTTATGCCCTTTATCGCCTTTGCACGCGCAAGCGTTGTCTCTATCCTCTGGTGCTCAAGCAGTGAGCTTACAAGTCCCCTAAGAAGCGCTTTACGCTGGTTTGCGGTTCTGCCAAAAAGGCGTCCTGCTACTCTATGACGCATTCCTTCCTCCTTTTACCGCAGCGCCATCCATCTTGTCCAGCTTCATTCCAAACTGAAGACCCATTGTGGCGAGTATCTCTTTTATCTCATTAAGCGACTTGCGGCCGAAATTCTTTGTCTTTAGCATTTCGTATTCAGTCTTCTGTACGAGCTCTGAAATTGATTTTATATTTGCGTTTTTTAGACAGTTGAAAGCCCTTACTGAAAGCTCAAGCTCATCAATGCTCCTGTTGAGATTCTCATTTGAATCAGCAGAAACAACCACAGCGCTTGATACGCCCTCAGCCTCAGAGCCAGGCTCTGTCTCTTCAACAAATATGAAGAGATCAAGATGATCCATCAGTATTGAAGCAGCGTCACTAATCGCCTTCTCAGGAGATATGCCTCCGTCTGTCCAGATCTCCATAACGAGCTTGTCGTAATCTGTGGATCTGCCTACTCTGGCCTTGTCTACCCAGAAGTTCACCTTTTTTATAGGGCTGAATACTGAATCAACAGATATTGCGTCAACAGCCATATCTTCCTCTTTGTTAAGCTCTGCAGGAGAGTAGCCTTTGCTCTTTCTTACATACATCTCCATCTCGAGAGTTACACCAGAGTCTACAGTTGCGAGGTACTGCTCAGGGTTGAGAATTTCTACACTGGAATCTGCCTCTATATCAGCGCCTGTTACTGACTTTGGCCCCTTAACCTTTATTGTCACAACCTTTCTGTCATCACTATGCAGCTTGAATCTAAGCTTCTTAATATTCAGAAGCAGATCAACAACATCTTCTTTTACACCTTTTATGCTGGAGAACTCGTGAAGCACTCCGCGTATCTTAACGCCTGTTACAGCAGCACCCTCTATTGAGGAGAGCAGCACCCTTCTTAGGGAGTTGCCTATTGTAGTGCCGAAACCGCGCTCCAAGGGCTCAACAACGAGTTTGCCATAAGAATCAGTCAATGTTTCATCATCAAAGTTTATCTTCTTAGGCAGCTGAAAGCCCTTCTTAACAAGATCCATGATAAGACCTCCTATCAGTCTGAAAAAATTTTCTAATCTAAAGGTTTATAGTTTTATTATTTTGAGTACAATTCAACTATCAGCTGTTCCTGTACGGGCAGCTGGAGTTCATCCCTCTGAGGAAGCCTTGTAAACTTGGCCTTCATGTTTGAAGCATCAACCTCAGTCCATTCAGGGACTCCTCTGTGTTCAGCCACTGAAACGCTTTCTGTTATGATAGCGTTTTGCTTGCTGGACTCTTTTACTGAAACCTCATCACCAGGCCTCAGAAGATAGGATGGTATATTTACAGCCTTTCCGTTGACGAGAAAGTGACCATGCTTTACAAGCTGTCTTGCGCTTCTTCTATTAAGTGCAAAACCTGCTCTGTAAACTACATTATCAAGCCTTCTTTCAAGGAGCTGAAGGAGTATTTCGCCGGTAACTCCCTTCATGCTTGCTGCTTTGGCAAAATATATCCTGAACTGATTTTCCATAATTCCGTATATTCTTCTGACCTTCTGCTTCTCTCTGAGCTGAAGGCCGTAGTCGGAAACCTTGCTTCTGCTCTGTCCATGCTGACCAGGAGCATATTTTCTACGCTCTATAGCGCACTTTTCTGTAGCGCACCTGCTGCCTTTGAGGAATAGCTTCTCCCCCTCTCTCCTGCAAAGTCTGCAAAGGGGTCCTGTATATCTTGCCATGTTAGACTCTCCTCCTCTTAGGCGGCCTGCATCCGTTGTGCGGCACAGGGGTAACATCCTTTATGAGTGTAATTTCAAGCCCGACAACCTGAAGAGCTCTAATTGCTGTCTCTCTTCCTGAACCTGGGCCTTTTACATATACATCAACATGCCTCAGACCCATTTCCATGGCTTTCTTTGCTGCTGCCTCTGCTGCCATTTGAGCTGCAAAAGGAGTGCCCTTTCTGGATCCTTTAAAGCCGAGGCTTCCAGCGCTGGACCATGATATTACATTTCCAGTCTGGTCAGTAATGCTTATTATCGTATTGTTAAAACTGGTCTGTATATGAGCAGCACCGCTTGGTATGTTCTTTTTAACCTTTTTGCCGGTTCTCTTCTTCTGCGACATTAAATCAGCTCCTCCTTACTTTTTCTTGGAAACAAGCTTTCTTGGACCTTTGCGAGTCCTTGCATTTGTTTTTGTTCTCTGACCCCTTAGCGGAAGCCTGGAGATATGTCTATGACCTCTATAAGAACCTATATCAATGAGCCTTTTGATGTTCATCGCTATTTCGCGTCTGAGATCACCCTCAACCCTGAAGTCCTTATCTATTAGCGTCCTTATTTTGACAATATCATCATCCTTGAGATCTTTAACTCTTGTATCAGGATTAACCTTTGTCTGCTCCAGTATCCTGCTGGACAGGGTTCTGCCTATACCGAAGATCCTGGTCAGACCTATTTCGACTCTTTCATTTTTGGGGAGGTCCACCCCGGCAATTCTCGCCATTTCAATACTCCTTTTATCAGATTATGAGTTCTTGTTTTTATTGCCAAATAAGCATCTGTTTCCGGAGCCGCGCACAGAAACAGAACGGGTCGAAAACTCTTTTGTTATCCCTGCCTCTGTTTGTGTCTTGGGTTTTCGCAGAGTATTCTTACTACACCCTTTCTCTTGACAATCTTACATTTAGAACATATCGGTTTTACCGATGGCCTTACTTTCATTTAACTACCCTCCAATTATTACTTAAATCTGTATGTAATACGGCCTTTTGTAAGGTCGTACGGAGAAAGCTCCATTGTTACTTTGTCACCGGGAAGTATCTTTATAAAATGCATTCTCATTTTTCCAGATACATATGCCAAAATTATCTGGCCGTTTTCTAGAGCCACCCTGAACATTGCGTTGGGCAGAGTCTCTACTATTGTTCCCTGAACCTCTATATTGTCTTCTTTTGCCATAGTTAAGCTAAAAATTATACCTTTGTCAATGTATTTTAGTCAAGATAACAGGTCCGTCTTTTGAAACCAGAACTGTATGCTCATAATGCGCTGAAAGACTGCCGTCAGTTGTTACTGCTGTCCAACCATCCGGCATAATCTTCACATCAAAACTGCCGGCATTTATCATCGGCTCTATTGCCAGTGTCATGCCTTCTTTAAGCTTTGGGCCCTGCCCGGGTCTGCCAAAATTCGGAACCTGTGGATCCTCATGAAGAGCCCGCCCTATTCCATGTCCGACAAAAGCCCTGACAGCAGAGAATCCTCTCTCTTCCACATAACTCTGAACAGCAAATGATATATCAGTAAGCTTATTGCCAGGAACTGCTTTTTCAATTCCTGCATAAAGAGACTCTTTTGTTGCATCCATAAGCCTAAGAGCCTCATCACTAACCTTGCCAACAGGAAGGGTTACGGCAGCATCTCCATAAAACCCGTTTGCGAACGCCCCTAAGTCTATGCTGACTATATCTCCCTCAGCAAGTCTCACCTTGTTTGATGGTATGCCATGCACCACCTGGTCATTAACAGATGCGCATATAGTGGATGGGTATCCCCTATACCCTTTAAATGCTGGCCGTGCCTTTCTCTTGATAATCTCACTCTCAGCAAATGCGTCCAGATCTGATGTGGATATACCCGGTCCGATTAGACCCTTTAAACCTTCCAGAACCTCTGCCACTATCCTGCATGGCAATCTCATCTTATCAATATCAGATGCGGACTTAATAGTAATCACTTAAGCTGCTAGTCCCTTCTGCCCTTGAGACGACCCTTTTTGAGAAAACCCTCATATGAACGGGTTACCAGATGAGACTCTATCTGAGATACTGTGTCAAGCGCAACACCAACAGCTATCAGAAGAGATGTGCCGCCAAAATAGAATGGCACATTAAATTTGCCTATGAGTATCTCAGGTATTATGCATACAATAGACAGATAAAGTGCGCCAGCAAATGTCAGCCTTGAGAGAACTCTGTAAATATAGTCAGAAGTCTTCTGTCCAGGCCTTATTCCTAGTATAAATCCGCCATGTTTCTGAAGGTTGTCAGCTATGTCAACAGGGTTGTAGATAACTGCTGTGTAAAAATAGCTGAAGAAAAATATCATTCCAACATACATTACTGAGTAGAGCACATTGCCTGGGGAAAGTTCTCTTGCGAGAGACTGAACCCATGGAACAGCTATAAAACTCGCCACTGTTGCAGGAAACATTATTACTGAAGATGCGAATATCGGAGGTATAACTCCGGATGTGTTGATCTTGAGCGGAAGGTGAGTGCTCTGTCCGCCAAACATCTTTCTGCCAACAACACGTCTTGCATATTGAACAGGAATCTTCCTCTGTCCTCTTTCAATAAATACTATACCTGCGACTACAGCAACCATTGCGATTACAAGAGCTATTACAAAAAATACTGAAAGTTCTCCTGCCTTAACAAGATTGAATGTGCTCACTATCGCGTTGGGGAATCTGGCAACAATGCCTGCAAAAATAACTAGTGATATTCCATTGCCTATGCCACGCTCAGTAATCTGTTCACCCAGCCACATTATAAAGGCTGTGCCTGATGTTAGAGTAAGCATGGTCATAAGCCTGAATGGCCATCCAGGATTCTGTACAAATACTCCGCCCTGCATGCCCTCAATACCAACAGCTATTCCAAAAGACTGTATTATGGCTATAACTATTGTTGCGTATCTCGTATATCTTACAATCTTCTTCTTGCCGGCCTCACCCTCTTTGGCAATTTTACCAAGTGCGGGTATGACCACTGTCAGGAGCTGGAAAATAATAGATGCGCTGATGTAAGGCATTATGCCAAGCGCAAATATTGTCAGCTTTGAGAGAGCTCCACCAGAAAACATATCAAAAAAGCCCATCATTGCTCCGCCCTTGTCAAGGAGGAACTTGCTAAGTTCTTCACCATTGATGCCAGGTGTAGGTATATGTGCGCCTATCCTGTAGACAGCGAGCATCATCAGAGTAAATAAGATCCTGTTTTTCAGCTCAGCAATTCTGAATACGTTCTGTAGAGTATTTATGAAGCTCAATTTAGAGAACCTCGGCCTTTCCGCCTGATGCGGTTATTTTTTCTGAAGCAGATGCGCTGAATGCATGGGCCTTTACTGTTACAGCCCTTTTAAGCGTGCCGTTGCCCAGCACCTTTAGGCCGCACTTCATGTCTTTAATAACCTTTTTCTGCATGAGTGTTTCAGGAGTTATCTCGCTAAGCTCGCTGAGTCTCTCTATATCAGAGAGGTTGATAACCGCAAAATCAACCTTGAAATCAAAGTTCTTGAAGCCTCTCTTGGGTAACCTTCTCTGAAGCGGTGTCTGTCCACCTTCAAAAGCTGGTCCCTTTGTTCCGCCGGAACGGGCTTTCTGTCCTTTATGACCCTTTGTAGCTGTCTTGCCGTGGCCTGATCCAGGACCGCGGCCTATTCTCTTTGATTTCTTTGTGCTGCCGGGTGCAGGCGACAATTTATCTATCTTCATATTAAGCCTTTACCTCCTCTTCAACTTCTTCTTCCTGTGTATGCTCTCCCTCAGCCTTGCCCCTGATCTTCATTACATGATCAGGATCCTTAAGGCCTGCGAGTCCATTGAGTGTAGCTTTAACTGAGTTAAAAGGATTGTGTCCGCCAAGAGATTTAGCGACTATATCCTGCACGCCAGCCACTTCAAATACTGCGCGCACAGCGCCGCCAGCTATAAGACCTGTACCCTTAGGAGCAGGATTCATAACCACCTGGTTTGATCCGTATCTGCCAACTATTCTATGTGTAGTTGTTCCATCTTTAAGAGGGAATCGCATAAGCCTCTTTTTTGCCTGCTCTACTGCCTTGCGGATAGCCTCAGGCACCTCAGAAGCCTTGCCCTTTCCAACTCCTACAATACCGTTTGTGTCGCCAACAACAACCAAGGCGCTAAAGGAAAACCTTCTTCCACCCTTGACGACCTTCGCCACTCTATTTATGTAGACTACCTTATCCTTCAGATTAAGGCCTTCAGGATCAATCCTCTCAGTCTTCACCTTGCCTCCTAAATTATGATTATGAACCGCCGGACGCCCTCAAATGAGCCGGTACGGATCTAAAATTCGAGTCCAGCCTCTCTTGCACTTTCAGCAAGAGCCTTTATGCGGCCATGATAAACATAACCGCCCCTGTCAAATACAACATTCTTTATACCAGCCTTCTGTGCCTTAGCTGCTACAATAGCGCCAACCTTTTTGGCTGAATCTATATTGCCTTTGTGCCCTTTGCTCTCTTTAACTTCCTTGTCTTGTGTAGATGCTGCAACAAGCGTTACGCCCTTAACATCATCAATAACCTGAGCATAAATATTGTTGAGACTTCTGAATACACACAACCTGGGCCTCTGTGCTGTGCCTGATATCTTTTTTCTGATTCTTATATGGCGTCTTTTTCTCGAAACTTCTTTTGCAATCACTTAATGCCTCCGCATTTTATTTCGTGGTCCGGTTCCGCATTTTAAGCAGCCCGTCAACCGCGTATTGTTTACTTCTTGCCGGTCTTACCAGCTTTCAGCTTTATGCGCTGACCAGCGTAGCGTACACCCTTTCCCTTGTATGCATCAGGAGGACGTATGCCTCTTATGTTTGCAGCTGCCTGTCCGATAAGCTGTTTATCTATACCTGTAAGGGTTATGGTTGTCTGCTTGTCGTCAATAGCTGCTGTAATGCCTGATGGCAGCTCAAACTCTACAGGATGTGAATATCCAATGTTAAAAAGTATGCTCTTGCCTTTCACCTGAGCCCTGTATCCTACGCCTGTTATCTCGAGCACCCTCTTGTAACCTTCAGAGACTCCACCTACCATGTTCGCCAAAAGGCTTCTGGTAAGTCCGTGCAGGGCTCTTACAGATTTGATCTCTGATGTCCTGTTGACAATAACCTTGTTATCGTCAACAGCAACAGTTATGCCATGTGGACAGGTATGAGTCAGCTCACCCTTTGGTCCCTTGACCTTCACTGATGAATGTTTTATCTCTACATTTACATTATTTGGTATTGCAACCGGCTGTTTTCCTATTCGTGACATCTTCTATAATCTCCTTACCAGATATAGCAGAGGACTTCACCGCCGAGTCCTTCAGTGCGGCATTTTTTGTCAGTAAGTATACCCTTTGATGTTGTGAGAACAGCTATTCCCACTCCACCAATAACTCTGGGTATCTCATCTTTTCCTACATACACCCTTCTGCCCGGCTTGCTTATTCTCTGGAGGCCGGTCATTACAGGTTCGCCTTCTGTGGTGTATTTGAGGGTAAGACGCAGTGATCCCTGCTTCTTGTCCTTAATTATCTTGTATGACTTTATAAAGCCTTCTTCTTTCAGAATCTTTGCTATCTCAACCTTTATCTTGGACGCGGGTATGTCGAGCTTCTCGTTTCTGATAAGAAGCGCGTTCCTCATACGGGTCAGCATATCTGCGATTGGATCTGTTAACATCTGTATCTCTCCTACCAGCTTGATTTTGTTACGCCGGGAATATGTCCCTTAAGCGCTAGTGCTCTGAAGCATATTCTGCAGAGTCCAAACTTTCTCAAGTAGCCTCTTGGTCTGCCGCATACCTTGCACCTGTTATATGCCCTGACTTCAAACTTGGGCTCTGTTTTGCACTTTTCTATCTTGCATGTCTTAGCCAATGCCGCCTCCTTACTTTCTTAACGGAATGCCTATGTGACGAAGAAGGGTCTTGCACTCCTCATCAGTCCTGGCGCTCGTGCACATTGTGATATCAAGGCCATGAACCATCTCGACCTTGTCGTAATCTATCTCAGGGAATATGTACTGCTCCTTCAATCCGAATGAGTAGTTTCCCCTGCCGTCAAAGGACTTTGTAGAGAGTCCTCTGAAGTCTCTTATTCTTGGAAGCGATACACTTATGAGCCTGTCGAGGAACTCATACATTATGTCGCCCCTTAGTGTGACCTTTGCTCCGATAGGAACACCCTCTTTAAGCTTAAAGCCTGCGATCGCCTTCTTGGACTTTGTAACAAGAGCCTTCTGGCCTGTTATCATACCGAGCTCTTTTTCAGCAGCCTCCAGAAGCTTTATATTCTGAGTGGCCTCACCAAGAGACACATGAACCGTTATCTTCTGCAGCTTTGGCACCTGCATAACATTTTTATACTTGAACTCATTAATCATTGCAGGCACAACTTCTTTTGTATATTTCTCCTTAAACCTTGGTGCCATTGTCAGTCTATGACCTCCTTACACTTCTTGCACACTCTTGCCTTTTTGCCTGTATCAAGCGCAGTTGCTCCGATCCTTGTAGGCTTGCTGCATTTGGGGCAAAGCAGCATTACATTGGAGATCTTCACAGGGGCCTCTTTCTCAATAATGCCGCCCTGCGCAAACTTCTTGTTAGGCTTCATATGCTTTTTTACAATATTGATGCCTTCAATCAGCAAGCTCTCCTTGGCTACAGAAACGCTGAGAACCCTGCCACTCTTGCCTTTGTTTTTCCCGGTGATGACCATTGCTGTATCACCCTTTTTTATCCTTAACCCCACCTTATCCTCCAATACTCTTATATGATCTCAATCTTAAAGAACCTCTGGAGCCAGAGAAACGATCTTCATAAAATCTTTCCATCTGAGCTCTCTTGCAACCGGACCAAATATTCTGGTGCCTACAGGTTCCATCTGTGCATTGATAATAACTGCCGCATTCTGATCAAATCTTATATAAGAGCCGTCAGGTCTGCGGGTCTCTTTCTTTGTGCGCACTATAACAGCCTTTGCAACAGTGCCCTTCTTTACAGTGCCATCCGGCAAAGCTTCCTTTACGCTCACAACTATCACGTCGCCGAGCCTTGCGTATCTTCTCTGGGAGCCGCCAAGCACCCTTATGCACTGCACTTTCTTGGCGCCTGAGTTATCTGCTACCTCAAGGATGCTCAGATTCTGTATCATTTATCTGCCCTCGCCTTCAACTATTTTCATTACCTGCCATCTCTTGTCCCTGCTTAAAGGTCGGCTCTCGATTATTTGCACCTTGTCGCCGGACTTGCACTTATTCTCTTCATCATGGGCCTTGAACTTTACAACCTTCTTGACCGTCTTCTTATAAAGAGGGTGCTGTAGTGTTCTAGTTACTGCAACAACTACAGTTTTATCCATCTTGTCGCTTACAACTTCACCAGCATATATTTTCTTAGGCATTTGTTTTACCTCTCGCCGCGGCTCCTTCTGAAGCCTCTTTCTCGGTAATTATCGTAAGTACCCTTGCGATATCCTTGCGTACGGCATTTATAGTCATGTTATTCTGCAGCTCACCCTTTGAGAGCTGAAATCTTAGATTAAAGAGCTCTTTTCTGAGGTCAGTCTCTTTTGCCTTCAGCTCGTCAACGGAAAGCAATCTCAAGTCAGTTGTCTTCACAGAACTGCCTCCTCTCTCTTGACGAATTTTGTAGCTACAGGCAGCTTCTGTGCAGCGAGTCCGAATGCAGCCTTCGCAACTTCCTCTGTAATGCCGCCCACTTCATAAAGAATCCTGCCCGGCTTCACAACAGCAACCCAAAACTCAGGATTACCCTTTCCCTTACCCATTCTTGTCTCAGCAGGCTTGCGTGTAATCGGCTTGTCAGGAAATATGCGTATCCATACTTTACAGCCCTTCTTTGCAGCCCTAGTTATAGCAACACGGGCAGACTCTATCTGTCTGCTGGTTATCCAGCCAGGCTCTGTGGCCTTAATGCCAAACTCTCCGAAGGACACATCTGAGCCTCTATAGGCCTTTCCATTCATATTGCCCTTCATTCTCTTTCTATACTTAACTTTCTTAGGCGCTAACATTTCGCTCTCCCTTATCCTGTGATTCTTGAATGTTCAGTAAGAATGTCACCATGATATATCCAGACCTTCACACCGACAATGCCGTATGTGGTCCTTGCTTCTGCTAAACCATAATCTATATTTGATCTGAATGTTCCAAGAGGAACCCTTCCCTCTCTGTACCATTCTGTTCTGGCTATTTCAGCGCCTGCAAGTCTGCCGGAGCACTGCACCTTTACTCCTAGTGCACCGAACCTCATTGCTGAAGTAACAGCCCTCTTCATCGCTCTTCTGAATGCAACACGCTTCTCTATCTGCATTGCGATATTTTCTGCGAGCAGCTGGGCGTCTATCTCAGGCTTTCTCACCTCTTTTATCTCAATGGCAACCTGCTTGCCGGTATATTCTTCGAGTTCATTTTTAAGCTTCTCTATCTCTGAGCCTTTTTTGCCGATGATTATGCCAGGCCTTGCAGTATATATAAGAACTTTGAGTTTCTGACCCGGCCTCTCAAGCTCAACCTTGGATATGCCTGCATGAAAGAGCTTCTTCTTGATCAGTTTTCTTACATTTATATCCTGAAGAAGATGCTCAGCATACCCCTTCTTCATGAACCATCTAGAATCCCATGTCCTGATTATTCCGATCCTGTTGCCTATCGGGTTAGTCTTCTGGCCCAATTAACACCCCCATCCGGTGATTGAATGATTTATAACGAATTTGCTCATTATTGCTTGCCCTCCGCGAGTACTATTGTTATATGGCAGCTCTTTTTCTTTATTGTATTCGCCTTGCCCATCGCACGGGGCTCAACTCTCTTCATCATAGGCCCCTCATTAACAAGGGCAGTAGCAATCTTTAGCTTGTCAACATCTACATGCGTATCCTTCTGCTCAGCATTGGCTATAGCAGACCTGAGAAGCTTTTCAACAAGACGGGCAGCGCGGTAAGGCATGAATCTTAATGAGATCATCGCGTCACCAGCCGGTTTATTCCTTATAAGGTCAACTACCCTTCTAGCCTTTCTGGGTGTTACTCTTGCATATCTTAAAATAGCCTTTGATTCCATTTTTCTAACCCTTTACCGAAGTTTTTTCAGAACCAGAATGACCCTTGAAGGTCCTGGTCGGCGCAAATTCGCCGAGTTTATGTCCTACCATATTCTCTGTCACATAAACGGGGATAAACTTTCTGCCGTTGTGAACAGCGAATGTCATACCTATGAACTCAGGGACTATAGTCGACCTGCGTGACCATGTCTTTATCAGCTTTTTGTCGCCTTCATCCAGCATTGCCGTAACCTTTTGCATAAGCTTCTCTTCTACAAACGGGCCTTTTTTTAAGGATCTTGGCACTTCTTCCTCCTCTTACTTTTCAGGCTCTGGCCCTGCTTTGCATAGGCCGGCCGTAACTCAATTTATATTATTTGGTGCGTCTTTTAACGATAAATTTATCGGTAAATTTATTGCGTCTTGTCTTTACACCTTAAGGCTTACCCCATGGTGAGCATGCAGGGCGTCCGCCTGATGATCTGCCCTCACCGCCTCCAAGAGGATGGTCTATCGGGTTCATTACTACGCCTCTTACATGAGGTCTCTTGCCTAGATGCCTGATGCGTCCTGCTTTACCGTAAGAGATGTTCTCGCGCTCGATGTTGCCAACCTGACCGATCGTGGCTTTGCAGGTCATGAGGCAGAGTCTAACCTCGCCTGAAGGCATCTTTACCTGAGCATACATACCCTCTTTTGCAACAAGCTGAGCAGATGCTCCAGCGCCTCTGACAAGTTTTCCGCCCTGTCCAGGCCTAAGCTCGATATTGTGTATCATTGTGCCGAGCGGTATCTCTTTGATTGGCAGAGTATTACCAGGCTTTATGTCTATATCGCTTCCTGATGCTATTTTGTCTCCAACTGCCAGACCTACAGGAGCAATTATGTACCTGAATTCTCCATCCAGATATTTCAGCAGGGCTATCCTTGCTGATCTGTTAGGATCGTACTCTATTGTCTCAACTATAGCCGGAACTCCTACTTTGTCGCGCTTAAAGTCTATTATCCTATACTGGCGCTTTGTGCCTCCGCCTCTCTGCCATGCTGTTACGCGGCCGAAATGGTTTCTTCCGCCAGTCTTCTTCATCGGCACTGTAAGAGACTTCTGCGGCTCCTGCGCAGTTATATCCTTAAAGTCGGATGCTGACTGAAATCTTCTTCCTGGTGATGTTGGCTTATATTTGCGTATTCCCATTTATACACCCTCGATTAAGTCTAGTTTTTCACCCTGCTTAAGAGTGATAACTGCCTTTTTTTTGTCCGAGCGGCGTCCCACAGATTTGCCGAGGCGCTTTAATTTACCCCTGAGATTAATTGTGGCAACCTTCTCTACTTTTACTTTAAATATCTCTTCAACCGCCTGCTTTATCTCATGCTTGTTAGCATCTGAGCTGACCTGCAGCAGAATCTTGTTCTCTCTCTCCTTAAGATCAAGACCCTTTTCTGTAAAGAGCGGCTTTTTTATCACATCATAGACTATCTTCATCTGGATGCGGCCTCCTTTTCCTGCAGAGTGTTAAGCGCATCCTGCGTAAATACGAGGTTGTCATACGCAGCTATGTGATATGCGCAGAGGTCAGCAACCCTTATAACATCCACTGCTGGTATATTTCTGCTCGAAAGTATTACATTATCATCCTTGTCCTGAAGAACCATTAGAACTGATTTTCCAGCCACTCCAAGGTTGCCGAGAATCTTAATCATATCCTTGGTCTTTGGAGCATCAAAATTCAGCTTGTCAACGACAGTTATTTCACCATCGCTCAACTTCATTGTTAGAGCCTTGTACAGCGCAGCCCTCTTAACATTTCTAGGCAGCTTTATGGTGTAGTCTCTAGGCTGAGGGCCAAATACTGTTCCGCCGCCTCTCCAGAGCGGTGACCTCGTGCTGCCATGCCTTGCGCGTCCTGTATGTTTCTGTTTCCAGGGCTTCTTGCCTCCGCCGCTTACAAGACCGCGTGTTTTTGTGGCATGCGTACCCTGACGCTGATTGGCAAGAAAACTCCTTACAGCGCTATGAACAACTGACTCTGAGACAGTGCTGTTAAATATTGTCTCTGAAAGGGCCATATTGCCCTTAGCCTTGTTATCTGTGTTTTTTATCTCTATTTCCATGGCTTTCTGGGTCATGACTAATCATCCTTCCGAATCTCTATTATTGATTCATTCGCGCCCGGTACTGCGCCCTTAATGAGAATGAGGTTCTGCTCAGGCCTTACATCAACAATTGTCAAAGCCTGCACTGTTACTCGCTCACTGCCCATATGGCCAGGCATTCCAAGTCCCTTCCATACCCTTGATGGATAAGAGCTTGCGCCTATTGATCCCACAGCCCTGTAAAACATAGAACCGTGTGATGCCGGACCGCCCTTGTAGTTATGGCGTTTCATAACGCCCTGAAAACCCTTTCCCTTAGATACGCCTGATACAGAAACAATATCGCCCTTGCTGAACACATCAGCCTTGACCATATCTCCTACATTCAGACCATCCATGCGAAACTCTTTTAAAATCTTGTAGTTAGCTGTTCCGGCCTTTTTGAATACTCCAGCAAGAGGCTTTGTAACATTCTTAGCCTTTCTCTGCTCCATGAAGCCCACCTTTACAGCCTGATAACCATCTTTGTCTACTGTCTTTACCTGAATCACGCAGCAGGGACCAGCCTCTACTACTGTTACCGGTACCATTACGCCATCTTCGGTATAGACAGAGGTCATACCTATTTTTTTACCGAGAATTCCTGTCATAGCTTAATCTCCACATCAACTCCAGAGGCCAGCTCCAGCTTCATAAGCGCATCTACGGTCTCTGGTGTAGAGTCGTATATGTCTATCAGCCTCTTGTGAGTTCTGATCTCGAACTGCTCCCTTGATTTCTTATCCACATGAGGCGACCTGAGGATGGTAAACTTATTGATCCTTGTAGGAAGAGGCACAGGGCCAGCAATCCTTGCGCCAGATCTCTGCGCTGTATCAACAATCTCTTTTACAGACTGATCAAGCAGCCTGTGGTCATATGCTTTTAGTTTTATCCTGATTTTCTGGTTCACTTTTTACCCCAGCACCTCTGTGACAACTCCGGCGCCTACTGTTCTGCCGCCTTCCCTGATAGCAAACCTGAGCTCTTTTTCCATCGCTAT
>JAFGXL010000011.1 GCA_016936655.1 Nitrospirota bacterium | reverse complement strand
TTCTACTGGAACGATGCAAAGCAGCTATGCAGACCAGTAAGAACCTGCGCACCGGATAAGGTGTTTGACAGAGAAAAAGATGACTGCGTTAATAAGTAGGTGCTGCTAAATATACTATGGACGTTTTTTAATAGGTAGCAGTTTTTTAATATTGATCTCCGGAGTTTTGGATGAGCACTCAAAACGGCACGCAATGTTTGTCTCTTTGCATGTCATGTTATCAGGAGGCATCTTTTTGAGCGTGTATACGTCTGATGCTCCATGTGCTGCAGGCTCATAAAAACAGGTCATATAACCTTGCGGATTGACATAGCTTCTGCAATGCATTAAATATCCTGTTGCATCGCTGCGCTGCCAGTCATCTCCATTTTCTATTCTTAAAATCTGAAAAGGGTTTGTTGTGTATACCTTGGGGCATTCTATAAATACCGGCTCAGCGCACATTGATGATTGCGCATAAAATATGGTTGTCAATATAAAGGCTGATGCCATTGTTATCTTTCTGATCATGTTTCCTCCAACTTGCTTGATTGTATTGCCTAAGTTGATTATATAGCTGGACAGGTATTTTAACAACAAATTCTATTATCTCTCTTATCTCCTCAAATAGTTGCTTCTCTTCCCAAAGGAGGATATTTCGCCACTGTTAGCTGTTTATGGTGATTGGTTTTTAATGAATTGAGAAATGGTATACTGTTTGATTAATAAAAATAATAAAATAGTATAGTGCAGGCAATGCCTATACTGACATCAAATTGCGGAGGAGCGTATGCGTAGATTAATTTTGATTGTTTTGTTGGCAATGGCTTTCAGTTTTAGCATCAATATTCAGGCATCTAAGGCAAATGTTGATATGGGTGTGTCCATAGGCGACGAGGGGTTGAGGGGTTTTTACTTGTCAGTAGGCGACTACTTTAGTGTGCCTGAACGAGAGGTTGTATTTGTTAGAGAGCGCCGCATACCTGATGAGGAGATACCGGTGGTGTTTTTCCTTTCACGTTATGCTCGTGTTGCTCCACAAATAATTATAGATATGAGGCTGCGCGGTATGAGCTGGATGAATATCACGCTTCACTATAAGCTTCATCCCGATATTTATTATGTGCCGTTGAAGAGAAACCCGGGTCCACCTTATGGCAAGGCTTATGGCTACTATATGAAGAGACCAAAAAAAGATTGGCATAAGATCAGGCTGCATGACAGAGACGTTGTAAACATGGTTAATCTAAGATTTATAACCGAGTACCACAGATATGATCCTGACTATGTTGTAGGCGCTCGTTCAAAAGGCAGAAACTTTGTTGTAATAGACAGGGATGTTAAAAGAGACAGGAAGCTCAAGGGATCTGATGACAGAGATCGGGGTCGCTTTAGAGAGCCTGACAGAGATCGCGGCAATGGTTCTCGAGATTACAAGGATAATAAATGGGACAAGAATAACAAAAAAGATAGGGGAGATTTCAGAGATATTAAGCCTAGCCAAAGAAATGCTGGTGCTCCTGACAGGGATAAGTTTCAGTCCAGAGACCATGCAAAAGAACGCAAAGAGGGGTCTGCAAGGGATAATGGCGATAAGTTTAACAAGAAAGATAAGAAGGATAACCACAAAAAAGATTAGTTAGTAATTTAACTTTATATTGGCAGATTATAAAAAACTGCCTGCGGAAATTTTGGGCTGCAGGCAGTTTTTTTATTGCGAGCAGGTTTTTTAGTTGACTTGTTAATGAATTGTAAACTATATTATTGACCATAGTCAGTTTTTTTGCTGAGTTCGCTATCAATCAAAAATAAAAAGGCAAATGAGAGGCTGATATGAAAGATTTGCAGTATCTCGTGCTCAGAAAAGATGATCTGAGTAGCTTTATAACTCACCTGTCAAGAGATCAAAAAGTTGTTGCTCCGGTAGCAAAGGGACACGGCACATACTCATTTGAGGAGGTTACCTCAGCCAAGGATATAGCTCTTAAGTATATCCCGACGATACTGCCGCCGAAAAAGTTTTTCATGCCTCAGAAAGAGACGCTGGTTGAGTATGATCTGAAGTCCGGCCTTGAGGTTAATGCAGTACTCGAAACAGAAAAGATTACCATCTTCGGAGTGCATACCTGCGATTTGGCAGGCATACAGTGTCTGAATATGGTGTTTTCTGAAAGGCCAAAAGATTATAATTACCTCTTCAGAAAAAGGCAGATAACCATTATCGGATTGGAATGTAATGACTACTGTGATGAACATGCGAGCTGCAACATAGTCAACTCAAACATGCCAAACGGCGGGTACGATCTATTTTTCACAGACATTGGAGACTGTTTTGTTGTTCATGTAAATACACATGCAGGGGAAGAGATGGTAGAGACCTCTAAGCTTTTCAAGAATCCGGAGAGATCTCATTTTGATGCGTTTATGGCTCTGCGCGAAAAGAAGAAGCAGATATTCAAAAACGAGGTGCCAATAGAGCCGAGGGATATCCCCGAACTCTTTGACAGATCATTTGACAGCGAAGTATGGAAAGATCTCGAGACAAAGTGCCTTTCGTGCGGCAACTGCACAAATGTCTGCCCTACCTGCTACTGTTTTGACATCATTGATGATATAAATCTTGATATGAGCAGCGGCAAAAAATACAGGAAGTGGGATTCCTGCCAGCTCGAGCCTTTTGCAAAGGTTGCAGGAGGCGAAAATTTCAGAAAGTCCAGGGCAGCCAGGCAGAGGCACAGATATTATAGAAAGTTTGAGTATCCTGTAGCAAAGTACTCGAGGTTTTTCTGCACAGGCTGCGGCAGATGCAGCAGGACATGCATGGCAGGCATAAAGTTAAAAGATACGCTTAACGCACTTATAAAGGAGAGGATGAACAAGCTATGGATAAAATGGTTATAAAAGAGTCCAGGTATATCTCCAAAAAAGCAAAAATTCTTCGTGCTACAAAGATGACGGAACATGAGATGATGTTCGAGATTTCTCTTGAGGGCGGTGTGACTCTTGATCACGAGCCGGGTCAGTTTGTTATGGCATCAATATTTGGTGTTGGAGAGGTTCCTGTTTCGGTCTGTTCATCTCCTACATCGAAAAATACCTTTGATCTCTGCGTAAGGGTTGTGGGCAAGGTGACCCATGCAATGCATAAGCTCGAGGCAGGAGACTACATAGGCATAAGGGGACCATACGGCAAGGGATTCCCTATACGCATATTCGAGGGCAACGACCTGCTAATAGTTGCAGGCGGTCTCGGCATAGCTCCCCTACGTTCACTTATAAACTATGTTCTGGACAACAGAAGGGATTTTGGAAAGGTGCATATACTGCTTGGATGCAAGTCTCCAAAGGATATGCTCTTTCTTAATGAGCTTGACAGCTGGAACAAGAGAATGGATGTGCATTATGAATGCACTGTTGACAAGGCAGAGCCGGACTGGGCAGGCAATGTGGGTGTGATCACAACACTTATCCCGGGTGTAGATCTGGAGCCGGAGAGGACTTTTGCTGTTGTTGTAGGGCCTCCTGTAATGTACAAGTTTGTCATAAAAGAGCTGCTTGAGAAGAATATTCCCGAGCGCCAGATACTGGTCTCATTCGAGCGCCATATGAAGTGCGGCATGGGCAAGTGCGGCAGATGCCAGATACAGAATGTGTATTGCTGTCAGGACGGTCCTGTCTTCAACTATGAACAAATAAAGCATATGAGCGAGGCATTCTGATGAAAAAACCTAAGGTGGCATTTTTTGATTTCGCTTGCTGTGAAGGATGTCAGCTCCAGGTTGCAAATATGGGGGAGCATCTGCTCGATCTGCTTGGAGCAATAGATGTGGTTGAGTTCAGAGAGGTGATGTCAGAGAAGTGGGACAAGGATTATGATATTGCGATTGTTGAGGGTAGCATTACAGATCCTCATGCTGTTGAGAGGATAAAGAAGATAAGGCAGAGGTCTAAGATTCTTATCGCTTATGGATCATGCGCAACAATCGGCGGAGTTAACGGCATGAAAAACAATTTCGAGCTGGATGATGCCCGTAAATATGTTTATGGAAAGCAATACACATTTTTCCCATCAATAAAGACCAGAGCTGTACATCAGGTTGTGCCTGTTGACTATTTTGTTAATGGATGCCCTATATATCTTCCGGAGCTTGTAGCTGTTTTGAAGGCAGCGCTTAAAGGCATTCCTTACTATGTGCCGGATTATGCAGTCTGCGTTGAATGCAAGCTGAACGAAAATGTCTGCATGTACGAAAGGGGAGTAGGCTGTATGGGACCTGTGACAAGAGCAGGCTGCAACTCCTGGTGCATAAACAACGGAAATATCTGCTATGGATGCAGGGGTATGGTCAGCAACCCCAATGAAAATGGAGCTAAGGATGTGCTCGAAAAATACAACATCCCTATGGATCTTGTGCTGAATAAAATGAATATGTACAACAAGTGCAGGGAGCTGAAAGACAATGAATAAACGAAATATAAAGATCAATGTTGAATACCTTACCAGAGTTGAGGGTCACGGGAATATAGTGGTCGATGTGCAGGAAGGCAAGCTCAATATGTGCAACCTTGAGATTGTGGAATCTCCCAGGCTGTTTGAGGCCATGCTGAGGGGCCGCTCTGTATTTGAGGCTCAGCACATAACAAGCCGGATATGCGGAATATGTTCGTGCGGACACACACTTGCATCAATACAGGCTGCTGAAGATGCACTGGGATTTACCCCATCCGAGCAGACAATAAAGCTGCGCAAGCTGCTTCTTCATTATGAGATATTAGACAGCCATCTGCTGCATATTTATCTGCTGGTTGCTCCGGATCTTCTTGGAGTAAAGAGCTTTGTACCGCTGATAGATACCCACAACAAAGTGGTAAGGCGGGCTCTAAGGATGAAAAAGACATGCAATGATGTATGCGATATCCTTGTGGGCAGGCATGTTCATCCTATATCTGCTATTGTTGGAGGTTTTACAAAACTGCCAAAAGTTAAGGATCTTGATGATATGCTCAACATGCTGGAGGGTATGAGGCCTGATATGGATGCCTCAGTAGATCTGTTCAAGGCTGTGAAGATACCTGAATTCGAGAGAGATTCTGAGTATATTGGTCTTGTCAGCGATGACAGTGAATATCCTCTTCTTATGGGAGACCTTGGTTCTACTGACGGCGTGCGTATGCAGAAGAAGGATTACAGAAAGATGACAAACGAGTTTGTTGTGCCTCATTCAACAGCAAAGCATACAAAACTGAGCAGAGACTCATTTGCTGTAGGCGCGCTCGCAAGATACAATTTGAACTACGATAAGCTTCATCCAAAGGCAAAGGCCGCTTCAGAGGCAATAGGCCTGAAGCCCAAGTGCATAAATCCATACATGAATACAGCTGCGCAGCTTGTTGAGTGTGTCCACTGTCTTGAGGATGCTATACAGATAATAACTGACCTTAAAACCAGAGGCGTAAACTATGATGAAGAGATTCTGGTCGGAGTAAACGAGAAGAATGCTATACCTGTAAAAGCAGGCAAAGGAGTTGGAGCTGTTGAGGTGCCTCGCGGCATACTCTATCATGAGTACGAGATAGATGAAGAGGGCAGGATGGTACATGCCAACTGCGTAATACCTACAAATCAGAATACAAACAATATAGAACATGATATGCGCAAATTAATACCTGAAGTTTTAGGCAAGAGTGATGAAGAGATAACTCTTGCACTGGAGATGCTTGTTAGGGCTTATGATCCATGCATATCCTGTTCAGCGCATTTTCTAAACATTAAATTTGTTAACAGATGATATTATAAAAGTTCTGTCCCCTCCAGCGGAGGGGACTATGCTTGTGGTAGGCGTAGGGAATACCCTAAGATTCGATGATGGAGTAGGTTCTTATATAATCTCTAAGCTAGATAAGCCGATCAATGGCCTGAATGTGTTTGATGCCGGCCAGAGGCCAGAGACAGCTATTGACCAAGCAGTAACCTTAATGCCTGTCAGGACTATAATATTAGACGCGGCGCACTTTAACGGAATACCGGGAGAGGCGCGTATTATACCTGATGATCTTATCCCTCAGCTCATATTCTCGACTCACTCGTTTCCACTGGGTGCGGTGAGCAGGTTTATAGCGCAGGATACCGGATCAGAGGTTTATTTTATCGGCATTCAGGCTCAGAATATGTCGTATGGTGAGGGCCTGTCTGAGGCTGTAAAGCAGACTGCAGACCTTATTGTTGACCACCTTTTGAATCTGTCAATTTAAGACCTAAAACCAACTTTTTTACCCTTAACTCAAATTGACAAAGGTTAAAAATTAAGTATAAACTAATAAACCGTTGTTATATAAGGAGGAAGAATTGCTTAAATCAGTTGACGACATATCAACCACAATGAAAAAACTTCAAATAGAGATCCCCGCGGATGCTGTTGAAGAGAGAATCCAGGCAGGTCTAAAAGAGGCTCAGAAGCAGGCCCGCATATCAGGCTTCAGACCCGGCAAGGCTCCTATGAGCATGATAGAGAAAAAATATCTGAATGACATCGAGCTTGATGTGATGGACAAAATCGTATCTGAATACTATGTTAAATCACTTGAAGAGGCTGATATTGTGCCTGTTGCCACACCGATAGTAGAAGAGTCTTTTGATTACAAAAGGCACGAGCCTATCGCATTCACAGTTAGAGTTGAGATCAGGCCAAAAGTTGAAAATCTGAAGTATGAGAATATAAAGGTTACGGATGTGCCAGTTGAGGTAAAGGACGAGGATGTTGATGCTGTTATCAAGACATTTCTTGATGAACGAGCTGTGTTCGAGGTTATAGAGGACCCTGCAGGAGCAGAGGATCTGGTTATTTTTGATGCCAAAGTAAAAGATGACGGATCCGAGCATAAGGATCTAGCTGTTAAGCTGGACACGAGTCTTTACCCAAAGAATTTTACAGAATCATTTCTCGGCAAAAAGAAGGGAGACACCTTTGAGTGCGAAGCTGATTTCCCTAAGGAATCTCCGATGGAGTTTGCAGGCAAGAAGCTCAACTTTGATGTATCTGTCAAAG
Organism: Nitrospirota bacterium; assembly: GCA_016936655.1. Lineage (GTDB taxonomy): Bacteria > Nitrospirota > Thermodesulfovibrionia > Thermodesulfovibrionales > Dissulfurispiraceae > JAFGXL01. Next base: position 14,271 of record JAFGXL010000011.1, on the reverse strand, counting down.
AGGTTAAAAGGCGCAGTGTTCCTGAGTTTAATGACGAGCTTGCAAAGGATCTGAACTTTGAGAGCACTGATGAGCTAAAGGCAAAGATAAAGGAAAATCTTCTTGTAGCTAAAAACAGAGAGGCTGATCTCCAGAAGCAGAGGGAGATTATAAAGGTACTGGCTGATACCCATGCTTTTGATGTGCCTGAGTCTCTTCTTTACGCGGAACTTAACGGCATAGTCGCTCAGGTTAAGGCTATTAACAAGGAAGAAAAGTCAGAAGACGAACTCACGGAAGAGTATAGGCAGAAGGCTATAGACAGCGTCAAGGCTACGCTGCTTATCGATATGATAGGCGAAAAGGAGAACGTTACAGTATCTCCTGAGGATATGGAGTCTGAGGTTATACGGATGGCCCAGAAGTACATGGTACCGCCAGATACCATAGCAAAGCATTATATGGATAAAGATGGTTCGTTTGATATGCTCAGAAAAACAGTATTTGAGAAAAAGGTTCTGAATCTTCTTTTGAGCAAGGCGACCGTGGAAAAAGGAGAATAGCTATGAGCATAATTCCTATGGTTATAGAACAGACAGGCAGGTCAGAAAGGGCTTATGACATATATTCGAGGCTGCTAAAAGACAGGATAATATTCATAGGTACAGCAATAGATGACAATATAGCAAATCTGGTTATAGCCCAGCTTCTTTTTCTACAGACAGAAGATCCTGAGAAGGATATACATATCTATATCAACTCCCCTGGAGGAGTTGTGACTGCCGGACTGGCTATTTATGACACAATGCAGTATGTAAGGCCGGATATTGCGACCTATTGTATAGGACAGGCTGCGAGCATGGGAGCCCTTCTGCTCTGTGCAGGAGCAAAAGGCAAAAGGTTTGCACTGCCGCACTCGCGCATAATGATTCACCAGCCGATAGGCGGCTTCTACGGCCAGGCTACTGATGTAGAGATACATGCCAAAGAGATCCTCAAGATGAAGGATACTCTAAGCGGCATACTCTCAAACCATACTGGCCAACCTATGGACAGAATAAAGGCTGATACAGAGCGAGACTATTTCATGGCTGGTGAAGAGGCGAAGGCATACGGAATTGTTGATGATGTAATATCAACAATCAAAGAGACAAAAGAGAAATAACAGTTGAGCCGGAGGATTTAATGGGAAACAAAAAAGAAGAGGCTCCGCTCGTCTGCTCTTTCTGCGGCAAGAGCCATGAAGAGGTAAAAAAGCTTATCGCAGGGCCTAATGTTCATATATGTGATGAGTGCGTAGGCTTATGCAACGATATAATTGATGAGGAGCTGCACTCCACAACAAAGCAGGCTGCAGGTTCTTTGGCAACTCCTGCTGAGATACATGATTTTTTGAATGACTATGTTATAGCTCAGGAACGTGCCAAAAAGGTGCTCTCAGTGGCTGTCCACAACCACTACAAGCGTATCTATAACAGCGTCAAGCTTGATGTCGAACTCCAGAAGAGCAACATACTGCTTATCGGCCCTACAGGCACAGGCAAGACATTTCTTGCTCATACGCTTGCACGCTTTCTTGATGTGCCATTCACAATAGCTGATGCAACTACACTCACTGAGGCAGGCTATGTTGGAGAGGATGTGGAGAATGTGCTGCTTAAACTTATGCAGGCTGCAAACTTTGATGTTGAGCGTGCTCAGAAGGGCATAATCTACATTGATGAGATAGATAAAATAAGCAGAAAGTCAGACGGCCCGTCCATTACGAGGGATGTTTCCGGTGAAGGGGTTCAGCAGGCTCTGCTAAAGATAATTGAGGGTACTGTTGCAAGCATACCTCCGCAGGGAGGAAGGAAACACCCACAGCAGGAATATATACAGCTGGATACAACTAATATATTATTCATCTGCGGCGGTGCATTTGTTGGGCTCGACAAGATTATAGAGCAGAGGCTCGGAAAAAAGAGCATAGGTTTTGGAGCTGAGGCATCTGACAGGAAGTCTGAGGCAGCGGTTAAGACAGCTGCTGAACCTGAAGATCTGATAAAGTTCGGGCTTATCCCTGAATTTGTGGGCAGACTGCCTGTGGTGGCTGTACTAGAAGATTTAGACGAACAGGCGCTTATAAAGATCTTAACAGAACCGAAGAATGCGCTTGTCAAGCAGTATCAGCAGCTGCTTGCACTCGAAAATGTGAAGCTGACCTTTACAGAAGGAGCTCTCGCGGCAATAGCTAAAAAGACTATTACGAGAAAGACCGGAGCCAGAGGATTGCGAGCGATACTCGAAGAGGTCATGCTGGATGTGATGTATGATATACCATCAAAGACTGGCATATCAGAGTGTGTAATTAATGAAGACACAATCAATAATAAAGAAAAGCCGATTTTGGTATACGATAAAAAAGTTGAATCAGCATAGACAGATATAAAAAAGAGGGGTTTGGCTTGAAAAGCCAAACCCCTCTTTTTTTAGTGTGTTATTTTTCTTTCAATAGATCTGGTAATAGTTTTTTTTATTTTCTCTCTCAACTCCGAATCAGCTATACCTGATGTTGTTTCATCAATCCATTTTATTTCATCAGAAGTGAGAGTGTGCTTTTTAAAATTTTCCGGCTGCTGCTTTGCTTTTTTGTGACTGCTGCGACTCTGTCTGCTTACACTGCCATGCCTGAACCTTACAGTTTTTATTCCATAAAGCTGAAGCTTTTTTTCTATATCATTCTTCATGTATTTAAGTTCGCCAAGCCACGCAGGTGAGTCTACATTGATCAAGAGTTCGCTGTTTTTGATCTCGATGGGCCATGTGTGGTTGCTAAGAGGTCCTGAAAATACGCTGTTCCACTCATCTTGGAGACCTGATAGTTTAAGCCTGTCTTCCATGCCTAGCTGCTTGAAAATTCCCAACAAAAGTGAACCTACATTCCTCATGCTCCATCCCGCTGTGATGCGCTGAAAAAAGGTTGCTACAGTTATACAGGCACAGGAGGCTTTTGCCTCCTGAAGACCTGCTGTGTCGTATCTTTAGTTCAATATTAGACAGCTTTTACAACTTTTTTCGAACGGATGCATCTTGTGCAGACATTTACTTTTTTTGTGCCGCTTTCTGTTGATATGCGAATCCTCTGTATGTTTGGCAGCAGAACTCTCTTTGTTTTATTATTTGCGTGGCTCACATTGTTACCTACTGACTTTTTTTTGCCACATACACTGCAACTGGCCATAGAGCACCTCCTTATTAAATTGCATAAAAAAGTCCATTATGATAACATTTCATGAACAATCTTACAAGTTATATAGATAACCCAAGGCAGTATTGGAGGTAAATCAGGATGTCATTTCAGGAAACAAAGAGCACCGATCTTGCAAAGGAACTGGGTGTTAAGTCTACAGAGGTTGTACAGGAACTGGGCAAGATCAGGCGTATTGAGTATAAAAAAGGCACTACAAACATAAGACTGTCTGATGACGAGGCAGAAAAGTTGCGCACTGTTTTTGCCAAGAAGGCAGCCTCTGCCAAGAAGGCAGCTCCTTCTGAATCTAAGGTAAAAACAAAGCCAAAGACAGAAAAAAAAGCTGAGAAAAAAGCAGAGAAAAAAGATACATCTAAAACAAAGGCTAAGTCTGCTTCTGAAGCCAAGAAAAAGACCTCCAAAGAAACCCCTGTTAATAAAAAAAGCGCACACAAAAAGTCTGCGGTTGAAACAGGTTCTGAAGCAATTATTGTTGAGACAAAAAATATTGAACCTGAAAAGTCAAAGATTGAACATAAGGCTGAGCAGAAGCACGAAGCCAAGCATGAACATAAAATAGAGCAAAAACCTGAAAAAAAGCCCGAGCATAAGCCTCGTACAGCAAGGCCAGAGCATAAGATTGTAGTGCCTCCACCTCCATTAGGTCCAGATATCATAGTTCCTGCTGACATAAAGGAAGATGATTTCGCAGCTGTACCCCCTGTTGTAGAGGCTATACCTGGTGAAGATGAAGTTGCTGTACCTGACAGGTTTAAAAAAGAGATAGAAGTAGAGAAGATGGAGAAGATAAAGGCCAAACCAGCTATGCAGAAGGCCTTTCAGACAATCAAGAAGGTAGAGCCAAAGAAGTGGGTAGATCAGAAGAGCGGCGGCAGGAGATTCAAGGATAAGAGGCGTGCGCCAGAGCCTGTCGCTCTGCCACAACCTACTGCGCCGCGCAAAAAGTCTATAAAACTTGAAGAAGGCACTACGATAAAGGTGTTTGCTGAGACTATAGGCCAGAAAATATCTGATGTGATAAAGAAATTTATGGAGTTGGGTTTTATGCCCACAGTAAATCAGCCGGTTGATCTGGATGCTGCAGTGTTAATAGCAGAGTCCTTTGGCATAAAGGTTGAGGTGGTCACTCCTGAACAGATGGATGTTGTTGCTGAGGTTGAAGATGATGCAGCGCTGGTTGTGCATAGGCCACCTGTTGTTACGGTCATGGGGCATGTCGATCATGGAAAGACATCTCTGCTCGACGCAATAAGAGAGACCAAGGTTATTGAGACGGAGGCCGGCGGAATAACACAGCACATTGGAGCTTATAAAAAAATTATTAACGGTAAGGTGATAGCTTTTCTTGATACTCCGGGTCACGAGGCATTTACAGCCCTGAGAGCTAGAGGCGCAAAGGTTACAGATATTGTCATTCTCGTTGTCGCTGCTGACGATGGAGTTATGCCTCAGACGATAGAGGCGATTAACCACGCAAAAGCTGCTAATGTGCCTATCATAGTTGCTGTTAACAAGATAGACAAACCCGAAGCCAATCCCACAAGAGTTAAAAATGAACTCTCAGAGCATGGAATAATCTCTGAAGACTGGGGAGGCAGCAATATATTTGTAGAGGTCTCTGCAAAGCAGAGAATGGGCATAGAGCATTTGCTTGAGATGATTTTGCTCCAGGCAGAAATAATGGAGCTGAAGGCAAATCCTGCAAAGGCTGCAAGAGGAACAATCATTGAGGCCAAGCTTGATAAGGGCAGAGGCCCTGTGGCAACGGTTCTTATTCAGTCGGGCACACTCAGGGTGGGAGATGCATTTGTTGCTGGCACAACCTCAGGCAGAGTAAGAGCTCTTATAGATGATACAGGCAAAAAGATTAATGAAGCCGGACCTTCAATGCCGGTTGAAGTAATAGGATTTTCTGAAGTGCCTACAGCCGGAGACTCATTCACGGGCGTTGAAGATGAGAAAAAGGCAAGGCAGGTGGCGCTTGCAAGACTACATAAGCAGAGACTTGCTGATATGTCCAGACAGAGAAAACTCACGCTCGATGAGGTGTATGCAAAGATTAAAGAAGGTCAGATAAAAGAGCTGAACATAATAATCAAGGGCGATGTGCAGGGCTCTGTAGAGGCTCTCAAAAAATCTCTTGAGGATATCACTCATCCAGAGGTGAAGGTCAGGGTAATTCACACATCTGTGGGAGGTATAACAGAATCTGATGTTATGCTGGCTACAGCATCCAATGCGATTATAATCGGATTTAATGTAAGACCTGAATCCAAGGCATCTGCGCTTGCTGAGAAAGAGGGTGTGGATATAAGGCTCTACAATATCATCTATGTAGCAATAGAGGATGTGAAAAAGGCACTTGAAGGAATGCTGGAGCCTACACTCAAGGAGAAGGTGCTCGGCAGGGCAGAAGTTCGCCTTACATATCAGGTGTCAAGGATAGGCACTATAGCTGGCTCGTATGTCACTGAAGGGCATATAAGCAGGGCGAGCGAAGGCATAAGGATAATTAGAGACAATATTGTTGTTTATGAAGGCAAGCTTGGGTCTCTCAAGAGGTTTAAGGAAGATGTGAAGGAAGTACAGACTGGCTATGAATGCGGAATAACAATAGAAAACTTTAATGACCTCAAAGTTGGTGATGTGATAGAAAACTACATCATCGAAAAGATAGCAGCAAAACTCTAAAATACCATCTATGGCCTGCGTAGAGCATACGCAGGCCGTAACCCCGGAAGATAAAAAATGCATCCATATAAACGATCACAGAGACTTAATATCCTTATTAAAGAAGAGATGGCCGACATAATAATGCGCAGGGTCAAGGATCCTCGCATAGGCTTTCTTACGGTTACTGATGTTGAGATGAGTGAAGATCTTAAGCTGGCAAAGATTTATATAAGTGTATTTAAGGCAGATGAGCGTGAACTCACATTGGAAATACTCAACTCTGCCAAGGGGCTTATAAGAAGCGAGCTCGCAAAGAGGATAAGGGTTAAATTCATTCCTTCGCTTGACTTCAGGATTGACAAGTCTGTTGAACACGGCGACAAAATAGACAGACTGTTAAAGGAAATAAAGGGAAAAGAGGAAGATATTTCGTGATAACTCCTTCTGCAGGGCTGATTGACTTTCTAAAGAGCTCTGATAATTTTATAATAGCTGTACATTTTGATCCAGACGGCGACTGCCTCGGCTCTGCATCAGCTCTTTCTGAGGCGCTCAGATCCATAGGTAAAAAAACAACGCTGTTCTGCGAGACTACTGTTGCTGCTCCTTATAATTTCATGCCCGGATCAGAAGAATTCAAGCGGCCTGATCAATTCTCTTCACAGGGTGTTTCTTCTGCAAGCTTCGATTCGCTTATAGTTGTTGACGCTAATTCTTTGAGTAGAGTTGTTAAAAATCAGAACAAGGAGTTTTTTTCTGATTTTAAAGGCAGATCTGCTGTAATAGACCATCACGAAACTGAGAGCTCTTTTGGTGATATAAAATGGATAGAGCCGCATATGCCTGCTACTGGAATGATGGTGCATTCCCTTATTAAAGAGATGGGTATACAAATAACAGAGAGCATGGCTCTTAATCTTTATACAGCTATTGTTGTTGACACAGGTAATTTCCGTTTCGATAATGTGAATTCAGATGTACTGCTTGCAGCATCTGAGCTAGCAGCAGCAGGGGCAGTTCCGTCACGCATATATTCAGAGCTATATGAATCATGGAGCACAAACAGGCTGGAGCTGTTTAAGTCTGTGATAGCCACGCTGACTATTGATGAAGGCATAGCGTTTATGTACGCATCAAAAAAGATGTTTGATGAGTCTGGAGCTGATGCTGGTGATGCAGAGAATTTTGTCTCCTTTCCAAGAGTTGCAAAAAAGCTCAAGGCTCAGGTTTTTTTGCGAGAAGTAGGGGAACGCCACTACAAGGCGAGTCTCCGTTCAAAAGGAGATATAAATGTGGCAAGGGTTGCTGAAAAGTTTGGCGGCGGAGGTCATAAAAATGCAGCAGGATGTGTGATCAAGGATGATTTTGAAGCTGCTGTAGATAAGCTGAAGAAAGAGCTGAAGACTCTTATCTAGAGTGCAGCATTTATCTTTTCGTAGAGTTCCTCAGGAGTAATCATAGCGCCCCCGGCTCTTCCGTAAAACAGCACTTCAGACCTGCCGTTAACAGCAAGTCTCACATCCTCAACCATCTGGCCTGCATTAAGCTCAACAGTCATGAACCTTTTGTTTTCACTAAGGTTGCGCAGCTGCTTTTCAGGAAATGGAAAGAGAGTCTGAGGTCTGAAGAGGCCGACTTTTTTGCCTTCGTTTCTTAGACGTCTAATCGCTGCATAGGCTATGCGGGCTGATATGCCGTAAGCTACTACAATCAGCTCAGTGTCTTCTATGTTAACTGTGGTGTATCTAACCTCGTTTTCTTTGATCTTTGAGTATTTGGCCTGCAGTATCTTGTTTCTTTGCTCGAGTTCTCCGTCTCCCATGTAGAGGGACTTGATAACATTGGGCTGTCTGCCTTTGCATCCTGTAAGCGCCCAGTTTTTTTCAGGCAAGGTGGGCTTTTTGTAGGGAGTCTGAAAAATAGGCTCCATCATCTGTGCAAGCACACCGTCACCGAGCAGCATTACAGGCGTCCTGTATTCATCGGCTTTGTCAAAGCAGAGCATTGTCATATCCCACAGCTCCTGCAGATTGTATGGCGCGTAAACTATCATTCTATAGTCGCCATGTCCTCCGCCTTTAACTGCCTGAAAATAGTCTGCCTGACTGCCTGATATATTGCCCAGTCCAGGGCCGCCTCTCTGCATGTTGACTATAACAGCAGGAAGTTCTGCGCCGCATAGGTATGAAATGCCCTCCTGCTTAAGGCTTATTCCAGGGCTGCTTGATGATGTCATCGCTCGCGCTCCGCAGGCGGATGCGCCAAAGACCATATTTATTGCAGCTATCTCGCTCTCAGCCTGTATAAACGTGCCTCCCGCTTCAGGCATGTGTGCAGACATATATTCTGGTATTTCATTTTGTGGAGTGATCGGGTATCCTGCGTAAAATTTGCATCCCGCTTGAATCGCTGCTTCAGCTACTGCTTCATTTCCCTTCATTAATATTTTTTTCATGAAAATAATTATACCATGATGATGCTGTTTTGGCCAATGCATATGCAGGCGCACCTGTGCGGCCTCGTATGCTAAAATATCGCATGCCAGACATAAAAATCCTTCCTGAAGATCTGATAAACAAAATAGCTGCCGGTGAAGTTATAGAGCGGCCGGCATCTGTTGTTAAAGAGCTGATAGAAAACTCACTGGATGCTGGAGCTGGAAGAATTAGGGTGGATATCAGTAGGGCCGGTAAAAAGCTGATATGCGTTTCTGACAATGGCAGGGGGATGGACAGAGAGGATGCAGTAATGGCTTTTGAGCGCCACGCAACCAGCAAGATAAGTTCAGAAGATGATCTGTTTAACATAAAGACAAATGGGTTCAGGGGGGAGGCGCTCTCTTCAATAGCTTCTGTCAGCAAGATCTCTTTGTCAACAACCAGTCATGGAATCGCTGGCACAAGGCTCGAGATAGTGGGTAGAAGAATTTTGAGCATTCAGGACTCTTCTGTGCCTGGAACAACAATCGCAGTAAGTGAGCTTTTTTACAATACACCCGCAAGGCTTAAATTCTTAAAGTCAGACTCTACGGAAAATTCTCATATAACAGAAGCTGTAACATCTGCAGCATTGGCAAATGCATTTGCGGGTTTTGATCTCAAAATAGATGGCAGGGAACTGTTCTGCCTGCCGCCTGCAACGGATATTATTGAGCGGATATCTCAGATTTTCGGGATGGAATTGGCAGAAGATATCTGCAGCGCTGATTTGAGAGGAATAGGAATGGATCTGAGAGTTTTTGCCGGTTCTCCATCTTCAGCAAGAAATACAAGGGCAGTTCAGTATGTTTTTGTTAACGGCAGGCCTGTAAAGGATCAGACTGTCTCATACGCGGTATATAAAGCGTATGAAGGGCTTATACCCAAAGAAAAACATCCTGTCTTTTTTGTTTTTGTTGATATATCTCCGCAAAAAGTGGACTTTAATGTTCATCCTGCAAAGCGTGAAGTAAGGTTTTCTGACAAGTCACTTGTGTTTAACCATGTAAAAAAGGCTGTTAAAAATGCACTTTCGAATATATGTACAGGTGATGTGCAACAATACAATAGCTGTCAGGACAGCAATACAGTCCACCTGCCTGCTGAGAGTCTAGACCAGATTCTTTATACAGAATCTGAAGCAGCTGTCCAGACAACCATTTCTGATACACAGCAGGACTACACCGGGAGCACAGGAATACCATGCCTTTATCTTGGAGGCACATTTGTTGCTGTGAGACACACTGAAGGTCTTATGATAATTGACTATCATGCAGCGCACGAAAGGATTAACTATGAGAGGTTTCTAAATTCGAGGCTGTTTGAATCTGTATCTCTGTTATTCCCGGCTCAGGTTCAGCTGCGACCTTCTGAATATAGCATACTAATAAACAATCTTGATCTGTTAAAAGAGTTTGGATTTGATGTTGAGGATTTTGGCAGCAACACTATTATAGTGAGAAGTTATCCTGATATGCTTTCTGTGGGAGATTTCGGCACTCTTATGTCAGATGTGGCTAGTTGTATTTATGAGAGCGACAATACACTGGGAAGGGGGGAGATTAATATGCTCTCTGATGTAAAAAAACGTCTGGCTGCAAGGCTTGCATGTCACAGCTCAATAAGAGGCAGGTCAGAGGCTCCTGACTCATTCAGAATAGCAAAACTTTTGCAAGATCTGAAAGTGACAGAAAATCCTGAATGCTGTCCGCATGGCAGGCCTACAACACATATAGTATCTATTGCTGACATGAACAAGATTTTCAAAAGATAAGCCACTAAAAAAGGGAAAGGAGGAACAATGAGACTGCTGGGTGTTTTTGCTATGTTGTTTGTATTTCTTTTTGCAGTATCTGCTGATGCTGATGTAAGATACAAAAAATTTAAAAAGGAGGATATCAAGAAGATGAGCGAAACAAAGGCTGTAATAGAGACGAAATTTGGAAAGCTAGAACTTAAATTCTATCCGGATGTAGCACCTAATCATGTGAAGAATTTTATTGATTTGGCTAAAAAAGGGTTTTATGACGGCACAACATTTCACCGCGTAATTCCCGGCTTCATGATTCAGGGTGGTGACCCGAACTCAAAGAATCCTGACAAGTCCATGCACGGCACAGGAGGCCCTGGATACACAGTCAAGGCAGAGTTTAACAGCAAGCAGCACAAACGCGGTGTGCTCTCAATGGCAAGGGCTCAGGATCCTGACAGCGCTGGTTCTCAGTTCTTTATCTGCGTTGCTGATTCACTGTTTCTGGACAGGCAGTATACAGCATTCGGAGAGGTTGTCTCTGGAATGGATGTTGCCGACAAGATTGTGAGTCAGAAGAGGGACATGATGGATAATCCTGTTGAAAGAATCGAGATGAAGGTTACTGTTACAGAGAAATAGCTTCTCTGGCTGTCTGAAGATCTTCTTCAGGAACAAGTATCTTAATTTCTCCCATCTTGCCTATATTTACCGGATAAGGGGTCACTCTGGATGATTTCATCACAGCAGTGACCCCTCCACTTTTTAGTATGCTCATGATCATCTCTGCTTCAAGAGGATCATTTGTGGATACAAGCTCCACAAGATCTTGTGATGGATGTCTGTCTATTTCTGCACCTTTTCCCAGTCTTTGAGAAACTTGGCTATGCCAATATCTGTGAGAGGGTGTTTTGCGAGCTGAGATATTACGCTGAACGGTATTGTCGCGATGTCAGCTCCCATTTTTGCAGCATCAAGTACATGAACAGGATTGCGTACGCTGGCAACAATTATTTCTGTGTTGAACATGTAGTTGTCAAATATCAATCGAATGTCAGATATGATATCCATGCCAACCTGGCTTATATCATCAAGTCTCCCGACAAAAGGGCTGACATAGGTAGCGCCTGCCTTTGCTGCCAGTAGAGCCTGATTAGGCGAGAATATGAGAGTAACATTAGTTTTTATTCCTTCTGACGAAAGCGTTTTTACAGCCCTTAGCCCATCCTCTGTCATAGGAATTTTTACAACAATGTTTGGGTGGATCTTTACCAGCTCACGCGCCTCTTTAATCATCTCTTCACTCTTCAGCCCTATCACTTCTGCACTGATAGGTCCGTCAACAATTGAGCATATCTCCTTGAATATGTCTGCCGGCGGCCTGTTCTCTTTTGAGATGAGCGAAGGGTTTGTCGTAACTCCGTCAATAACACCAAGCTCAGATGCTTTTTTGATCTCTTCTACGTTTGCTGTGTCGATGAAAAATTTCATTGTTTTGGCTCCTCCTCTATTCTTGACAGCATATAATTATCTCCGTCTTGAGATGCCTGTATGCCGAACGTCTCTATAGTTTTTATCAAAGGTCTGCCGAGTATAAGTTCAAGCATATCCGGATTGATGGAAAAGTTTTCCTCAATATAAGGTCGGCTGTATGTGTCATACTGCAGTATGTTGATCAGTTCATCAACAGCTGCCTCTTCTCCAACACCGAGCATATAAACTGCATCTTTGATGTTTTTATATGAGCATCTGTCTTCATGGTGCCTTATTATTTCTATGATCTCATCACTTTCTGCAAAAAGGTCGTCCCGTGTGAGTCTTGATGATTCAAGCCCTTCATGAAGCACTCCGGACTGATCCCAGCACTCGTACTGCACGCACTGTACAGGTCTGTTGTCGTATATTGCACATCCTTTTTCTGAATCATAGAACATGCACTCGCTTGTGCCTGGTTTTTCCTTTATTCGGATAAGTTCTATTGATTCATATATACTGTTGTCTTTTTTGGATATTACCGGTTCATTTTCCCGGATAGTATATACATCAGACTGTTTTAGCACTCCAGATTTAAATAGTTCAGCATCCTGCTTCAAGAGTGTCGGGGCTCCGCCCCTGCAGCATTCTCCGCAGCTTTTGCAGCCAGCCGCTCCTTTGTCATTCGAAATCTTGTTGTCAGGTATGGTCTTCTTTTCCACAGCTTGTAGGTCTCCTTTAACTGTTATTGGGTAAAAGCATCTCTGCGATATGTTTTATTTCTTTATCCTTTAGTCCAGCCTTAAGCTGAATTATGCAGTTTGGACATGATGTTACTATTAAATCAGCGTCTGAATAGTTATCTTTTCTCTTTTCAAGAATGCTGTTTGATATATCTGTATATAATAACTTAAATGCGCCAGCCAGGCCACAACAGCCTCTTTCTCGGGGTTCTGTTAAAGTGAGTCCGCTTCTTCTCAATATCTCGCGAGGTTCTTTTTTTAGATTTAGTTTAAACAGACTGTGGCATGGATCATGAAACATAATCTTTTTGTTTTTATATGCTGCTGATGATGTTAAAGAATCGCAGAGTGAATTAGAGAGAATAAACTCGGAAATGTCCATAACATTGGGCATTGCGGCGCCTACGAGGTTTGGATATATATTTTTAAGGAAATCTGTGCATGTTGGACAGAGGCTGATTACAGCTTCAACTCTCAGCTTGCCAAATGCCGTAATGTTTTTTTCAGCATTAATAGCAGCCTCTTTTTTTAGTCCTACTGATAGATGAGGAGCGCCGCAGCATACCTCAGAGCTGGGCACAACTATATCATATCCTATGGCTGTTAATGTCTGGATAAGCTGCCTGCCTATGTGAGGATAAATGTAATTTACAGAGCAGCCTAAAAAGAGGGCAACTCTACCGCGCTTACGGCTCGATTTGTAGAGCATTCCTTCTCGTCTCAGAGTGTCGGCAGCTAGTTCAATACCCATTTCATCTATAATCCTTAGAGGGTTGTGGCTGTTTTTGATTTTAGGCAGACCTATGCGCTGCAGCAGTCGTAACAGTTTAAAGTATAGGTCAGGATGCTGGAATACTATCTTTACAAGCATTGATAGGAGCTTCTTATTTTTGTCGAGCTGGATGAGATTGCTTCTGGCTTCATAGATGTGTGATGTAACGCTGACTCCTAGAGGACAGCTTTTGTCACAGGATCCGCAAAGCATGCAGCTGAATATCTTCTGTAATACAGCCAAGGCTGTTTCGTTGTCTTGTTCGAGCGCTTTAAGCAGCATAAGCCTACCGCGGGGGCTCATGCTCTCATCAGCTGTTTCGTTGTATGTCGGACAGAGAGCCTTGCATTTACCGCACCTGACGCAGTCATGGTCTCTGTCTGTTGAGTTTTCCACTTATGAATCCTTCAAGATCTATTGTTGTTGAGTCGAATCCAATGGATGCGAACCTATTTAAGACTGATTGCCTCATGACAGGCTGCGCTATTATATGTAACTCCTCTTCTTTTAGCTCTATCTTTGCTCCAACCCCAGATATCCTTACTCTAAGCTCTGTGAAACCGAGAGATCTGAGATAGTCTTCAGCTGCCTTTACCATTTTAAGACCTTTTGAGGATATCTGTGCACCATATGGAAATCTTGTAGCAAGACATGGAGCAGAAGGCCTGTTCCAGCATTTAAGTCCCAGTGCTCTTGCTGTTTGACGCACGTCGTTTTTTGTGAAGCCTGCCTCGATAAGAGGGCTTCTGGCATTATACTCCAATACAGCTTTCATACCCGGACGCCAGTCATTTACATCATCAGTATTCGATCCGTCAAAAATATTCGCAAATCCTTCAGTTTCTGCGATCTTCATTAGAATTGTAAAGAGCTTTTTTTTGCATACATAGCATCTGTCTTTATTGTTGGCAATGAATTCAGGCTCAGACAGCATGTCTATATAAATGATTTTATGCCTGAGATTCAGCATGGATACAACAGCAGCAGTTGAAGCAATATCCTCAGGATCTGTGATCTCTGATCTTGATGTAACAGCCAGAATTTTTATATCGGCATCTTTGGCTGCTGCTGCTACAAGTGAACTGTCTACTCCTCCTGACAGAGCTATAACTGCTGAGCCTGAGTCTCTTATTATTTCCTTCAGTTTTTTG
>JAFGXL010000002.1 GCA_016936655.1 Nitrospirota bacterium | reverse complement strand
TTGTCAGCGAGTTTGGCTATTGTCTGGAGCAGGAGGGTTGATTTGCCGATGCCCGGGTCTCCACCGATAAGTGTTATTGCCCCATTTACAAGGCCTCCGCCAAGCACCCTGTCGAACTCTGCAATATCTGTTGTAGTGCGCTTCTCTTTGCCGCCTGTTACACTGCTGAGCGGCATCGCATCTGATGATGACAATGAGGTATGCCGCAGGGTTTTGGGCTCTTGCTTCTCCTCAACAAAGCTGTTCCATGCTCCGCAGTCAGGGCATTTGCCTATCCACTTAGGGCTGGAGTACCCGCAGGCCTGACATTGATATATAGTTTTTATTTTAGACATTCAGATATTTCGCCCCTCTGCCTATTTCTACAGCATTGCTTATAATGCTGTTCATAAATTCCTTTGCTCTTTCTGCTGCTTCAAAAACAGATAGTCCTTTGGCAAGCAGGGCTGTTATGGCTGCTGAGTAGGCGCAGCCTGTTCCATGGAATTCACCTTTAAACATTTTGCTGCTTATTGTCCTGAATTCTGAGCCGTCAAAAAAGAGGTCAGCAGCATTTTGTGATGATTTATCAAGCTCATCAAGGTGGCCGCCTGTTATTATAACCGTTTGAGCTCCTGATTTTATTATCGTCTCCGCAGCAGCTCTCATATCGCTATGGTCTTTTATCTCGATCCCGGCAAGTGCGCCTGCCTCGCGGATATTCGGAGTTATAATCCTGCATAGCGGCAGAAGCAGGCTCCGCATCGCATCCAATGCCCTGTTGTCGAGCATCTCAGCTCCGGATGAAGACCTGAGCACAGGATCAATAACAAGGTTTGCTAATCTGTACTTCTCCACGTACTCAGCAACAGCCTCAACAGCCGCTGGTGTAAGGAGCATGCCTGTTTTAAGGGCATCGGGTCTTATGTCTGATACTAAAACATCGAGCTGATCCTTTATAATAGCCCTTTCAATCGGGTAGACTGATCTGACTCCGAAAGAGTTCTGGGCAGTCAGCGCAGCAGGCATGCTGAGGCCGTAAACATCGAAGTGTTTGAAGACCTTCAGATCCATCTGTATTCCAGCTCCGCCCGAGGGGTCTGAGCCGGCTATTGAGAGGGCTCTTTTCATCGGCCTATTATATCAGACAGGCTGTTGACAAATATAACCCTTTTTGTTTAATGTATCTAACTCGAATTGTGTTCAGCCAATATTTACTATTTTTTATAAGGAAGGTGTCTCATGAAGACCAAGTTTGCAAAAGAAGAGGATATAAACCGCAAGTGGTATATTGTTGATGCTGACGGACAGATCCTCGGCAGGATCGCCAGCAGAATCGCTGCATATCTCCGCGGAAAGCATAAAGCTGTATTCACTCCTAATGTTGATGCAGGTGATTTTGTGGTCATAATCAACGCTGAGAAGGTTAAAGTTACAGGCGCAAAGATGGATGACAAGTTCTATCATCACCACACAGGCTACATCGGCAACCTCAAATCCGTATCTCTCAGGGACAGGATGGAGAAGGACATAGAGGATCTTTATAAAGATGTTATTGGCGGCATGCTCCCAAAGAACAGGCTCGGCAAACAGATGATAAAGAAGCTCAAGGTGTACCGCGGTGCAGAGCATCCGCACAAGGCTCAAAATCCTGAACTTATAGAAACTTTAAGATAAGGAGTTTTATACAATGGCTTCCACAAAGATCGGCGCAACAGGAAGAAGAAAGAGGGCGATAGCCCAGGTAAGATTCGTGCCAGGCAATGGCAAGATCACTGTTAATGAGAAGGAGTTTGAGGTCTACTTCCCAAGAGAGACCCTCCAGATGATCATAAGGCAGCCTCTTAACCTGACCGGCATGACAAACAAGTACGATATTCTCTGCAACGTAAGGGGCGGAGGGCTCAGCGGACAGGCAGGAGCTCTCAGGCACAGCATAGCAAGAGCTCTTGTTAATGTTGATGCAGACTTCAAGGGCAAGCTCAAGAAGGAAGGTTTCCTCACAAGAGACCCAAGAGAGGTCGAGAGAAAGAAGTACGGACTTGCAGGAGCGAGAAAGAGATTCCAGTTCTCCAAGAGATAATTTACATTTTTTGATTCAGATACTGGCGGATGAGCTGGCTGACGGCAACAAAAACTGTCGAGCCCTCATCCGCTTAATATTTTAGAGGAGCGTTCAATGCATAAGATTGGAATTTGCGGAGGAAGCGGCTACACAGGGGCAGAACTGCTAAGGATACTCAATCTGCATCCTGATGTTGAAATTACTGCAATTACTTCTGAAAAGTCAGCAGGCAAGACTGTGCCTGAGATTTTCCCGCATCTTACTGCATATAAGCATCTTGTTTATGAGCCTCTTATTAATGAAAAGCTGCTTTCAAAAGCAGACATCTTTTTTATGGCTCTTCCGCATGGCGCATCACAGATCGCTGTTGACTACTTTTTCTCAAATGGAAAGAAAGTTATAGACCTTTCAGCAGACTACCGCATAAAGAACCCCTCAGTTTATGAGGAGTGGTATAAACTGCCGCACCAGAAGACGGCAACTCTTGCAAAGGCAGTATACGGGCTTCCAGAGCTTTACCGCAAAGACATAAAGAATGCTGCTTTGATAGCAAATCCGGGCTGTTATCCAACAGGGTCTATACTAGCTCTGGCACCGGTTTTAAAAGCGGGTCTTGTCGATCTTGATTCAATAAGTATTGACGCAAAATCCGGAGTATCCGGAGCAGGCAGGAAGTCTGACATGGTATTTTCATACTGCGAAGTGAATGACGGATTCAAGGCCTATGGCCTTGGCACTCATCGTCATACACCAGAGATTGAGCAGGTGTTAAGCAGCGTAGCTCAATCTGATATACTGCTCAACTTCACTCCGCACCTTGTGCCAATGGACAGGGGTATTGTTTCGACAATATATTGCAGGCTCAAAAAAGATATCACTACATCTGATGTGCTTTCAATCTATCAGCAGGCATATACCAATGAGCAGTTTGTTGTTGTGCTGCCTGAGGGCAAATATCCTGACGCCAAGCATGTACGCGGCACAAACTACTGTCATATAGGTTTGAAGGTTAATAAACGCACCAACACGCTCATCATAGTCTCAGCAATAGACAATTTGGTAAAGGGCGCATCTGGTCAGGCTGTGCAGAACATGAACCTTATGCTCGGCATTGATGAGGCTGCTGCAATCAAGGGTCTCGCGCTTTTCCCTTAAACCTGCTGTTGCAAAAATCTCTTTTCTGAATTTATGCTATCAGCATGAAAACTACAACACGCATACCAGAAGGATTTCTCTTTTCAGTAACCGAAGCAGCAATCAAAAAGCCGGGCAGAAAAGACCTTGCGCTTATTTATTCAGCAGAAGAAGCTGTCATGTCCGGCATGTTCACAACAAGTACGGTCAAAGCAGCTCCTGTAAAGCTCGATATGAAGCGCATCAAGACAGGCAAGGGCCAGGCCATAATTGTAAACAGCGGCAATGCAAACGCATGCACAGGCAGCCAGGGCATGAAGGATGCTGATGAGATGACAGCCCTTGCAGCTGACATGCTTAGCATATCCAAATCCCGTGTTTATGTCTGCTCCACAGGTGTTATCGGCGCTCCGATGCCAATGGACAGGGTTCGAGGCAGTATTGTTGATCTGATTGATGGACTTGCCCGCAATACGGTTGATGATGCAGCAGCAGCCATAATGACCACAGACACATTCCCGAAAGTTGTATCAAAAAAGATGACTGTTGAAGGCAAGGCTGTCACGATCACAGGATTTTGCAAGGGCGCGGGCATGATACAGCCAAACATGGCCACAATGCTCTGCTTTATACTGACTGATGCAAATATCGCAAAGCCGGCTCTTGATGCTGCTCTCAAGTCTGCTGTAAAAAGATCATTTAACCGCATAACAATAGATGGCGACATGTCCACAAACGACACAGTGCTGGTTATGGCTAACGGCATGGCAGAGAACAGGTTGATAAAAAAGAGCTCTGATGATTTTGAAAAATTCGCAAAAGCTCTTGACAGCGTATGCTATGACCTATGCCGCATGATCGTAAAGGATGGGGAAGGCGCTACAAAGTTTGTCGAGATAGAGGTGAAGAATGCCCGTAATGAGGCAGAGGCTGAAAAGGCTGCAATGGCCATAGCGAATTCGCTGTTGGTCAAAACAGCGCTCTACGGCAATGACGCCAACTGGGGCAGGCTTATGGCTGTGCTCGGGTACTCAAAAGTGGCGTTGAAAGAAGATAAGGTGGATATCTTTCTTAATGGATTAAAAGTGGCTTCAAAAGGCTCTGCAACAGGCAAAGATAAAGAAGCGAATGAAAAGCTTAAATCAAATGAGATAAAGATCGTAATTGACCTTCATATAGGCAAAGGCAGCGCAAAGGTGCTCACATGCGACCTTACTGAAGATTATGTGAAGATAAACGCAGAATACAGGACATAGTTTGGCAAAAGGCTTTGGTTCAAACCAGGCCTCTTATCCATGCTTAATAATTAGGTGGTTTATTTTTGTAAATTATAAAGCCAAGAGAGGCCTAAATTATTTTGAGTCAGAGAAAGGCATGATCATAAATCTTAGACGCTTTCTATTTGGATTTGTTCAACTGGCAAAACACGGAGGTTTGTATCATGAAACACCGTTTGACTTGTCCGCTGAGGCGGATAAACTCCCAAAAGTTACCGAATTAGTGAGCTAGTACAACCGTCCTATTTAAAGTTATGTGATAGCATATATGCATGTCGTATAGATAATAACTTGTTAGCTGCATATATGCACCATACCATTTATCCAATGGAGGGAGATAATGATTTGGTTGGTTGTTCTTCTGTTCATAATTGCACTCATATTTATTCCTGCTCTCAGGAAAGTGGCCGGTGGTATCACTATTATTGGCGTCGTTCTTATTGGTATAATCTTACTATGGTCTGCTCATGATAATAATAAACGTGAAAAACAAGATGCATTCGCTAAGACTCTGATTCGAACTGAACAAGTTGTAACTGAAAATATGTCTATGCATGGTCATGATAAGCTAACTGGCAGGATATATAATAAATCCAGCCAGTACACTATCGATGAACTAGAGATACACATAACACTGCGAGATAAGAACGTCATAGTCGGGGAGACTGATGAATCTATAAGGGTAAATATTCCTCCTGGCCAGGCTCGGGAAATTGAAGAGTATTTATATTTTTCATCTACTGTCCCATCTGGTTTTACATGGGATTTCTATATTAAATCCATCAAGGCTATTCTTCCTTAACATTACAATGGTTGGAATAGGTCAACAATACATTGTAAATCATTTAAGTGAAGAGCAGCTAACAACAAAATACACACCGACCGCAACCAGCGCGTTGCTGCACGTTTGCATTTGCTCCGCTCACGTCCGGTGGTAGATTTCAGTTAGTAGTCCCGCTGTGGTTGCGGCGTGTGAACTCGTCGTTAGTTCTCGACTGTGTTTAAATGCGACGGTTCTATTTATTGACAAAGAGTGAAAAAGATGATAGGTTTTGAACATGCCTATGACAACAAGGATAACGCCAAAAGAAAATATCTATCATTTACTCACCAGCGGCAACAATCGCCAAAACATCTTCAAAGAAGATCGGGATTATGAAAATGAAATTAAATAGAACTGCCCACTTTAAAGGTCTGAAATCAGCTAACAACCGCATCAACTCGGACGGCAATTCCGCTGCGCTCCATTGCCAGCCGGTTATGCGGAGCGTTAAATCATGAGGCAATGATTAATGAATAAGATATTTACACTTATATTAGCATTGTTATTAACCACAAATGTAGCTATCGCTTGTGATAGAGAACTGTGTACATATTTAGATGAAGCTAAGAAAATTGCTGTTAATCTTCCGCAAATTAATTCCAAACAAGAAGGTAATCGAAATATTGATGATGAATATTGGATTCAAGATCCAGAATTAAGCAAAATTGGCGGCTATAGATACCTCTTACACGATATTGCAGTTGGTTATTCAAAAATAGCTTGCTGGGAGAAAGGTTTACAAACAATCGATCTAATCAAAAATCTCGGCGTTAAAGATTCCGCTTGGGCCCAAATTTCAATTGAGTATGCCAAAAAAGATAAATTTGATGATGCGATGAAATTGATAAAAGAGATCAAATATCCCACGGGTGGAGAGATAGCTAGGAAATACGTTGCTAAAGAGCTTGTTCGTGTAGGTAGAATTGAAGAATCCCGCGAAGTATTAAGAGGGGCTGGATTATTTGATAATCACTACGAATCCTTTTTTTATCAAAATGCCATGAATCTAGCAAATGCCGGAAAACATGATGAAGCCTTTGAATATACAAAAAAGCGACACCATGAAAATCAGCATGTTCATAACGCATTGGGAGATATGCTCCTCCTGTTTCAAGAGAAAGGAGACATTAGGAACTGTGAAAAAATAATATCATATTATGAAACAAACAAAACAAAAAATATTCCTTTATATCAATTAGCTAATTACTATTTAAAAAAAGGTCAAATAGACAAAGCAAAAAAGTACACTTTAAGGATTAATGACCCACAAACAAAGGCTATAACTTTGCTAAGAATAGCTGAAACACAGCCAAAAGATTTTAATGATACTTATAATCTGGCTCTAAATGTTATAGACAAAGAATACAAAAAAGATCCAAAGAACAACTGGACAATCATTGTTCATACAGTTTACGACATTTATAAATTGAAAGGCCAAAAAATATCCAATAAATTTCTATATAAGTATATTGATAAAAAAGACTATATTGCTGAAATTGGTCATAAAAATATCATCGAGCAGCTATTTTCATCAAATAAATCTGATGAGGTCATATCTTATCTCAATGCACTTGATTATAAGTTAAAATCAGATGCGTATATCCGAAGCATCGCGCAGCTAAGAATCAAAAATGCTACAAAGATACCGAATGTAGATGCTGCTGATAATAATGCCTTTACGTATAGTTTTATTATTATCGAGGCACTGAAAAGCAGGTATCCAGAACAAGATGTTTTAAGGGCTGTATTGAATAATTACACAAACGAAAATAGTGCATTTCAGAAAGCAGAACTCTTACGAATTATTGCAATGATGGCATCAAAAAATATAGGCCATAAAGTTGGTGTTGGTTTATACGATGAAAAAGATGCCCCCTTATTAAGGGCATATTGGCTAATTGGCATATCTCAAGCCAACCAGGCAGATGAAATAAAAGAAGCATTGCGATATCAATTATATTTGTGATTTAACAAATCAAGCCAGCCGATCGCTACGCTCCGGCTGATTTTGTCGTTATATGCAAAAAGACCACAATAGAAGGACGTTTAAAGGGACGGTTCTATATATAAATGTTTTTACCACTACAACGGCATAGGCAGCACAGTGGCGGTGACGGATATGAAAAGGAATATTGAAAATGAAATTAAATAGAGTTGTCTCATTTTAGTTCTAAAGAGGCTGCTGATTTTCCCAAAATCAGCAGCCTCTTTATCCTTCTGGCATAATCCTCTTGTTGACTCATGCATATAAATAATGCATACTTATACATATGATTTAGCATATAGGCAGGGGAGGCTTTCATGAGGACAACATTGATTATCGAGGATGAATTGCTCAAAAAGGCATCAAAACTTACAGGCATTAAGGAAAAGACATCGATTGTGAGGCTTGGGCTGGAGGCCCTTATAGCGAGGGAAAGCGCCAGGAGGCTTGCGCTGCTCGGAGGTACACAGAAAAATCTCAAAGATATTTCCAGAAGAAGGTCAGAGAAGGCCTGAGATGGTGCTTGTCGATACATCTGTATGGATAACTCATCTTCGAAGCGGAGCTCCTGAGCTTGTGGCCTTGTTGAATGACGGATATGTTGCATGCCACAGGGCTGTCATAGGTGAACTGGCTTGTGGGAATCTGAAAAACAGGGGCGAAATATTGTCACTGCTCGGCTCGCTCCCTATGACGCAGGAGGTTGAGCATGACGAAGTGCTTCAGTTTGTCGAAAACTTCAGCTTGATGGGGAAGGGGCTGGGATACATTGATATGCATCTGCTCGCATCAGCTGTTATGGATAAGATACCCCTGTGGACTCTCGATAAAAGGCTGGATGATACAGCCAGGAAGCTTGGCGTGAGATATACAAAAGGCTAAACTAAACCGGTTTTATCTTTGCAAACTTTCTCTTGCCAGCCTTGATGATGTATTCAGCCTTGGCAAGTTTTGTATCAGGATTCTCCACCTTCTTTTCATCAACAGAGACTCCGCCCTGCTTTATCAGCCGCATAGCCTCACCTGTGCTCTGCACAAGGCCTGCAAGCTTCATTATCTTTGGCAGCCATATCTCTGCTTCATCCCATTGTATTTCGATCACAGGTATCTCTTCAGGCCTGCCCCTGTCCTTGAACACATGGTCGAACTCTTCTTTTGCATGGAGCGCTGCTTCTTTTGATGAATACCGCTCAGCTATCTCGAGCGCAAGCTCTTCCTTTGCATTTTTGGGATGCACGCTGCTGTTCTTTAAGCCCTCTTTAAGCGCGTTCAGCTCATCAAGACTTATGTGGCTTAAAAGCTCATAATACTTTATCATCAGCTCATCAGATATGGACATCATCTTGCCGTAGATCTCTTTCGGCTCTTCTGATATGCCAATGTAATTCCCGAGGCTCTTTGACATCTTCTTCACTCCATCAAGTCCCTCGAGCAGAGGCATCATCAAAATAACCTGTGGCTCCTGTCCAAACTCCTCCTGCAGCTCCCTTCCCATCAGTAGGTTGAAGCGCTGGTCAGTGCCGCCGAGTTCAATATCTGATTTGAGCGCAACAGAGTCATATCCCTGAAATAGCGGATAGCTGAACTCGTGTATGCTTATCGGGCTCTGACTCGCAAAACGCTGTTTGAAGTCCTCTCTTTCGAGCATTCTTGCCACTGTCTGTTTTGCCTGGAGTTTTATGATGTCTATCGGCGTCAGCTTCATCAGCCATTCGCTGTTAAAGCGCACTTCTGTTTTTTCAGGATCGAGTATCTTGAATACCTGTGTCTTGTAAGTTTCTGCATTGGCTGTTATCTGTTCCTGCGTCAGCGGTTTTCTGATCTCTGACCTTCCTGTTGGATCGCCTATCATGCCAGTGAGGTCGCCGATAAGGAATATGACAGTGTGTCCCAGCTCCTGAAACTGGCGCATCTTCTCAAGCAGAACTGTATGGCCGAGGTGTATGTCTGGAGCAGTGGGGTCAAAACCTGCTTTTACGCGCAGGGGTGTATTTGTCTTGCAGGATTTCTCGAGTTTTTTCAGAAGCTCTTTTTCAGGGATGATCTCTGAAGCGCCTCTCTTGATTATAGCGAGCTGTTTTTCTGGACTAAGCATGGCTTCTATAATAAAATTTGGCAGCCTGGCAGGTCAAATGCAAGAATAGGGATGTTAATAAAGTTTTCAACCAATACAGGTAATGTGTATAATATCACTATATAATACACACTGGAGGTGTTCTATGCGAACAAATGTGGTTATTGATGATGAGTTGATGACATCGGCCCTAAAGGCTTCGGGAACAAGAACAAAGAAGGTTGCTATTGAGGAAGGATTAAGACTTCTTGTACGGATGAAAGGTCAGGAGAAGATTAAGCGTTTTCGAGGCAGGCTGAAATGGATCGGCAGCCTTGAAGAGATGCGGTCAGATAAATGATCTTCGTAGACTCTTCGGTTTGGATTGACTACTTTAATGGCAAGATAACTCTTCAAACCAATTGGCTGGATTCATCCCTGGGAACTACTCACATTCTGATGGGCGATCTGGTTCTCACCGAAGTGCTTCAAGGCTTTCAAAACGATAGTGACTTCAAAACCGCAAGAGATTTACTGCTGGAGCTTCCCTTTGTTGTCATGGGAGGACAGGACATTTCCATCCAAAGCGCTCTAAACTACAGGACGCTGAGGAAGCGTGGTGTCACGGTAAGAAAGACCATTGACGTTATCATTGGAACATTTTGCATTCATTACGGAATCCCGCTGCTGCATGATGATAGAGATTTCGATCCTATGGTTAAATGTCTGGGTCTGAAAATAATAGACGCATAACTTCTGCTCTCATACTATAGGAGATATGAAGTGCCCCGCACTTTGACGCAAATATCCGAAATAATCAACTCAAAAAACATCTTAATAAAACTCAAGGAGCTTGGGAACATAACTATTGCCAGCCATTCCCAGCGCTTTTTCAAGACCGGCAAGGGAGAGTATGCTGAAGGAGAAATGTTTCCCGAGGCTCAGAGGCGCTCATTCTTCTGTTGATGATTTGTTGACATCGTATTAGGCAGCGGGTATAGTTGTTTTATGGATTTGAATATATTTTTCGGAGGATGAGGTTATGAAAAAAACGCTTTTAGTTTCCGCAATAATAATAGCAGCATCAATGCTGCTGACTCCTTCTGTAACCTTCTCAGCAAAAAAGGCTATGGATGAAAAGGCACAGAATTACTACAGCCAGATGAGTACAGAAGAGATGAAGCTCTTCAAAAAATGCGCAGCCAAGAATAGGGCTGCCTGCTATAAATATCATGAAGCTTATGTGAAAAAATAACTTTTAGCCGCAGCTTATTTACCGCTTTCTTCTATTTTGCTCCAAATGCTTGCAGCGCAAAGGTTTGCGTTGACAAAGGATATCTGTATCTAATAGCATACTTGTCAAAAACAATATTAAATTAATAAGTATGGGGAGGGGCAGTGTCAAAGTATAACGAGGTTTTCAATAGAAGCATTTCTGATCCAGAGGGGTTCTGGGCTGAGGCAGCAGAGGGCATAACATGGCACCGCAGATGGGACAAGGTGCTCGACAGCTCAAATGCTCCGATCTACAGATGGTTTGCCGGAGGAGAGCTCAATACATGCTACAATGCGCTCGACCGCCATGTTGAGGCAGGAAGAGGCGACCAGACAGCCCTGATTTACGACAGCCCAGTTACCAAGAAGATCAAAAAATTTACATACAAGGAAATTCAGAAAGAGGTGGCTCTATTTGCGGGTGCTCTAAGAGGTCTTGGCTTATCAAAAGGAGACACCTGCATCATATACATGCCGATGATTCCGCAGGCAGTTGTTGCGATGCTCGCATGCGCGAGGCTCGGGGCTGTGCATTCAGTGGTCTTTGGCGGTTTTGCGCCTCATGAACTGGCTATCAGGATAGATGACGCGAAACCCAAAGTCATCATCTCTGCATCGAGCGCAATAGAGGTTACAAGACTTATAGAGTACAAGCCTCTGCTCGACAAAGCGATTGAGCTCGCAAACCACAAACCGCAGAAATGTGTAATTTTTCAGAGGGAAGAGGTTAGGGCTACGCTCAATGAGGGTCGTGATCATGACTGGGCTGAGCTGATTTCAAAATCTATTCCTGCTGAGTGCGTTCCGGTGAAGGCTACTGATCCTCTCTACATTCTATATACATCCGGCACAACCGGCATACCAAAAGGCGTTGTCAGGGACAATGGCGGACATGCTGTTGCCCTGCACTGGAGCATGAAGAATATTTATGATACACAGCATGGTGATGTTTTCTGGGCAGCTTCTGATGTTGGATGGGTTGTGGGGCATTCATACATTGTTTACGCTCCGCTGATTGCCGGATGCACAACTGTGCTGTATGAAGGCAAGTCAGTGGGCACTCCAGATCCAGGCGCATTCTGGCGCGTGATTTCGCAGCATGGCATAAAGACGCTCTTTACAGCTCCGACTGCTTTGAGAGCGATAAAGAAGGAAGACCCTAACGGAGACTATATCAAAAAGTATGACCTGTCAGACTTTAAATACCTCTTTCTTGCAGGTGAGCGAACAGACCCTGACACCTACTTTTGGGCTAAAAATTTGCTGAATAAACCTGTTATTGACCACTGGTGGCAGACAGAGACAGGCTGGCCGATCACAGCTAACTGCATAGGTATAGAGATGATGCCTGTTAAGGCAGGATCATCAACAAAGCCTGTGCCTGGTTACGATGTTAAGGTGCTCGACAGTGACGGCAAAGAGGTGCAGCCTGGCAAAGAGGGCGTGATAGCTATCAAGCTGCCTCTGCCTCCTGGTACTTTGCCTACGCTATGGAATGCTGATGAGAGATTCATCAAGTCATATATGGATATTTTCAAGGGCTACTATTTTACCAGCGACGGCGGATATATTGATGAGGATGGATATGTCTTTATCATGGGCAGGGTGGATGATGTTATCAATGTTGCTGGACACAGGCTCTCGACAGGAGAGATGGAAGAGATAGTGGCAACGCATCCAAAGGTAGCAGAGTGCGCTGTTATAGGGGCTGCTGATTCTCTCAAAGGGCAGCTGCCTGTAGGTCTGGTTGTGCTTAAATCAGGCGTTGATGGAGATATAGAGCAGATAAAGGCAGAGCTTGTAAAGATGGTGCGCGGACAGATAGGTCCTATAGCCTGCTTCAAAAGCGTTGCAGTTGTTAACAGACTGCCCAAGACCAGATCAGGCAAGATACTGCGCGGCACAATGAGAAAGATAGCTGACTCAGAAGAGTACAGACCGCCTTCAACAATAGATGACCCTGCTGCCCTTACGGAGATAGAGACAGCGCTAAGGGAGATAGGCTACGCAAAGAAGCAGAGCTAAAGGTTTTTGCAGCAGTACAGCAGAGTGGGTTTTTATGTTGTAATATGTAAATAGCCTGCTCAATATATACCTGCTGGAGATATGAAATATGAATGCAGTGAACCAGAAGATAAGCAGCATATTGGAGAAGCTGTCAGGATTTCTTCATGGCAAGGATGCTGCGCTCAGGCTTGCGCTCATATCATTTTTTTCACGCGGACATCTGCTTATAGAGGACATGCCGGGGCTCGGCAAAACGACTCTGGCTATCGGCATAGCCAAATCACTTAACCTGAGCTTCGGCAGAATACAATGTACAAGCGATCTGCTGCCAACAGACATAACAGGCCTATCGATATTCGACAAAAACAGCGGTGAGTTTGTCTTTCACCCGGGCCCCATATTCAACAACATAGTATTGATCGATGAGATCAACAGGACAACACCAAAGACCCAGAGCGCATTAATTGAGGCTATGGGAGAAAAGCAGGTTACTGTGGACAGGCAGACATACAAGCTGCCCAGGCCTTTTTTTGTTATAGCTACACAGAACCCTGTTGAGCAGTTCGGCACATTCTATCTGCCCGAGTCTCAGCTCGACAGGTTTCTTATGAAGATCAGCATTGGGTATCCGTCAAGAGACGCAGAGATGGAGATACTGCGAAAGGGCAGCCGAAGGGGAGACCTCTACACAATAGAGCCTGCTATGGACGGAGATGAGGTTATGAAGATTCAGGACATGATATCTTCAAGCGTTCATGTCTCAGATAAAATTATATCCTACATAATGAACATCATAGAGGCTACAAGGACTGACAAAAGGCTTACAGCTGGCCTCTCTACCCGTGGAGCGCTGGCTATACAGCACACAGCAAAGGCCAACGCATTTTTCAAGGGAAGAGATTATGTCATTCCTGAAGATATTAAAGAGATGGCTGGTTTTGTGATTCCTCATAGGATCATTTTCAGGGAAGAGTATGAAAACACAGAAAGACAGGAGATGGTCAGATCTCTAATCGAAGCGATAAAGACTCCCGCCTGATAAGGCTCACAAAGGCCGGCTGGATATTCATAGCTCTCACACTATTCCTCGGCTTTTCTGCTGTAAATACCGGCAACAATCTGATATACATAATCGTATCCGGCTTTTTATCTCTGATGGCTGTGTCTGGATTTTTCGGCAGGCATAACATAAAGAGCATTGGAGTAAGTATCCTGATACCTGATGAAGCATACGCCATGTCGGAATTTTCCTTGAGGATAACCATCAGAAATAATAAAAGACATATGCCAGCCTTCCTAATAAGGGTAAGGGTTAAGGGCAGAGATGCATTATTTCATTATCTGGATCCAGGCCATGAGTCATCACAGACTTTGCAGGTTTTGTTTGAAAAGAGAGGTTTTAACAAAATCGATAGCATAAAAGTCTGCTCTGTGTTTCCTTTCAGTTTTTTTGTGAGATGTTTAGAGCTGAAATCAGCAGAAGATGTGCTTGTACTGCCCCAGCTTGTTAAATGTTCTGTATCGCAGGCATCGCATCATGCAAAAAGAAATCTTGAAGGATCTCACTCAGACAGCAGGGGAAATGAGCCGGGAATAGTATCCCTGAGGCCATACCAGTCAGGAGATCCGATTAGGCATATACACTGGAAGGCTGCTGCAAAGGCAGATAAGCTTCTCACAAAGGAGTTCCCATCTTCAGAAGCAGAACCTGTACTGATAAATTTTGACGAACTGCAGATACCTGATATTGAGACAAGGATATCATGCGCTGCGTATACTGTTAACAAACTTATAAAAGAAGGCAGGCCTGCAGGTCTTGTTATTCAAAAAAGGGTATTTAAACCTGCTCTTGGCTCTGCCCACAGGATCAAGATGCTAAGGGAGCTGGCTTTATATGAAAGGATATAGCAGGCAGATCAGCATAAGTCATGCACTGGAGCTGACATCCCATTGCATAGCGCTGACAGCATTTCTCTCTGTTGTCAGAAATATAAGTCCTTTTAGCTCTTCTGTCTTTATTGCTGCATACATAGCTGCATCTTACATAAGCTCAAAAAACATCTTCAGAATAAGCAGGGCTGTGCTGAACATATTTGCTCTGTTATTAGGCGCAGCCATAGCATCCAGAGCGAGCCTAGCAAATCTAGGAGGATCGATAATAGATATGCTGTTTCTATTCATAATCATAAAAGCTCTGGAGCAGAAGATGGCTAGAGACTATATGCAGATATACGCGCTTTCTGTGCTGCTGCTGGCTTCGAGCTCATTACTAGCCATCGATATTATCTTTGTTTTTTATTTTGTCCTAATGCTCTTTCTTGTATCCATAGCTGCTGTTCTGCTCTCTTATTTTTCGCAGGACGAAAATATGTTTATAGAGAAGTTAACCCTGAAAAAGATTATCACAAGGTCAATGATAATACCTGCTATAGCCCTGCCTCTGACTGCTATTATGTTTATCATCCTGCCGAGAACTGCTCTCCCTTTATGGGGCACAGTCACAAAGCAGGATGTCTCTTATTCAGGCTTTTCTGACAAGGTTGATTTAGGCTCTGTATCATCAATACAGGAGAGCAAGGCTGTAATACTGAGGGTAAAGACAGAACGGCTTGCTGATCAACATTTCTACTGGCGCGGCATAGTTCTGGATAGTTTTAACGGCAGGACATGGAGCGCATCTTCTGCAGCGCGCACTCCTGCTCTGCTTAAGCCCATCACCGAAGGCCAGCGTGTAACGCAATCAGTATTTCTCGAGCCGTACGGCAACAACTATCTTTTTGCACTCGATAAGCCTACAGGCTATTCAGCTAGAAATACAAAATATCTTGAAGGCAATATCGCGATGCTTCGTGATGTGCCGAGATCCAGAATCAGATATGATGCTGTATCGCACCTTTCAGATATTCTGCCCGAACCGATGCCTGATAAAGATCTGTATCTGAATCTGCCTGACAAGGAACTTAAGAATACCAGACAGCTTGCAAAATCGCTTACCAGCGGACTCAAAGCAGAGGATGCTGCGCTCATAATTATAAGTTATCTCAATTCTAAAGATTTTGAGTATTCACTTTCGAGCTTGCCTATTTCAGAGAACCCTATAGAGGATTTCTTATTCAGAACAAAAAAAGGTAATTGTGAATATTTTGCATCAACAATGGCTGTTATGCTCAGGATGTCAGGCATTCATACCAGACTTGTAGGCGGCTACAGGGGTGGCGAATATAACGAGTTGGGAGGATACTATTTTGTGACGCAGAACGAGGCGCATGTATGGGTAGAGGCATATATGTATCCGAGAGGATGGGTTAGGTTTGATCCCACACCGTCATATCCTGCTGGTTATAGAGCTGTTGACTCCAGAGGCCTGCTCCAGAGGATTAAGCTCATAGCTGATGCAGCAAACTACTTCTGGAATTCTTTTGTCATACCATACAATTTTGAGGAGCAGTTTGTATTCCTGAGCAAAATAAGAAACGGACTTACAAGAGCTGATTTGCTTAATAATTTAAACAGTCCAGTTGCTTTGACAATTACAGTTCTGGCATTTGTTGCAATTGTTTTTTTCTGGCTTAAAAGAGCTGTTCTAAATAGGAAGATGGATCCATACGCAGGATTTGTCTCAAGTTTTGACAACATATTGACGAAAAGAGGATATATACGTAATAAAGGGGAGGGGCTTGAAGAGTTTGCCAAAAGGGTAGAAGAGTCTGAGTTGAGAGCCTCTGCATTCAAGTTTGCTGCTGAATTTCACAGGCTCTACTATAGAGACATAAAAGCAGACGCTGCAGACAAGAGGAAACTAAAAAATCTTCTGAAGGCAATCAAGAATATTCCAAAAAAAGATGAAATCTAAAATCATTAAATATTCACCTTTCACAATAGCCGGAATATATTTTATTCTGGCCGCTCTCTGGATATCATATTCAGATCTTGCACTCTATTCCTTGGTGCATGAGACTGTAAAGCTGCATCTGTTTCAGAGCCTTAAGGGCTATTTATTTGTATTTGTGACCGCTTTGCTGCTTTTCTTTATGCTGCGCAAGCTTATAGAAATCGTAAGACAGGAAGCAGTGCAGGGGGAATATCGCTTCAGAGTTCTTGCGCAGAACACATCTGCAGGGATATTTATGCATAGCGAGAAATTTATTTTTACCAATAAGGCTATGCTCGACATCATCGGTTATAGCAGCAAAGAGATTCAGAACATGACAATCACTGATATTGTTTCTGATGAATTCAAGAGCCTTGTGTCAGAAAGATGCAATGCCCTTTTGAGCGGCAGCAAGCTTTCATGCAATGATGAGGTCAGGATAGTGCGCGGCGACGGCCTTGAGAGATGGATGAACATATATGCAACAATTGTGGAATATAAGGACAGCAGTGTGATGCTCGGCACAGTTAGCGATATAACAGAGAGCAGGGCTGTTCAGCAGTCTTTGATAAAGTCTGAACAGAGATACCGACTGTTGTTTGAGAACAATCCTCTTCCAATGTGGCTGTATGATGTAAACTCGCTGGCTTTTTTAGAGGTGAATGAATCTGCTGTTAAACGCTACGGATATTCCAGAGAAGAATTTCTGAATATGACCATAAAAGATATAAGGCCGGCTGAAGATGTAGAGAGGCTTTTGAACAACGTCAACAGGGTGAGCGGCGGTGTAGATGAGGCCGGAGTCTGGAGGCATACAAAAAAAGACGGAGCTACTATTTTTGTTGATATCCAGTCATATGCTTTTGAGATAGGCGGCAGACTTGTTGAACTTGTACAGTCGAGTGATATTACTGCAACTGTTGAAGCTCAAGATCAGCTTTTGAGGATTAACGCCGAACTTGAGAATAAGATCAAGGAACGTACAAAGGCGCTTTCGGAAGCAAATGAACGTTTGATGGAGCTGGACAGGCTAAAAACACTTTTTGTCTCATCTATGACGCATGAGTTGAGGACTCCGCTTAATGCTGTGCTTGGATTCAGCTCTCTACTCGATGATGGTGTTTATGGAGATATGTCTGAAGATCAGAAGGGGGCTGTATCAAAGGTTCTTAAAGGAGGACAGCAGCTGCTTGATCTTGTTAATGATGCTATAGATGTTACAAAGATTGAGGCAGGACAGATGGAACAGCAGATAAGCGATTTCGATTTATACGAGCTGTTTACAGAAATTTCTCTGCATTTTAAAGAAGCTGCTGCTGAAAAAAACATAACACTCAATTTAGATCCAATTCACAAGCTTATGCATTCTGACAGGCGCAGGATATATCAGGCGCTGCTCAATCTTGTGGATAATGCTGTCAAGTTCACTGATCATGGATCAATAACACTAAGCGCTTCTGTTGTGGGTGAGGGCAGTGATGATGAAAAGATATTAATCGCTGTAAAAGATACAGGCGTAGGAATAAAGGATCAGGATATGCACGAGCTGTTTGTGCCTTTTTCAAAGCTCGGCATGGTAGAGCGCAGGATGAGCCACGGCACCGGTCTGGGGCTGTACCTTACGCATAAAATAGTTGAAGACGCGCTTAATGGAGAGATGAGCGTTGAGAGTGAATTTGGCAAGGGCAGCACATTTATGATAATGCTGCCGGTTAAGCTTTAGAAGGTTTTGCCTTAAACTTTATTATCTCCTCAACCATCGCCTTTATTGTCGATTCCCTCGGCATGATCGAGACCTTGAATCCGGCCTTTTCTACAGCTTTTGCAGTTACAGGCCCTATAACAGCTATTGGTACATCATGAAGCATGGCAGAGGCCTCGTCTCCAACTATTTCGATGAAGTTCCTGAATGCTGCTCCGCTTGTGAATGTTGCTATTGATATCCTGCCCTCTTTCAAAAATCTCTGGAGTCTTCGATTATGTTTTTTGGCCTTTACTGATCTGTAAATAACAGGAGTATCTATATGACCTCCGGATTTTCTGACCGTTGATGGGAATACATCCCTTGCGCTATCCGGCTTTGGCAGAAGTATCCTCATGCCTTTAAGTGGTGATGATTCCGGGTCTGTATCGCCTATGAATGATTTTACTATCCCTTCAGCATTATATTCATCAGGCACTATATCTACTTTTATGCCATAGGAATTAAGAGCTTCAGCAGTTTTTGATCCGACAGCACAGAATTTTATTCCCTGCATTTCTCTGATATCATGGCCTTTGCTGAAGTATCTGTTCATTAAGTGGGTTACAGCATTTCTGCTGGTGACTACTATCCAGTCATATCCTGTGATCGACTCTATAGCAGCATCCAGATTGTCATAATTTTCAGGAGCCACCAACTCTGTTGTATTAAATTCGAATATTTCTGCTCCTAGATCCTCCAGCGGGCTGTAGTCATCATTATATTCTCTTGTTATCAGCACTCTTTGTCCAAACAGCGGCCTATCCTCGTACCATTTCAGATGATGCCGCAAATTAACCACATCGCCGATTACCATCACAGCTGGGGGCTTTAAGTCTGCATCATGAACCATAGCTGAGATGTCAGCGAGCCTGCCTGTTACAGTCTTCTGCTCAGGTCTTGTGCCCCATCTTATTACAGCAGCAGGAGTGTCTGGCGACTTGCCGCTGCTAATCAGCTTTTCTGTTATGGTATCGATATTTTTTATTCCCATAAGAAATACAAGGGTGTCGAAACCTGAAGATATCGCTTTCCAATCTATTTTGCTGCTGTTTTTAGTTGTGTACTCGTTCCCTGTAATAACAGCAAAAGATGATGAGTAGTCTCTATGTGTAAGAGGAATGCCTGCATATGCCGGCACAGCTGAGGATGATGATACGCCGGGGACTATCTCAAAAGAGATCCCCTTTGCGCTTAGCATTTCTGCCTCTTCAGCTCCTCTGCCGAATATAAACGGATCTCCGCCTTTTAGTCTGCATACGGTTTTGCCTTCGAGCGCTTTTGAGGCGAGTGTTTTGTTGATTTCGTCCTGATTCATATAATGCTTGTCACCGCTCTTGCCTGCATAGATTAGCTCAGCATCAGGATTGGCATATGTGAGAATCCGGGGTGGTATGTGGAAGTCATATATAACAACATCTGCCTTCTGAAGGCACCGGACTCCTCTAATTGTGAAGAGACCGATATCTCCGGGGCCTGCGCCTATAAGAAAGACCTTAGGAGTTTTTGTAGACATCTTCGAGTATCTCTTTTGCGCCCATACTCAGAAGCTCATTGGCAATATTAATGCCCAGCTTTTCAGCCTCATCAGGCTGGCCCTCTGCTGTGGTTTTTATAATCCTGCTTCCTTCTACAGATCCGACCAGTCCGTCTATTCTGACACTGCCGTTTTTGAATTTTGCGTGTCCTGCAATAGGTACCTGGCAGCCGCCTTCGAGTTTCTTCAGAAGAGCCCTTTCTGCTTTTACGCATACAGATGTCTCAAAGTGGTCAAGAGGTCTGATCAGTTTGTTTATAAAATCATCGTCGCGCCTGCACTCTATTCCGACAGCTCCCTGTCCTATTGCCGGAAGGCTTACGGCGTAATCCAGCTCTTCTGTAATGCGGGAACCCCATCCGAGTCTTTTTACTCCGGCTGCAGCTAGTATTATCGCATCATAAACGCCTTCATCCAGTTTTCTGAGTCTGGTGTCAAGATTGCCTCTTAGCTGTCCTATTTTTATGTCTGGTCTTAAATGCAGCAGCTGGCATGAACGCCTCAGGCTGCTGGTTCCAACTGTAGCGCCATAAGGCAGATCAGTGAAGCATTTTGGAGCGTCTTTGCTCAGTGGAGCGATAAAAGCGTCCCGCGGATCTTCTCTTTCGCATATAACTGCAAGATGAAGCTCATCAGGCAGTTCTGTTGGAACATCTTTCATGCTGTGAACTGCAAGATCTGCCTCATTGCGCATAAGCGCCTCTTCTATCTCTTTTACAAAAAGTCCCTTGCCGCCAACCTTTGCAAGAGGCACATCAAGAATCTTGTCACCTGTGGTCTTTATCTTCATCAGCTCAACAGTGAGCTCTGGTTTAAGTTCTTTTATCTGTGATGCCACCCATTCTGCCTGCCAAAGCGCGAGCTTGCTTCCTCGGGTAGCTATTATAATCTTATTTTTTGTCATCATGGTCTCCATTCAGTGCGTACAGTTTTTTTATAAGGGCTATCATCTCCTGCCTGTCTTCGCAGTCATCCTTCAGTGCTACCATAGGAGCGTGGATGAGCTTATTGGTTATTGCTGCAGCCATATACTCTATAGCTTGCATATCTTCATCAGATACACTTTTTAGCCTGTTTCTTAGGCGTGAGAACTCTTCACTTCTGATCATCTCAGCCTTCTGCCGCAGCGATATGATGGCAGGCACAGCCTTTAGCGAGCTTATCCACCTCATAAAGCTCTCTACCTCTTCCTCCACGATCTCTCCAGCCAAGTCAGCCTCTTTTTGGCGCTCGGTCATGTTTGTGTTTACAACCTCCTGAAGGTCGTCAACATCATAAAGGTATATGTTCTCTAGCTTGTTTATATCGGGGTCGATGTTTCTTGGAACAGATATGTCTATTAGAAATACAGGTTTTTGCCTGCGCTCTTTCATAATTGTGTGCATATCATCCCTGTTGAGCACATATGCAGGAGCGCCGGTCGAACATATAACTATGTCGGAAAAGAGCATCTCTGATTTGAACTCTTCGAAACGCACAGGCTTGCCGCAAAACTCTTCTGCAAGCCTGCATCCTGTTTCATATGTCCTGTTTGCAACTATCACATTTTTAACTCCGCAGTTAAGCAGATGTCTGGCAGCCAGTTCAGCCATCTCTCCAGCGCCTAAGAGCATTACAGACATTCCTGATAGATCATTGAATATCTTTTTTGCCAGTTCGACCGCTGCAAAACTTATAGAGACTGCATTTTCTGCGATTTTAGTCTCTGTTCTTGTGCGCTTTGCTGTTGATATCGCTTTTTTCATGAGTTTGTTCAGGAGTATTCCGGATGATTTTTCTTTAAGGGCTGTACTGAATGCGTCCTTTAGCTGTCCCAATATCTGTGGTTCGCCCAGCACCATGGAGTCAAGGCTTGACGCTACCCTGAGTATGTGCCTGACTGCTTCAGTGCCGCACAGCACATATAATGATGATTCGAATGACTCAAGCGGTATAGCATGGAACTCTGAAAGAAAAACTTTTATCCTGTTTATTGCTGTCTCTGTGTTGTCAACTGAAGCATATAGCTCTACCCTGTTGCATGTAGATAGCAGCACCACTTCGTTGATGTTCTTTAGAGCGCACAGACCTGCAATGCCTTTTGAGAGCTTTTCGCCGTTAAAGGCCAACTTTTCCCTGACCTCAACATCTGCAGTCTTATGATTAACGCCTATAACTAATATTTTCATGGGAATCTATGCAGCGTGTTATGGAAATAGTTCACTCCGAAGAATGTGAACAGCAGCACCAGAAATCCCAGTATAGAGAGCATCGCGGCCTTTTTGCCTCTCCACCCCGCAACCAGCCTTACATGGATGACGATTGCGTAAATAAGCCATGCTATCAAAGACCAGACCTCTTTAGGATCCCATCTCCAGTAGCTGCCCCATGCGCTCTCTGCCCAAAGAGCTCCTGTGATTATCGCAAGAGTCAGCAGCGGGAAGCCTGCGCTGATTAGTCTATAGTTCATGTCATCCAGTGTCTGCACGCTTGGAAGACGCTGGAATATTCCGTTGAGTCTTTTTGATTTAAGATTGGCATCTTGTATCAGATACATTATGCCAGCTCCAAATGCTACTGCAAAAGCAGCATTGCCGAGAAATGCAAGCAGAGTATGTATCGCCAGCCAGTAGCTCTTAAGCGTTGGAGACAGCGGAGTCGCCTCTCTCGGCATGATAGAGGCTGAGAGCATAAGCAGGAAAATAACAGGCATTGTGAATGACGCCATTATGCCGATTTTATATTTTCTGCTGATTATCAGAAATACAAGCATTACACACCATGCAAAGAATGATGATGCCTCATGCATGCTTGTTATTGGTATCTGTCCGGTAGAAATATATCTTGCTGCAACTCCTACGGTATGGAGGGCGAAACCTGCAAATGCAAAGGCGAACATCATTTTTGATGCGCCTTTGCTCTCCCTGAACAGCTCAGAAAGACTGACTATCGCTGCTGCGAAGTAGAATGTGAGCGCAAGTTCAAAGAGTAGGGTAGTCATCAGAAACAGCCAAGCTCACAGCTTGAGATTTTGAGCTTAAGCTCATTGGCTGCCTTTGCTATCTCAGAGTAGGGCAGTCCAAGGCTCTCAGCTATATGCCTGGCAGCAGTGCAGGTTATTCTGCCGTCTGACGCTGTCTCAGCCAGCATTTCTTTAAGTCTGCTGTTGTCATTTTCTTTGTCCATCATTTGTACCATTAACCTGAGAGCTGATGTCTCTGAAGGATCAAATCTTATAATCCTTTTTCCTGTGACAGGCTCTTTGTCAGTTTTAATATCAAGATGGGAGGCTGAAATTATTATGTCGGCTTTTTTGAGCAGATTGGCAGCCGAAGGCTTCATGCCTTCTTCATCCCGACTGACTAAAAATATTACTATATCAGGATTCGAAAACTCAATTGCGCTGTTTCCTTCTACAATAATTCCATCCATTCCAGAGAGAATTTCGAGCGCCCTTGGCATTACATCAGCAAGGTCTGATCTCCGGGCTTTTACCCATAATACTTTTTCGGCTCCTGATGTTTTGAGTCTCCATGTGTCTTTGCCATGTTCAAGCATTATCTTTTCATCTGATACTATTTTTGTGCTGAACCTTGATGCGGTAAATTTGACAGCGCCCCATCTTTTGAAAAATGCGAATCTGACGTTTTCTTGGAGGTCAGATGAGAGATATTTAAGCAGAGCAGCAG
The DNA here is from genome assembly GCA_016936655.1 of Nitrospirota bacterium. Classification (GTDB taxonomy): domain Bacteria; phylum Nitrospirota; class Thermodesulfovibrionia; order Thermodesulfovibrionales; family Dissulfurispiraceae; genus JAFGXL01. The sequence continues at coordinate 38,493 of JAFGXL010000002.1, read as the reverse complement.
CCAGAGTGGTTTTGCCAGAGCCGCTCTGGCTGCTGGCGATGCCGATAATAAAAGGCTTGCGCTTAATGCTTTTGCTACTCTGTATCTTCTGTATGGTCGCACCCTTCTGTTACGCAGGCATAGCTGACATCGCCTGTTTTTGACCTTTTCTCAACTAGCATCGGAGCCTTGCACTTTGGGCACTCTTTTGGAACTGGTCTAAACCATGTTGCGAACTTGCAGTTTGGGTAGTTGCTGCAGCTCCAGAATGATTTGCCTTTTTTTGTTTTTCTCTCAACAATATTGCCGCCGTCCATAGGGCATTTTATGCCTGTTGAAAGTGGTTTTGCGTTTTTGCACTCAGGATATTTTGAACAGGCCAGAAATCTTCCGAACCTTCCTTTTTTTATCACCATCGGCGAGCCGCACTTGTCGCATATTTCGTCAGTTGTTTCCGGTTCCTGCTGCGGTTGTCCGGGATTGTCTTCCAAAGGCTTTGTGTTTTTGCAGTTTGGATAGCCTGAGCAGGCATAGAATCTGCCGTGCCTTCCCCATCTTATCACCATCGGCGAGCCGCATTTGTCGCATTTCTGTTCAGTTGCTATATCTTCGGGCTTTACCTTTCCGCTCTCTTTTGATGCCTTCTGTAGATCTTTGTTGAAAGGGGTATAAAAATCTTTTACAACCTTGGGCCATTTCATTTTTGCTGTTTCAATTGAGTCGAGTTCTGTTTCCATTTTTGCTGTAAAATTAAAGTCAATAAGTTCAGGAAATTTATCGACCAGTAGGTCATTTACGACAACTCCAAGTTCAGTAGGACTGAATCTGCCTTCATTTTTTTCTGCATACTTTCTGTCTTGTATTGTAGAAAGGATTGTTGCATATGTGCTAGGTCTGCCTATTCCCTTCTCTTCAAGAGCTTTTACGAGTGTAGCTTCAGTATATCTTGGAGGAGGCTGCGTGAAATGTTGATCTTTATTGAGTTCTCTCATATCCAATCCAGCATCTTCCTTAAGCTCAGGAAGCAGTCCGCCTTCTTCTTCCTCTATCTCATCTTTTGTTTCTGTATAAAGCGCCATGAAGCCAGGAAACTTTATCACAGTGCCTGTTGCCCTGAACTCTGTTGTTTGGTGATCTTTTAGCGCGCTTTTTATGCCTATTACAATTGTTGTGAGATCAAGCTGGGCAGGGCTCATCTGGCTAGCTATAAACCTGTTCCATATGAGATTGTAAAGCGCGTATTGATCCTTTGTGAGGTAAGACTTTACCGTTTCAGGAGTTTTGTCCATATATGTAGGCCTGACAGCTTCGTGTGCATCCTGAGCGCTGCCCTTGCTCTTGTATATATTGAATTTGCCTGGATGGTACTCTTTGCCGAACTTTTCTTCAATGTATGTTTTTGCCCACTCCTGAGCCTCTGGAGATATCCTGTATGAATCAGTTCTCATATAGGTTATGAGACCTACAGACCCTTCCTTGCCCAGCTCTATGCCTTCATAGAGCTGCTGCGCTGTCATCATCGTCTTTTTTGCTGTGAAGCGCAGTTTTCTTGAGGCCTCCTGCTGCAGAGTGCTTGTTATAAATGGAGCTGACGGAGATCTTTTGCGAAGCTTCTTTTCTACAGATGCGACATTAAATTCCTGCTTTTTAAGATCTTCTGAAACAGCCTCGGCTGTCTTTTCATCTCTTATAAGAAAACGCTCATCATCTTTTGCATCCCTGTTTACCACAAGAGCGTTTTTGTATTTGTATAGCCTTGCATTAAACTGTTGCTTGCTGCCTTCTGCTGCAGCCATAACAGCCTCTATTGTCCAGTACTCTTCCTTATTAAAGGCGTTTATCTCTCTTTCCCTGTCAACAACCAGCCTAACAGCTACAGACTGAACTCTTCCTGCGCTCAGACCTCGTCTAACCTTTTTCCAGAGAAAAGGGCTCAAATTATAACCTACAAGCCTGTCGAGTATGCGTCTGGCCTGCTGCGCATCAACCTTGTTTGTATCTATTTCACCAGGGTTTTTTATTGATTCACGTACAGCCTTTTCTGTTATCTCGTTGAAGGTTATTCTGAATATCTTTTTTTTGCCCTTTGCAGAAGTTATCTCTTCTGCTATGTGGTAGGCTATAGCCTCTCCCTCACGGTCAGGGTCTGTTGCGATGTATACTGTTTCTGCTTTTTTTGCTTCGCTTTTGAGTTCCTTAACTATCTTTTCTTTGCCTGGTATTACCAGATACTGTGGCTCAAAATTCTTGTCTACATTAACCCCAAGCTCTTTTTTCGGCAGATCTTTTATATGGCCTACTGATGCCTTAACGCCAAAGTCTTTGCCGAGAATCTTGTTGATTGTTTTTGCCTTTGCCGGCGACTCAACTATAACTAGCGATTTCAATCAGCGGCCTCCTTCAGTTCCAGGTTATCTGGCGTCCTCTGCCGAAGACAAAGGCGTAGATATCTTCAATGTCTATTTCAGAATCTTTTATTAAAATAAATGACAGAAGAGCTCTTATCGTGTCAAGCTCAGCCTCGTCTATTATGCTGGATCTCTCCATTGTTGAGAGCTCATCCTTTATCATCGGAAAGTCGAGGTCAAATCCGCTTATGCTCTGCAGCGCATCTTCTGCCTCGTACCCCTTTTCTATAAGGTCTTTTGCCAGCACCCTGAGTACATCAATAATTCTTTTGCCCAAAAATCCTCCTAAACTATCTCAAACTTTTTGCCTTCAAGCTGTCTTACCAAACCCTTGAGCTCCAGATTGAGCAGAATTCCCGATAGTTTTGAAGGTGTTATATTGAGCTGTCTCAAAATCTGATCGATATGCCGTGATCCGGAGGCAAGAACAGTACATATTGCCTTTTCATCTCCAGTAATTTCAAGTGCCTCAATGCGGCTTGTTATATCGGCCTTATTTTTTAAGCAGGTTAGGCTGAGCTGTTTTTTTATCTTAGGAGCCAACTCTTCGATTATGTCATTAACGCTTAGCACCAGCTTTGCTCCGCTGTTTATAAGTCTGTTTGTACCTTCGGAATTTTTCTGTCCGATGTTTCCGGGCACAGCAAATATCTCCTTGCCCTGTTCCAGAGCGTAAGATGCTGTTATCAGAGATCCGCTGCCAGGAGCTGCTTCTACAACAAGAACACCAAGTGAAAGACCGCTTATGAGCCTGTTGCGCCTTGGAAAATTTTCTTTCAGAGGTCCAGTGTCGAATGGAAACTCGCTTATGACAGCGCCTGATTCTGTGATCTTGTTAAAGAGCTTCCTGTTTTCTGAAGGGTATATAACATCAAGCCCTGAGCCAAGCACAGCTATTGTTCTGCCTCCAGCTCCAAGAGCTGATTCATGAGCAATTGTGTCTATGCCGCGAGCCATGCCGCTAATTACTGTCAATCCTGCTTGCGCTAGCCCTCTTGATATATCTTGAGCAGCCCTCCTGCCGTATTCAGACATGAGCCTTGATCTAACGACAGCTATAGAATTGGCGTCATCAGCGGTTATTTTCCCCTTCATATAAATAACAACAGGTGCGTCATCAAAATTGCGGAGCTGATCAGGATATTCAGGATGCAGAAAGTGTATGATGGATACGCCTTTTGACTCCGCTTTTTTGATCTCTCTGTCCACAAGATCCCAGCTGCTGAATGACTTGATGCGCTCTGCCTTTGCTGCGCCTATGTTTTCAGTAGCAGCTATATCTTTGGCAGATGCCTTGAATATGTTTTCAGAACTATGAAATTTGCTTAAAAGTTTTCTGTATGAAGCAACTCCCAGATCTTTGGTAAAGACCATCGCGAGTGAGCAGCGGAGTTCGTTGGATGTCTGGTCAACATCATTTTGCATGCTTGCTCCTGAACAAGGCGGCAGACATCCGGCTCTGCCGCCTTGCGTATAGGTGTTTATGTATACTCTGCACTAGCCCCTTAGCAGTTTGCGCATCTTTAGCCTGAGCGCGTTAAGCTTTATAAAGCCTTCTGCGTCGCGCTGGTCATAAATTTTTTCTGCCTCAAAAGTGGCCAGCTCTTGGTGATATAGAGAATTAGGAGATTTTCTGCCGACAACAGAGCAGCTTCCTTTGTAGAGCTTCAGCCTTGCTGTGCCTGTGACATCCTTCTGTGTATTGTCTATTGTTGCCTGAAGAATTTCGCGTTCAGGAGCGAACCAGTAGCCGTAATAGACCAGTTCAGCATATTTTGGTATAAGCGAGTCTCTGAGATGGAGTACCTCGCGGTCGAGTGTGAGCGATTCAACAGCTCTGTGAGCTGTATGCAGTACAGTGCCTGCAGGTGTTTCGTACACTCCTCTGGATTTCATTCCTACATATCTGTTTTCAACTAGATCTACGCGGCCTATGCCGTTCTCTCCTGCAAGCTTGTTCAGTTTTTCAAATAGAGCTACAGGACCGAGCTTTTCGCCGTTAAGAGCCACAGGATCTCCTGCCTTGTACTCTATTTCTATATATCTTGGTTTGTCAGGCGCTTTTTCAGCAGGCACCATCATTGTATACATATCTTCAGTAGGCTCTGCCCATGGATCTTCAAGTATGCCGCCTTCATAGCTGATATGAAGTATGTTTCTGTCTGTGCTGTATGGCTTGGCTTTTGTTGCTGTGACCGGTATTCCATTTTTTTCTGAATACTCAATGAGGGATTCGCGGGAGTTGAAAGGCCACTGCCTCCATGGGGCGATAACCTTTATGTCCGGCTTTAGGGCATAGTACGAGAGTTCAAACCTGACCTGGTCATTTCCTTTTCCTGTTGAACCGTGTGATACAGCATCAGCACCCTCTTTTATAGCTATTTCGATCTGCTTTTTTGCTATCAATGGCCTTGCAATGGATGTGCCGAGCAGATATACGCCTTCATATATTGCGTTTGCCCTGAGCATTGGGAATATGTAGTCGCGTATAAACTCTTCGCGCAGATCCTCAACGTACGCCTTAGAGGCTCCAGTTTTCAGAGCCTTTGCTTTCACAGGATCAAGTTCTTCTCCTTGTCCAAGGTCAGCGCAGAATGCTATAACCTCTGCATTGTAAGTCTCTTTCAGCCATGCTATGGCTACTGATGTATCGAGACCTCCAGAATAAGCCAGTACAATCTTTTTTGCCATTATATCCTCCAGATATATATTTGAATGATTGTTTTGGATCGAAAAAGAAAAGATATCACAAAAAGGGTTATTTTTTCTTTATCCTTATCCTTTGTATCCTTCTTTTGCCTGGCGAGCTTAGCACTTTGCCCCCCAGCAGGTCGCAAAGCCTTGAGACCTCTTCATAAACTCCTTCAATATCAGTAACGATCTCGAGCGTCTCGTCCTGTTCAAGGAGCATAAAAGGCCGTCTGGCCTTAATAACAGCCAGCGCTGGAGCTGATCCTTTAAGGTCTAATACAATATCAGCTTTCTTGCGGCCTGCCATAGCCTCTGTCCTGAAGCGCTTTGTTTTGCATGGGTTCTATTTTGACAGAAGAAGCAGGTTGTCTTCAAATATTTTGTCTGTTCAGTGCATCTTTTTTATGAACTCCCCTACTGAAAGAGCAGGCATAGTGAAGAGCTGAACGCTGCCGCGTGCTCCCAGCTCCATAGATACCTTCATTACTGTCTGATTATCAGGCGCTTCGACAATATTCACAAAATCGTAGGGTCCGAGCACAGCATACTGATTTTTAACAACGAGCCCCATCTTTCTAAGCTCTTCATTAACCTCAAAGACTCTCTCAGGGTTCTGCTTCATGGTCTTTCTTCCCTCGTCCGTAAGCTTGCTCAAAATAATGTAATCAGCCATTGCTTATACCTCCTTTTGCTTCATGCCTACTTATACACCCATATCAGGGTAGTGTCAAATCTGCTAAAAACAAGAAGTAGGCTTAAGGCAGGTGGCAGCTAGTTCCTATCTTAATATCAGCAATATCAGCGTGGTAGAATATCAGCGCAGAAGCAGCAGCAAAACTACAAATTTAGGTGTTTGTTATGTTTATTGGGCTGCTGCACTACTATGCTGTATTTGTTTACTCTGTCGCACTGTCTCGCTGCAGAACTGAAAGACTGCCGCTCTGACATGACCATTGACTGACGAGCTGCCTGTTTTATAGATTAATATCATGGAAATTATAAGAATACCCAGAATAATGCAGCAGATATCAGAAGGCCACAGACTCAAGTGCAGGAGCATAGGACTTGTGCCCACTATGGGAGCGCTTCACGAAGGTCATCTCAGCCTCATTAAAAGATCAAAGTGCGAGAATGATATCACTGTTGTGAGCATATTTATTAATCCTACCCAGTTTGACCCAAATGAGGATCTGGACAAATATCCCAAAGAGGTGGATTCTGACATTCAGAAGCTGAAAGATGCCGGCGTAGATACACTATTTATGCCTGATGCAGTACAGATGTATCCTGATGGATTTTCTTCATCCATTAAAGTGTCTGGGCTCGACGAAAAGCTCTGCGGCGCATTCCGTCCGGGACATTTCAGCGGAGTATCTACTGTGGTATGCAAGCTTTTTAATATCGCAAGGCCAGCGAGGGCATATTTCGGACAGAAGGATTTTCAGCAGACCCAGATAATAAGAAGGATGGCTGCAGATCTTAATATAGGATGCGAGATAGTTGTATGCCCTATTGTACGTGAGAGCGACGGGCTAGCGAAGAGCTCGCGCAATATTTATCTTTCATCTGAAAGCAGGGCAGCCGCGCTAGTGATATACAGAGCTCTTAATGCAGCAGCTGATCTTATCAGGTCAGGCGAGAGTAATGCTGCTGTTGTAAAGAAGAAGATGAATGACCTGCTAGTCTCTGAGCCGCTTGTCTCTGAGGTGCAGTACGCTGCGGTTTATGATCCTTCTACTCTTGATGAGCTCTCTCAGATAAGCAAAGAAAATCTGCTCGCCATAGCTATCAAGATTGGCGAAACCAGGCTTATAGACAATATGCTGGTTTTGATTTAGTACATTAGATCAGCATAAAAACAGGAGCAAAATACAGTCTTGACCTTGTTTTATATCTTTTGTTGATTATGTCGCTCTGATTTTTGCTGCCGAACTGACGCGCTGTTTATGTGATATAATTTTATTAAATGAAAACAAAACTTTTCACCTCAATTTTGATTATCGCTTCCCTGTTTTTTGTCTCAGGCATATCCCTTTCTGCGGAAAAGCAGAATGAGAAGAAAAAGAGGTCTAAGGTTACAGTCGTAACAATCGACGGAGTTATTAATCCTGTAGCAGCAGAGCATATACATAGATCTATCAAAAAAGCGTTGTCAAACGGTTCTGAGGCTTTGATAGTGGAGATCGATACTCCCGGAGGTCTCGATACATCTATGCGTCTTATTGTCAAAGATATTTTTGCCTCTGAGATACCGGTCATAGTGTTTGTCTCTCCTTCAGGTGCAAGAGCAGCATCAGCAGGAGTTTTTATAACGATGTCTGCTCATATAGCTGCAATGGCTCCGGGCACTAATATTGGAGCAGCGCATCCCGTTGCTGTTGGCGAGAAGATGGACAAAGTGACATCTGACAAGGCTGCCAATGATGCTGCTGCATATATCAAATCAATAGCAGAAAGCAGACAAAGAAACATAGAGTGGGCAGAGTCTGCTGTGCGCAAAAGCGTCTCGATCACAGAGGCAGAAGCGCTTAAACTTAATGTTATAGATATGGTGCAAAATGATTTGAAGTCTCTTCTTGCTGCTATAGACGGCAAAAAAGTGAAGACAGCTTTTCGCGAAGTAACTCTTGAAACAGCGTCTGCTGAGGTGGATCGGATCGAGATGGGATTTAGACATAAGCTGCTCGACTTCATAAGCAATCCGAATGTCGCCTACATTCTGATGATGATCGGCTTCTACGGTCTCTTTTTTGAACTCACAAATCCAGGCTCGCTTGTGCCGGGAATACTTGGCGGAATTTCACTGGTGCTCGCCTTCTATGCATTCCAGACCCTGCCGGTTAACTATGCGGGGCTTCTGCTTATTGTGATCGGCCTCATACTTTTTATACTCGAGATCAAGGTGACTTCATACGGGCTGCTATCTTTAGGCGGAATAGGGTGTGTGATACTCGGTTCGATCATGTTGATAGACAGCCCTGATCCGCTTATGAAGCTTTCGCTCTCAGTTGTTGTGCCTGCTGCTGCTGTTACAGCGGTCTTTTTTGGACTCACTATTAAATTGGCTTTCAAGGCTTTTAAGTCTCAGCCTGTTACTGGTGTTGAAGGCCTTGCAGGCATACATGGCACAGCCATATCGAATATAGAAGAGGATAAAGGGCAGATTATGATACAGGGAGAGATATGGTCGGCATATTCTGATGAGCCTATACCTACTGGAGCCAAAGTTGTGGTGGAGTCTGTAGATGGCCTCAGAGTAAAAGTAAAAAAAGCCTGATATCTTGTTGTTTTTTCGTAGTCGTATTGATAATTTCTATATCTGTAACTTACAATAATAAGTAAAGATAAGCGGCTTCTGAATATGTCTTTTCAGAGCCGCTGTTTCAAAAGGAGGCAACTATAATGAACATGTTCAAGACATTTGTCCTGCTCTTCGGACTGACACTGTTTTTCATATTCATAGGCAATGCGATAGGCGGCAAACAGGGCGCAACAATAGCATTGATTATAGCACTTGGCATGAACTTTTTTTCTTACTGGTTCAGCGACAAGATAGTGCTCAAGATGTACCGCGCAAAACCGGTTACAGAGGCTGAGGCCCCTGAGTTTTATTCATTGGTAAGGCGCCTTGCTGCAAAGGCTTCTATGCCGATGCCCAAGGTTTACATTATCAACGAGGATCAGCCCAATGCATTTGCTACAGGAAGAAATCCTCAGCATGCTGCTGTTGCAGCAACAACCGGCATAATGAGGATACTCACAACAGAAGAGCTCGAGGGCGTGATGGCGCACGAACTTGCGCATGTAAGACACAGAGACATACTGATAGGCACAATTGCCGCTACAATAGCCGGAGCGATAAGCTACATGGCTCAGATGGCGCAGTGGGCAGCTATCTTCGGCGGCAGCAGGAACAGTGATGAAGAGGGAGGCAGCAATCCTATAGCAGCAATTGCCATGATGATAATAGCTCCGCTTGCTGCTATGCTTATCCAGATGGCGATATCCCGTTCACGCGAATATGCTGCTGATGCGGGAGGGGCTCAGATAGCGGGCAATCCAAGATATCTTGCAAGCGCTTTAAGGAAGCTTGATGCAGCATCCAAACAGATACCAATGGACGCTTCGCCTTCAACAGCTCATATGTTCATAGTGAATCCGCTTACAGGCGGCGGCTTGAAGAAGCTGTTCAGTACTCATCCTCCCATTGAGGAGCGTATTGCAAGACTAGAATCCATGAGCAGCTACTAACAAGACATGCGAGCCCTAGTAACAGGTCCTACAGGGTTTATAGGAAGCCATCTCGTCGAAGCGCTGCTCGCGGATGGCTTTTCTGTTGACTGCATTGTGAGAAGCACTTCTAATACGAGCAGGCTCAACGGACTAGATGTAAATCTTATATATGCAGACTGCGCTGAGAAGGAAACACTCCTTTCTCATATGGGCAGAACTGATTATATTTTTCATCTTGCAGGACTCACAAAAGCTAAAACAGAGAGAGACGCCTACAGAGCCAATGCCCTGGGCACAAAGAATGTTGTAGAGGCAGCTGCAGAAGAATGCGGTGCTTTGTCTAGATTTGTTTATGTGAGCAGTCTCGCAGCAGCAGGTCCCAGCCTAAACACACTTCCTGTTACTGAAGAGATGGAGCCGCGGCCTGTATCTGTATACGGCAGAACAAAGCTTGCAGGTGAAGAGTTTGTTAAGAATCAATCAGACAAAATACCTGTAACAATAATCAGGCCTCCTGCAGTTTATGGTTCTAGAGACAGGGATATGCTTGTGCTTTTTAAAATGGCTAATCTTGGCATAGCACCTGTGTGGGGCGAGTCATGGTACTCATTCATATATGTCAAAGATCTGGTGCGTGGTATAATAACTGCGGCTCGTTCGGTAAATGCTGTTAATGAGACTTTTTTTCTGACTGATGGTAATATGTATTCGTCAGATGAGGTTTTTTCAGAAGTGGCTGCCTCGATTGGAAAAAATCCGCTCAGAGTGAGGCTCCCTGAATTTTTGATGCCTGCTATAGCTGCAGTTGCAGAGAAGTTTAAAAGTTGTTCTATAATAAACGCGGATAAGATTAAGGAGATCAGGCACAAAAACTGGACATGCGATTCGGCAAAGGCTGTCAGGCTTATCGGATTTAAGCCTGAAGTAAAACTAAAGGATGGGGTGAGATGGACAGCAGAATGGTACAGGACTCATCAATGGCTGTAAAAAAGAAGGCAGACATATTTGATAAATGTTTTAAATTCAAGGCTGCCAAAGAGCTTCAACAAGCCGGCATATATCCATTCTTCAGAGAGATAGAGAGCGCGCAGGAGCCAGTAGTAAAAATCAGCGGAAGAGAGATGGTTATGGTGGGTTCAAACAACTATCTCGGACTGACAAACCATCCAAAGGTCAAGGAAGCTGCTATAGCAGCCATAAAAAAATACGGCTCCGGCTGTGCAGGCTCCAGATTCCTTAATGGTACCCTAGATCTTCATGTTCAGCTTGAAGAGAAGCTTGCCCGTTTTATGGGCAAAGAGTCTGCGCTTATATTTTCTACTGGTTTTCAGGTGAATCTCGGTGTTATCTCAGCACTTGTAGGCAAAGATGATGTTGTTGTTGTAGACAAGATGGATCATGCCAGCATAGTTGATGGATGCAGACTCTCATTTGGAGAAGTCAAGCGATTTAGGCATAACGATATGTCAGATCTCGAGAGAGTGCTTGCAGACAACAACGGCAGGAGCAAGCTTATAGTAGTAGACGGTGTGTTCAGCATGGAGGGTGATGTTGTAAATTTGCCGGAGATCCTCAAAATAGCGAGGGCAAACGGCGCAAGACTTATGGTTGATGATGCTCATGGGATAGGCGTACTCGGCAAGACAGGCAGGGGCACATGCGAACATTTTGGGCTCGAAGATGAAGTTGACCTCGTGATGGGAACATACAGCAAGTCACTCGCATCGATCGGCGGTTTCATAGCAGGCGATGCTGATGTAATACACTATATAAAGCATACCGCAAGAGCCTTGATATTCAGTGCAAGCCCTCCTCCGGCTTCAGTCGCTTCTGTAAGCGCTGCTCTTGATGTTATAGACAGCGAACCAGAGCGTATAGAGAATCTCTGGAAGAATACAAACAAGATGCTTGAAGGCTTCCGAACTATGGGATTTGAGATCGGGCCGACACAGACTCCTATCATTCCTGTAATAGTGGGAACTGATGAGACAGCATTTAAGTTTGCCATGATGCTGCAGGAAGAGGGAGTGTTCGCTAATGTTGCTGTGTCTCCGGCAGTGCCTCAGGGCAAGGCGCTTATCAGGACGAGCTACATGGCTACGCACACAGACAAGCATCTGGATATAGTGCTGACAGCATTCAGCAAGGTTGGCAAAAAACTCGGGATTATCTCATAGCGCAGTAACGGCTAAAGAAGCATGTCCGATAACATAGTTATAAAAGAGGTATCGACAAAACGGGATATTGATGCATTCATCAATATCCCGTTTCATATTTATAAAGATGATAGGTTTTATGTGCATGAACTTGTGCGCGACCTTAGGGTGCACTACTCAGCAAAAAATCCATTCTTCCGAACATCTGATGTCAAGTTCTATGTTGCGTACAAAAATGCTGTTCCAGCAGGCCGCATAATATCAATAATCAATCGCGATCATCTCGAATTTCATAAAGACTCAACAGGTTTTTTCGGGCTCTTTGAATCAATCAACGACCCTGATGTTGCAAGACTGCTTCTCCAGAAGGCTGCATCTGACATAAAAGCAGCAGGACTCAAAAAGATGCTCGGCCCTATGAACATGTCCACAAATGAGCAGTGCGGATTTGTTGTTGAAGGGGTCGATATCCATCCAATGCTGATGACTCCTTATAACCCTATGTACTACAATGAGCTTATGCTCAAGTGCGGACTGATAAAATCTCAAGACCTGCTCGCTTTTATTCACCATCTGCATGACAAGCTGCCGGACAAGGTTATGCGCGTTGCTGCAATAGCAGAAAAAAAAGGCTTCAGCACGCGCTTTATATCAAAAAAAGATTTTATCAGGGACATGATGATATTCAAGAATATATATAACGAGGCTTGGCATGACAACTGGTGCTTTGTGCCGATATCTGATGATGAGCTGCTCTACAGCGCGGGCAGGCTCAAACAGATAGTTGTGCCGGAGTTTGTGGCGATAATTGAAAAAGATGGCGAGCCTGCCGGGTTCTTCGGCATGGTGCCTGACTTTAACGAAGTGCTTCAACAGATGAAAGGCAGACTTAATCCATGGACACTACTAAAGGCTCTATGGTATTCGAGAAAAATTTCCGGACTCAGGGTTCTGCTCCTGGGTGTGAGACCTGAACACAGAAACAAGGGAGTAGAGGCATTGATGTTCAGGGATTGCCACAAGCATATAGATCAAAAACAGTACAAACAGATAGAATTCTCCTGGATAGTTGATGGAAATATCCCGATAATAAACACAATAGAAACTATCGGATGCAGACTCTACAAAAGATACAGTATGTACGAGAGAGAGATCAGTTAAATCTTTTTTAGCACAAGCACAGCATTCACACCGCCGAATCCGAATGAATTGATAACAATATTTTTTATAGACAACCCGCTTCTAATCTGAGTAGATATATTAACCCTGCATTCAGGATCAATATTCGCGGTATTTATAGCAGCAGGCACAATGCCTTCAATCATGCTCATGGCAGAGCATGCAACCTCAAAAGCGCCGGATGCTGCAAGCATATGACCTGTTGATGATTTAATACAGCACGCAGCAGGATGCAGATCACCAAATACAGCATTTATCGCTGCTGCCTCCTGACTGTCGCCCTCAATTGTTGATGTGGCATGACAGCTCATAAGATCAACATCAGCAGGAGCAAGCCCTGCATTAAAAATCGCCTGCTTAATAGCTGCTGCCTCAGCGCTGGCAAGCGGCTTAGTTATATGGTACGCATCAGTGCTATTTGCGTATCCCGCAATCTCAGCATAAATTCTTGCCCCGCGCTCAATCGCATGCTCCATCTCCTCAAGCACAAGCACGCATGATCCCTCAGCAAGCACAAACCCGTCGCGGTCTGTATCAAAAGGCCTGGACGCGGTAGAGTCGCATCTGCTTGAGAGAGCCCTCGCATTTCCGTAACCCTTAATGCAGATCTGGCAGACAGGAGCGTCACTGCCGCCTGCGAACATCAACTCTGCATTGCCTGAGTGTATCAGCCTGTATGCCTCGCCAATCGCATTTGAACCTGAAGCACAGGCATTTGATATGCCCATGCATGCGCCTTTTGCGCCCAGCTTCAGAGCTGCAACAGAAGCAGCCATGCTTATGGTTGTTGACGGCATAAGGTATGGCGATGTCCTGCCTTGATGCAAAATCGCCCTTTCGAGCGTGCTTATGCCGCCCCTGCTGGAGCCTATAAAAACACCTGCTGACCCGCAGACATCAGTCCGGTTTTTAATCCCGGCGTCATCAGCAGCCATCATGCAGGCAGCAACAGCAAATTTAATAAACGGATCAAAATGATCAGCCTGCTTTTTAGAAAGAAACCGCAGATGATCAAGCCCCTTGATCTGCCCCGCAGCCTTCCACCGTATTTGTGACACATCGAACGAATCAATAGCAGCAATCCCGGATTTGCAATCCTTGACAGCACGCCAGGACTCTGCAAAAGAATTAGCCAGCGGAGTCACAGCACCAACACCTGTAATAACAACTCGTTTCATGACAGATATAATAACATCCTGCTGATAAAACAGGATAAAAAAGTGTTGTCAAACAGGATATTTAAGAGTAAAATTAGGGAATTGCGGCTCTTCATCCGATACTTATGGCACAAAACGATAAATTTAACCGCATCATCTGGTTTGACAGCCGAGTAAAAAATAAAAGGCACCCAAACGCCAGAAACCTGTCAGAGCGTTTTGATATCTCCGCTCGAACAGCGCAGCGTGATATTGATTACCTTAGAGATCATTTTAATGCTCCGCTTTATTTTAACCGGCCAAAAAACGGCTACTGCTACACTGATGATACCTTTTCACTGCCTGCCTGCTGGTTCAATGAAGACAATGTAATAGCCCTTGCTCTCTCTGCCAGACTCGCATCTGCCATACCTGATAAAGAGATAAAAAACAGCCTCTCCGGAATAATAGAAAAAGTGTTGGGTATATTCGGGAGCAGCGCGGGCATGGATCTTAAGATGCTTTCAGAGAGGGTTTCTGTAAAAAATGTGGAGTACGCTGTTACTGATGATCAGACATTTCATGCAGTATTAAAAGCATTGTTTGAAGCCTTTCCCATTGATATAACCTACTACTCTCCGCATAAAAACCAGACAACCCAGCGCACAGTCATGCCGCTGCATCTCATGCACTACATGGGCAGCTGGCATCTAATAGCCTTCTGCTCATCAAAAAAAGATCTGCGTAATTTCAGCATATCAAGAATAAAAAAAATAGAACCATCCAATAAAACCATTAAACTGCCTAAATCACTCGGCTCGACAAAAGAGTACATACGCAGGAATTTCGGCATTATGCAGGGAGGCAATACCCAAAAAGTATTACTTAGAATATCCCCAGCCATAGCAGCATGGGTGAGTGAGCAGATATGGCATCCAGAGCAAAAGATGGTCTCTTGTAAAGATGGCTCAATCGAGCTTTCATTGCCTGTCAGTGATTTCAGGGAAATCAGACGCCGCATCCTGAGTTATGGGGCTGATATTGAGGTGCTGCAACCTCGTGAGCTTAAAGAAGATATTAAAAACGAGATTTTAAAGATGGCCAAAAATATTTAATTGCACTGACATAAAATGGCATATCGGGTGTGGTAGGATGGAAGAGGTGAGGATTAACAAGAAAGTTTTTTAAAAGAGCGAGGTTAAATAATGGATACACATCTTGCAGTATTTAAAGGTAGGCAGATAAGGCGGACGCTTCACAAAAATGAATGGTGGTTTTCGGTCACTGACATTGTGGAAGCTTTGACGGACACCCGAAACGCGACAGATTACATCAAGAAAATACGTCTTCGTGACAAGGAGTTAGCTAAAGGATGGGGACAAATTGTCACCCCCCTTTCAATGGAAACATCCGGTGGGAGACAAAAGATTAACTGTGCCAATACCGAAGGTGTTTTTCGAATAATTCAGTCTGTGCCATCACCTAAAGCTGAGCCGTTTAAGCGCTGGCTTGCCAAGGTTGGATATGAAAGAGTGCAGGAGATTGAAGACCCTGAACTTGGAACAAAGAGAACACGCGCGCTGTATAAGGCAAAAGGCTACTCTGAAGACTGGATCGAAAAGCGTATGCGAGGCATTGCCATTCGTGAAGAGCTTACTGACGAATGGAAGAAAAGAGAAGTAAAAGAAAAAAAGGAATACGAAATACTCACTGCTGAAATCGCGAAGGCAGCCTTTGGCATTACTCCTTCAACACATAAAAATATAAAGGGTCTGAAGCGTGAAAACCTTAGAGATCACATGACAGACCTTGAGCTTATATTTTCAATGCTTGGAGAGGCTGCAACCACAGAGATAACAAGAGTTGCTGATGCAAAAGGGTTTAGTGAAAGTAAAAATGCTGCTCAAAAGGGTGGAGCAGTGGCAGGGAAAGCTCGCAAGGATCTCGAAAAGAAGACCGGTAAAAAGGTTGTTTCAGCAGAGAACTATTTGACTCAGGCTGAAGGCCTGAAGAGGGTAGAGAGAAAGAAGTAGTTAATAACCGCTCAAGCAGTTTAGCAGTTTAAACGGATTAAGTAGTTTAAGCTTGCTTTTGTAAGAGAGGATATTAAAAACGAGATTTTAAAGATGGCCAAAAATATTTAATTGCACTGACATAAAATGGCATATCGGGTGTGGTAGGATTTGAATTGAAGAATTGCTTAAGTAGGTTTTGTAAGCGGTAAGGTTTAAAGGCAGAATGATTAAAGACAATAGGTAAAAGAGGGTATTAATTATGAAAGAATTTTATGCCCATAGCATTGAGGGTAAGCCGGTTGAGGAGTGGCATCTACTTTAATCACACTTGAAAAGTACGGCTGAACTGGCGAAATCCTTTGCCGATGAATTCGGATGCGGGCAGTGCGGCTGTCTGGCGGGACTGTGGCATGGGTTAAATTATATAAATCATTCTAAAAGAAGGAGGGGAAAATGAAGCCATATCCTATCTCTCTTGAAATTTCGGGGCCAACGGCTATGTGGACGAGGCCTGATACGGGCGATGCGCCTGTAAGTTATCCTGTGCCAACATGGTCAGCGGCAAAGGGCATATTTGAATCAGTTGTACGAATTGAGACGGCTGAAATAGTTCCTACAATGGTTGAGGTATGTGCGCCAGTTGTTTATCACAACTATGTAACAAATTACGGTGGGCCATTGCGTAAAAGTGCAGTTATGCCAAATGGTAGTTACCAGCTATTGGCTACGGTAATAATAAATGTTTGCTATCGTATTTATGCGGAGATCAGACCAGCCGAACATAAGCGTCCCTTATCAGAGAAGGCATTGCAACAAAAGAATAAGGGGTTCAATGACCGCCACGCCTGTCAGGAGATATTTAATCGCCGGTTAAAGCAAGGGCAATGTCATGATATACCATTTCTCGGTTGGCGTGAATTTGCTCCAGACTATTTCGGTGATTTTCGTGAACATACGAAAGTGGATAAAAACATAAATGTTATACTCCCAAGTTTCTTATTTAGCGTGTTTGAACTATCAGGTAATAAGAAGCCCATATTTAAACAAGATGTTGAAATAAAGAATGGGAGGCTTGAATATGTTGAATGAACTAAGAGACCTTGCACGAAGCCTCTCAACCTCAGGTGTTGAGTTTACAGACTGGCATTCAAATTTCAAAAAATGTCCTAAAAGTGGGCTGACCTGTTTTATAAGCCTCAAAGAAAATGGAGATATTGAAGATATATCATTTCCTGAACCTGATTTTGATATAACAACAGTCAGAAAATGGGAAAAAGCGAATGGCTGTTCATTCCCTGCTTTCAACGTGCCATCACTTCATAGAACTCAGAATGATGAAACAGCCAAGGAAGTAGATCAAATTAAGAAGGATTTAAAGAAAGGTAATCGCATTACTGCTGCAGTTTTAAGCAGTGTAATAGAAAAATGCGTAAGCAATTGGGATAGTACGGTGCTATCAAGCGTTAACCGCTGCCTGACAAGGGCAACATCTGAAATTGAGGAACAACTTGGAACTATACCCGATGAATATTCTTCAATCAATAAACTGTTTCAAAGAACAAAACTATTTAATGCCGAGTCATTTTATCAGCAATTGAATAACCAACTGCTGCAAAAAGGTTATGTGAATGTTAATAACACGGACATTCTTGATATGCTCTTTCAAACCAGCAATACCGCTAAGAAATTTCAGGTTGTTTTTGAGATCAGGGATTGGACTGCAATAGGTGCAAGCTATCCTCCAAATAATCCTAATATTCAAAGATGGATGAATAACAGAATGATTCATTTTAGCAGTGTAAATAGAACAAGGGGAACTGCGGACAGAGACGCTTTTAACGGAATTGCCGATGGCTGGGAAGAGAAACTTCCTTCGGTACGTATGCCGATACTTGGGAATGTAATTTTGCGCGCAATGAGCAGCGAATCATCTTGTCAAAAGAGATATAAGATGGTGGATGCTTTTTCGTTTCCTATCGGAGCAAGTGTTCGACAGGAGATGAAAGGGGCACTTGAATGGCTTTCAGACAAAACTCGCAAGAAGAAAACATGGATTGATTTAACAAAGAAAGTTGACAATGCGACAATTCTCTTTGCGTATCCCACTCAAAAACCTGAAACAGAACCGGAACTGGCCGGCCTAATGGGCGGTGCTGAAGAAACTGCGACTGACCCTGATGGAGCAACATTTTCTGCCATTGCATCAAGGGTAACGCAGAGCCTTAAAGGTATTTCCACAGGAGCAGCTAATAATGAAGTAAGAATATTTGTACTAACCAAAAGATCAGGAGATGCAAGGACAAAGGTTGTCGTCAGCAAACGCTATACTGCCGCCCATACTATTGAGTCTGCCGAACTATGGCAAGCAGGATGTCGTAACATCCCCAATATCAAAATCAGGCAATTCGAAGACAGAACCCCTGTATGGAGAGGATGCTTAACCCCTTTTCCCTCCGAAGTCGTCTGGTGTTTGAATACTGCATGGATACGACAGGGAACATATGCTGAGCGGGTTCATGGGTTTTCAATCAATGATGCTCTTAGCTTGTTATTGGATGAAGGCAACGAGGTAAGACAGCTTTCTCTTAGGGCTATTGATGCAATCGTAAGAAACTGTGCATCCCTCATACTGACTGTCGGACAGGAAAATGCTTTTAGCAGGGGTTTTAAGATAAATAAAAAGTATGAGAAACAATTAGTGTTGCTACCGTCAATTCTCGGATTATTGCTTTACAAAAATGGAATAGAGAAAGGAGGATTTATGAATTCACCTGCTTATCTTGTAGGACGGTTTTTAAGCATTGCTGACGATCTTCATCTGAAATATTGTCAGTATGTGCGAAAAGGTTCGATCCCGCCTCAGCTTGTTGGCAATGCTTTGATGCCGACGGCTTTGGAGACGCCTGAAAAGGCTTTAAGTATGCTCAGTCAAAGGATACTTCCGTATCAGGCATGGGCTAAAACACTATCGGGAGATGAGAAAGATGTAGGTCTGGTCAAATACTTTTTGAAGCAGGTCGGAGAGGTTTCAAATCAATTAAAAGAGGTGGGGCTTTCTCCAACATGCACGGATACAGATAAGGCACAAATACTTCTCGGTTATTTGGCGTGGTCGGAAAAAACAGAATAAAACAAATTATGTAAAAGGAGGAATATGATGTCAGATCAAAACATTGTCCGTGTAACAGGTCTTTTGGTTATCGAAGCTATTAATTCCAATCCCAACGGTGACCCTGATCGTGAGAGCGATCCTCGTCAGCGTCCTGATGGAAAGGGTGAAATCTCGCCTGTATCGTTTAAAAGAAAACTGCGGGACTTAGTGGAAGACAAAGAGGGTCTTGTATGGAAGGACTTAAAAGATAAATTTAGCTTAAATGATGATGAATACATGATCCTTGAATCGAGAGGTCGCAATAGGGAAGAAATTAGAAAACTCTTAAGTGACGATTTTGAAGCGTTCAAGAGAAAATACTGGGATGCAAGAGTATTTGGCAATACCTTCCTTGAAGAAGGTTCGTCAACATCAATAAAGACCGGTGTCGTTCAATTTGGAATGGGACTTTCTGTAGCACCAATTAACATTGAACGGCAGACAAATACAAGTAAGTCAGGAGTTCAGGAAGGTAAAGATCGAGGCATGGCGCCTATGGGTTTTAGGATAGTACAGCACGGAATTTATTGTATGCCTTTCTTTGTAAACCCAAGCGCTGCCAGTGGTAACCGTAGCACTGGTTGTACAAAAGCAGATATTGATATTCTTCTGGCATTGATTCCGCTTGCCTATCCGCACACACGCTCATATATTAGATCTAACGTTGAGATTTTGCGTGCGTGGCATATTGAACACAAATCGTCTCTTGGTTCCTGTCCGGATTACAAACTCATTGCTGCATTGACACCTATGAAGAAACAAGACACCGACAAGTCATCTATGTCACGGGATGAGTATAATATTCCTTCATCTCTACCAGACGAACTAAAAAACAAAATTGCCACATGTAAAGATCTTATGGAGTCTTAAAGATGTTTTTAGCACACAGCGCAAAAGGTTATATCCAAGCGCAGTCTTATCAAGCGCATGTATCTAATGTATATAAAATGGCGTTTGATAATGCTGTAAGAGCCGGAACATATTCCCACTATGGTGAGCTTATGAAGGAAACCGTTGCGCTTGCTGCACTCTATCATGACTTGGGCAAACTTGCGCCTGAAAACCAGAAAGTTTTAAAATCTAGCAGTAAAAAGAGTCTTCCATTTAATCATGTTGATGCAGGTGTAGCTGCATTACAATCGGGTGATTTGTCATTGCCTGAGAATCTCGCAGCCTTATTTGTTTATTCACACCATATCGGATTACAGTCATTGCCGGACGAGAGTGCGAAGGGCAAAGGGAAAGTTTTCCGTGATACATCACTTAATCAGGATGGCAGAGCGGTTAAGGAGATTATTGATAAATATCTGAGTGATTATCTTGAATCTCACAAGTCACAATTGAGCGATATGCCTGAGGTGAAAAAATCCGAATGGCATGGGACATCGCCGACACCTCTATGTATGCGGATAGCACTTTCATGCCTTGTAGATGCAGATCACACCGATACCGCCCGTCATTACAACAACATTATTCCTGAAGGTGAGATTTTGCTTTCTCCAGACAAGAGGCTCACCTTATTGGATAAATACGTTGCAGGGCTGACCCAAAAAGCATCGGATGATAGTGAGAGAAACAGACTTCGACAAGCGATATATAAATCGTGTCGTAATGCACCTCCATCCGATAAAGGGTTCATCACTTGTGACAGCCCTGTAGGAACTGGTAAGACTACTGCGGTTATGGCGCATTTACTGAATGTGGCAAGGACCAAAAAATTACGGAGAATCTTTGTCGTGCTTCCATTTACGAACATTATTGACCAGTCAGTTGATATTTACAGAAATTTGGTTTTGACAGGTGAGAGTCCTGAAAAAGCAGTTGCGGCGCATCATCACAAAGCCGAGTTTGAAGATATTTCTTCACGAGTTTTCTCATTCCTGTGGAATGCGCCTATAACAGTTACTACAGCTGTGCAGTTTTTTGAAACACTGGCGAGCAATCATCCCGCTTCTTTACGGAAACTTCATCAACTCGCAGGTTCTGCGATATTTATTGATGAGGCACATGCTGCGTTGCCTGCTCCTTTATGGGCGCAGGCGTTAAAATGGTTAAAGGAACTTGTTGACGACTGGGGTTGTTATGTTGTACTTGCATCCGGTTCATTAAATCGTTTCTGGGAATTGGAGGAATTTTCTAATCCGCCATTAAAGAATATTCCCGAACTTGTTGATGACACCGTGAGAAAGTCGGCATTAGAAGGCGAATCAATTCGTATAAAATATGAAAGGAAACAGAA
Organism: Nitrospirota bacterium; assembly: GCA_016936655.1. GTDB lineage: Bacteria > Nitrospirota > Thermodesulfovibrionia > Thermodesulfovibrionales > Dissulfurispiraceae > JAFGXL01. Next base: position 17,306 of record JAFGXL010000002.1, on the reverse strand, counting down.
ACCGCTTAATGCAGATGAACTTTGTAAATGGATAAAAGAGCTGCGAGGGCCAAGGTTGATTATCTTGAATACGGTACAATCTGCTGCATCTGTTGCCAAAAAATTACTTGAATCATACGGCGACAGAAAATTTGTTGAGCAACTTTCTACAGCATTAGCTCCGATTCATCGGAAAGAAATACTTGAAAGAATAAAACAACGTCTCAAAAATCCTGATGATAAAAATTGGACGTTGGTTGCGACCTCATGCGTTGAAGCAGGGATAGATTTTTCATTTCGAACTGCTGCAAGAGAATATTGCAGTCTTATAAGCACAATTCAGACAGCCGGACGAATCAATCGTTCAGGTGAGCACGGTGAAAGCGAGCTATGGAATTTCCAGATAGTACCAGGCGATTCTCTCAAAGAACATCCTTCATTTGCAACATCAGCAAGAATATTGAAACAGTTCTTTGATGAAAGAAAGGTTGCGCCTGAATATTGCACAGAGGCAATGAAAAGAGAAGTACGTGAGAAAAATCAACTTAATGCAGATAGCAATCCTGTAGTAATATCTGAACGCAACAAGGACTTTCCAGCGGTTAAAGACCAGTTTAGAGTAATACCTGCAAATACTGTTACGGCAATAATTGATAGAGAAATGTGCGAAAGAATAGAACGCCATGAGAAAGTTGATTTTACAGAGTTACAGCAGAAATCAGTGGCCATTTATAGTAATAACATAAACAAGTTTGCACTGAGGCCGTTGCGGGGCTTCAATGACCTTTATGACTGGATGCTTGACTATGACCAAGATTTCTTAGGATATATGGCGGGAGTGCTGAAAACAGGGGATATTAAAAGCTATGTTATCTGAGAAAAGTTATGAAATAGACGATATTGTAATGCTCTCCGCGCTTAATCACTATCTGTATTGTCCGCGCAGATGCGCCTTGATTCACATAGAGCAGATATGGAGTGAGAACCTTTTTACTGCCGAGGGCAGGGTTATGCACGAAAAAGCTGACAGCAACAAGTTTGAGGCAAGGGGAGAAATAAGGGTTGATTACTCGGTGCCGCTGCGTTCTTTGAGGCTTGGATTATCGGGTAAGGCTGATGTAGTGGAGTTTCACAAGCAGGATAATGGGAGCTGGCTGCCTTTTCCTGTGGAATACAAGCGCGGAAAACCCAAGATTAATGATTGTGACAAGGTGCAGCTCTGCGCCCAGGCGATATGTCTTGAGGAGATGCTGAATATTGAGATTAAGCAAGGCGCACTTTTTTATGGGCTGACTCGGCGGCGTCTGGATGTGACTTTTGATAGCGCTTTGAGATCAAAGACAGAAGAAACAGCAAAGAAGGTGCATGAATTGATTGAATCAGGGATCACGCCAAAGGCTGAATACTCAAAGAAGTGTAAGCAATGTTCATTATTGAGTCTATGCATGCCGAAGGTGAGCGCAAGAGCGAGTAAATATTTACTCGACTCAATGGAGGAATAAAGAATGCCTATGAAGAAAAAGAAAGAGCCGGCTTCTGAGAAAGGCGAACTTATTCTGTATCAGACAGAGGACGGGAAGACTAATATTGAGGTGAGATTGCAGCACGAAACTGTCTGGATGAGCCAATTGTCAATGGCTGAGTTATTTCAATCCACAAAGCAAAACATAAGCCTGCATCTCAAAAATGTCTTTGATGAGGGCGAACTGCCCGAAAAACGAGTTGTCAAGGAATACTTGACAACTGCTGCTGACGGCAAGAACTACTGCACTAAATTTTACAATCTTGAAGCAATTATTGCGGTAGGTTATCGGGTGAAGTCACATCGTGGCACACAGTTTCGGCGGTGGGCAACAGAGCGTTTGAACGAGTACCTTGTCAAAGGCTTCACAATGGACGATGAACGGTTGAAGGAAGTTAATAATATCGGCTCTGATTACTTTGATGAGATGCTTGAGCGGATAAGAGACATCCGGTCAAGCGAAAAGCGTTTTTATCAAAAGATCCGTGACATCTACAAACTTGCTGTTGATTACGATCCGAATGCAGAAGAAACACTGGAATTTTTTAGTATTGTCCAGAACAAGCTGCACTTTGCAGTATCTGGAAAGACTGCTGCTGAAATAATAACAGAACGGGCGGATGCATCTAAACCCAATATGGGATTGACTTCATGGAAGGGCGCCAAAATCCGCAGAGGGGATGTGACCATTGCCAAGAATTACTTGAATCACGACGAGATAGAACATCTTAACCGCATTGTGGAAATGTATCTGAATTATGCCGAAGACCAGGCCAAACGTCGCAGGCAGGTCTTTATGCGCAATTGGCGTGAAAAGTTGGATGCATTTCTGCAATTTAACGAAAGGGATATTCTGACTAATGCAGGCAAGGTGACTAAAGAAGTAGCCAATAAACTGGCGCTTGGTCACTATGAAGCCTATAACAGCAGCAGACTTAAAAAAGAAGCAAAAGAGGATATGCTTGTAGCTGATGATGAATTGAAGAAAATTGAAGCTGCTATCGAAAGGAAAAAGACACAGAGACGCAAAAGATGAAAAAGCTTCTCAATACGCTTTTTGTAACAACACAGGGCGCATATCTCGCAAAAGAGGGAGAAACCGTCACAGTCAAGACTAACGGTGATGTAGCGCTGAGGCTGCCGATTCACACTCTTGGAGGTATCGTCTGCTTTGGTCAAGTGTCATGCAGTCCATATCTCATGGGTTTCTGTGCGGAGAGCGGTGTTGCTGTAAGTTTCTTAACTGAAAACGGAGATTTCCTTGCAAAAGTCCAGGGGCCTGTATCAGGTAATGTGCTTTTGAGGAGAGAACAGTACAGACGTGCAGATGATCTGCTCGGTGCTGCAAAGGTTGCACGTTCTTTTCTCTCTGCCAAGGTTATAAATTCACGCACAGTATTGCAGCGAGTTCTTAGAGATCATGCTGACAAGGTTGATCTTGATGCTGTTACAGCATCATCCCAGGCGCTTGTTAATTGCGCGCGGCGTATCCAGATAGAGGATTCGCTCGACTCTCTGCGCGGCATAGAGGGTGAGGCTGCGAATGTTTACTTCTCGGTATTTGATAATCTGATAACCAGCCAAAAGGATAACTTTGTTTTTCGAGACCGCAACAGAAGGCCGCCGCTCGATAATGTGAACTGTCTGTTATCGTTTCTTTATATTCTTTTAATGCATGATGTTCGTTCGGCTCTTGAATCAGTTGGGCTTGATCCTGCGGTTGGATTCTTGCACAGAGACAGGCCTGGCAGATATAGTCTTGCGCTTGATCTTATGGAGGAGTTCAGGCCTTTCCTTTCAGACAGACTTGCGCTCTCGCTTATTAACCTTTGTCAGGTGCAGGGTAAGGGGTTTCTTAAAAAAGAATCAGGAGCAGTAAGAATGGATGATGATACAAGGAAGACAGTGCTGGTTGCCTACCAGAAACGCAAGCAGGATGAGATTGAACATCCCTTCATTGGTCAAAAGATATCAATTGGTCTTTTGCCATATGTGCAATCACTGCTTATGGCCAGGTATTTGAGAGGAGATCTGGACAATTATCCGCCGTTTATATGGAAGTGAGGTGCAGTCATGTTTGTGATTGTAAGCTATGATGTTATGACAAGTGACGAGACAGGCCAGAGGCGTTTGAGACGTGTTGCGCGCGCTTGCAAGGATTTTGGGCAAAGAGTTCAATATTCTGTTTTTGAGTGTATAGTTGATCCAGCCCAATGGACAAAATTAAAGGACAGATTGGTATCAGAGATTGATCATGAAAAAGACAGCCTCAGATTTTATTATCTCGGCTCAAACTGGAAGCATAAGGTGGAGCATGTTGGAGCAAAGGAACCTATTGATCAACAAGGGCCGCTTATTGTTTGAATTGTGGTTTGCGAACTGTAAGCATGCATTGTTTGCCCCTAAGGTTCGCGAAGAGTATAAGACACTAAAAATTATAACGATTTTTGTATTTGCTCTTTGACATCTGACTTTAAAAAAGCATTTTGAATAGGGTTCGCAGAAATTGGCAGCTAAGTAGTTTGATTTGTAAGGTTTTATGGATGTACTGTCGCCCCTCACGCAGGGGCGTGGATTGAAACTTGGCAGAGAAGCTGGCTCCTTTGCCTATGTAACGCTTGGGTCGCCCCTCACGCAGGGGCGTGGATTGAAACTTGGCTGCATCATACGCTGCTGTCAGCGTCATTGGTCGCCCCTCACGCAGGGGCGTGGATTGAAACTGATCTGGACTATTCAGGAGCTCAAGCGCAGGGGTCGCCCCTCACGCAGGGGCGTGGATTGAAACGCATCTTTTTGCACTTCGCACAAGATCTCGGAAGTCGCCCCTCACGCAGGGGCGTGGATTGAAACGCTGACCATGAATCACTCAACTCAAGCATGCTGGTCGCCCCTCACGCAGGGGCGTGGATTGAAACTCTTTTGGGAGTCTTAAAAGCTGATCCTTCGGCGGTCGCCCCTCACGCAGGGGCGTGGATTGAAACACAGGACAGCGCAACCCTCAATGCCTATGATGTCGGTCGCCCCTCACGCAGGGGCGTGGATTGAAACACTATCCACACATCATCATGGATACCAATAGCCCGTCGCCCCTCACGCAGGGGCGTGGATTGAAACAATATAAACCACCTTATGTTCCTGCCCGATGCGATGGTCGCCCCTCACGCAGGGGCGTGGATTGAAACGGCGAATAATTAAGAGTTGGCAACACCGGCAAATCGTCGCCCCTCACGCAGGGGCGTGGATTGAAACGGCACATTCAGCGTCTTTGCGGTGGCAACTCCTGTCGCCCCTCACGCAGGGGCGTGGATTGAAACTAACAACACTTGACACAAATCTGCCATCAGTTTGTGTCGCCCCTCACGCAGGGGCGTGGATTGAAACGACGTGCCGGACAATAGCGCGAGGCTCAAGGCGGGTCGCCCCTCACGCAGGGGCGTGGATTGAAACTCGCTGTAAACCTTTCTCATAGAGCCTCCACCAGCGTCGCCCCTCACGCAGGGGCGTGGATTGAAACTTAATCCGTCTTGCAGACGACACAGTTGTTGAACGTCGCCCCTCACGCAGGGGCGTGGATTGAAACCTTATACCGCTCTTGCCCTGATATTTGTATGCGCGTCGCCCCTCACGCAGGGGCGTGGATTGAAACGATTGTCCACTGTATTGCGAGTGGTACATATTGGGTCGCCCCTCACGCAGGGGCGTGGATTGAAACAAATACATCCTGCATTGATGCAGAGTTGTTTATAGTCGCCCCTCACGCAGGGGCGTGGATTGAAACTTCTCTATGGCATTGCCTTGCGGATCGGTAAGGGTCGCCCCTCACGCAGGGGCGTGGATTGAAACAATCGTGCCCGCATACTGATATAACGGATGCCATGGTCGCCCCTCACGCAGGGGCGTGGATTGAAACTTCAGCGTGGGTGAATAGTTTGGGAGGTTCCGGGCGGTCGCCCCTCACGCAGGGGCGTGGATTGAAACTTTGTTATAAGCTCATCTGTTCCGATGCCGCGTTTGTCGCCCCTCACGCAGGGGCGTGGATTGAAACATTGCAGGCCCATCTTGTGGCTGTAGATGGTCGGGTCGCCCCTCACGCAGGGGCGTGGATTGAAACAACGTCTCCACGGACAAGAGCCTTAACGTTGTTGGTCGCCCCTCACGCAGGGGCGTGGATTGAAACTTTTTTCTGCATGTAGATAAGACTTCAGGAGCGCGTCGCCCCTCACGCAGGGGCGTGGATTGAAACATACTCGAAGATCAGACTCCATGCGCCCTTGCTTAGTCGCCCCTCACGCAGGGGCGTGGATTGAAACCGAGGATTAAGCACTCCATCGTTCAGAGCACCCCAGTCGCCCCTCACGCAGGGGCGTGGATTGAAACACCTGCTCCGCTGACTTAAGCAGGTCAGCAGGTACGGTCGCCCCTCACGCAGGGGCGTGGATTGAAACTCACAATAAGGACAATAGAAAACTCTACCAGGATGTCGCCCCTCACGCAGGGGCGTGGATTGAAACTTGTGCAGACAGTACAGGCAGCGGACGTATTGAGTCGCCCCTCACGCAGGGGCGTGGATTGAAACTCGCAGTGTTGGCAGCATCGAGCTACCTTTGACCTGTCGCCCCTCACGCAGGGGCGTGGATTGAAACACAATCTTTGCTGACGGCATGCCCAATACCCGTTGTCGCCCCTCACGCAGGGGCGTGGATTGAAACAAGAGGGCATTGAGTAAGATTAATACAGGGTCGGCGCTCTCTGAAGCATTGAACCTTAAAGATAAGAACGAGGCTGCGGTATGGAAACAAAAATATGGAGACATAGTGAAGGCATTTGCGTATAACAACTTCGATAAACCTGATTTCGAGGCTAAACTTACACAGTACTTAGAAGAGCACGTATTTTCTGATCTGGTTACAAGCTGGTTCGCCACTGATGAAACAGATAGGCAGGGAAAATTTAAAAAAGCACAGGGAGTGGCAGGGCCTTTGCCACAGAAGGGGAAGTCTGGCAGTTTGAGAACGCCTCAAGTGGGCGCTGTTAGTAAGGGGTATAGATTTAAAGGTGGCGACCCTGCCAAGCCTGAAAGCTGGGAAAAGGTGAACTGATGGGCGGGCCATGGGAAGACTACCAGGCGAAAGCAGGAACACCTTGGGAAGATTATAGTTCTATCCCAAGTGTTGATGTATCTCTAAAGCCATCGCTTGACAATTTTTTGAAAGATCATTCAAATCCTCAACATGCAGCAGACAAGCTGAGAAGAGCTATTGCTAATGGGATAGTGCTTGATATGCCACTTAGCAGGAGTTATGAGTTTGAGGAACAGATCACTAAGGCAATGGATGCCCGAGGTGTCCGTCCAGATATGAGGGGCGTATCTACTCAAAAGTTATACCACCCAGATCAACAGCGGGCCGCGCTCATGATGAAAGATAAGATTACGCCTGTAACGCCGGAGCGCATAGCAGCCGGCATCCCCGAGTTTGGCAAAGGGGTTGCAGCTGGTGGCATCCAAACAGTAGCCTCGTCTTTGTCGGGACTTGACTGGATTATGGACGACGTGCCCGGCTTAGGATGGCTGGCAAACCTAAGCCGCACTGGAGCCGACTGGTTAAAAGAGAGGGCGCAGGACATAAATGTAAATCCCAGATTTGCCTCTGACTTAGGATCAGGCGTTGGCTCCATGGGGACATTCCTCATACCTGGGACTATAGTAGCCAGAGGAACAACCAAAATTGCATCTGCTGCCCCATCCTTGGCGAATTGGCTTGGAGTCAGCACGATGTCTTCACTTGAGGCATTATCAGAAGCAGGAAGTGTTTTTGATAGTAAAGTCGAACTCACCGAACGCCAAAACAGAGAGTCGTCGGGACTGCCCGCTAAAGACCCACGGGACGAAGCAGCAAAGGCGGCGCGGATAACATTCTGGTCTAATATTCCTTTGCTTATGGTGACGAATAAGCTCGGACTGTTTGCAGAGAACGGGACTAGAGTAAGTAAGGCTCTCAAATCTGCAGCAATGGAAGGGCCATTACAGGAAGGGCCTCAATATGCCATAAGCACAGCAGCGGTAAATGATCCTAATAAAGCCTTTTCGTGGGATGAGTTCTGGTATCAAAGTGCTATTGGCGGTATTGTTGGCTCTGGGGCCAGCGTTGTTCTAAATGCGCTTAACGATGCTACATCGAAGGCGCGGAAGGCTGAGCAGCAGATGCCTCTTGACGTTAAGGCTGTATATGAAGGCACAGTAAGCGGACTGGTAGCAAAAGGGGTTGATCCGGAAGCCGCACATATTGAAGCAACGCGGGCAATTTCTAAGATGGAATCAGGGCAAAAATACATAGACCAAGTTGGGGAAGCTGCGGAGTCAGCAATGGTAATAGAGGCTACTCTTGAGAAAATGCAAAAAGAGGCGCTTAATCCCGCACAAGCTGAAGCACAGGCTAAGGCCCGGGAAGAACGAGAGTTGAATGCTTTTGTTGATACGTTAATCACCACAGAAGAGACAGATACACAAGTCGATGATGCTGCGTTGGATGTGCTGTTTGATCGGATGACGGAGAGTGAAGAGGCGCAAAAGGGGATAAAGCGTTACTCAAATAATGATGTTGTTGGGACAATATCACCACAGACCGCAGTTGAAATCAATGCTCTTGGATTTCAGACGCAAGAAGGTGATACGGTTATACCACAAAAAACAATAGATTATATTGCGAAAAAGCGTCCTTGGATGACCAAAGATGACATTGACACACTCAAGGAGACCGTCGAGTCACCTGATGAGATATTGCCAAATATAGCTACCGCTAAGTCTCCATACAGATCAAAGAGCGTTCTGTTGGTAAAACAAGCAGATGCAGGATATGTTGCTGTTGTCGAAATCACAGTCGGAAAAGATAAGAATGTTTTATGGAACTTCTGGACAGACGAAAAAAGCACGATTGAGAGATATCTAAGAAAGTTTAGGGAACAAAAAACCCGTTTGCTTCAGACTGGAGGGGCGACGGTTCCCTCGTATTCCTCGCAACTCGATGCATCCACCGAGGCGGGCAAACCGGAGAGTCTTTCCGGAAGTCAGTCCGACTTAACGGGTTCTGAAGATAGTATACCGCTCCCTGAAACTGGAGTCAAGGGGGATACCTTACTCGAAGCGGCAGCAGAAGAAGAGATACAAGACAAAGCGCAAAAGGTGAAGGACATCCTTCTGAATGAAAACGGATCGGTTGATATTGATTCGCTTATAGACCTCGGTAATGCAGTGTGGAGCGCTGGAGAAACTACCCATCAGACTTTCACGGCTAAGATGAAAGAAACCCTCGGCGAAGTATGGCAGAAGGTCAAAGGCTTCATCAAACAGGTATGGGAGAGCGTCAAGGCGTTTAATGAACAGTTGGGAGAGCGGGGGAGTATCGGTAGGCCCGAAGATGTGACCCGCTATGAGAAGATGAAAGAAGTCGGGCCGAAATCAGCGACCAAAACCGTGATCCGTGAAGAAACGGGACAGACCCGCCAAGAAATTATGGTATCTGAAACGCAGGCACTTAAAGCGGCGTTCAAGAAGGCCAGCCAAGCCGCAAAGATAGCATACCGCGAAGGGAACCAAGCTGGAGTAGAAGCACAAAAGGCGATCATGAAAGAGGCTCTGCAACAGGCCAGAGGTCAGGCAATAGAACAAATAGAGAAGATCAAAACTGATAAACAGAAAATGGATGCTCGACGCAGAAAAATACGCGATATACGCGATACGCTCGGCTTAAATGATAACGATTTACGGAAGATCACAAAGAGCAATCCTGTTTTAATGACCGATGCGGAATTTAAGGGATTTGCGGATAAGGTATACCAGAGAGCGGTTGAGCTTGCAGATAAAGCACAAGCCAAGGCTGAACTCATGGATGTTATATATATCCGCAGGCTGCAAAAGATTGATAACTACCGGAACGCGCTCGATCTGCCCTCTATCGACAAAATGACCACTCAGCAACTATATCAATTTGCAGAGCTACTTGAGCCTTTCCAAGTAGGTGATGTATTCCTGGGTGAGCGTGAACTTGAAACCGTTGACCGAACTGACCTTAAAGGTATCAGGACATGGAGAGAGGCAAAGGAGGCGCTTGCTAAAGAACTCGGGGTATCTATTGCAGAACTGAACACCATACATGTATCGGAGTTCGATAATTATCGTTGGGATACAGCCTTAGCAGAACGGAACCCATTTTATAAGATGATGGTCACCGAAACTACTGCGAGCTTATTAGAGGCTGAAGGTCGCCCCTCACGCAGGGGCGTGGATTGAAACGTGTCCCGTGTATCCGCCAATGCGATAATGACTTGTCGCCCCTCACGCAGGGGCGTGGATTGAAACCTTTGGTAAAACCGATAGGCACTATGACACGCCAGTCGCCCCTCACGCAGGGGCGTGGATTGAAACATGGCGCACCTCCTACATACGCATACTTAATAGGTCGCCCCTCACGCAGGGGCGTGGATTGAAACAGGATTGCTCACCCTGTCTGCCTCTACATGTTGGTCGCCCCTCACGCAGGGGCGTGGATTGAAACCATCACTTAATGTTTTCTGGGCTCGGGTTAAAGGTCGCCCCTCACGCAGGGGCGTGGATTGAAACATGTATTTAGGTTTACAGTATTCTCCGCACTCCTGTCGCCCCTCACGCAGGGGCGTGGATTGAAACTTATCAACTCTAAAGGGGAAATGCTCAAGCAGGAGTCGCCCCTCACGCAGGGGCGTGGATTGAAACTCTTGCAACTGTTCATGCAACCGGCCCATCACAGGCCGCATGTCCTTCAGCTTGCCCTGTAGTCTGGTCAGTAGCTGCCGCGCTTCATTGTCGTTAACATTGATTTTGATCATCGCCACATCCTATAATGAGATCATCAGGCCTTGGAAACACGGTGAATCTCCCGGCCGTAGGACGCTCAGCAATGAGCGGATTGCGTGTGGGTGAAGGGGAGCCCCACCCAAGGCCTTTATAATTCATCTCTCAAAATCTTCCCTTTCTTTTTAATAGCCTTTACATCCTTCATTACAGCCTTTCTGAGTGATGTCATGAATAGAGACTCTCCGCTTCTTGTAGCCTTTACTGCTGCAAAATATATAGTTTTGCCTGACTTAAAAAAGACGAGCGTCTGTTCACTATCCTGTACGATAAGTTGCGCATTTGCAATAACTCTGGGAAGATTCTGGTAGTCTTCAAGTGTCAGTTCCGGATGTCCAGGCACACCCTCAATACATCCGCGCTGTTTGGCGAGCGTCTCGTCGGACAGCATGACAGTCTGTCCCTTTGCGCTTATTAGGGTTTTATATTCCTCATCCAGTACTGCCACAGGAAAGTTCCCTCCTGTTTTTCCTTCATAGAACCTCTTGAAGTCCGGGCCTCTGTGGAATTAAATAGGGACAGCTGTCCCTATTTATGTGATCCCTCCTGTTTTATCCGCTATAATTTTACAGATGCTGTTTGTATTATCAGAATGATTCTGACGGAGGTGTGTTATGCCTGCTTATGAGTATCAGTGCATGGATTGCAAAAAGGTCTTTACTGTTTTTCTTTCGTTAAAGGAGTTTGATGCCAGCCCTAAGATCAAATGTCCGCACTGCGGCAGTGATAATACTGTAAGGCTTATTTCCGGGTTTTTTGCAAAGACAAGCAGAAAGTCTTAGTTTTTTAGCTGATATGCTACAGCAGGATTATTCAGCTACGACATTGTGTAGATAAGGGCTTCCACAACTTTAGGATCGAACTGTTTGCCTGATTGATCGCATATAAGTTTGACTACATTTAGCTTTACCCATCCTTCTCGGTATGGGCGGTCAGATATAAGTGCGTCATATACATCTGCTACTGAAAGTATTCTGGCACCGAGAGTTATCTGTTCTCCTGCAAGCCCTTGCGGATATCCCTTGCCGTTATAGTATTCATGATGCTGCAATACGATTGGGATGATGTTAGTATATGACTCTATGGGCTCGAGTATCTTGGCGCCAATGGCAGGATGTTCTTTGATGATGTTGTATTCTTCGGGAGTAAGTTTCCCTGGTTTGTCCAATATTGAGGGCGGTATCCCGATTTTGCCTATATCATGCAAAAAGGATGCACGCTGCAGAGCCTTGATCTCTTTGTCATTGCAGCCCATTGTTTTTGCGATTTTTACGGATAGATCTGCCACTCTTTCAGAATGTCCGGCAGTCCATTTAGATTTGGCGTCAACGGTTCTGGCCAGAGCCTCAAGTGTGCCCCAGTTGAGCTGTTCCAGCTCTTCCATAAGTCTGGCATTGGAGAGGGCTGTGGATACTTGGTGCGCGAGTCTTTTTGCATAGTTGAGGTCATCTTCTGTGTATTGATGCGGTTCTGAATGTCCTAATGCCATTATGCCTGCAAGGCTGTTGTTCTGGAAAAGAGGCAAAATGAGGAAATGTCTTGCTTTCGTGCATGCAGCAGGCGACAGAAATGAAGGTGTGCAGTCTTGTTCATCGATCACAAAAAATTGCTGCTGTTTGAGGTATAGGTGTTTATCTTCTTTTGATAAGATTAGATCTTCTTCAATAATCTCTCCGGACTTGTTTGGTATGCAGCTGAATGTATGCAGTACATGGGGCTGGTTAGCCTTTATGATGCTGTAGCTGACGCTTTTGCAGCTGAAGAATTTGTGGATGCTGTTGAGAGAAATATTAATAATCTCTTTTGTGTTGAGTGATGAGTGGATTGATTGGTCTATATAAGCCATCACTTCCATGGCATTAAACTGGCGGCCGAGGCTTGCAATGCTTGTATTGAAGGCATTTGCAAGATCCTCAAATTCATCTCCGCTGGAAACATCTACTCTGGTTTTGAAGTCTCGGCGTGCAAGGCGCAGGGTTGCGGCTTTAAGTGTTTCGAGCGGTATCATGTTTTTGCGTATTGAAATTATGCTCATCAGCAGCACGATCCAGAAAGAGAGCAGAGCTACAAGCGGGAAGAGTACCTTGAAATGTGCAAGTGGCGCAAAGATGTCGGTCTTGAAATTTCTGAGGATTATTATCAGATTAGGTCCGTCAAATCTGGATTTGAGGAATAATGGCCAGTGTACTATCAGGTAGTCTTCTCCGCCGGCAGAGTATTCAAGACTTCTGCTCTCTAGGCTGGTTGTATCAAACTTTATTTTTTGGAGTACCTCTAAGGGTATATTGAATGAGCTGTATAGTATCTGCCTTGTCTGGTCTATTATGCCTGCTTCTGTCATGGCCGGCAGGCTGTTGTCAGCTCCAAGGCTCCATAGATAAAGATGGTCTGCTTCGCCAACTATAAGTCCGAATGAGTTGTCAGGGTGCTTTATTGATTTAGCCAGAAATATTCTGCTGTTGCTTTTGTCATTTTTTGAAAATGCGATTATTGTTTTTTGCAGTGCCTGTTTGGATGAAATGCTGAGTATGCTGTCTGGAATGGGCGTAATATTTCCAAAGAGTGTGCGGATAACTTTGCCGTCCTTTACTATTGCGATTGATTTAAAGTGTTCTGTAAGTCTCTTGCTGTATGCGCTGCCTGATGATGCTGTTATAAGAGAGTTGGCATCGAGATCAGCCTCGAGGAATGAAGCGCGCTCAATAATGCCGAGGCCGTATGTTTTAGCATAGCTCTGGAGTCTCGCTATGCTCTGTTCTTTAAGGTTTGATGATACCTGGATAAATGAAACATAGCTAAAGACAATTATCGGAAACATGGCGCATACAAGAAACAGGAAGAAGATTCTCTTGGCTGCTCTGCTTTTGAATAATGATATGCCTGTTATCAGTTTATTATTCCTCTCGATTAGTAAAGATATACTGGACCTACAAACTGACCGTTGTTTGCCCTCACAATGTCATCCTGACTAATCTTTGCTGTAAATGGAGCCTGGCTTTTGCCGTCTTTTCCCATGCTGTATAGATCAAAGTCAGTATTGACAGGATGGAGGTTGCGGTCTTTTCTTGTTTTGTTTTTTGTGCGTCAGTTGCTTGATCGGTCGCTATAAGCAAGTATTGGTAAGTATTGTCATAGGGGTCTTTAAAATTGCCGAGCCCTATTTCTGCAAGGCTTTTTGGATATCTGTTTTTTTCGATAAAAAAGGCGATGATATCTTTTTCAATCATTCTGATCTCAGTTTGAGCCCTGGCAATTTTTGCCTTGTCTATGTAGGAGGATAAGAGAGGCAGCGCGATGCCGAGCAGGGTGGCTAGTATGGCTATTACAATTAGCAGCTCAATAAGGGTGAAGCCCTGGCATGAGATGCAGCTTTGCTTTGTTGAGCTGACTGTATGTTTTTTAGTGTTGATTTTCATAATAAATTAGGGCAGCCTATTTTGAGAAGTCATATATTAAGCATAATATTAATAGATAGATATATATATCTATCGGCTGGATTTTCTGTAACTTTAGAGTTAAATATTTGTAAAGCGGGGTGGATAACAGGTATTTGGTTGATCTGAGGAGAGATGCTTTCAATAATAGTCTCATATGTACTGAACTCATACACCCCCTTTAATTATTTGTAATATTGTGATAAAGTTAATCCTGATGAGCAAGATTCTCAAGCAAAAACGGGAAGAGCTTGGCGAGGAACTCAGGGATATCTCTCTGGTGGTTCGCATAAGGACTACTTATCTTAAGGCAATAGAAGAAGAGGATTTTACAAAGCTCCCTGCTGAAGTTTATGCCAAAGGTTACATACGAGAGTATGCACGGTATCTGGATGTTCCTCTCTCTGATGCTGTGTTGCCTTATCAGCAGTATCTGGACAGCGCAAAGCAGGATATTGCTGCTGCAGCTTGTGAGCCTGCAGTATCTGCTGCTGACAGGTCTGCATATCCTGTATTAAAACCATCTTTGTTTATCCCAAAGCTGTTCATAATATGCATTGCTGCTGCTATAGCATTTGGGATATATGTTTTTGTCAGAGACAATTGGCAGACTATGGGAAGAGGCTCTGTTGCTGAAATGCCTGCTCCTGTTATGCCTTCACCTGAAATTCCATCTGAGCCTACTCCAAATGCTGCTTCTGATCAGCCTGCCCAGCAGAGCGTTGACCAGCAGTTGCCTTCTGCTCCGACTTCAGCAAATACTGCCTCTGATGACCAAAAATCTGCAGCTGCAAAGTCAAAATATATTCTCACTATTAATGCCACAGATCAGGTCTGGCTTGAGATAAATGCTGACGACAAGTCCAGGAACGATATTATCATGAATGCCGGAGAGACTCAGAGCTTTAGAGCGGACGGCATCTTCAAAATTAAGATAGGCAATGCTGCAGGAGTAAAATTCAGTTTCAACGGTAGAGAGATCGGGCCACTTGGAGCAAAGGGGGAGGTTGTTTATCTTACGCTTCCAGAACCGCACCAGTCTGCTGTAAAGCCATTTACAACAGGCAGCCCAGCCAGCGCTCCTGCAACAAACTGAAAGCCTGTCTCATGAAAGCGGGCAGGCTGAGCGACTTTATCAATAAAAAGACAATCATCATCTTTTTTCTCCAGTTCTTCGTTATAACTGCTTTTCTTGGACACAAGCATTGGCGTAATTCTGATGCTGAGTGCGTAAGGTGTCATTCAGATTCAAAAAAGATGGAGCAGCTCGGCTTTCCGCAGTTTTTTGTTTCGCAAGAGATGGCGCAAAAGCAGAGTAAGCATCCAAATGTTAAATGTCACCAGTGCCATCTTGGCAATGGCAGGGCGGAGACCGCTGATGAAGCACACAAGGTTATGCTCAAGGCTATGCTGATAGGATATGACTATAATGTGCTTAATCGCAAAACTACTGCTCCTGATTCCTTGATACCGAGAGGCAGTGATGAGATACGCCAGATGCTTCCAGTTGTCACAGAGGACGGAGAGACTTTTACGCATCCAGATGTTAAAAATGTCCTATGGCATGACCGTGATCCTGTTACTTTGGGCTATGAACCAAAAATAGCTGCAAAAACATGCGGTACATCCAATTGCCATCCAGAGATGGTAGAGCAGTTCAGCAAGACTCACATGGGCGGCAATATCAGGCAGCGTGCTATGAAGACATGGACAGATGAGTTTGGCCCGCACAACTGCGGTCCTTCATTTGCTGATCTTCCTCCAGCAGAGGTTTTTGAGAAGGCTGGGTTTGATTTCAAAAATACATCAAGGCTGGCCGATAATCTTAATGTGCCTTTTACTAGAGAGCAGGCGATTGCAAAACAGAAAGCGTGCAATGTATGTCATACAGGATGCCTAGACTGCCACTATGCTCCAGATGCAAAAAAAGGTGTTCATAATTTTGTTAATAATCCCACTGCTTTAAGCTGTGGCGGATACGGCAGGGGAACAAATATTTGTCATCCCGGTGCAATGCAGAGCAGAAGAGGCGAGACTTTCATAGGAGGAGACTACTCTCTTCCAACAGGAATGAAGCCTGATGTTCACTACACAAAAGGCATACATTGCATAGAGTGCCATATGACAGGTCCAAAGGGCATGGGAGACAAGCAGAGAAAGGCTACCTGTCAGGATTGCCATGTCGAGATAGAAGATGCGCACAGAAAGAGCGTGCATAAAAATCTCGATTGCGCAGCATGCCATATATCAGAGCTGCGCGGATACCAGATAACTATATGGGGGCCGGGCAAGGTTGCTGAAAAGCCGAATCCGTTCAAGAAATATTCTTTATATTACGGCATACAGAGTCCGCCGATTATTTTCAAGGATCAAAAAGGCAGATGGATGCCCATTAAAGTATGGCCTCATAGCGTAGCAAATATAAAAAATGAGGTGAAGCCGTCAGGAGGCGTGATGTTCAGGCCTACCGGAGGAGAGACTAGAGATGCGTACTATGTGATGGGAACATTTGATGCAAAGGCGAACAACAGGCATCTGCTATGGCTAGAGATGCAGCAGGCAGCTCATCCGTTTGGCAGGTCTAGAGACTGCGCCAGCTGCCACGCTTCGCAAACTCAGAAATCCAGATCAAGCTGGGAATATATGGATGATCAGGGAGCCAAAGAGCCATTTAAGGGAGG
The DNA here is from genome assembly GCA_016936655.1 of Nitrospirota bacterium. Taxonomy (GTDB): domain Bacteria; phylum Nitrospirota; class Thermodesulfovibrionia; order Thermodesulfovibrionales; family Dissulfurispiraceae; genus JAFGXL01. The sequence goes on along the minus strand of JAFGXL010000002.1, from coordinate 803 downwards.
GTACAACATTGTTGCTGATTCAAAGAGCCTCAGGATAGATAATCTGGCAGCAACCGGCAAGATAGTGCCTGCTGAAGGCTACAAGCTGGAGGATTTTGCTTCATGGCTCTTTTTTAAGGACAAGTGGGTTGTGCCCGGAGACTTTACGATAAAGACTGATATGGCACTGTATAAAAAGCATCTGGCATATTTTGAGAAGGCAAAGAGAGATGTTTCTGCCATAGACAAACAGGCAGGCAGTTTTACAAAAAAGATGGCAAGGGATTATGCAGGCGCTAAAGGCGCTGCTCTGCATAACAGCAAAGATGCGGAGTCACTGCTGAAAAACTTTAAACCGTAGTCTTATTCAATATCACCACGCAGGAGAAATATGCTCTCACCAAAAGATCTGAAAGACTTTTTAGGGCAGAAGGCCAAGAGGCCTCTTAGCTTTAAGGAGATATGCGACAAGCTTAAGCTGAGCAGTCCTGAACGCCGCTCTCTCAGAAAGGTTGTGAGGCAACTTGTCGATTCAGGAGATATTGTCAGGACAAGATCTGGATTTTATGGCCTTCCTCAGGAGATGAATCTTATAAACGGATATTTTGAGACCCACAGGGACGGCTTCGGTTTTGTTATCCAGGATTCTCCGGGACAGCGCGACATATTCATTCCTGCCAGAAAAACGCTTGGAGCTATGGATAATGACAGGGTGGTTGCCCGCATAGAAAATACAGAGAAGCGCGACGGACGGATTGTCAGGATAATCCAGAGAGCCCATACAAAGATAACCGGCATATTTGAGACAGACAAAACAGGTTTTT
>JAFGXL010000010.1 GCA_016936655.1 Nitrospirota bacterium | reverse complement strand
GCCATGGTCAACGTGTCCTATCGTTCCTACGTTTACATGCGGCTTGGATCTCTCAAATTTAGCCTTTGCCATATATCCTCCTTGGTATCCTCAATAATTCCTGATTTATAATTACTCGCCTTTAACCTTGGCGACCACAGCCTCTGCTATAGTTTTTGGCGCTTCTTCATAGCTGCCGAAATGCATCGAGTAGTTTGCCCTTCCCTGCGTCTTTGACCTGAGGTCTGTCGCATAGCCGAACATCTCTGACAGAGGGACAACAGCTGTTATAACCTGCGAGTTGCCCTTCTTCTCCATTGACTGTATCTTGCCCCTTCTGGAGTTGAGGTCGCCGATAACATCACCCATGTAGTCTTCAGGTGTAACAACCTCAACACTCATGATAGGCTCGAGCAGCACAAGCTTTGCCTTCTTACATGCATCCTTGAATGCCATGGATCCCGCTATTTTAAAGGCCATTTCTGATGAGTCAACATCGTGGTATGAACCGTCAAACAGTGTAACCTGCACATCCATAACAGGATAACCTGCAAGAACACCGCCTTCTGTTGCCTCTTTGATACCCTTTTCAACAGCAGGTATATATTCTTTTGGTATCGCGCCACCAACAACCTTGTTAACAAACTTGAAGCCTCCGCCTCTTTCGATCGGCTCGATATCAATCCATACATGACCATACTGGCCGCGTCCGCCTGTCTGCCTTACATACTTGCCTTCAACCTGAGCCTTGCCCTTGATTGTTTCCTTGTATGCAACCTGAGGCTTGCCGACATTGGCGCCGACCTTGAACTCCCTGAGGAGCCTGTCAACAATAATTTCTAGATGAAGCTCGCCCATACCTGCAATTATTGTCTGGCCAGTCTCTTCATCAAATGAAACCTTAAATGATGGGTCTTCCTGAGCAAGCTTGCCAAGAGACATAGAAAGCTTCTCCTGATCAACCTTGGTCTTTGGCTCGATAGCTACAGATATTACTGGCTCAGGAAACTCTATGGATTCTAGAATAACCGGCTTGTCTTCGCTGCAGAGAGTATCTCCTGTAAGCGTGCTTTTTAGGCCTACTATAGCAGCGATATCACCCGCCCTAACCTCTTTTATTTCTTCTCTCTTGTTTGCGTGCATCTTCAGAAGTCTGCCGATTCTCTCTTTAACGCCTTTGCTTGAATTATATGTATAAGATCCAGCAGTAAGCACTCCGGAATAAACCCTTGTAAATGTGAGCTGACCCACAAAAGGATCTGTCATTATCTTGAATGCGAGAGCCGAAAACGGCTCGTCATCGGAAGACTTCCTCTCTTCTTCCTGCTCATTGTCAGGATTGATCCCCATTACAGGTGGAATATCAAGAGGAGAAGGCAGATAGTCAACGATCGCGTCAAGCACAAGCTGTATACCCTTGTTTTTGAATGCTGTACCGCAAACAACAGGCGTGATCTGAAGAGCAATCGTGCAGCGCCTTATAGCGGCCATAATCTCCGACTCTGATATATCATCTCCTGAGAGATACTTTTCCATTATCACTTCATCAAAATCTGCGAGAGTCTCTATCAATTTATCTCTGTACTCTTTCGCCTGATCGACAAGAGCTTCAGGAACATCCTCTACAACAAACTTTGCACCGAGTGCTTCATCATCAAAGAGATAAGCCTTCATATTTATAAGATTCACAACTCCCCTGAACCCATCTTCCTTTCCTATAGGAATCTGGATAGTAAGTGGTGTGGCTCCTAGCTTGTCTATCATTGTCTGAACAGAAGCAAAAAAGTCAGCGCCTACCCTGTCCATCTTATTCATAAATGCTATTCTCGGCACCTTGTACTTATTTGCCTGGCGCCATACAGTCTCCGACTGTGGCTGCACGCCAGCAACTGAATCAAATGCAGCAACCGCTCCGTCAAGCACTCTGAGCGAACGCTCAACCTCGATTGTGAAGTCAACATGGCCAGGAGTATCAATAATGTTAATTGTATGATCCTTCCATGTGCATGTAGTAGCAGCAGAGGTGATTGTTATGCCCCTCTCCTGCTCCTGCTCCATCCAATCCATTGTTGCAGCGCCGTCATGAACCTCACCAATCTTATAGGTGACGCCTGTATAGAAAAGAATTCTTTCAGTTGTAGTGGTCTTACCGGCATCAATGTGCGCCATAATGCCGATGTTTCTTGTTTTATTTAAACGAGCAGTGGACATCAGAGTTAAATCTCCTTACCATCTATAGTGAGCAAAAGCCCTGTTCGCCTCTGCCATCTTGTGGGTATCTTCCTTCTTTTTTATGGAAGTTCCTGTGTTGTTATATGCATCCAGCAGCTCTGCAGCAAGCTTCTCATGTATGGTCTTTTCCTTGCGGTTGCGGGCGTAGTCAACAACCCAACGGAGCGCGAGCGCAACCCTGCGGGCCGGCTTGACTTCCATAGGAACCTGATATGTGGCTCCACCCACTCTTCTGGGCTTCACCTCGAGTACAGGCTTTACATTATCAATAGCGGTCTTAAAAACCTTAAGCGCCTCATTGCCTGTCTTTTCTTTGAGCACATCGAATGCTCCGTAGCATGTGCTCTCAGCAATTGACCTCTTGCCGTGCTCCATAATAATGTTTATGAACCTGCTTACAAGCTTGCTGTTGTATTTAGGATCCGGAACTACTTCTCTTTTTGCTATTTCTCTTTTTCTTGCCATTTAAGTTTCCCCAAAATCTTTATTTAGGTCTCTTTGTACCGTATTTTGATCTGCCCTGACGTCTGTCATTGACGCCTGCGCAGTCTAATGCGCCTCTAAGGATGTGATATCTCACACCCGGAAGGTCCTTTACCCTTCCGCCCCTGATCAGAACAATTGAGTGCTCCTGCAGGTTATGTCCAACACCCGGTATGTATGCTGTAACTTCCATGCCATTTGTGAGTCTCACCCTGGCAACCTTTCTCAGAGCTGAGTTTGGCTTCTTTGGTGTTGTTGTGTATACCCTTACGCAAACGCCGCGCTTCTGAGGACAATTCTTCAGAGCAGGGCTTTTGGTCTTCTGTTCAATTTCTGTACGGCCGTGTTTGACTAATTGTGCAATTGTAGGCACGATTCCTCCAGACAAATTACTGATATAAAGAGTATTTTTCTCTAAAATCTCCGAAAAATCGGAAAACCTGCTAACTTTACCAGAGAAATTCTTAAATGTCAACTCTTATCGGCAGTTGAGCGCCATAATTTCTCGGAATGCTAAGGAAGAGACAATATACCACATGCATTTTTAAAATGTAAAGACTTTTTTCAATATTTTTTTCAGGAACGGATTTCAGAATGTTTGAGCGGGCTGAAAAAAGACACTCACACTATGAGTTTGAGCTAACTTCATTCGAGATCTTTGTGTATATCTACAGAAGTGAGGCAAGTCCAAAAGTGGATACCGGCACAGGATATAGGGAATATCAGACAAAATAAAAGACATCAAAAATCTGTCCTCATCGTCATTGTTATAGTATTTGTGAGTACTGTTAATACTTTGTATTGTTTAGCAAGTTTCTTAAACTGCGTGAACGCATCAACCACCTCTTCGGCTATTTGTCTTGACTTGCCGGCGCTGAGATTACAATAACTGCCGAACGCCAGCAGATCATTCAATGTGAAGTCATCCTGTTTTTTGTTGAGCCTTATCTGGTGTGTTCTAGTCCACCTTCCTGTTGGATCAAATGCATATGTCATATCAAATGCAGGAGAAAGAGACCACTGACCCGCCCTATTCATCTGAAACCCGAAGTTTTTAGTATGATCATCCTGATTCCTGCCGACAATATTGAATACCGCCCTCCGGTACAGCTCGGTAATATCATCCTGTCCAAGACCCAGCTGTCTTGCAGTCAGAACAAGCTGTTCATATGAATATGCCCCAGTAGTTTCCCTGTCAGCATGAGCAAGTCCTGCCCAGGATGAATAGTGCAGCTTTTTACCATCTTCATCTCTATCAAATCTCTTGACAAGAAAGTGAAAACTGCTGCCATCCATTATAAAATCAGTTTCGGGCATATTTATTCCGCATTGCCTGGCTATAATGCTATAGATATACTCAATTTTCGTCATGCCTTTTAGGTCATTGCTGTCCCTGTCACTATTTTCTGCAGAATCAAACTTTATTATCCAGTAACTGTATCCTTCTGCATGCTCCACTGTTCCATCAAAAAACCTCCCGCTTCTGTCCCTTGCAACCAGAGCCTTTGCTCTTGCGCCTCCAGCGCTAGATCCAACACGGATAAGATTGAGAGCTTCTTTTTTTGTGGCAGCATCATGAATCCTGCGGAACAACTCCTCTTTTTGAGACAACACCATTTCTGCAAGTTCACTCAATAATGAAATATCAAGAGCCAGCAAGCTATTGTAAGCTGGATCATCTTTTTCAGCAGGATGGTATTCAAAAGCTCCCATGCTTCTTGTACCTACATACAGCAGTCTGTCAAGAGAAGTAACCTGAGTCAGCGGAATTTTTTTCTCTGCCATAAAGATATCAATAAGCTGATTGCCGTACTTATCCGGCAGCGAGTCAGCAAAAATACCAGGCAGTCCCTTAAATGTCTGCCTACTTATATCCGGAAAGGTGAACAGCTTTGGCGGATATGCCATTTGAATAGGCGAAAGCTGAATACCTGACTTCATGAACTCTTCATCATAAACAAATGTTGCTGAGTCTGTCTGACCAGGCGGATAAGCAAGATATCCTATCTCTGTACCCCAAAGCTTCACTTCAACTACCTTGCTCACTTTTCATCACCCCACTTAAAAGCACCGGGCTTCCTGTTTTTTGCGTATATTCTTTTTTTCGGAATGGCCGGCTTCTGCTGAGTAGGGTTAAACTCATTTTGAAGAACAAACAGCTTGTCCAGCTTGTCCGCCTCTCCCAGTCCTCTTACAAGGCGCACAAATGTTTTCAGACTGATCGATCCCTTTCCATTGAAAAAACGGTTCAGTGAATCATGATTTACACCGCTCTTTTTAACCAGCTCCGCAAGCTGTACCTGCTTGCTGCGCCGCACCAGATCGAGCCGCTTGCCAAGCTCTTCAATAATCTCGTTATCGGTAAGAAGCTCCAAGCCCATTTCATCTCCTCTGCCAGGTTTGTACACTACCAATTCAAACAACTAGCAACCGCTATGCTTATAATGCTTAATTATATCATAATTTCAATAAAAGCTGATTTTATGTTCTTATTATCTGTGCAATTTCAGGTTTTACTGATATTAAACTGCAGATCCAGCATGATCTCTGGATAGCAAAGGAAAAGGATAGAGGCATCCTTAAGTCAATTGCGCCTATGAACGCAAAGGTGGCTTAATATCTGAACTTTAGAAGTCGGGGGTTTTATACTTAGGATAGGCTGGTCGAGCCTGCAAAACCCGACCAGCGTTGTCATAATATATTCCTTGATCACTTATTTTCTGCTGGCTGCTCTTTGCCTGACTCTTTTGCAGTATCCTTGATTTCAGGCTTGAAATCAGCGGTTCTTATGGCCTGTCTTACCAGTACTCCATCACTAAACAGCCTTGCCTTGATAAGCCCTGCTTTTTTGGGGCACAGGTCATGGCTGTTTTACTTATGCTCTCACTCTATTTGTACGCATCCCCTCGAGGGAGAATAGCGATAATCTCGACTGCTATTTCTCTTTATCAACCCTGAAGACAACTCTCCACTCCCCTACTCGGTATCGAGCAAGTCCTTTGAGCTGCCCTGTGAGCTGCTTGATATCGACCCCGCTAAGAGAGGATATTTTTCAAGGGCTTCAAAGCAAGCATCAAACCTGGATTGGATATCCTTGCTTGCTCGATCATACACCTTTTCAGCTGTTCGTGTAAGGACTATTTCCCAGCTTTCTTTTTTCGCCACTTGACGGTTTCCCCTTGCTCTGATTCCTTCAAGCCCTGCTGTATGGCTTCCACCCAATCCGGACGGGAAAGTATCTCCAGCGTCTCTTTGTGCCTTTCCAGATATTCATCTATAAGCTCATCAACGATTGTTTTAATATCCCGCTTTTCAATAGTGGCGACTACTTTGAGTTTATCACTTTTGTCTGAATCAACCTTTACTGTTGTGGTCATACTCACACCTCCCTTAACCTCATTAGTACATCAGTATACTGGTATACTTTCAATGTTCCGAAATCTACTCTAAAGTGAAGCAGTGCCACACGAAGGAATCTATTCGAAAATTGACCTGCCTCGCTCATGCCAAATGCGTCGTATTAAAATAATGGGCGCTGACCCTATTTATCGACCGAACCTATTTATCATATTTATCAGACCAAACAGGGGCAAGTATAGTGATACTCTAATTATTATTGGCGCCTAGTCAATAGGCCATTGCACTCGGTCTACGCCACCATACTTAAGCCAAAGACGCCGCATAGCATCATGGTGATAAACATCGGCAGATGGTGAAATTCGAATACCGAATTCATGGAAGATATCGTTGATTGAAACACTATGAATGCCAATCTTAATGGGCCTAAAAGCAAACCTAATCTCCTTTTCATTCCTGAACATATAGTGTTTGTTGAATGGAAGAATGGACAGAGTTTCATAGTTGACGCTTCCGCAACAAAGCGTTCCATCAGCACTAAGGTTTTTGACGGAATTCGCGAGACTACCCTTCAGTACTCCGTAACGTACGGTAATGCCAACGCCCTGTGATCCGCCCGCATAACAATCCCACATCAGATGATCATCAAAGTATTCATCCAGCTGCGTCCAACAGGATATGTTCCATTCTCCTGCTTTACGCCTGACTAAGCTGCTCCAAACGTCAGCAGATATGTTGTGCTGACGAAGTTCTTTTAGTACCGCTGTTTGGTAGTCCTCAGGCACACGACATTCCCAATGGTCGGAAAACTGAGTCGCCATCGGAAAGTTAACGGATCGCGTATGTAGAAGCTGTATGAACTTTATCGGAGACAGATACCTGCATATCAGTTGATTGTCGTTCGGTTCCTGCGGTGGTTTGCTTGTGTTTAAGAAAGCGATTTTATAGATACATTCAAGAGCCTCTTCAATTCCAACCTTAAAACCAGTCAGACAATAGTGCACTTCACGCTCAAAAACCAGCGTATCGATGTGCGCGTTTCTAGTATTTACAATGTAGTGATCATCTTCAATCATGAAATAAATATGCCCCCTTGTCATCGCCTAATACAGGGGCTGACTCTCCGACATAGTTTATCAGGCAGATTATTATGGACACAGCTTCTATTTTCCAAATGATCGTTGTCACTATTTTTTTATGATTAGTCTTAAGGCATCAGAAGAAGTTGAATCGATTCGTGTAATACTCCTTCTTGTCTGCAATACCCTTTCTGTGGAGACCCTGCCAGTTTCTCCGCTCGGTATCGAGGCTGAAAGAACCAAGAACAATGAAAGCTACGAAGGCGCTTATCCCGGTCAAAACGAATTCGATATGGTAGTCTGTCCTGAGTTTTCCGTCAAAGATAGTTATCCTCCTGCTTCTTTCATTCCGAAGGGGAACGCCAAAGTCAACACACACAGAGGTTACCGGGCTTAATCCATAGTGCTCCAAAAAGCCTTACCGTTCTTGTCAGAGAATTGCTGAAAAGGAAAGCCGTCTTTATCAACAGCTATGACGCCCCTCACTATGCCTGCGTTATCATAAAGGGTTACCCCTCCACTTGAATCCTCTGCACGGAATAACCCAATTTGTACGTTTGCAGTATCAGGATTAATCAGAGCAACGCCCGAGCCTGTATCAGCAGTAACTAACTTTAGTTGAGGCTTCTTATTTTTTGCACTAAAGGATAGTAGTGACTTATCCGTTCTGTTTTGAAGGACAACTCGCGGAACCTCATTCCTATCCGTAAAGCTTAGTCCTACAGTATCATCAATTGATGATACATTTAAAATCACACGCATTTTACCACCATTATCAAAAACAGCCAAGCCGCGCAAATTATCACTACCTGAAAAGAGTCCCACTGATGGTTTTCCATTTTTACTAAACAGTATAACCGCCCCACCATCACCCCGTTTGCCCATCTTAGCTACTACACTGCCATCTTTGTCCACCAGTCGAAATTCTTCAGCTTCGACAATTTTCGGAATCTTGGGAGGTTGAGCATATAATGTACTACCCGTCAGTAAATAGGAAGAAAAGGCGCCTCCAAAAAAACTTGAGACAATTACCGTAAATAAGAGCCAAAAACCTTTTAGCTTCATTTACCCTCCTTAAGTAAACGTCATAGAATTTTAAGTTCTAATGTTTACTCTAAACTTTTTCAGAATGAAAAAGGTGATCATCAAAATTTGCTCTAAATTACTTAAAAGGACAATTGCATTTAACTTTTATCCATCACTCTTATCTTCATTTCTGCATCAAATGTATCACCTTATGCAATATCTGTTAATTAATTAAAACCGTTATCTATTTACATCATATTACCTTGCTCTGTATTAGCACAATCCTGTTTCCGTTCTAATGATTCTCGCCACGGCCCTCTTTTGCCACATAATAGCTGCCATCAAATTCCAGATGGTAACGCTTCCCATTGATCTCGCCAAGGTCAGAATTATAATATCTCGCGTTTGTACCATCAGATGCACGGTAGTTTACGATAGCCACGAGTTTAGGCATTAGATCACGCACTGAACCGTTTTCAAGAATACCTTTTATCTCAGGCGGAAAGAACAAAAGCGACCCCTTTGAGCCTCCCTGTGCAAGAGCATAAAATTCCCTTCCACCTATGCTCATTCTGTCACCGGCATATACGGCCTGAGTGGCTAATTCTTTCAGTAAGGCGTTAAGGGTAGTTTTAATGCCTGCAGAGGAGTTATTAGCAGGGCGTATAGTGATGTTGGCATCTCCGTCTCCATATGATGTTACGGTCATAGTCATCAACTGCTTGTTCGGATAGGCGCGATCGTCAAAATAAAATGTCTTTGTGCCACGCCAGTCAATGCTGAGTATCTGCAGATAAACATCATACGATGAAGTAAGGTCGGTTATCTGAAAGTAAGACCTGAGATACCCTGCCTCCTTGCGTGTAACAATTTTCAGAGATATAGTCCGCTCCATGCCGCTTGCGTCAAAGCTCATTTTCTGAACAACTGCCCCATATCTGTAAAGATCATCCACCCCATAACTACCGCCCCTGTTACCTCCATATTTCGCCTTCATAGCTGCTTCGCGCTTATTTTGGAGTTCCTGCTTTGCCTCTATCTCATATATCTTATTCAGAGCCTGGGATTTATCCGGCTCCTTTGGATTTGTCAAGAGATACAGATTGAGTGACTCTTTTGCTTCAACAGGCTGTTCTGCTCCTGCAAAGGCAATGCCCATATTGTAATACGCATCTCCCCACCAGGGCGCGTCGAATAGTGCCTCCTGATAAGCGACAACAGCCTCTTTAAAATCTGAAGCAGCCTTGGCAGCTTTCATGAAAATATTTGCTTTCACGAAACTGCGTTTTGCCGCCTCGGGTATTACAGGAGCAGCCTTCATATTTGATACAAATTTGATAATATCCTCAAGAGAAGAAGAGCCGGCAAATCTTCCGGAAGGAACAGACATATTACGGGGGCTGCTGCTGTATGCATAATCCGTAATGCTCTTTGTGCCTTGCTTGAAAAGTGTATCTTTCTGCGATCTAATACCTGCTATCAATCCTTCAAGCTTATCCTGCTCTATCTTCTGGGACAGGTTCGGATCCGCCTTGCTTCCGGTTCCGCCCGGACCATCCTTCGGGACAAAAGAAGCTATCATCTGATTATAGTATTTTTCATATTTACCGTAATCCACATCCGGTGCGAAATACGCAAGCACATAAAAGCCGGAGCGGGCCGGCACAACAGTCCAGACCTGTCTTCCGCCGGCAATTGCTTCGCTGTCACTGAAAAGTATCCCTCCCATTCTGCTGCGCCTGTTCATGCTATAATTCGCAGCATCGTAGTCTTTCTGCGAAAGACTCGAAAGCTTGCCTGTAAATCGTTTCATCTTCTTATCACCGACATTAATCTCGTGGACCTGTTCCACCATGTACGAGTTCCCATACCAGGCACTAATCTGTTTGGCAAAATCGTCAGCACTGGCAAACATTTCCAGAGATCCATTTGTCTGCATATGCGTTGCCCAATGAGTATACCACCTGATTGAGAGGCTGTAGTTGGGTTCCGGACTCTTAAACACGGAGTTCGCATAACCTGTTCCTTCATTGTCCAGGCTTACCCGCCATCCATCCGGCACCGTTACAGTGAAATCATTCCAGGCAGAGGTGTAAGTTGCAGCAGACAGACCCCCATCGACTCCAACTATCATTACAACAAAAAACAGCACTAATAAGGCCAGAGTAAAATTAATTTTTCTCATATATCCGCCTTTTGTGAAGGGACAGTTATCTTTCTCTCTCCCTTACAGTTGATTCATATTTACGCATTTCCTGAAGGAATGCATTAATAAATCTGTCTTCCGGCTGCAGGAGCTGCGCAGCTTCGATCATATCAAGCGCAACAGCATAATGCTGTTTATAGATAGACACCAGACCGCCTGACACCAACTGATAAGCCTGTCTCCTGTTAGGGGATGTTGAGGTTTCTCCCCAATCAATTTTAGCAAGGGACTCAACAAATTTAGCTTTATTTTCCGACTGATCAAGCTGGCGAGCCTGCTGAATATAATTCCTCGCATTTGTCGTGTCGCCCATCATCAGGCAGGCATAGCTCTGGAGAGTGAAATAAGAGGCCTTTGCCTTATCGTCTTTCTCTTTCTGCTGGCGGGCTTTATAGATGTCCTGTGCTAGATACAATCCATTTCGGATCATCGGGTCATTAGGCCTTTCCTTCCGGGCCTGTTCAAAATATTTGATAGCCTGAGCAGCAGAAGCAGCATCAAAGCGCTTCAAAGCTTTAAATCCTTTGTTATAATTTATGTTCTTAAATGTTTCAGGATCTATCTGCACTGGGAATGCCCGCTCTTTACCTTTGACAACATGTGGATCAACAGCAACAGGCTTATCAGGGTCAAGGCCGAGGCAGCGAAGATCAACTGCTGAGGGCCCCATATTACCCCATTCACAATTCATTTTATTTGGAGACGCACTAACATCAGGAGGGGATATATTCTTCAACTCATGACTGCCTGATCCTTCATTTTTAAAATCTTTTATTGTCAGTTCATCAGCATCAACGCCCTTTAAATCAAGTTCGCCCTCTGAGATTCCTTTCATGCTCTTCAGGGCATTCTGCTTACTCATTTCAAACTGCTGCTGCCTGCGCCTTACCTCTTCTTCTTCACGCGTACGCTGCTCCTCAAGCTCCTCCTGCCTTCTTCTTTCAGCCTCAATACGCTGCCTTTCTTCCTCTTCCTGCCGCCGCCGATCCGCCTCATAATCATATGATGGCTGCCGATAGGGAGATCCCACACCCCAGTTAGCCCCAGGGGTGCATGTAGGCCCGCGTGAAGAATATATACCACCGCATGATTCGCACCAATTTTTGTATGCCCGAGCCCAACTGCCTCCAAATCCTGCAGGAGCTCTGCTGCAATCAATCGCAATAGAAATGTCCGGGATTGAAATAAGAACAAGAAAAGAAATAATAAACCTGGATGCAGTTCCCATAACTATCTTTAAATAGAAAGCGTCTGAATGCATAATATCCTCGTGGCCTTGCTTCATATATCAAACACTATGGTTCAATTCTATTGGATCAAACTACACCTGTCAAGAATATCTATTTTCTCTGATTTGACACCCTCAGTCAAAGACATTAATATATCCATTGCGTTTCATAACCAGATATGGGAGTGCATAGGGTTCTGGTGTCCCTCCCGGACTTCAAATCCGGTGTTGCCGCTCAAAAGGTGGCAGGGTGGGTTCGATTCCCACACGCTCCCGCCAATCTTGATCTCTCGTTATTGAATTAACCATCTGTTGCATTTATAATGTGAATTGCCTTCCAAAAACATACCGGAGGTTCTGATGTCTGATATAAACAGCAGTTTTTCATATCATCCGCCATTTCCGCTTAAACCTAAAGAGACCAGATATCGTCTGCTTACCAAAGATTATGTATCTGTAGAATCATTTAAGAATAAAGATATGCTGGTAATAGCCCCTGATGCGCTGTCGCTGATAACAAACGAGGCTCTTAGGGATGTCTCTTTTTTATTGAGCCCTGAGCATCTTGAGCAGATAGCATCTATACTTTCTGACCCTGAGGCCTCACAGAATGACAAGGGTGTAGCTGTTGCAATGCTGCGCAATGCCGAGGTTGCAGCAAAGTTTGAACTCCCTCTTTGCCAGGATACCGGCACTGTTACTGTATTTGCAAAAAAAGGCCAGCAGGTATGGACAGGCGGCAATGATGAGCTCTATATATCAAAAGGCATTTATAAGACATTCACCGAAGAAAACCTGCGCTACTCCCAGACTGTGGCTCTTAATATGTACGAAGAGGTCAACTCAGGCTCAAATATGCCTGGCCAAATAGATATTTATTCTGATGACGGCATGGAGTACAATTTTCTTTTTATAACAAAGGGCGGCGGCTCAGCAAACAAGACTATGCTGTTTCAAGAGACAAAAGCCATTCTCAATCCTGATACTCTCGAAAAATTCCTTGTCAAAAAGATGAACACTCTTGGCACAGCAGCCTGTCCTCCATATAGAATCGCTTTTGTTATAGGCGGGACTTCAGCAGAATCATGCCTAAAAACAGTAAAGCTGGCAACAGCAAAGTATCTGGATAATCTGCCTGTAACCGGCAGTATACATGGACAGGCATTCCGTGACCTTGAACTCGAAAAGAAGCTGCTCAATGCTGCTCACACTTGCGGCATGGGCGCTCAGTTCGGCGGCAAATATTTTGCGTTTGATGTGCGTGTTATAAGGCTGCCAAGGCATGGCGCGTCATGTCCTGTGGGCATGGGGGTATCATGCTCAGCAGACAGAAACATAAAAGCAAAAATCAATACGGATGGGATATGGATAGAGGATCTTGAACGGGATCCCGGCAAATACATTCCTAAAAAGTATATGGGCAGACATGACCATGGCGCTGTAAAAATGAATCTTAACAGGCCAATGCAAGAGATCCTGGCAGAGCTTTCAAAATATCCTGTAACAACACGTTTGTCACTAACCGGCACGCTTGTTGTTGCCAGAGACATTGCGCACGCCAGATTCAAAGAGCGCATAGACAAGGGGCTCGGCATTCCAGATTATCTCAAAAATCATCCTGTCTACTATGCCGGCCCTGCAAAAACACCTGCTGGGAAACCGTCTGGTTCGTTCGGCCCTACTACTGCTGGAAGGATGGACTCTTATGTTGATCTTCTGCAGTCAAACAGCGGGTCGCTTATCATGATAGCAAAAGGCAACCGCGGTGAGCAGGTTACTGAATCTTGCAAAAAACATGGCGGCTTTTATCTGGGCTCTATAGGAGGCCCTGCTGCGCTGCTTGCTGAAGAGCATATTAAAAAGGTTGAGTGTCTAGACTATTCTGAGCTGGGAATGGAGGCTGTATGGAAAATCGAGGTCGAAGACTTCCCTGCCTTTATTCTTGTTGATGACAAAGGAAACGACTTTTTTGCAAGTTTCTGCAGACAATAAAAACCGGGCTGGAATTATTGCTGCATTAGAGCTACACTTCTATATATAAATATACTCTGCCCTCAGATTTTTACCGTACTAAACAACTCAGACTTTGCGTGAGGTGATTTATGGAAAAGATCATGATCGTAGCAGACTTGGGGCATTTCAAGGCATACCGTTATCTCATCACTAATCAAAAAACACCGAGCCTTAAACTTATCGAAAGCTTCGACTATCTTGATGCACACAGCAGAATTTCAGAAAAAGTGGCGGACAGTTTAGGAAGTTTTGGTGAAGCCGGCAGCATGGGATGGGTAAAGGGTTCAGCAGAGTCTCACTCTTTGGAAAACGAGACAGAAAGACGGCTGATAAACAATATTATTGAATCAATAAAAATTATTCTAAAAAAATCAAAACCAGATACATGGTATTTGGCTGCTCCTACGAAAATTATGCCTCGAATAGAAAACGGACTTGATAGTGAACAAAAAGAGAGTCTGAAAAAGAGCATCTCAGCAGATCTCACAAAATTGGACAAGAATTCCATTCTTAAATATTTAAAATAAAATTGCCGGCGGTATTAATAAATATAAAAAAGCCGGCGGTTCTAAGACCGCCGGCTTTCAACGATTTGTATTTAAGGCTTTTAAACTGAACACACGGTTCAGTAAGAGGGGCCTCACATGCTGCCGCAATCAAAAGGTGATCCGCCACCATAACTAAATGGGGATATCAATTTGCTAACCTCATCAGAACCGCATACAGGGCATACAACCTTATCTTCTGTTGCCTTAACAATTGTGCTAAATTCTGCATTGCACTTGTCGCAACTAAATTCATATATAGGCATTTTTACCTCCTTTTCTTTTTATAATTAATTATCTCACACGTTCGGCGTTTTAAGCTATAAAATTACTGACCAGCGTCTAAAAAATCACTTTTTTACCATAACCACAGCATCTTCCTCAGGGCTTGCATAATAGCCCTTTCTGATACCGCACTTAACAAATCCAAACTTTTGATAAAGACTCTGTGCTGCGATATTTGATGCCCTGACCTCTAGATAAATAAAAGGCTGACCCTCTGATCTCACATCACTCAACATATCCTTAAGAAGAATGGATGCAACCCCTTTTCGTCTGTAAAGATCATGCACAGCCAATGTCATTATATGACATTCGTCCGATATATGGCGTACAAAAATATATCCAGCTATTGTGCCATTGTTTTCAGCCACCCTGCATACTGAATATCTGTTGTATAGTTCGCTCAAAAATGATGCCTCAGGCCAAGGAGATGAGAAAGAGATCTGTTCAATATTAATTATCTGAGGCATATCTTCAGCCACAACTGACCTGATAACCAAATCACGCATCAAATTAGCTCTTTGCCTCCAGCTTATTTTCTGCCTCTGACTTTCTAATATATCTTGGGGCTAGGGTGGCAGCATCTTCAAGCTGACCTAATGCTGCCTTTAAAAGACCGATATTGGCAACATTAGCAGGAGACGGCACTGTAAGCTGCGGAGGAGCAAAAAGAGCCAGTTCCCCAAGCCGTTCGCATATAGTCTCACGCCAGATCTCAGCGCCTTCCCCCAAAAAAATTGTAAATTTGTCCATCTCTGCAAGCAGATGATCCAGGCCCATAACTCTCTCGGTAAGAGGCTGGTCAAAACCTTTGCCATTCCATCTAAATATGCCTGTATACACCTCTTTTTTCCTGGCATCAAAAATCGGACAGACCTGATGCTCACAAAATGCCATATTCCATGCAAGAGCTTCCAAAGAAGATACCGACGCAACTTTTTTGTTTGCAGCAAATGCAAGCCCCTTGATTGTGCTGAGCCCCACCCGCAATCCTGTAAACGACCCAGGACCTGACGAAATACTGAATATATCAATATTATTTATATCAATTTTTGAACTCCGCAGCATAAAATCAATTATAGACATAAGACCTTCAGAATGAGTGGTCTTAACATTAACCCTCACCTCTGCAATCAGTCTGCTATCCTCTACAATTGCTGCCCCTCCAAGCATGGTGGATGTCTCAATCCCCAGACATTTCATATTGATCCTCCGCGATAATCTCTTATGAATAATCTCATTAAAATAACAGTGCCTGCAATGCACAAACCTGCAAAAAGAGCGAGTGATTCTACAGTTCCTATATTATGAGCGCTTATGCCAATCAATGTATTACCCAAAGGAGCAAACCCTAAAAAAACCATAGTGTAAAGGCTCATCACCCTGCCCCTCAGAATGTCACTCACCCTTTGCTGTATAAATCCATTGGCAGTAGCCAGAAAGCTCACGATCCCAAGTCCGGCTGCAAACACCAGAGCTATGCTCAGATACTGGTTTTTTGATAAAGAAAGAAAGAAGAATGATAAAGAAAACAGCATGGCTGTTGCTGGCATAAATATCTGTTTTTTCATCACATCACCCTTAAACGCCAATGTAATTGCAGCTATAAATGATCCGGCTCCTCCAGATGAGACCAAGGCACTAAATGTATCAGATCCTCCAGAAAGCACCTCTGCAGCCAGAACAGGCAAAAGCGCAGCATAAGGTATTCCAAACAGACTAAAAACAGCTATGAGAGAAAAGATATAAAATATATCTCTCTCCTTTGTTACAAAATGCAACCCCGCAGCTATGCCCTTTATTATGCCGCTATGATTGGACATTTCGGAAACACCTCTCGCCTTGATCGCAAAAAGCGCTACTACAACAGGAACAAAGCTGGCTGCGTTGATATAAAAACATGCTGGGATGCCTGCATATGCGATAATTATCCCTGCTATGGCAGATCCGGCTATTCTTGCTCCATTAAAAGCAGCAGAATTTAACGCTATCGCATTTGTTATATCTCCCCTGCCCACAAGATCGAACATAAATGCCTGTCTTGCAGGAACATCAAAAGCATTAATAGTACCCAGAAAAAGTGCTGCCAATGCTATATGCCAAAACTCAACAGCTTCTGTATCTGTCAATATACCAAGAATCAGAGCGGGTATAATCGATAATATCTGGGTTGTTATAATTATGTTTCGTTTTGAATATATATCTGCAACATGACCGCCAAGCAGAGAAAACACCAGTATGGGCAATGCAGAAAGAGAGGCTATAATACCGAGATAAAGAGCAGACTTAGTAAGAGAATAAACAAGCCAGCTCTGAACAACAATCTGCATCCAGGTGCCTGAGAGAGAAATAACTTGCCCTGTCCAAAACAGCCTGTAATCCTCAAAATATAGCGCTGAGAACTTATGAGCTCTTACCATCTGCTATAATAACAATTAATTAACGCATATTACTTTAATGTTAAACTTTAACGCGGAGGAGCATTGAATAGAAGAGCAGTACTGATGATATCGCTTTTGCTCTTTATGTTTTTGCCTTTAGCGGCTCACCTGCACGCTGCTGAAAAAATAACAGCTGTCGCTACAATTCATCCTCTTTCTGACATGGTTAAAAATATCGGCAAAGAACGGGTTTCTGTTATAACACTCTTGCCGCCAGGAGCATCACCACATATATTTGAGCCCACTCCATCTACTATGCGCAGCATACAGCATGCAAAAATCTTCTTCAAGGTAGGAGCAGGACTCGAAATATGGGCAGACAAGATAATCAGATCAGCATCTACTGAAAAACTGATGATTGTAGACCTTTCTGAAGGCATGCCTCTTGAGTATACAACGCACAGCCATAGATCAGAGCATACTAACAAAAGTGGAGACAAACATCCTGATCCTCACTATTGGCTGGATCCTGTATTAAGTATGCAGATGGTTGACAAGATAGCAAAAGCCCTCTGTATCGCAGACCCGGCATACAAGTTATACTACATCAAGAATACTGATTCGTATAAAAAAAAGCTGTACGCACTCCACAAAGATATAAAAAAAACAATAGATGTTTTTTCTAACAGAGAATATGTAACATTCCACTCTGCATGGACATATTTTTCTAAAAGGTATAATCTGAAAATAATTGGTGTTATAGAAGAAGCTCCCGGCAGAGAACCTACTCCAAAAAATATTTCAAAAATTGTATCAAGCCTTAAAAAATGTGATGCCAAGGTAGTATTTGCAGAGCCTCAGTTCAATCCGAAAATCGCTTCTGCTATAGCTGAAGAGGCTGGAGCTAAAATTATTTTCCTCGATCCTATAGGTAACCCTCTTGATAGCAACACGAGCACCTATATAAAGCTGATGAAATTTAATGTAGAACAGATGCAGCGAGGGATGAAGTGAACGCAGTAGAAATCAAAAACCTGACAACTGTACTTAATGGCATCGAGGTTATTAAAAACATCAACCTAACTCTAGAACAGGGGAAATTCCTAGGCATAGTAGGTCCAAACGGATGCGGCAAGACAACACTGCTCAGAACAATCATTGGTAGCGCCACCCCTTTATCAGGCAGTGTTACTGTTTTTGGGATGACACCAAAGGAAGCTGTTAAGGCACATATATTTGGATATCTGCCTCAAAACCAAAATATTATAAATAACTTTCCCGCAAGATCTATGGATGTCGTACTAATGGGTCTATACGGTCAACTGGGTCTTTTTAGATGGCCAACCAAAAAACATAAACAAAAAGCTTATGAAATGCTCGATATTCTAGGCATGTCCGGTTTGGGAAACGCTACATTTTCAAAGCTTTCAGGAGGGCAGAAACAACGAATTTCAATAGCCAGAGCTCTTATCAACAACCCAAAACTGCTCATCTTAGATGAACCCAGCACTGGTATTGACATGGTTGGACAGACTGATTTTTATCAGCTATTAAAAGAGCTTCAGAATCAGATAGGCCTATCAATCATTATGGTCTCTCACGACATTGGCGCAATAACAACCTTTGTTGATGAAATAGCATGTATTAACAAAACATTATATTATCATGGAAATCCTTTTGGAGCGCTGGATAGGCAAGTATTAGAAAAACTTTATGGCAGAAAAGTGTCACTAGTTACACATAGTGACTGCTGCAGCCAATGCGATAAAAATAAACATGAATGAATATATAAATGCAGCCAAAGAAGCTCTCTCTATGAGCTTCATACAGAGAGCGCTGATATCCGGAATAATGCTCGGCATATTTTCTGGGATTATTTCTGTATTCATAGTGCTCAGACGCATATCATTTTTAGGCTCTGGCATATCCCATGCAGCATTCGGCGGTGTTGCTATAGGATTTGTTACAGGCATCAACCCCATATTCACAGCATTAGCTTACTCCATATTAACTGCAATAGGCATTGAACAAATTAGTGCCAAAGGCAAAGTATCTGAAGATACAGCTATAGGTATATTTTTTGCGTCTTCTATGGCACTAGGCATAGTGCTTATTGGGCTTTCTACCTCATATAATGTTGACCTGCATGGGTACCTGTTTGGAAGCATTCTCGCAATAACACATTCAGACATGACAGCTACAATAGCAATGAGTTTAATTCTTACTACAGTAATAATATTGATAACAAAAGAGCTTCATTTTATAACCTTTAATGAAGAACTCGCCTATTCAAGCGGCATACGAGTACGCCTCATTAAATTTATATTTATAACCTCAATGGCAATAGCAATAGTAACAGGGATAAAACTTGTCGGAGTTATACTTGTCTCTGCACTACTTGTAATACCTGGAGCAACAGCAAACCTGATTACTAATAGTCTTTTCAAGATGATTATAGCCTCATCATTTATAACACTATTTTCGATAATATCAGGAATTTCCATATCCTATCTTTTTAATCTAGCGCCTGGCGGAACCATTGTGCTTATAATGTCTGCATGTTTTGCTGCAGCCTATTTTCTAAGAAAAAGATATTGACTTTTAATCAGTTTTTTGATTTGTTCAAAGTTGCTTTTTACCATGAATAGTAGTATATTGAATAAAACATAGGTTGATTTTTTAATTAAAAAAGGAGGTGTAATTATGAAGAAATTAATGATGCTCGTTCTTGCAGTTGTCCTGATGTTCGCATTTGGTTGCGCAACAAAGGACTACGTTAAACAGGAGATTAATCCTCTTGTTGACAGAATAAGCAAGCTTGAGGCAAAGAACTCAGCTCTTGAAGCTAAGGTTGCAGCTCTTGAGAGCAAGGGCTCAGTATCAGCTGCTGATCTCAGCTCTGTCAGAAAAGACGCTGCTGATGCTAAGGCTGCTGCTCTTGACGCTAAGAAATGCTGTGGCGTTAATGATGCTGCTCTTAATGACGCTGTAAAGCGCGCTGAAGCTGCTGCTGCGAGAGCTGAAGCTGCACTCGGCAAGGCTGAATCCGCTTCAGACAAAGCTAAAAAAGCATTCGAGCTACACCAGAAAAAGTAATTACAACAACTTATACTGCAAAGAGGGGAGCCTGATGTTTGACTCCCCTCTTTAATTTTTTATATATGTATTACTCTGTTATATCCACTGGATATCCTTTCTTCATCTCTACTGTTTCATACAGTTTTTCTGTATTTATCTTGTCAAGAAGATTCTTCTGTTTAAGGATACCTATTACTGAACCAAGATAATTAAAGCCTTCAAGCTGGTCATCATTATTTACAGA
The DNA here is from genome assembly GCA_016936655.1 of Nitrospirota bacterium. Taxonomy (GTDB): domain Bacteria; phylum Nitrospirota; class Thermodesulfovibrionia; order Thermodesulfovibrionales; family Dissulfurispiraceae; genus JAFGXL01. The sequence continues at coordinate 43,315 of JAFGXL010000010.1, read as the reverse complement.
AATATAAACTCTTCCTTCACGCTGCCCTACCTTTACTGGCTGCTGAATTATATGTACTGTAGTTCCTATGGGCACTATACTAAAAAGCTGGGGGATATGCTCAGGATAAAGCCTTATACAACCATGGCTGACCCTCCTGCCTACACCATAAGGTCTGTGGGTACCATGAATAAGATATGCTGAGGATGAGAGTCTCATCGAGTGAGTACCTAATGGATTTTCAGGACCAGGAGGAACTACCTTAGGCAATTCAGGATGCTCCTTCTGAACAGATAACGGCACATACCAGCTCGGCTTTACTATTTTATGAGTTATTTTAAAAACTCCTGTTGGGGTACTCGATATATCCGTTCCTATACCTATAGGGAATGTACTCACATATCTTGACTTGCCTTTGCTGAAAAAGTAGTAGAGCCGCATTTCAGAAAGATTTATGACAATAGAGCTTTTTTTCTCTTCTGGAATTATAAATGATGTTGGAATAAGCACATCAGCTCCGTCACCAGGTATGAACTCATCAAGGTCACGATTAGCGTTATGTATAGAATTGAATCCTATTCCATATTTTCTTGCGACCTCAATAAGCGACTCTCTGTCTGCTACAGTATGATGCTGATTAATTCCTACCACAGAATCACCATTGCTTAAAGCGTATGTCTGCGCATATACTGACTCGACAAAGCATGAAAACAATGCAATATATACCAAAAGAACTGGCACAAATTTGATAAATAGTTTATTCATAATACTTCATAATAACGGACTAAATAATATTCAATCAAGGCGTTGACAAAAGCATCTCTTGTAGTGTTAAATATACTTTCTCTTGGGCGGATAGCTCAGCTGGGAGAGCGCAGCCCTTACAAGGCTGATGTCACAGGTTCGATCCCTGTTCCGCCTACCATTTTTATTTACCGCTTTTGGGGCGGTAGTTCAGCTGGTTAGAACGCCGGCCTGTCACGCCGGAGGTCGCGGGTTCGAGCCCCGTCCGCCCCGCCATTTTTAAATACAAATTCTTCTGTTTTTTTGATACAGATTTAGTGCGGCATTCAATATAAAAATGCATATGATGCTTTTAGTTTTTTTGGCGTGATTTATTTTAGAAGATAGGAAAACTTCTGAATCATGTCCATTCGCCTTCTATATAAGTCTTTTCGATCTTTACAGCACAGGACTTGTATTCAGGTGTGCCTGTTACAGGGTCTCTATAGCCTGATGTAAGCATATTAGTCAGAGCTTCAGGATGATGGAAAGACAAAAAAACATTTCCAGGCTGAGAACGATCCGTAACTTTTGCTCTAACCTTTATCTGCCCTCTTCGCGATGATACATTAACCCAATCTCCATTAAGCACTCCAAGCTCAGCTGCATCCTCATGGCTTATTTCGATATACTCTTCAGGTACGAGCTCAAGTATCCCGCCGCATCTCCTTGTCATAGAGCCGTTGTTGTAATGTTCTCTTATCCTGCCTGTTATCAGCACATAAGGATACTCATTATCAGGCTTTTCACCAGAGCCTGTATGATCTAGTGACATGAACTGTGCTAATCCTCCCGGCCTGGAGAATATATCAGTATACAAAGTCGATGTGCCGGGATGATCTTTTGTCGGGCATGGCCACTGGAGCCCTTTTTCATCAATTCTTCTATAATCTATTCCGCCGTATGTAGGCACTAATGACGCTATCTCGTCCATAATCTCTGACGGATGATTGTAATTCATCTCATATCCCATCTTTGATGAAAGTTCACACAATGCCTGCCACTCAGCCATTCCACAGAGCGGATCTATCGCTTTGCGGACTCGCTGCACTCTACGCTCCCCATTTGTGAATGTGCCGTCCTTTTCTGCAAAGCTGGCTCCCGGCAGTATTACATCCGCAAACCTTGTCGTCTCTGTATGAAAAATATCCTGCACAACAAGAAACTCAACAGACTCCAGAGCCTTCCATACATGATTGAGATTAGGATCTGTCTGTGCTATATCATAGCCCAGTATATATAAACCCTTGAAATTACCCTTAGTACATTCATCCAGCATCTCTACTGATTTTAACCCGGCTTTGTCCTTGATCTGCACACCCCATGCCTTCTCAAACTTTGCCCGAGCATTTGGATCTAGCACTGACTGATAGCCGGGCAGTGATGATGGATACGGCCCAAGATCCGACGCGCCCTGCACATTATTCTGTCCTCTCAAAGCCATTATCCCTGTTGAAGGTCTTCCAATCTGGCCGCATGCAAGTGAAAGATTGGCGATAGCCATTGCGTTTTCTGTGCCTGTCTTATGCTCTGTAACTCCGAGTCCATAAACAATCATAGATTTATCAGCCTTTGCATACAACCGCGCAGCCTCAACAATTTTATCCCAAGAAACACCGGTTATCTTCTCAACAACATCGGGACCATATTCTGTAACCTTTGCTTTAAGCTCTTCTACGCCCTCAGTTCTTTTTGCAATAAAGGCCTTATCTTCCCATCCATTCTGAAATATAACATTAAGCATGCCGTTCAAAAGCGCTATATTGCTGCCTGGCTTAAGGTTTAACCAGACATCAGCACGTTTCGCCATCCATATCTTTCTTGGATCTGCAACTACAAGCTTTGCACCAATTCTAAGAGCTTTCTTAAGCCATAAAGAGACTATCGGATGTCCCTCTGTAGGATTAGAACCAAAAAGAAAAAGCGTATCAATATCCGGCATCTGATCAAGTGAATTGGTTGCAGCTCCTGCGCCAAGGCTAGTGGCCAGACCGGCCACAGTAGGAGCGTGTCAGACCCTAGCGCAGTTGTCAACATTATTGGATCCAACCGCGCATCTTACCCATTTTGCGAGCAGATAATTTTCTTCATTTGTGCAGCGCGCTGATGAAAATGCGCCAACCTTCTCTGGTCCGTACCTTTCTATAAGGCTTTTAAATCTTGTTGCAACAAGATCCAGAGCCTCATCCCATGAAGCCTTATGGAATACACCCTTTCTCTTTATTAATGGGATTTTTATACGATCCGGGTTATGAATAAACTCATATCCATATCTTCCCTTTATGCATAGATTGCCCCTGTTTACAGGTGCATCAAAAGCTGATGTAACCTTAACCACTTTATTGTTTTTTACATTTAGATAAAAGTTGCATCCAGTACCACAATATGTACATGTTGTCTTAACCTTCTTCATCTCGTAGTCCCTGCCAAAACCCCTGCCCCTCTTGTCAGTTAGAGCTCCAGTAGGACATGCAGAAACACACTGACCGCAGAATTCACAATTTTCTAAAGTGCGAGGCTTGCTGTATGCTGTATCAGGCATTGTCCTAAATCCCCTGCCTGTAAGATCTATTGTCCCTGCCATAACAACCTCATTGCATATCCTTGTACATCTGCTGCAGAGTATGCACTTGTTAGGCTCGTATGTGATAAAAGGATTATCCTCTCTTTTTGGCAGATCCCACTTATCGCCCTTAAACATATCACCATCAGCATCATACTCATAAGCAAGATCTTGAAGCATGCAGCTCCCGTTCTGCTCGCACTTCATGCAGTCATTGGGATGATTTGAAAGTATAAGCGAGAGATTTGTTCTGCGAAGCTGTCTAAGCAACGTGCTTTCAGTAGTTATCTCCATGCCATCCTGCACAGGGGTTGTACATGAAGCGAGCGGCCTTGCCATTCCCTTAACCTCGACAAGACAGAGTCTGCAGCCTCCGTAGGGTTCAAGCCGCTCATCATGACATAGTGTCGGAATGCGTATGCCTGCTTCGCGGCAGATCTCGAGAATTGTCCTGCCCTGCTCTACCGTCATTGACCTGCCATTTATGGTGATACTGATACTCACAGATAACCTCCGCTAAGCAGCCAGTTTTAATAATAATATTTACTATATCAACTGCTATATGGATATTCAAATAGATAAAAATAATAGTTTAATAAATAAAGCCTGTGATTATTGATAGGTTGCTTTAAAGAAAGCTCCATGCTGTGTTGCAACATGGAGCTTTCTGGAAAAGCTTTTTTCTATTAGTCTATTTTGTTTGCCTCAGCAACTTTCTCTGGTTTTGGTGTCTCCAGCCTTATTGCCTGCCGAATCAGAATATTGTTCCTGTAAAGTCTGGCTTTGATCATGCCGTTTGATTTTGAACACTCTATCTTGATCGTGTCCGGCTCTTTTGCTGGCTGTTTGTCTTTGGCTGTTGTCTCGTTTTCTGGCTGAGGCTTGTTTTCTGCTTCTGCAGGCTGCTTGTCTTTGACTGGAGCTGCTGCCAGCTGAATAGAGACTGCGTCTTTGCCTGCCATTGATGTTCTGCAGCTACTGACAGGTTCATCACCCTCTTTTTCGTAGTTTTTGAGATCCTCTATGATCTGTTTTCCTGCTCTGGAGCCTATTATTGTTTTGAATATGTTAACCGCACTCAGCAGCATTGCGGGTCCGCAGGTTACAAGCTGGCTTAGAGGGTCAGGGGCAATTCCGCAGTTAAGGGTCAGCGCTGTGCCTATATTCTCTGATGAGACATCCAATTTGAATCCGCCCTCCACTAATTCAGCCTCTTTTTTGAGTGTTGATTTCATTGTCTCAAAAACTCTCTTGCCTTCCTGCTCTATTATCTCTTCTGTGCATGCATTGTCAGGTGCATCAGAAGGTTTAATAAAAAAATGGATAATGAGCTATAGCCTTTTCTCTGTCCTGGTTGGAATGCATAGAACATTACCATTTTGCATTTATCAATTGTTTTTTCTTTTACTCCAGCAATATCAGTGGACTTCCCCCGATTCAGTAGACACAAATAAGTTACAATTGGAAGCAACTGACAGGAGGAGTGTTTATGGGGAATCTGAGGTACACGGAGCAGTTCAAGCTTGAAGCAATCAGACAGGTAACAGAGTGGGGTTTCAAGACCAAAGAAGTCAGCCAAAGGCTCGGCATATCGAGCAAGAGCCTGTATTTATGGGTCAAGAAGTCCAAGCAGGGCAATACACAAACCAATTGTGATAAGCATGAGATAGTTCGACTCAAGAATGAACTCAAGCGTGTACAAGAGGAGCGTGAGATACTAAAAAAGACCGCAGCGTACCTTGCCAAGGCGTCAGGGTAAAGTACGCGTTCATCAGGGATCACCGTTATGAGTTCAGGGTATCATCAATGTGCCAGGTGCTCAGGCTGCACAGAAGCGGTTTTTATGCGTGGATGAACACGCCTGAATCCAGACGGACTAAAGAGGACGCAAAACTGTTTGAACTTATCAAAGATGCTTATGAACAAAGCTCAGGCACATATGGAAGTCCGCGCATATACAAAGAGCTCAGAACAAACGGATGCAGGTGTAGCAAAAAGCGCATAGCCAGGATAATGCGCCACAGAAAGATAAGGGCAGAACGCAGGTACAGGAAGCATAAATACGGAGGCGGCAGGCCATCTAATGTGTTTGACAACAGACTGCTGCGGGGCATTATGGCTACACATACAGATAAAGTATGGACAACAGACATCACCTACATCAGAACCTATGAGGGGTGGCTATACCTTACAGTGGTAATGGATCTGCATTCAAGGATGATTATCGGATGGTCAATGAAGCCTACACTTGCAAGGGAACTAGTTCTGGATGCCTTGTTGATGGCAGTATGGAGGCGCAAACCCAAGGATGCGGTAGTAGTGCATTCAGATCAGGGCTCATAGTATGGCAGTGATGACTGGATGAGATTTTGCAGATCCCATAATCTTCAGCCGAGCATGAGCAGGCGCGGGAACTGTTATGACAATGCGGCATTGGAGTCGTTTTTCAGCAGCTTGAAAAAGGAGCTCATTAAAAGTAGAATCTATCATACAAAAGAGGAAGCAAGAGCGGATATCTTTGAGTATATAGAGATATTTTACAACCGCAGCAGGCGGCACAGTGCACTGGGACAGATAAGTCCCTATGAGTTTGAACAGGCTTCTTGTGGAAGCTTGTAAATGTCTACAAAAGTGGGGAAAATCCATTCTACAGATGGCAGGGCTGAACAAAGATTTTTTGTAAGACTTATATAGAAGTCATCAGCAATTATCAGATAAGGCATTTCTCTGTATATTTCACATCTGAGCGACTTATACCAATACGAAATACTAAAATTGAGAAAACAAAGATTACTGCGCTATCTTGACAGCTCCATGCCTCAGCACCTTTATGCTGCCATCAGTAATTGTTACTATTGTGGATGGGAATCCGCCGGGCGCAGCGCCTTGATCAACAATCATATCAAGCCTGCCGCTAAAATATGACTCAACTTCTTCAGCTGTCTGCGCAGCTGGCATTTCTGATATGTTTGCGCTTGTGGCAGTTATCGGCAAGCCTGAAGCTGCGCTAAGATCAAATGCAAAAGATTTGCCTGCCATACGCACAGCCACCTTGCCCTCCTGAACAATCGCGTCATGAAGACCTGATAATGCATTGAAAAGAATAGTGAGCGGGCCTGGCCAGTATTTGGCAGCAAGCGCTTTGGCCTCAGAAGGCATATGTTGCGTTAAAAGGAACAATTGTTCCATACTGCCGATTATTAGAGGAAAAGACTTTTCTGACGGCCTATTTTTAAGACTTCGAATGCGCTCAATCGCAGCAGCAGAATCGTATCTTGCAGCAAGGCAGTAAAATGTCTCAGTCGGGCAGGCCACAATACCGCCAATTTTAATCACTTCAACAGCCTTCTGAAGAACTGCTGAATAGTTGTTCGTGTCAACCTTGGTCACCATGATCAATTATATCATCTTAAGGCATGTACGACCTGCAGCTTGAACATTCAGGTGAAGACACACTGTCCTGAATGTTGACAAAATTAGAACAATTGTATATTTAAATGATTTTTTTGTTGACAAATACTGATCAATAAAATACGATTGAATCATGAAGGAGCTGCAGGGTGCTTAAAAGCCTCTTTTCTTCATCCATCAGAGCCGATGTCCTGGCTCTTCTCCTTAATAGTCCTGAAGAAAAATTTTATCTCCGTGAAATAGCAAAACTATTGCGTAAAAACCCTTCAGGAGTAAAACGAGAACTCGACAAACTAGAGGATATGGGTCTCGTAACAAGTGAGCGCGTAGCAAATCTTAAATACTTTCAGGCGAGCAGCGCCTCACCTCTCTTTCCAGAACTCAAAGATCTTATCGCAAAATCACTCGGACTGCCCGGAGCGCTTAAGAGCCTGCTCCGCATTAACAACATTAAAACAGCTTTCATTTATGGTCCGTATGCAGAAGACGAACTGATGCCTACAGTTGATATTGTTTTAATAGGCCCTTCAACTCCAGCACTGCTAATTGGACTCCAGAATATTGAGAAAAAGTTTGGTAAAAAAATGAACTGCCTTATAATCGATGAAAATGACTACAGAATCAAAAAACATAAAGATACAAGCCTCAAGCGCATACTCTCAAGCAAGCGCATTCCGCTATGGGGACGCGCTTAGGCTAAAGATTTTCCCAAATCAAACGATTAGTAAGGGGAAAAAAGGAGGTGAAGAAAATGGCGACAAAAAAGGCTCCTGCTAAGAAGGCTGCTCCTAAGAAGGCTGCTGCTAAGAAAGTTGCAAAGAAGAAATAAGATAGCTCATTGTCGTAGTTTGAATGAGGGGATACCCGTCCAGCTGTTCAAGCTGGATACTTTGAAAGAGTTAAGGGTATTCCCTATTTTTTATCTTCTTTAGGCAAATGCAGGCTGGTTGCTATATGGATATGATACAGGATCAGAAACTAGTCTGTATGCATCAGGAGAGGAAAGCAGCTTTTTTAGAAATCTAACATTAGCAGTATGTCCGGATTTTTCAAGTATCAGGTGCCCCTGTATAGGATGACCTATAAGAGAAAGGTCTCCAATAGAATCAAGTATTTTATGACGTACAAATTCATCATGAAACCTGAGGCCGCTCTTGTTAAGCACACCGTCCTCGCCCACTATAACAGCATTGTCCAGAGATCCGCCCTTTGCCAGGCCGTTAGCCTTTAGAGCCTCGACATCATTTAGAAAGCCGAATGTTCTGGCTGGAGCTATATCTCTTGCGAATGCTGTCTCATCAATATCAATTGTGAGATCCTGATGCTTCAGGTAAGTGTGATTAAAGCTTATATGATAGGATATCTTCCTGCCTTCATAAGGCAAAGCCACCACCCTTGAATGAGCATCTTCATATATTACAGGCTTGAGTATCTGTATGAATGTCTTGTTTTTTGCCTGCTTTGCTATGCCAGCCTCTAATATAATGCCGACAAGCTCTGTGGCGCTGCCATCGAGTATAGGAACTTCCGGACCATCAATCTCTATAAGGATATTGTCTATGCCTATTCCTGCAAGAGCTGACATAAGGTGCTCAATGGTTCTCACCTTCATATTGTCAAAACCTATTGTTGTAGCAAAAGCTGTATCAATAACAGAAGCTACAGTTGCCCTTATCAAAGCACCCTTATCTACCCTGTAAAATACGATCCCAGTATCACGGGCTGCTGGTTTTAGCCTTACGCTCGCATACCTGCCTGTGTGCAGTCCTATGCCGCTGAACGTTACTTCTCTTTTAATTGTTCTCTGCAGTCTCATTGTAAGCAGATAATTAGCAATTAGCGTGCCAAGGCAGGTTTTATTTAAAATCAGAGAGTTATGAATGTGATGGCTGTGTCTTTATCACTTGCTTGAGTTTAAATAACCACATTTTGAAATTAGATGAAGCTATATTTACCTGCGGCCTTTGATCTCTCCACCGACAACAAACTCAGGTATTCTAAGCGTGGGCATAGCATCAGATACAGGAACCCCCTGCCCATCCTTGCCGCAGGTTCCTATAGAAAATCCGAGATCAGACCCAACCATATCAATAGACATAAGTGCTTCGGGTCCATTACCGATAAGAGTAGCCCCTCTTACAGGCTCGCAAACAGCGCCATTTTGTATCATATAGCCCTCCTGCACCTCAAAAACAAAATCGCCATTTACAGTATTAACCTGACCGCCGCCCATCTTTTTAACAAAAAGTCCGTTGGGTATAGACTTAACAACGCTTTCTGGAGAACTCTCACCTGGGGCTATATATGTATTGCTCATTCTTGGAATCGGCCTGTGATGGAAAGATTCTCGCCTGCCGTTGCCGGTAGATTTGGCTTGATCCTGTAATGCTGATAGCTTGTCATACATAAAGCCCTGAAGAATGCCGTCTTTAACGAGAACATTTTTGCATGCTGGCGTGCCTTCATCATCAAATGAGTACGATCCGCGTGCTTTTGCAATTGTTGCATCATCTATAACTGTTATTAACTTTGAAGCAACCTGCTGGCCGAGCTTGCCTGAATAGACCGACAGACCGGATCTCACCAGGTCAGCTTCAAGTCCATGACCTATAGCCTCATGAATCATTGTTCCTCCAGCCTCTGATGATATGATAACAGGCATCCTGCCCCCTGGCGCTCTCTGCGCCCCAAGCATCATCACCGCCCTGCCAGCAGCAACAACTGACATATTTTCAATATTATTATCTTCAAACAGCTCAAACCCTGTCATGCCTCCTGCTGTTTCGTACCCTGTCTGTATAACATCTCCATCTGAGGCGACAACATGAACCATACCAACAACATAAATCCTCTCATCTTCACATAGTGTGCCGTCAGAAGCAGCTATTAGAATATTCTGTCGCAGATCCCTGCAAGAGACAGAAACCTGCCTTATTCTGCTGTCTATTTGCCTTGCAGCAGCGTCAGCAGCTCCAACAAGATTTATCTTGAATGATGCAGGTACAGAGACTGGGGCGATCCTTATATCCGCTGCCTTTGCAGGTTTCGACTTTATAAAATCTGAAGGCTCTTTTGAACCACCAGATGCCGCCCTGCTGACTGTGCCTGCAATATCCATAAGCAGATCTTCAGAAAAGTCATTTGTATATGCATAAGCTGTTTTCCCTGAATGTATAACCCTTATGCCTACACCAGCTACTGTGCCTGATGTAACCTTCTCTATAATGCTATCTTCAAGCTGAACAGCATTGGATGTGCGCCTTTCAACAAATATATCCGCAAAGTCGCCGCCATTTGAAAGCGCCTTTTTGAGCAGCTTGGCAAGCAGGTTCTCATGTATCAAAATACCCTCCCGTAGAACAAAACTGATTCTATGTAGTTATAACACAAAATTCATTTTAATGAACGAATGCAGCACTCAAGCTCATCCGACAACAGACCTGTAGCAAAAATAGGCTCAAAAAACAGCTTTTATTATTTACTCAATCGGTTATCATTTTTTTATTTCATGCTAAAATATTGCATGTCAATCGGGCTGATAAGCGGAAGCGGACTATACGAGATAGATGGCCTTAAGGTTTGTGGCGAAAAACCTGTAGAGACACAATTCGGCGCCCCTTCTGCGCCTTACAGGCTGGGAGAAATAGAAAGCATACCTGTCACGTTTCTGCCAAGGCATGGATTCCCCCACTCCATACCCCCGCACAAAGTTAATTACAGGGCTAACATACAGGGATTCAAGCTGTTGGGCATAGACAGGATAATAGCTGTAACAGCTGTAGGAAGCATAAATCCTGATATAAAACCAGGCTCTATTATCATTCCTGACCAGATAATAGACTTTACATACGGCTCCAGAGAATCCACCTTTTATGACAGCGGCAAGGTTGTGCATGTGGACTTCACAGAACCATACTGCAGGGAGATGCGCAGCAGTATAATATCAGCAGCACATAAAACAGACATTAATGTATATGAAAGAGGCTCCTACATATGTGTAAACGGACCGAGACTAGAAACAGCAGCAGAGATTGAATTCTTCAGAAGGTCAGGAGCTGATATTGTGGGCATGACAGCGATGCCCGAGGCTGTACTGTCAAGAGAGCTCGAGATTTGTTACTGCGGCATCTGCATAGCAACAAACTTTGCTGCAGGTATTACAAATGAAAGGCTCACAACATCTGAGGTTATAGAAACTATGAATGCATCAACAGAAAGGCTAAAAACACTTTTAAAAGCAGCTATCGCCGAAATCCCGCAAAATAGAAGCTGCGGATGCAAGGACGCACTCAAAGACTCCGGCCTCTGAACCCTGCTGTATTAACCAATATATCCCAACTAGTTTCTTGACACCCACTTGATACTGCAATTAAAATATCTCTTTATATATCTTCGGAGGACAGATGTCAGGACATTCCAAATGGTCGCAGATCAAGCATAAAAAAGCTCACACAGACGCTAAAAGAGGCAAGGTATTCACAAAAATAGTCAAAGAGATCGCTGTAGCTGCAAGGTGCGGCGGCGGAGATCCATCAGGCAATCCTAGACTTCGCACAGCTCTCGAAAAGGCTAAAGAAGCCAACATGCCTTCTGACAATATTAAAAGAGCCATAATGAAGGGAACAGGCGAGCTGCCCGGTGTCTCTTATGAAGAGATAACATATGAAGGATACGGGCCAGGTGGCGTTGCGCTGCTTATACAATCGCTTACGGACAATAAAAACCGCACAGTCTCTGAGATTAGACACATCCTTTCCAAGAACAACGGCAACATGGGCGAGGCTGGCTGCGTATCATGGATGTTCGAAACAAAGGGGTACATTCTTGTTGACAAGAAAAAGAGTGATGAAGAAACTCTCATATCGCTAGCGCTGGACGCAGGAGCAGAAGATATTGTAAATGACCCTGAAGAAGACAACTATGAGATTATTACAGCTCCGGATGCGCTTGAGTCTACCAAAGAAGCATTGAGAAAGGCTGGCATAGACTTCAGCATGGCAGAAGTGACGATGCTGCCAAAAAATTATGTAGCTCTGGACGGAAGCGCTGCCGAGCAGATGGTAAGGCTTATGGAAGCACTCGAAGACAACGATGATGTCCAGAATGTATACTCCAACTTTGACCTTCCTGATGAGGCATAGGTCTGATGACAAAGCCATACTTATCCTAAGGCCATGCATATACACCAAGATGACTTTGTAAATTTCTTTAAAGTAACATTCAAACGCAAGTTTCTTGCAGGACTGCTCATAACCATTCCTGGCGTAATTACAGTATTTGTAATAATAGGATTATTCAAGTTCATTGACGGCATACTGGGTCCCCTGCTCGACTCTCTTCTAGGCAGTCATATAGCAGGGCTCGGCTTTATATCAGCTATAGTCTTTATTTTTCTTATCGGTATAATTTCAACCAATGTATTTGGAAAGAAAATTCTCGCCTTTGTAGAAAAAGCTTTTCAGAGAATACCTGTCTTTAAAAGTCTATACAACGCGATTAAGCAGCTGATTGATGCATTTTCTCCTGACAACAAGACATCATTTAAAAAATTCGTAATAGCTGAATACCCAAGAAAGGGGGCATATGCTTTCGGCTTTCTGACAAAAGAGTGCCAGGTGATAAAGGGAGATACATCTGAATGCCTCAAGACTATATACATACCGACCAACAATCTTTATCTTGGAGAGATTGTACTGCTTACAGACAAAAGCATCACATATACTGATATAACAATAGAAGACGGCATAAAGATAATCCTATCAGGAGGCATAGCAGCACCAGGCCAAATTAAAGGCAGCAGCTCTGGCTCCGAAAACAACTATGTATAATATGAAACTAGCTACCGTAATACTTGCCGCTGGCGCTGGCACAAGGATGAAATCATCAACACCAAAGGTTCTTCACAACCTGATGGGCAAACCTTTGATTGCCCATGTCGCTGAAGCTGCAAAAGCCGTTGGAAGCAGCAGATGCGTTGTTGTACTAGGCAACCATACACAAGAAGCAAAAAAACATCTCGACTCTGATAAAACAACCTTCGCACTCCAGAAAAAACAGGACGGTACAGCCGGAGCCCTGCGCTCTGCACTGCCAGCCCTAAAAGGATTTGAAGGTAATATATTAATACTTAGCGGAGACACTCCACTAGTGACGCAGAATCTTCTAACAAAATTTATAAAACTGCATAAACAAAAAAAAGAAGACCTTTCACTAATGACATTTGATGCTACACCACCTCACGCATACGGCAGAATCATCAGATCAGAAGGAAAGATATCCAGGATAGTTGAAGACAAGGACGCAACATCTGAAGAAAAACTCATAACTGAAGTAAACAGCGGAATTTACCTTATGAAATCATCAATTCTCAATCTGCTGCGCAGCATACCTCTCAATAAAGCAAAAGGCGAGTATTACCTGACAGATATAGTCTCAATAGCTCTAAAAAAAGGTTTTAAAGCCGGAGCCCATCTGCTCGGCAGCGAGACAGAGCTTACTGGAATAAATACGAGGGCAGAACTGCACAGAGCGACTCTATTTTTAAGAGAGCGACTAGTTGCAGAGTTTATGCAGTCAGGAGTAACCTTTATTGATTCTTCATCAGTATTCATAAGCAAAGAAACCAAAATTGGACAGGACACGGTTATTTATCCAAATGTGCATATTGAAGGCAGAAGCGTTATAGGCAAAAAATGCATAGTATACCCAAACTCCAGGATCTTAGACAGCATAATCGCAGATGAAGTGACAATAAAAGACTCAACAGTTATCGAATCATCAGAGGTTAAATCAAAGGCATCTGTCGGTCCTTTTGCTCATCTGAGACCCGGCTCTGTAATAGGCAGCTCTGCAAAAATTGGCAACTTTGTTGAGATAAAAAAATCAGTTGTCGGTAAAGGCTCAAAAGCATCACACCTTACATATATAGGCGATGCAGTTATCGGCAAGGATGTTAACATTGGAGCAGGCACGATAACATGTAATTACGACGGAAAAAACAAATTCAAAACAGAGATACATGATGATGTTTTTATAGGCAGCGACTCTCAGCTTGTAGCTCCTGTCAAAGTCGGCAAAGGAGCATATGTTGGTGCAGGATCTACCATAACTCGCGATGTGCCGCCAGGAGCTCTGGCAGTAACCAGAACACACCAAAAAAATATATACGGCTGGGCTAAAAAGAGGCCTCAAAAGGGGAAATAAAATGTGCGGAATAATCGGATACATAGGCACAAAAAACGCTATTCCTATTGTAATGGAAGGCCTGAGAAAACTCGAATACAGAGGGTATGATTCCGCCGGTATAGCATACTTCAACGGCAGCAGCCTTGAGGTTAAAAGATGCAAAGGCAAAATAAAAGAATTGGACAACATTATCAGCTCCATGAATATTACGAGCAGTCTTGGCATAGGCCATACGAGATGGGCAACTCATGGCAAGCCATCCACAGAAAATGCGCACCCTCACAGGTCAAACAGCATCGTAATAGTGCACAACGGAATAATTGAGAACTACCTCTCCCTAAAACAGGAGTTAATAAAAGAAGGCTTTGTTTTCACATCTGAGACTGACACAGAGGTGCTATGCCATCTTATAACCAAATTCTTGCCCGGAACAACACTGGAAGAAGCTGCACGCAAGGCTGTAAAAAAACTGCAGGGTGCATACGCATTCGCAGCAATGGACGAAAACACGCCTGACAAAATAGTGGCTGTAAGAAAAGAGAGTCCTCTTGTCATAGGGCTTGGTGAAGGCGAATTTTTTCTTGCGTCTGATGTGCCGGCATTCCTCAACTACTCAAAAGAAGTTATATTCCTCGACAACAATGAAATGGCTGTAATGTATAAAGATGGCGTAATCGTTACAGACCTTGACGGCAACCCTATACAGAAGGATGTGGTCACAATATCTTGGAGTCCGTCCATGGCAGAAAAAGGCGGATACAAGCATTTTATGCTTAAAGAGATCTACGAGCAGCCCCGTGCTGTTGCGGATACGCTCATGGGAAGGATATACCCTGACAAGGGTGAGGTCGCTCTAGATGAGTTCGGCCTCACTCCAGAGAATATCTCTAACACCAAAAACATTTTTATAGCGGCATGCGGCACATCATACCATGCTGCCCTTGTTGCCAAATATATGATAGAAGCAATGGCAAGAGTGCCTGTTGATGTTGATCTGGCCTCTGAATTCAGATACAGAAACCCTATACTCTCACCAGATACACTTTTTATTTCAATAACACAATCCGGTGAAACTGCAGACACCCTCGCAGCTATGCGAGAAGCAAAACGCTTGGGAGCAAAAGTATTAACAATATGCAATGTTATAGGCAGCACAGCCGCACGTGAAGCTGACTATGTTTTTTATACTCATTCAGGCCCTGAGATAGGAGTGGCATCAACAAAAGCTTTTACAACTCAGATTACAGCATTATATCTGCTTGCTGTTGCGCTGGCCTCAGCAAACAAAACCATATCAACTCAGCAGGCATCTGAACTGCTCCTTGACTGTCTAGCCCTTCCTGCAAAGATAGAAAAGACACTTGAGCTTGATGACAAGACGCTCTCAATAGCAAAAGAGGTCTATATGGCAAAAGACTTTCTTTATCTCGGAAGAGGAGTCGAGTACCCAATAGCTCTTGAGGGAGCTCTGAAGATGAAAGAAATATCATATATACACGCAGAAGGATACCCTGCCGGCGAGATGAAGCACGGACCTATCGCCCTTATTGATGCTGATGTGCCTGTTGTTGCTCTTGTGCCTCAGGGTCAGCTCTATGAAAAACTCCTGTCGAATATCGAAGAGGTAAAAAGCAGGGGCGGAATGATTATACCTGTCACGGCTGGAATTAAGCCGCAGCTTCAGGAAATTTCCGAACGTACCATAACAACTGAATCAAGCAATATATATCTGGACACTATTCTGCTGACAATACCTCTTCAGCTTCTCTCATATCATGTAGCTGTATTAAGAGGCTGCGATGTTGACCAGCCAAGGAATCTGGCAAAAAGCGTAACAGTAGAATAATTATAATCAAGCGAGAAAAATCACATAGATGCCACTTGGCTTTATTGAAGTGGAACATTTGTGTTATACTGAATGATCAAATGGCAAAAGAAGTCCTATTAGACGACCTAAATACACAACAAAAAGAGGCGATCCTGCATTCTAAAGGTCCGCTGCTTGTTCTTGCAGGCGCCGGCAGCGGAAAGACAAGGGTTATAACTCACAAGTTTGCTTACCTTGCAAAAAAGAAAAAGACAAATCCAGACTCTATATTCACCGTTACATTCACAAACAAGGCTGCTGCTGAGATGAAGTCAAGAATATCAAATCTTATAGATGACGATATGAGGTCTTCATGGATAGGCACATTCCATTCACAATGCAACAAGATATTGAGAAAAGAGATAAAAGCTCTTGGATATAAACCTGACTTCACAATATATGATGATGATGACCAGGGGGGTCTGATCAGACATATACTGCGTGAATTCAAAATATATGAAGCTCTTTATAAAGGCGTTGTTGCCAGAATCAGCAATCTAAAGTCATCGCTTGTAACTCCTGAGCAGTTTCTTTCTGAAGGAGATGGGTATAGCTTTGATGAGAAGCTCGGAAGGGTATATCTAAAATACACAGAAGACCTTAAAAGGTGCAACGCGCTGGACTTTGATGACCTAATAACACTTACAGTAAAACTATTTATAGAAAATCCTAAAATCCTTGAGAAATACCAGCAGATGTACTCTTATTTTCTTGTAGATGAGTTCCAGGATACAAATCAAGCTCAATACAAGCTTATGCAGACACTAGCATCAAAAAACAGGAATATCTGCGCAGTCGGTGATGATGACCAGAGCATATACGGTTTCAGGGGAGCGGATGTCAGCAATATACTAAACTTCGAAAAAGACTATCCGAATGCTACTGTTATAAAGCTTGAGCAGAACTACAGATCAACACAGAATATTCTCGATGCATCCGGAGCTGTAATATCCAAAAATACTGCACGAAAGTCAAAGAAACTCTGGACCGATCAGGGCGAGGGAGAAAAGGTTTCATACTGCATACTGCAGAATGAGGATGAAGAGGCAAAATATGTGTCACGGATTATAAAAGATTTTTATCTAAGAGGAAGTTTCGAATATAACAGCTTCGCAATACTATACAGAACAAATATGCAGGCCAGAGCTCTTGAGGACGCACTCAGAGCAGACGGAATACCATACAATGTAATAAGCGGAATAAGCTTTTATCACCGCAAGGAGATCAGAGATGTCCTGTCTTACATGAGGCTTATTACAAACAACAGCGACAATGTAAGCCTGCGCAGGGTAATAAACAGTCCGGCTCGCGGCATCGGAGCATCCACACTCGCAAAGATTGAGCAGGAGGCAAAGAAAAACAGCCTCAGCCTTTTTGAAGCTATAGACGTAATTGTAAAAACAACCAGTGTGCCGCAGTCAATGAAGGACAAGCTTAACGGATTTACACAAATAATCAAGAAGCTGGCTGCCAAAAACTTCAAGAGCTCAGCAGAAATGCTCAAAGAAATTATAGAACAGACCGGATATATTGATGAACTTGAAGATGAACGCATACAGAATATACTAGAGCTTGTATCTTCTGCAGAAGGTATTCCGGTAAAAGACTTTATGGACAGGGTCTCCCTTGCCTCAAGCACAGACAACCTTTCTGACGGGCCAGCCGTCTCTCTCATGACACTGCACAGCGCAAAGGGTCTGGAATTTCCTGTTGTGTTCATGGTAGGAATGGAAGAAGGTATATTGCCTTATTTCAAGGCTATGAAAAACCCTACGGAGCTTCAGGAAGAAAGGCGACTTTGCTATGTGGGCATGACAAGGGCAAGAAACATCCTATGCCTTACAAGCGTAAAAAGAAGAAAACTATACTCAAGGGTACAGGATCAGGAGCCATCAAGGTTCCTTCTGGATATACCAAAAGAACACTGCAAATGCATAGAGAAGATTCAGAAAAAGATTGAAACACCAAAAAATATAATAAAACCTACACCCAAAAAACCTGCTGCACTGTATATTGTAGGCTCAAGAGTAAAACACCCTTCATGGGGAGTCGGCATCATTAGAGACTGCAGCGGAGATGGGGAAGACACAAAGGTTACAGTAAACTTCTCAGGCGTAGGCATAAAGCGCCTCTGTGCCAGATTCGCTAATCTCGAAAAAATTTGAGGCATACACCGCATGAAAATCACTAAAAATGAAGTAAGCAAAATCGGGACGCTGTCCAGACTGCATCTGGATGAATCCGACATATCAGAATATGAACTGCAGCTGAACAAAATACTCGATTATGTAGAACAGCTAAGCAGTCTCAACACTGACGGTGTTGAGACTACCTCGCACGTGCTGAAGATCAATAATGTAATGCGCGAAGACAGCGCAGCGCCCTCGTTAAGCAGGAAGGATGCCCTGATGAATGCGCCTGATCACACAGATAAGTTTTACAGGGTGCCTAAAATAATCGAATAGAAAGGATATCAAAAAAATGCTCAGATGTTTTCTCAGATCAAAAATACATAGAGCCACTATAACAGAGTCTAACCTCACATACGAAGGCAGCATTACAATAGACACCGAACTCATCGAGATGGCTGACATGAAGCCTTATGAACAAGTCATGATTAGCAACCTGAACAATGGGGAAAGGTTCGAAACATACGTAATACCAGGCAAGCGGGGATCAAGGGAGATATGCCTTAACGGTCCTACAGCAAGAAAAGGCCTTGTTGGCGATACTATCATAATATTTGCATACTGCCATCTCAACGATGCGGAAATAGCTGACTTTAAGCCCACTGTGATAAAGGTTGATTCAAAAAATAATCCTTTGGAGCACACAAACCATATAGTACCGACTTCAGGTAAGGGTAATTAAAATGATAAACAAATGGATAAATGAGATAAAAAAGGAAGCAGATCCTCGCGAACTTGGGATGATCCTTGCGCATAACGGTCTGGTAAGAGCTACATCCAAGGATGGCAAACCCGTAAGTGGAGTAAAATTATCAGCTGACCACTCAAGGCTAAACCAGCTGATAGATGAATATAAAGCAAAAGACGGGATACAGGCTGTAAAGGTATGGATAAACGAAGGCGACCTTAACATAGGTGACACTATAATGTATGTAGCGGTTGCAGGAAGATTCAGAACCGATGTTCTGCCGGCTCTTGAATGTCTGGTATCAGCTATCAAAAAAGAAGTGGTTGTCGAACAGGAATACTAGATTACCTAGCCTTACTCTTTACTAATTACAAAGAGAGAAGAACAGATATCAACCTCTCTGCCTCATCATCATAAGTATCAACATCCCCACCTAGGTATCCGATGCTCACTATCACAGGCACAGGGCATATATTGGCCAGAACAGACATATTAGTCTCTTCAGAAATATCGCTGGAAGCACCTGAAGCGCTATTAAGCACAACACCAGCTACCCTTAATCCCTCATCAAGAGCGCACCTTACTGTCAGCATTGTATGATTGATTGTTCCCAGACCTGCCCTTGCGACAATCAGCAGAGGCAGCTGAAGATCCCTTACAAGATCAGAGTAAAAGTAGGCGCTTCTGCCTATGCCAGCGCTCGTACCGCTGCATACAGGCACAAGGAGTCCGCCAGCTCCTTCAACCACCATGAAATCGAATGAAGATTTTAAAGACACATACTGGCTAATTATAAGGCGAGGATCTATAATCCTCCCATCCTTCATTGACGCAGCATATGGAGAAAGAGGCTTGTCGAACATATATGGCACAATGTCTGAAATATCATTCTGCATGCCTGATGCAGCTTTTAATGAAGCAGCATCAGCAGGCAGAAGCCCTGAACCAGTGGTTAGGCAGCCTGTCTCAACAGGCTTCATAGCTCCGGGTCTTATGCCTTTTTTTACCAGCCATCGAAGTATCATACATGACACAAATGTCTTTCCTACCCCTGTATCTGTCCCTGTTATAAACACTCCTTTTGTCATATATCGCCCATACCTACCAGATTATCCTGCTGTCCAGACAGAATATCTGCCCTGTTATGGATGAAGAGGATGCTATTAAATAAATAAGCTCCGCAGCCTCTTTCGGACAAGACAACCTGCCCAGAATACTCTCACTGCGTGCAGCATCCATCGCTGTCTCGTTTCTTCTTCCCATAGGAGTATCCATATAACCGGGAAGCAGCATATTCACCCTTATATTCTGATCAGCCAGTTCAATAGCAGCTGTCTTCATTAAACCAGCCAGCGCAGCTTTGGAAGCGCTGTAGGCAGCTTGACCAGCCTTGCCTTTTAGTCCTGAGTATGATGATATAATTATTATGCTTCCGCCGTAGTTCATATACGGAACGCAGGCTTTAACTGTATTGAATCCTCCCTTTAGATTTACATCCATTATCCGGTCCCATGCTTGCTCTTTCTGTTTTATCAGCAATGCATCAGCAGTAACAGCCGCATTAGCCACAACAACATTTATGCTGCCTGTCAGTTTAGCAGCAGTCTCTACCATGCGTACTGCATCAGCATATATGCTTACATCAGCCTGAATAGCGGACGCCCTGTCTCCCATACATACAGCAATATCTTCCGCTGCTCTGGCAGAACTGAAATAGTTGAGGGCAACAAAATATCCATTTTTATAAAATTGATCAGCAACTGCCCTTCCGAGTCCGCCTGCTGCACCTGTAATCAGCGCTGTCCTGTTCGTCATATCCATTGCATTCATGTTATAATTTCGAAACGGTTAAAGCAAGCAAAAATCGTTGCAGTAATTTTTTTACGGAGGCAATATGGTCCGCTTCGAAGAACTCCAGATGGCGATCGCCGAATCAGCAAGAAAACATCTCCAGATACTCAGCATGCAGGTATTTATAGAGCAGTTTTCTTTGGAGCGTGAAAGCAGAATGACTGTTACAATGCCGGACATGGATACTCTGCCATATCCGCTCACAGCAGTAGTTTCTTTTAATTACGATGTAATACAGTCCGGAGCCACAATATACAAGGATCCTTTTGATGAAAAAGAAGACGATGAAAATGATGAAGATGAGAACAGCGACAACTTTATAGAAATTAACCTTACGATCAAGCTGCCAATACTCTATGGTGAACCTGATCTTGAAAACCTTACGGAAGAGATTCAGGAAGAGTTCCCCGACATAGAGCCATTCCTGCTAAAAAAACATATCACAGGGCCTGAAGAAGACATTACTGAATATGAGCTTTCATACTTCTATGAGATCGAGACGGATGATGTTGATGACACAGAAATTTTTGATGAAATTTTCAGCGAGCTTAGAGAAATAATGTCCATTACACACGAAAAGACTAAACGCTACATAGACAGATCGTGGTATGAGGAGCAGGATTGATCCCCTTTAGCCAGATAACCCATGTGCTTCTGGACATGGATGGCACGCTTCTGGACAAATACTTCGATGACTACTTCTGGGAACACCTTGTTCCTGAAAAATACTCAGAGAAACATGATATAACATTCGGAAAAGCTAAAGAACTGCTGAGCGCAAAATATAAAGCTCATGAAGGCACTCTAAACTGGACAGACATAGACTTTTGGTCAAAAGAGCTTAAACTCGACATCCCGGCGCTCAAAGAGCAGATCAAGCATATGATAGAGGTGCATCCTCATGTTAAAGATTTCCTAATTCAGCTAAAGATGAACAATAAAAAAGTTTTTATGGTGACAAACGCGCACTACAAAGTCCTTGAAATAAAGCTGCGTGAAACATCCATCGGAGAATACTTTGATAAATGCATAACCTCTTTTGAGATGGGACATCCCAAAGAGCAGCAAGAGTTCTGGCACAAAGCCCAGACCCTGATCAATTTTGAAAAAGAGCGCACAATGTTCATTGATGACACAGTAAATGTGCTGCGTGCAGCAAAACAGTACGGTATTAAAAATCTTTTTTTGAAGAACAGACCTAACTCAAAGAGAGAACCGCTTGTTCACAGCGAATTTCAGACAGTTGATGATTTTAACGAATTATGCAAAATGATATCAGATCAACACAAACTCTAGAAAAAATACTCCAGAATGTCATGCAGCAGGCTCATGCATTCCCAACAGCATTATCAAAATTCTCATGCTTATAAATTTCTGCAGCTGATAGTCCTGCATCCTCAAGCATTTCTATATTAGCCTCATACACTACAGCGTAAGGAAGCCTCAGCATTCTTGACAGCTCTTTTAGCGCAGTGCCTTTTCCATAGTGCATCTCTGCGATAACTATTTTTAGCGCATCGTCCTCTATAAACCTTCTCAACTCTGGATCAGTAACATCCATAATGCTGCATGCTTCACTAAAGCTGAGCCCGCTCTTTAGACCATCCCTCATACTGGCGATTGCGGATTCGTATACTCTGTCATTTTCCATTAATCTATTTTTTTGGTTTTTGTCGGACATTTTTATCTCCTCACACGTTACATATACAATGTAACACACTTCTTGAGTGCCTGCTCAAAATCAGGCAAAACCACGGATAATCAGGATATCAGATCAATAGACTTTTGATGAAGTGTCTTATTGGCTGCTGCCAGAAGAGTAGTTCTCTTTTTGATGCCCAGCTCTATATGTTCAATAGGACTCCCATCATAACTTGTCACAATACCTCCTGCCTCATTGACCAAGAGATATCCTGCGCTAAAGTCGAATGTTCTTGAGGGAGCTGGAGTGACAAAAACGCTCGAAGCTCCATAAGCTACATACGAAATAGATAAAGCAGTTGCGCCAAAACATCTCGTGCGTCTCGCCTTTGAGAAGAGCTGCTGTATCTTGGGGATATCAACTCCCGGGTTCTGAGCTTCATAGTTGACAAGATAGATAGTATCATCTTTCTGTGTATAAATGCGCTGACCATTAAAATATGAGCCTCTTCCCTTTTCTGCCCAAAATTCATCGCCGGTTAGCAGATTAAGCACATATCCTAGCCTTATACTTCCGACATTGTCGGAATCAGCAACAGCTATGGATGTGCAATAAAGCGGGATGCCTGTTATAGCATTCTTGCTGCCGTCAACAGGGTCTATAACTACATACTGGCCTCCGCCTTTCATATCCGTTGTTCCGAGTTCTTCTGATATAATGCTCAAAGGAATATCAAAAGACTCCAGAGAGCTAATTATGATGTCCTCAGCTTTTTTATCAATAGGAAATGTCCTGTCTCCGCCAGCGCCTTTTGTGATCGGCTCCTGAGAAAAAGGCATATGCCTGGTCTGTCCGATCTCCTTAAAAAGTTTGCTGCCTATTTGTCTGAGCAAATTAATATCCATCTATCCGAACATTATACAGCACACGATCAGCATTGACAATGACACATGTTAAGGATAATATAAACAATGAATGAAAAAAAGCTCTCTGCCCTTCCCAAGAAAAACATCCGGGCACTCAGTCCTTATTCAGCAAGAGATATCAAATGCAGAATAAAACTCGATGGAAATGAAAGCCCGTACACAGTTTCTGGCTTAAACCTTAAAGCTACTCTTGCTGTTCCGCTCAACAGATACCCTGATCCAGAGGCAAAGATGCTCAGAAAAACACTGGCCAACAATGCAGGAATATCTTCTGATATGATTGTGTGCGGCAACGGATCTGATGAACTCATCAGCTGTCTTGTCACAGTATATGGAGGGCCTGTGCTCTGCCCGGTACCCACCTTTGCAATGTATTCGATTATCTCAAAATCTTTCGGCGTAAAATTTGTAGGCGTTCCTCTCAATAAGGATTTTGACCTTGATGAAGCCAAGATGCTTAATGCTGTAAAGAAAATTAATCCAAAGCTTATATTTCTCAGCAATCCGAACAATCCAACCGGCAATTGTTTCTCATCAGAAACAATACTGAAGATAATTCGGGCATCAAAAGGCATAGTAATTGTTGATGAAGCTTACCAGCCATTTGCTAGTGAGAGCGGTTTTATGCCTATGCTAAATGATCTGCCGAATCTTGTTATTCTGCGAACTCTTAGCAAAATCGGATTTGCTGGACTGCGCACAGGTTTTGCAGCAGCAAATCCTCTGATCATCAATGAGCTCAACAAGGTGAGGCTGCCATACAATGTCAATGCACTCTCACAATCTGCTGCGATTGAAGGTCTCAAAAACAAAAAAGAGAGAAAGATAAATATTAAAAAAATAGTTTCTGAACGCCAGCGTCTATACGACGGGCTATGCTCAATAAATGGCATAGAGGCTTATCCTTCGGAAGCCAATTTCATACTATTTAAAACAGCATCTGCTGACACCATATTTAATGAGCTGTTAAGCAAAGGCATCCTTATAAAGAATATTTCCGGAGCGATTAAAGGATGCTTGAGAGTTACAGTAGGGAACGAAAAAGAAAACAGCATTTTCCTAAAGACACTTGAGAACATAGTTAAAAAAATGAGAGCCTTTAAATAAGCGGGAGGCATAATGAGAAAAGCTTCTATAGTGAGAAAGACAAAAGAAACACAGATATCTGTGACAATCAATTTGGACGGCAGCGGCAATACTGATATAAAGACATCCGTACCTTTTATGGATCACATGCTCAACCTTTTTGCTTTTCATGGCATGTTTGACCTTAAAGTCAGGGCAAAGGGCGATACAGACATAGATTACCACCACCTTATGGAAGACCTTGGCATAACATTCGGGGAAGCAATAAAAAAAGCTCTCAACAACAAGAAGGGCATCAGAAGATACGGACATATATGTATTCCGATGGATGAGAGTCTTGCAGAGGTTACTCTAGACCTGAGCGGCAGGCCTTATCTTATATACAAGGTTAAACCTGCAAGCGGCATACTGAAAGATCTGGAGACATCACTATTTGAAGATTTTTTTAGATCCCTCAGCAACCATGCAATGATGAATCTTCATATAAATGTAAGGTATGGACGCGATCTGCATCATATATATGAAGCCATATTCAAGGCATTTGCCAAGTCCCTGATGAATGCAGTATCTATAGAACCAAGGATGAAAAAACTTCCTACAACAAAAGGAAAGCTGTAGATGCCCGAAGCAAAATTGAAGGTAATACTTCTAAAACATACCCCCCAGCCTGAAGAGACTGTGGCTATGGCCGCGAAGCTATGTTACAGTCCTGCTGAAATTTCTACGCTAAAGGGCAAGACAGCAGCAAAAGACCAGCGCGCTTTTGTTGAACGGCTTATGAAGATGGGACATATGAGCCCTGTGGAGCATGTAACATTCACATTTGCAGTAGAGGGCATATCAAGGGCATGCTCGCACCAGCTTGTGCGACACAGAATAGCATCATATTCCCAGCAGTCACAGAGGTATGTTAATGAATCTTCAGGGTTTGACTATGTGATACCAGAATCGATAAAGACTGACAAAGAGCTGACTGAATATTTCAGAAATTTTATGGCAGACTGCCAGAAAGCCTACGACCATATTGTTGAACAGCTCAACTCATCAGGCATCGAGGGTGAGGCTGCAAATCAGGATGCGAGATTCGTACTGCCCAATGCAGCCGAGACAAAGATAATAATAACGATGAACGCAAGGGAGCTTATCCACTTTTTCCGTCAGAGATGCTGCAACAGGGCACAGTGGGAGATAAGATATATGGCTGAAGAAATGCTTAGGCTGGCAAAAGAGGCTGCGCCTGTTATATTTGCCAAATCAGGTCCTGGCTGCCTTTTCGCTCCTTGCCCTGAGGGTGAATACTCTTGCGGAAAGATAAAGAGCGTAAGAAAAAAATATGGGGTCAGCTAGCTGACCCCATATTTTTATAAACTGCATTTTCCTTTTTTTGTCTGATTAATTCCTATCCTCTTCAAGCTTAAACCAGAGCACAAGCTTATGAAGCCCTTCAGCCAGCTCAGCAAGCTCCTCAGAAGTGGTCTTCATAAAGTTTGCAGACTCTTCTGAAGTCTTAGCGTGCGAAGAGACCTTATCCATATTTTCAGATATGCTGTCAGATACCTGTGAAAGTTCTTCAGCAGCTGTTGCTATAAGCTGTATCATCTCTGAACTGGTATTGGATGAGTGAACTATATCATCAAGCAGATTCTGCGAGTGTTTTGCAGTCTCTACACTCTTGCCTACCATAGTTGTGCCTGTCTCCATAGAATTTATTGACTCGCCAATCTCTGTCTGTATGCCGCGTATCATGCTGCCTATCTGACCTGTGGCATCAGATGTCCTCTCTGCCAATTTGCGCACCTCATCAGCAACAACAGCAAAACCTCTGCCCTGCTCTCCAGCTCTTGCTGCTTCAATCGCAGCATTAAGAGCCAGCAGGTTTGTCTGCTCTGCTATATCGTTAATAACACTTACTATCTTACCGATCTCATCAGACCTTGCGCCAAGTTTTTGTATAGTGTCAGAAATATGCTGAAATGTTGTAACAATCTGATTCATCTCATTGACTGTAGCCTCAACAGCGCTTCTGCCCTTATCTGCGGTTTCTGATGCTTTTTTAGATTCAATTGCAGCGTTTGAGGCATTCTTTGCAACATCAGCAACAGTCTGGCTCATCTCCTCTATGGATGACGCAGCCTGCTCCACCTGAAAAGCCTGGTTATGCATATTGCCGCTCAGCTCCTCAGCAGTACCCATTATCTGTGAAGAATTTGATGTAACCACATTTGCTGAATCTATGATCTTCTGGATCATGTCCTTCAGATCTGTCTTCATCTTTACAAAACTCTCTCCCATAGAACGAATCTCTGGAGGCCCCTCAACTTTTATATCCTTTGAAAGATCGCCCTGTGCAATCGCATTGGCAACATTAGTTACCTGAGAAAGCGAGTTGCTCACAGCCCTGCCACCCAGCGTACCAGCAATTAGTCCGATTAATATAGCAACTAAACCCATTACTATAGAGCCGGAAAGAGTGAACTTAACAATCCTAGAGACCTCTTTTGTAGCCTTTTCCTGCTCACCAGTAGCCTTTGTGAGGCCTATTTTGCTCTTCTGCTGCTGCTCAGAGACCATCTTCTCTATTTCCTGACTTATTGCCATTGCCCTCTGCTGAGCCTTGAGTGTCATGGCAATACGGCTGGACAGTCCATTACCGCCTGTAAGAGTGCCCTTTATATCCTTAAAAAATTCTCCAACCTTTTTGAGAAAGGCTATATCATCCTTTCTGCCCATAGTTACAAACATATCTGTAAGCTTTTTTATTGTGCCATCAACACTGTTAAACTTTGCATTAAGCGAATTAACCTGAACATTAAGAGCCTGTTCATTTTCAGACAGCAGCAATCTTGCTGCATCTCCTTCTATAGAATATCCTATTGATATAAGCTCTGAACTGAGAAGAAGAACATTATTTGAAAGACCTGAAACCTTTACAGAATCTGTAAGATCCCTGCTGCTGAATGATATATCTTCAAGCTGTGCATCCATATAGCCTGTTATTTCCGAGGAAAGCGTGTACAGTTTGCTGCCCACCTTAGAATCAGAATCATCAAACTTCTTTTTTGAGGCTGGGGATTTATCCTTTATATATGCATCAAGAAGATCTGCTGTACCGCCCTTAACCATTACAGTATCTTGAATATCCTTCATCCTGTCGTATAGCTTCTTTATCTCTGCGTCCTTTGATCTTGCCTTGAGAAAATCAGCGCTCAGCACCTTGTTGCTGGCCAGAAAGAATTTACCTTTTGCTATATCAAGCATAGCCTTGTTATCTGAACGCCTAAGCTCACTATATGCTACTTCTACATCGCGAAGTATTTTTGAAAAATCATAAAGGTCTCTTACAACACCAAATGCCCTTGTAACTGTTCCTGATGCTGTATTAAGCTTTGTGGATGCTCCTTTTTGTATGTTCTGTATCTTTGTATCTATCTCCTGAAGCCTTTTTGCTATCTCTGCAAGCTTTACAGACATATTCTTGCCGGCTGCCTTTGCTGTTGTCTCTGCGTTCTGCTTCTCTTTTGTGACTGAATATACTGTATCTGATGTCTTTTTAAAATCGTCAACAACCTTTTCAATTCTGTCATCACCCATTGACAGGGCTGTAAGATCAGTGCTCACTGTCTTAAGATCAACAAGCACCTTGTCCATCTGAATCTTTTTGTCTTCAAGGTCTTTTGGATTTGGTGATGTAGCCATCTTGTTAAGCACAGTTGTAGCTTCCTGAAGAGTTGCCTGCGCCTGTATGGTTTTTACCTGAAATGGGGTAGACTGTGAGGTGAGATGAGATAATTTTTCCTGTATGAATCCTGTGCTGATAAGGGTAAAGAGCGTGGCTCCACAGGCTATACTGAAAATCAGCAAGCTGTTAAGCACCACCATCTTTTTTATAGAAAGCTTGTTAAGTATTTTAGTTATAAGCATTCAAGTTCCCTCTCTCACAGTTTTTTATAACCCATTGTTTAAAATTATATTAAATTTGAAGCTCTTTGTATATGACAGGGGCTGGCGCTGTATAACCGAGCCCCTGTCTTTAATACACATTATCTAATAGGAACAACTGTGCTGATCGCGCCTCTTAATTCACCCTCTTTATATCCTTCCTTTACGCGGCCGGATATATCGATCTCGCCCTTAGGGTCTCCGTGGCATGGAAGACATGCTTTGGCAATGTAAAGAGGTGTCATTGAGCGAACAACATTTCTTCCGCCAAGCTTTGCCTCTTCAACAATTGACTTGCCCTTCTGCCATTCAGCAGCCTCGAACTTCTTTAGGTATGCCTCTTCAAATTCATCAGGTCTGTTATAGTCTCCTCTGAATTTTATGCTTGTCTGCTTAAGCCTTATGCCTGTCATTTTGTAGAACTTGTCTCCAGTTCTTGCACCGAATATAGCAGGTGTAAATGCCTTAAATCCTTTGCCCTTCTCATTTATTACAGGCTGAGCATCAGCAACAACTTCTTTTGCAGCAGCGTTAACATCTATAAGAGCCTTGCCAACAGGATCACCGGCATTTGCACCCTTCAGATCTATACCCTTAGCCTTCAGGCTTTCTACTACCTGCGCCTCAAAAAACTCTGGTGTATAACCCTTGTCGCCTTTTGATGCATCATTAATAAGTGACTGATTTCTGGCCATTACTCCTCTGGCCTCAATCAGATAGTCTGTTATCGCCTTTGCGATAGCCTCTTCCTTTGAACCTGCTGATGGTGTTTGGAGTGAAACAAACATAACCATTGAGAAAACAACCAGCAGAATTGCGAAAAACTTAATTCTCTGCATATAAACCTCCTCTGCTCTTGTATTGTTACTTGTCTCAAAATGAGGCATTTAGATCCATTACAGGCTTCTGAATTAATTATCGGGAGCTGCGAAAAAAAATTAATACCTGTTGAGAATTTTCCTACAAGATCTATGTATGCCATAGCCTTTAATTAAATTATAACGAAGAAAATTAGAAAAGTAAGACGGGAAAAGCGCGCCCAGAGGGATTCGAACCCCCGGCCTGCGGATTCGTAGTCCGACGCTCTATCCAGCTGAGCTATGGGCGCAGGTTGAGCAGTTATTTTAGCATATTCAGGTCTTGAATTGTGAAACATAGCATTAATAAAAATAGAGCAATTAACTAGTCGTACAGCTTCTCAAGCATTTCTATACACTTCTGCATATCTTCAGGCAGCGAGCTTCTGAACTCCATATATTTGCCTGTCACAGGATGGGTGAACCCGAGTTTTTTTGCATGCAGCATCTGGCGCGGAAACTCTATCCTGTGCTTATGAACATTTATAACTTTTTTATTTCCATATGTATCATCTCCAAGTACTGAGTGGCCTATATCAGCAAAGTGTACCCTTATCTGATGCGTACGGCCTGTTGCGAGCTTAGCCTCTATCAGAGTGGCTATGCCGTACCTTTTGAGTTCACGCCATGATGTAACAGCAGCTTTTTTAATCTTCGCCTTTGTTGACATCTTTTTTCTGTCTGCAGAAGACCTGCCTATGCCTAGGGATATCTCGCCAGAGTCTTCTTTAAAAGACCCATAAACCAGTGCAACATATTTGCGGCTAATTGTTCTCTCTTTGAACTGCTCAACCAGTCCGTGATAAGCAGCGTCATCAAGCGCCACAACCATAACGCCTGTTGTATCCTTGTCGAGCCTATGCACAACTCCGTTTCTGACCGGCCCGCCGATATTGGCGAGTTTGCCTGATTGATAGAGCAGCGCATTTAAAAGTGTGCCGCTGTTGTGTCCTGCTGATGGATATACAACCATGCCGGCGGGCTTGTCTACCACAGCCAGATAATCATCCTTGAAAAGTATTTTAAGAGGTATGTCCTCTGGCACAAGCTGCATCTCCTGCTCATGCGGCAGCTGTATGCTAATCTGATCGTCAGCAGCCATCCTCCTGCTGCTTGCTGCTGAAAGACCGTTTACGGTTATCAGACCCTCTTCAATAAGTTTCTGCACGCGAGAGCGTGTTAGTGATGCTCTGTCTGCCACAAAGACATCCAGCCTTTTCCCTGCGTCTTCTTCCGATGCTCTCAATATCTCTTTCATTTTCTTGAAAACTATTATATCAGAGTGATAGAATTATAGATTGCAAAGCCGCCTTCCGGAGGAAACTTTGAAACTCAATGAACTCACCATTCATGAACTGAGAAAACTGCTCGACAACAGGGAGATAAGCCCCTCAGATATCCTGAGCGATGTATACAATCGCGCAGATGTTGTTGAAGAAAGCATAAAAGCATATATAAGCATACCAAAGGACAACGCAGCCAAAATGGCTCAAGACGCTGCCGCAATTATCGCATCTGGCAGACCTAATCTTCTAACAGGCATACCAATAGCTGTAAAAGACAACATGTGCACAAAGGGCATACGCACAACCTGCGGATCAAAAATGCTCGCTAACTTCATACCGACATACGAGAGCACAGCTACATCAAAAATGCTCAGACAGGGTTATGTGATGACCGGCAAACTGAACATGGACGAATTTGCTATGGGCTCTTCAACTGAGAATTCCGCATTTCATACAACGAAAAATCCCTGGAACATAGAGTGCGTACCGGGCGGCAGCAGCGGAGGCTCAGCAGCAGCAGTTGCAGCTGACGAATGCATAGCAGCTCTAGGATCTGACACAGGCGGCTCGATAAGGCAGCCTGCATCACTCTGCGGTGTTGTGGGCATGAAGCCGACTTACGGGCTCGTCTCAAGATACGGCCTTGTAGCATTCGCTTCTTCACTCGACCAGATCGGGCCATTAACAAAAGATGTTACAGACTCTGCCATACTGCTCAATGCAATCGCAGGACATGACCCTCTCGACTCAACATCAGCTCCAGTACATGTTCCGGATTTTACAGAGTCTCTTGGTAAAGATATTAAAGGCATGAAGATAGGCATACCCGGTGAATACTTCATAGATGGCATGGACAAAGAGGTGGAGGCATCAGTAAAAGAGGCTATAAGCAAGCTGGAATCCCTCGGAGCTGTTCCTGTAGAGGTTTCTCTGCCGCATACAGGCTTTGCAGTTGCAACATACTATCTGCTTGCAACATCAGAGGCATCATCAAACCTCGCGCGCTACGATGGAGTGAGATACGGCTTCAGGGCGCAGGGTAAAGATCTGATTGATATGTACATGAACACAAGGGCGCAGGGCTTTGGGCCTGAGGTGAAGCGCAGGATAATGCTCGGCACATACGCTCTATCAGCTGGATACTATGACGCATACTACAAAAAGGCGCAGCAGGTGCGTACGCTTATAAAGCAGGACTTTGACAAGGCATTTCAATCCGTTGATATTATAGTAACTCCAACTGCGCCGACTCCTGCATTCAGAGTCGGAGAGAAGTCAACAGACCCTCTCCAGATGTATCTGTCTGACATATTCACAATATCCGTAAACCTTGCAGGAGTGCCGGCAATATCTCTACCCTGCGGATTTTCTTCATCAGGCCTGCCGATAGGGCTCCAGATAATCGGAAAGCATTTTGACGAATCATCCATCTTTAGTGCTGCATATGCGTTTGAACAGAGCACAGAATGGCACAAGAGGAGGCCGCAGATTTAATGACAAATTACACTTTAACATACGGAAACGGAAAGTATGAGGCAGTTATAGGGCTTGAGGTGCATGCCCAGATGCTGACTGAATCAAAGATATTCTGCGGCTGCTCAACAACATTCGGATCAGAACCAAATACACAAACCTGTCCAGTATGCGAAGGGCTGCCCGGGGTACTTCCTGTGCTTAATAAAAAGGCTGTCGAATTCTCGATAAAAACAGGACTCGCCATGAACTGCCGAATATCAAGACAGAGCAGATTTGCGAGAAAGAACTACTTCTATCCTGACCTGCCAAAGGCATACCAGATAAGCCAGTATGAGCTGCCCATATGCGAAGGCGGCCATATTGACATAACTGTAAATGGTGAACACAGGACCATCGGCATAACACGCATCCATATGGAAGAGGATGCCGGAAAGAGCATACACGAATCGGGCAGCAACTACAGCCTTGTTGACCTCAACAGGACAGGCACTCCGCTGATGGAGATTGTTTCAGAGCCTGATCTCAGAAGCCCTGAAGAGGCTTCAGCATACATGAAGAAGATGAGGACCATACTGAGATACCTCGGGGTATGCGACGGCAACATGGAGCAAGGCTCTCTAAGGTGCGATGCGAATGTGTCTGTAAGGCCTGTCGGCGCAAAAGAGTTCGGCACAAGGACAGAGCTTAAGAACATCAACTCATTTAAATTTGTGGAAAAGGCGATAGAGTACGAGATAAAACGCCAGATAAAGGTGATAGAGGACGGCGGAAAAATCATACAGGAGACCAGGCTTTGGGATTCTACAGCCGGAGTCACAAACTCGATGCGTTCAAAAGAAGAGGCGCATGACTACCGCTACTTTCCTGATCCTGACCTCGTGCCAATAGAGGTCTCTCTGGAATGGATCGATGAAATAAAATCCGGCCTGCCTGAACTGCCTGACAAAAAAATCAACAGGTTCATGAACGAATACAGTCTGCCTGAGCAGGATGCTGAGATGCTCGCATCAGAAAGTGCGCTCTCAGACTGGTTTGAGAATGTTGTTCAGGCCGGAGGCAGTCCAAAAGCAGCAGCAAACTGGATAATGGGCGACATGACAAAGCTGTTGAATGAAGACGGCACTGCAATTGAAGATTGCAGACTCAAGCCATCCATGCTCGCTGATATGCTAAGGCTTATTGACAAAGGAACCATAAGCGGCAAGATAGCAAAAACAGTATTTGAAGAGATGTACAAAACAGGCAAAGATGCTGAAGCCATTGTGAAGGAAAAGGGGCTGGTTCAGATAAGCGACAGCTCTGCCATTGAACAGGCTGTTGCTGATGCTATAAACGGAAACCCTGCTGAGGTCGAGAGGCTAAAGGCCGGCGAGGAGAAGCTGCTCGGCTTTCTTGTCGGACAAATCATGAAATCAACAAAAGGCAAGGCAAACCCGGGAATGGTCAACGAGATATTGAAACAGAAACTCGGCCTCTAAAAAAGGAGCTTTCATGAAAAGCCTGAAACAGGGCCTGCTGCATCTATTCTTTTTTATCTTCTGCATCATATGCATGGCTGCTGCCGGGTCTGTCAGTCTGGCTGCTGAAAAACAGCAGAACTTTCTCTGGAGAGTAACAGCTCCAAACTCAACAGCATACATCCTCGGCTCGATACATCTGATGAAGCCAGAAATGTACCCACTGAATCCTGTCATTGAATCAGCATTCCGCAGCTCGGATTCGCTCGTTGTAGAAGTTAACCTGACTGCCCTTGACATTAGCAAGGCAGCAGGCGTAATAAGCGCAAACGCAGCTTATACTGACAGCAGAACACTCAGATCATCCATCTCTGAAACAAACTACAGGCTTGCAGAAGCAAAGCTGCGCGAAACAGGACTCGACATAAGCATATTCCAGAAGACAAAACCCTGGATGGTCGCAATGACTCTTATGGACATCTCGATGCGGCGGCTCGGATTTGATCCTGCGTACGGGATAGACAACCACTTTCTCAGAAGGTCAGGAACAAAAAGGATTTTTCAGCTTGAGAATTTTGACTTCCAGATATCACTGCTCAACTCCTTTAGCGACAAGGAGCAGGAGATGTTTCTGCTCTACACAATAAAAGACCTCGAAAATCTCCAGAGCGACATGGATAGATTGATAGTCTCATGGCAGAGGGGTGATGCAGCTTCACTCGAAAAGCTGCTGCTGTCCGGCATGGCCGGCGCGCCTGAACTTAACAATATCTACCGCAAACTTTTTACAGAACGCAACTTCACAATGACCTCAAAGATAGAATCCATTCTGAGCAGCAGAGGAACATATTTCATTGTGGTCGGCGCAGGCCATCTTGTGGGTAAAACAGGCATAGTAAATCTTCTTAAGCAGAAGGGCTTTAATATTCAGCAGTTGTGATCAGACAGTAACATCAGCGCCCATCGATGATTTGATACCAAACACGGTATACCCAATAGCAGCTGCAAAAGATATGATGTCCCAGTATGGAATATGGAGATTGAGCATCACCAGCATAGTACCTATCACAACAACCGGAGTGAGCGCAACAGAAGCGACCCTGACAGCAGTGCTGTAAGGGAACTGGCATCCCCTCGACTTTGCGAAAGAGAAGCCGACGAATGCACATAAAAATGCCTGCATGAACCTGAACCCAAGAGCCATGACAAAAGCAAACGGATATATGAGAAAGAATGATATCTGCTCAAGCCAGTCGAGAAATTCATAAGCACTTGTCCTGTTAATCATAACTCCGTCAAAAGACGAAAGGTCAAGATTCTGCCACCCGCCCTGCCCAGGTCTGACTAGCACCTTTGATTCAGTCACAATGTAAAGCGCCTCAGTATTGCTGAATGTGGTTTTGCCTGAAGTGTCTATAACGATCAGCGGGGTCTTGCCGTCTGATTTTGTTATAACATACGGCTGGGGCCTGTCCAGGGAGACCTTGCCTTTTGTAATCATCACCTCGGGTATCTGCTTTGCAACTGCCGGAGCTTCCTGAGCGATAACTTCTGATATGACCCTGTCAAAAGACATCACTTTGGGGATGAGAAAGACAGCTACCAAAATAGCCAGGTAAGCAAACCCGAGTCCTCTGCCCTTGCGTGCTGCATGTCTGTAAATATCAGGAGAATAAAAAGACATGTATAGGTTATGAAACGAGGAGTATTCTTTCATTGCATGCTAACCTTTTTTGAAAATAACGCTGATAAAGAGAAGCCCCACACCGATTGTGAGTGCAGAGTCAGCTACATTGAATGCAGGCCAGTGCCATCCTGATACATGAAAGTCGAGAAAATCCACAACAGCGCCTCTTATTATCCTGTCGAGCAGATTGCCGGCAGCGCCTCCAAGCACAAGAGCAAAAGCGATGCCGTCCTCCCTGGATTTTATTATCAGATAAGAGACAACAGCCATTGCTGCCACTGCCACTGAGATGAAGAAGACATTACCGAGGCTCTTGAACATGCCGAATGCTGAGCCGGTGTTTTCCACAAACACGATGTTAAAGAATGAAGTGACACTGATAATGTCATGAGGCCCGACATATTTGAGGATTACCAGCTTTGTTGCCTGATCCAGTACAAATACTGCCGCAGCGAGCAGAAATAACAGAACAGCCCTCTTTGTCATGAGATGGCTTTGAGACACCTTTCGCAGATTACAGGATGTTCAGCAGAAGCTCCGACACTGACACTCCAGTTCCAGCACCTGTCGCACTTGGCTCCAGAGGCGCGCTGCACCTCTATTGCCATGCCCTTCACCTCAGTGCTTGGATAGGCATCAAGAGCCGGACCTCCTGCCCTGCGCAGCTCCACCGCTGATACGATGAAAAGCGAGGGCAGAAAGTCCAAATACCTGTCAAGAAGATTATATTCATCATCTTCCAGATGAAAAACTAGTTTTGCTTCGAGGGCATTGCCGATAAATTTGTCCTTTCTCTTTATTTCGAGCGCCTTATTGGCCTCGTCTCTTATCGTGATCAGCGTCTGCCATCTTGCTTCAAGTTCTTCATCATGATACTGCTGCCTGTATTCTGGAAAACCCGCAAGGAAGATGCTTGATTCAGCCTCATCCTTTCCGGGTGTATATTTCCATATCTCTTCTGCTGTGAATGAAAGCACCGGAGCCATAAGCCTTGTCATATCCACAAGTATCTGGCGAAGCACCCACTGTGCTGCGCGGCGCTCTGCGGAATCCTTTTTATAGGTATAGAGCCTGTCTTTAAGTATATCCAGATAAAACGAGCTCATGTCCACAATACAGAAGTTATAAAGCGCATGAAACACTTCATGAAAATCGAATCTTTCGTAAGCCTCTGTCACCTTTTTGATAAGGCGCTGGAGCCTCGACATCGCCCACATGTCCAGCTCTGTGAGCGAACTGCTATAATCAGCGCCGTCAAAATCTGATATATTGCCGAGCAGATACCTGCCTGTATTTCTGATCTTTCTGTATGCCTCAGTAAGCCTGCTTATAATCTCTTTTGAGAGCCTCACATCATCGCTGTAGTCCTCAGCAGAGACCCAGAGCCTGATTATCTCAGCGCCGTTTGCCTTGATGACCTCCTGAGGAGATATGACATTGCCAAGGGATTTGGACATCTTTTTACCCTGGCCGTCAACTGTGAAGCCGTGAGTAAGAACAGTGCCGTATGGAGCTTTGTCGCGTGTGCCTGTTGATGCGAGCAGGGAACTCTGGAACCATCCCCTGTGCTGGTCACTGCCCTCAAGGTAGAGATCAGCAGGCCATGAAAGTCTCTTGTCCTGTTCGAGAACAGCAGCATGGCTCACGCCCGAGTCGAACCATACATCAAGTATATCCATCTCTTTTTTGAGAGATGCGCTTCCGCAAGAAGGGCATTTGCATCCGGAGCCGAGCAGATCCTGCACGCTCATTGAGTACCAGACATCAGCGCCCTTTTCTTCCACAAGCTTTGTTATGCGATCAAACAGCTCATTGTCGTTTACAAAAGCGCCGCAGTCTTCGCATGTTACGAGCATGATCGGCACACCCCAGCTCCTCTGTCTGGATATGCACCAGTCAGGTCTGCTTGAAACCATGCCGAGTATCCGCTCTCTTCCCCATGAAGGAACCCACTGCACGCGGTTTATCTCGTTTATGCATTTGTCACGAAGGCTGTTTGCATCCATTGATATGAACCACTGTGCTGTTGCCCTGAATATCACAGGCTTCTTGCATCTCCAGCAGTGAGGATACGAATGCCTTATATTCTCTCTGCCGACAAGAGCGCCTTTTTCATTGAGGATCTCTATGATCGCCTCGTTGGCCTTGAACACAAACTGACCTTCGAGTTCAGGAACAGCCTTTATAAACTTGCCTCTGTCATCTACAGGAGCGTAAACATCAAGTCCGTACTTTATGCCTACAGCATAGTCATCCTCGCCGTGGCCCGGAGCTATATGCACAATGCCGCTGCCTTCTCCAACAGCAACAAAATCACCGAGCACCACTTTTGACTCTCTGTCAATGAACGGATGCCTTGCTGTCATGCCCTCTAACTTTTCGCCAGTTATCTTAAGCAGCACATTACCTGCGAGCTGAATCTTCTCTCTCAGTGCATCTAGATTGCCCTCGGCAACAATCAGTGAGCTCCCTTCATGCTCGACAACTGCATACTCGAGTTCAGGATTCACAGCGAGCGCAAGGTTTGCCGGAAGCGTCCATGGAGTTGTTGTCCAGATGAGAGCGCAGACCTTTTTTCCTTCAAGTGACGGCAGGTATTTTTGCGTCTGGTCTTCAGGAATGCTGAACTTCACGAATACTGATGGAGACTCTTTGTCAGCATACTCCACCTCTGCTTCAGCAAGAGCTGTTACGCACGAAGGACACCAATGCACGGGCTTTTTGCCTTTGTACACTGATCCCTTTTTCACAAAGCTAAAGAATTCTCGCACAATTGAAGCCTCGTACGAAAACGCCATGGTAAGATACGGATCCATCCAGTCGCCGAACACGCCTAGCCGCTCGAACTCTTCTCTCTGAATGTTCACGAACTTTTCAGCATACTCCCTGCAAAGCTGTCTCTTCTGAATGCTGTCGACCTGATCTTTTTTGTCGCCAAGGTTTTTGTCCACCTGAAGCTCGATAGGCAGACCGTGGCAGTCCCATCCTGGCACATAAGGCGAGTAAAATCCGCGCATGGATTTGTATTTGATGATGATGTCCTTAAGTATCTTGTTTAATGCATGGCCAATATGGATATTGCCGTTGGCATAAGGCGGCCCGTCATGCAGTATGTAGCTCTTGTTCTTGCTGTTCTGTTCCTGCATCCTGAAATAAACAGACTCTTTTTTCCAGAATTCGAGCAGTTCCGGCTCTTTCTGGTTCAGGTTTGCCTTCATCGGAAAGTCTGTTTTCGGCAGGTTTAGTGTATCTTTATAATCAATTGGCATAAAGAAGAAATTACCACTAATAGCTTTTTTAAGTCAAGAAAAATGGAATTAGTGTTACAATCAGTATTATGAAAAAGAGCCGGGAAATCGGGGTTCACACCTCTGTTGCAGGAGGCCTGCATATGGCGCTCCAGAGGGCAGCTGATCTTGGCTGCACAACCATGCAGATATTTTCGCACAACCCAAGGCAGTGGGATGTCAAACCGCTTACTGCTGATGCTGTGCAACAGTTCAGATCAGCAAGAAAAGAGCTCGGAATAGACCCTGTATTCATCCACACATCTTATCTCATAAATCTCTGCTCAGCCAACAATGAGGTTAAGGAAAAGTCATTCAGACTGCTCAGAAATGAACTCGATATCGCTGACCAGCTCGGAGCTGAATATATCGTGCTGCACACAGGCACAGCGCATACAGACGCAACAGAGGCGCTGCGTGATGCTGCAAGAGGCATCAGCAGGCTTGCTGCTGAACAAAGATGGGATGCAAAGATCCTGCTCGAAAATACAGCAGGCGAGCGCGGAGATCTCACATCAAAAATATCAGACCTCAATCTGCTGATAAACGAGACCGGCTCTGATCTTATAGGAGGCATATGCCTGGATACCTGCCACGCGTATGCAGCAGGTTATGACCTTAGACATTCAAAAGGGCTTGAGTCTCTTATTTCAGAAATAGAGTCAAACATGGGCATTGATATGCTGAAACTGATTCATCTGAATGACTCTAAAAAGTCTGTTGGCTCCGGTGTAGATAGGCACGAGCATCTTGGAGAAGGCGAGATCGGCATATCAGGACTCGGCAATGTTGTGAGGCATCCCAAGCTGACAAATGCAGCAATTGTGCTCGAGACTCCAAAAGCGACTGAAGAAGATGATATAAAAAATCTGAAAAAGGTCAGGAGCCTTTTGAAATAGCTGCCTGACCTTTTGATCCTGAACCCTGATAAAAAACTATTCCACTATCTCTGTGCCTATTCCCTGATCAGTAAATATCTCCAGAAGCAAACAGTGAGGCACTCTGCCGTCAACAATATGCGCCTTGCTCACTCCTCCGTCAAGAGCGCGTCTGCATGCCTGCACCTTGGGGATCATTCCTCCTGAGACAACCTCTTCATCAATCAGCTTCTTAATATCTTTTTTGTGAACAGTTGCTATTATTTCGCCTTTTTTATTATTTACTCCAGCAACATCAGTAAGCAGAATAAATTTTTCTGCCTTTACTGCTGCAGCTACAGATGCAGCCACATCATCAGCATTCACATTGAATGTCTCTCCATGCAGACCGGCTCCTATCGGAGATATAACTGGTATAAAGTTTTCGCGCTCAAGAGCGTAAAGAAGATCAGGACATACTTGGTCAACCTCGCCTACAAGGCCGATATCTATGCTCTCGTCATCACTGCCTGTTGAGCGTTTTAACATCTTCTTCTTGGCAAGGATAAGATTTCCATCTTTGCCGCTAAGACCCACGGCCTTGCCTCCATGGTTATTTATGAGCGCTACTATTTCCTTGTTTACAAGTCCTCCCAAAACCATTTCTACTATATCCATGGTCTCTTCATCAGTTATGCGCTGGCCATGCACAAATACAGGCTCCTTGCCCATTCGTTTCATTGTATCGCTGATCTTCGGGCCTCCGCCATGCACTATCACCGTGCGTATTCCTATAAGGTTTAGCAGCACTATATCGCTCGCAAACGGAGCCTTCAGCTCTTCCTTAACTTGTGCTGCTCCTCCATACTTGATAACAAAGGTCTTGCCATAAAACTTTTTTATATAAGGCAATGACTCTGTAAGCGCATTCGCTTTCTCTATAAGTCTCTTCATCTCTCCATCTCCTGGGGATTTTTGTTCTATTATACAACCATCAGCTCAACACTGAGCGTTTATTTGTATCTGCACTGCCTGAATTTAAATCTGCTGCTCATGTCTTGTTATAAGCACTGGATACCCCTCTTCAGCAAGCTTTTTGCCGAGTTCTGCGGCATCATTCTTTGCCTTGAACTTTCCGACTCTTACTCTGTACCAGGAGTCTCCATTAATATTCGCCAGCATAATGTAAACATTGTTGTATTTGAGCTCGAGTCCAAGCTTCAGCCTCTTTGCATTGCCTTCATCCTTGAAAGAGCCGATCTGTATTGTGACTACGCCGTCAGCGCCGGAGTATCTGATATACTTCACATAACGCATATCTCTTCCTATGGTCTCGATATTTACCAGGGCTGTGCCGGCGCCAATCATATCTATGTTTTTTGCAGCGCCATAGGACATATCAAGATCCCTGCCTGTTATAAAAGGTCCTCTGTCATTAACTATGCATTCAGTTTCCAGATTATTAGCTGTGTTAACCACCCTCAACCTTGTGCCAAAGGGCAGTTCTTTATGCGCACAGGTCATTTCATGCATATTGTATATCTCTCCAGATGCGGTTGGCTTGCCATGAAAGTCGCGTCCGTACCAAGAGGCTATCACCTGCTTTTTGTACTGCTGATACACTGACTGCTGCTGAATATCAGCTGACTTTGGCTTGATTGCTGTGATATCTTCCTGAGGTTTGGTCTGCTGCAGCGCAACAGACTGAGGATCCTTCTTTTCTGCAGCATGTTCAGCCGTTGTATCAGAAGGTATAACAACATGCCTGGAGCTCGAGCATGCGGATAAGGCAAGAAATATAATAAGCAGAATTACAGCAAATATAGTTCTGCTAGAGCCAAATACACACATCAGATCCCTCCGTCATTTTTATAGAATATATCTGCTGAGATCCTCATCCTTCACTATCTCAGACAGCTTTTCTCTTACATACTCCCTGTCTATTTCCACTTTTATACCCTGCATTTCAGGGGCGTTAAACGAGACATCATCAAGCAGCCTCTCAAGTACTGTATGCAGTCTCCTTGCTCCGATATTCTCCGTCTTTTCATTTACAGAGACTGCGATGACAGCAAGCTCATCTACTGCCTCCTCTTTAAAAAGTATACTCACCCCTTCTGTTTTCATAAGTTCAACATACTGTTTGGTAAGAGCATTGCTGGGTTCCGTAAGAATCCTCACAAACTCATCTTTGCCAAGAGCTTCTAGTTCAACCCTTATGGGAAACCTTCCCTGAAGCTCAGGTATTAGATCAGAAGGCTTTGCAACATGAAAAGCTCCTGCTGCTATAAAAAGTATATGATCCGTATTAACTGTGCCATGTTTTGTCGAGACAGTCGAGCCCTCGACTATAGGCAGAAGATCCCTCTGCACTCCCTCACGCGACACATCAGGCCCCTGTCCGTGGCCTCTTGAAGCGACTTTGTCAATCTCATCAATAAAAACAATTCCTGTCTGCTCTGCTCGGTTGATCGCCTCTTTTGTCACCTTGTCCATATCAACAAGCTTATTTGCTTCATCATTTGTGAGCATCACAAGCGCTTCAGCCACTTTCACCTTTTTACGCTTGGATTTTTCCGGGAGAAAGTTGCCGAGCATCTCCTTGAGGTTGATCTCCATCTCCTCAAGTCCGACATTAGACATAATCCCAAAAGGCACAGTCTTTTCTTTTACTTCTATGTCTATATATCTTGAATCAAGCTTGCCTTCTCTCAACTGCTGCCTCAGCCTCTCTCTTGTCTCTTTATGTTTTTCCTTTTCTTTTTCTTTCTCTTCATCATCCACTGAAGAGTTTTTTGAACTACGCTGCGGCGGCAGCAAAAGATCTAGAATACGCTCTTCTGCCATAGCTTTGGCCTTTTCCTGCACCTTTTCTATATGCTCAGATCTGACCATGCCAAGAGATATTTCGGTGAGATCCCTTATCATAGATTCTACATCTCTGCCAACATAGCCCACCTCTGTAAACTTTGACGCCTCAACCTTCAAAAATGGCGCATTTGCGAGCTTTGCAAGCCTGCGCGCAATCTCGGTCTTTCCGACTCCGGTAGGTCCGATCATGATTATGTTTTTTGGAAGCACTTCGTCACGCAGGTCTTCAGACAGACGCTGCCTTCTCCATCTGTTTCTGAGAGCTATCGCAACAGCCCTCTTTGCCTTATCCTGCCCTATAACAAATCTGTCGAGCTCCTGAACAATTTTTTTGGGTGTGAGATTATCCATCTATCTCCTCTATAGTTATAATTTTGTTTGTGTAAATGCATATGTCGCCTGCTATCTCCATAGCCTTTGTGACTATATCTGAAGAGGACAGCTCTGTATTTTCAACCAATGCCCTTGCAGCCGCCTGTGCGTAAGGCCCGCCTGAGCCTATAGCAGCAACGCCTGTTTCCGGCTCTATAACATCGCCATTGCCCGAGATTATGAGAGTATGATCTTTGTCCGCAATAATGAGCAGAGCCTCGAGCCTCCTGAGAACCTTGTCTGTTCGCCAGTCCTTTGCCAGCTCAACAGCTGCTCTAGTTATGTTTCCCCTGTATGACTGGAGCTTTGATTCAAATTTTTCAAAAAGCGTGAACGCATCAGCAGTTGCGCCCGCAAAACCCGCAATCACTTTATCGTCATACATACGCCTTATTTTTTTAGCATTATGTTTGAGTACCGTGCTGCCTAGAGTCACCTGTCCGTCGCTCGCCATGGCGACTTTGCCGTTTCTTCTTACACATAAAATGGTTGTTGCATGAAACATCAAAACCTCCTGTTGCTCATATGCCGTTATGATTTATTTAGCTGCCGTCTTTATTACTCAATGGATGAGCACTGTCGTAAACCTGCATTAGATGCCCTATATCAAGATGTGTATATTTCTGTGTTGTAGAGAGCGAGCTGTGCCCGAGCATCTCCTGGATCGACCTCAGGTCAGCGCCGCCCATCAGCAGATGGGTAGCAAAAGTATGCCTTAAAGTATGCGGCCCAATTTGACCGTCAATGCCTACAGCTCTTGCATATTTTACCACTATACGCCTTATCTGCCTGTCTGTAAGCCTGCTGCCGGTTGTACTCAAAAACAGAGCCTTTTCTCCATCTTTATAGAATCTGCTCTTTCTGAAAACCATCCTCTCTACTAGGTATGACCGCATCGCTTCTACAGCCTTACTGCCAACAGGCACTATGCGCTCTTTTTTGCCCTTGCCACGCGCCTTCACAAGCCCTTCCTTGACATTGAGATCATCTACATCAAGACCAGCCAGCTCACTAACCCTAAGACCGCTCGAGTAGAGCAGCTCAAGTATTGCCCTG
>JAFGXL010000009.1 GCA_016936655.1 Nitrospirota bacterium | reverse complement strand
TTAAGTTATAATATTAGATATAATGCATTGGAGGCATGATGTCGCGCAAGAATGTACTTGTTTGTGTAAAAAAAGATCTTGTAAATCCTATCAGCTTTGCGCTTAAGGAATTTGAGAGGCAGATAAAGATAAGGTATGCTGATGATACCAAGCATTTGGGCATGCTGCTTGGAGATATGACAGAAAACTGCGTAATAATCCTAGACTCTCACCTTGGCAAGGAATCTACTGTTGAATATGCCAAATCAATAAAAGCGGAAAAGCCTTTTTTGAAGATACTCCTGATCGTATCTACAGAGACGCCTAAGCCGGAGATAGTTGATATGATACAGTCCAAGACAGCAAGCGGAGTTCTTATAAGGCCTTTTACAGCAGATCAGCTCTGCGACAACATATACAAGCTTTTTGGCATCAAGAAACCGGAAGATACCCCTTGGTATATGCAGACAGGACTTAACTAAGTCTGGTTTCCTCTTCAGCAGCATTGATGGAGTCGATGCGCCACTGAAATTCTATCTCCTTTTGTGTCAGCATAAGCTGGTGAAGCTCCGGAGATATGCCTAGTGATTCTAATATTTTTTGGTCACATCTGTGTTCAAGATTTTTACGCCTCTGTAATTTTCCATATCGCTTAAGATTATAGTATCCCCAGAGCCAGAATGAGATAAATACAACTGCAGCTATCCAGCCGATGTTATAAATCATATCAAGGACACGGGCAAAGCCTGATTTTTCTATAAGTTCTATATAGAATATTCGAATTCCTACTATCCATAACAGTATATTAAGAACTGGCATAAGCAGATATATCCATGCAGCCCACATAAATGCTGTTATTCCTGTTTCTGTAACATTTCTGATTCCGCTTTTTAGATCAGGCCGTTCAATTATTTTTATCTCTTTACCCATCTATTTAATTCCCAATCCTCTGTCTGGACTTTTCCATATAGCTCGAGATCCTCTTTTTTTCATAAGCGCTTTAGGTGTTGCATATACTACAGTAAGCGCGCTTATAGTCCAGTATATGAATGGATACCAAATTACCCAAAAGAGATATTTAAAAAGTTTCTTGTCGTAAAAGTGGTCAATATATGCGCTTATGCTGAACTGTATCAGACATGTTAGCGCCAGCATTGCTCCTGTCCATTGGGGAGGAACAGGCGGTACAAGTACAATGCCGAAGTCAAATCCTGTAGCAGCTTTGACTATCCAGAGGAAAACTAGAGCCCAGAAAGTATATGCCCAAAGAGCGCTGAATAGGTACTCTATATATACAGGCCAGAGCCTTCGCTGTCTCCAGTCTGCAAAAATATCTATATTACGTTTTAATACCTCCATTCCTCCCTGAGCCCATCTTGACCTCTGGCGCCAAAGCCCTTTGATTGTCTCTGGCACAAGCACCCAGGTTATAGCTTTTGGCTCATACCTGACATCCCAGAACCTCCGTTCTAGTTTCCATGTTACTGATATATCTTCAGTAACCATATCTGTATCCCAGTAGCCTACAGATTCCAGAGCCTGTCTTCTGAATGCTGCGATAACTCCTGAAACAGTCAGCACCTTGCCGAGGATCCTCTGT
Organism: Nitrospirota bacterium; assembly: GCA_016936655.1. Lineage (GTDB taxonomy): Bacteria > Nitrospirota > Thermodesulfovibrionia > Thermodesulfovibrionales > Dissulfurispiraceae > JAFGXL01. The sequence continues at coordinate 45,438 of JAFGXL010000009.1, read as the reverse complement.
GAACGCTTAATAAGCCCGATAATGGTTGCATATTCTCCTGTCTGTATCTTTGCTAGCAGTGTTGTGCGGTTAAGTACCCTTGGATTGCCAGTTACAGCTCCTACCCTCGATGATTGGTTAAAGTGCCATACAATCCATGTGAGAGCGTCTTGATCCAGCAGTGCGTCAGCATCAATAGTTACTATTATATCGCCGTTTGCTGCAAGCGTACCGGCAGTCAATGCAGCTCCCTTGCCCTGATTTTCCTTAAGATAAACAATGCGGACATTTTTATACTTAAGAGCATGTTCATGAAGTATATATGCGGTAGCGTCTGTGCTTCCGTCATCAACAGCTATAATTTCAAAATCAGGATATTTCTGAGCTGTGGCGAGCCAGCTTATTGTTTTTTTATATTGTCTTCTTCATTGTGGCATGGAATTATGATGGAGCAGAGCGGATAGCTGTCTAGTTTTGGTGCATATTGATTGCTCCGTTCTCGTCTTATAAAAAACAGTATCGCACCAAATATCCATGCAAATGACATGAACAGAGGATATATATATACAAAATCGTTAATAAACTGAACTATAGAAAGTATTGCTGACTTCATGGGCCGAATGGGTATGTCTTTGTGGACATTTCGAGTTTTATTTTATTTAACATAGGTTTGTTAATTGTATAGTCATCAGGGTAGTATGCAAGATGCAGACCGCCATTTTTAAGTATCGTACGGAGCTGGCTGTTTAAAAGAGAGTCGCTTATCCACACTTTTTTGTCCCAGTCATATGTCTGTATTTTGAATATCGTCTTCTTGATTCCGTCATAATTCCTGACTGTCTGAACAAGTGTATTTAGCCACTTGAGCGGATCGTTAGCCTTCTCCATCTGTGGATATGCCATTATGGTGACAAAATCATAATTCTGTAGAAAGCTTTTGTAATTCTGTGCATACCACTCTTCCGCATAAGGATTCAGTACAGCTTCTGCGTAAATATTTCTGGTGAATTTTGCTTCAGGTCTCCAGTATCTTACAGCGCCTTTTAGCTCATCAAGAAATTTTGTAAGGGTCTTTGTTTTTAGAGATGTCCATTTTCTGAAAAGAGCTGAATCTGATTTCAAAGTTTCATATGAGAGCTCTTTGCCAAAAGTATTTTTAAACAAATCAGCAGCATCAGGATGAAAATCTTCAAAATCATTCAGGTATGCGTCATCCTGAAACAGGATCCCGTCTATCTGGCTGTTTGATGCGAGGTCTTCATACAGCATGCGGATTGCTCTGAGCGTTTTTTCGCTGAATGGAGAAAGCCTGTTGTACCATGATGTGCTAGGGCTGATGCTGCCATTTGAGAATGCCCTGACCCTCAGGCTTTCATTCAGTTTTTTGTCAGGAAGTTCGATGCTGAGTGTCGGCATCCATGCATAAACCTGTATCTCGCGAATGTATATTTGGTGTGCAGCATAGCTGAAGATATCTGCCCTTACAGGCAGCACCCTGTTAGGGAAATATACGCTTTTGATATTGCCGTTGCCGTCAGGATCAGCAAATGCTTGAAGAAATACTGTATTTACTCTCATCTCTACAAGTCTGTCTATCAGCCTTCCGAGATTCTTTTCCACCTGTGCAGGGTCAGGATCGTATATGAGATCAAGATCTACTTGAACAGCTCTGATCAGCTTTTTGTCTTCCTGAGGGTTTTTGATCATCTTTATGAATTCCCTCATTGGATCATATTCTGCCTTAAGGCTTTTAAGAAATTCATCAAGTGGCTCTGTAAGCAGCATATTTCTTTTAATTTTGAACAGGTCTTCAGTTGTGCCCCAGCCGTTTTCAAGGGTGAATGCGAACTGGTATCCGAATCTCATTGCAGCATCAATAGCAGCTTGGTTATATTTGCCATATGGCCAGACCATAGCCCTCGGTTTGAATCCGAGCTCTTTTTCGAATATGTCTTGCTGTTTGCTGAAGTCTTCTTCAATGCGTTTAACATATTCTTCAGAAGTTTCTATGGTTTTTTTGTTTTTATCAAAAAGTTTTACATTGAAAGCAGCTGCAACATTACCCTGCGGCGTATATCTTATAGCTTTGTGCATATCATAAGAGTGTGCAGCTATCTCAACGAGACTGTTTTTTGAAACCTCTTTTATCTGATTCCATGTCATTACGGGTTCAGGAAGATCTTTGGGTTGATAACCAACAAAGTTTCCGACAACAGCAAGCACAGATGGAAACCCGTATTTTTCAAGGAGAGGGAGTATAAAGTCTTTGTAAGATATATAGCCGTCGTCAAACATGAGCAGAACTGCTTTTTCAGGGAGCGGATTTCCTCCTTTTTTTGATTTTAGTATTTCATCAAGCGACACCGGATTATATTCGTTGGCTTTAAGATATTCCATCTGTTTCACAAAAATACTGTATGGCAGTGTGTATGGATCTTTTGGATCCGGGTTTTTGACAACAGCATGATAGCAAAGAACTATAAATTTGTTGCTGTCGGCAGACAGGTCATCAGGGCAAAAACAAAAAATTGCACCTATTAAAATGAATATCAGGCATATTAGTTTAGCGATCATAGGCGGCCTCTGTAGTTTATATAAAATGTGTATGAATTAGTAGGGCTGGCATCATAATGATTCTGTCCATAGGATGCTCCGACAACAAGAGATTGAGTGTCTGAAAACGAGATGTCATGTTCGTATCTTATAGCTTTGTCCAGTTTGCCCGAGTATCCGTTTTGTTTATAAAGTCCAGATGTTATATAAAGCCTATGTATCCATGATTGCCTGTAAATTTTTCTTAGTGTATGTTCTGTCATATGGGTCAGTGAAAACTTCCAGTCTGAATCAGGATTGAAGTATTCAGCATTATCAAGAGAGTTTCTGGATGTGTAGAAGTTAAAAAAGAGCCGCATTTTCCAGTCATTCTGCTGAAATATCTGTCTGCTGTGTCCAAGGTTCAGCATGTCTCTTTTGTTTGAGTCTGAAAAGTCATACCTCGTTAGCGATAGGCTATAGTCGCTAAGTTCGCTTACACGATATGAAATGCCAAAGTCATACTTTTTTGACGAAATGCCGGTTACTCTTGCGCGAAAAGGTACATCTGAAGTATAGCTGTCAAATGATGCGGAAAATGTCCAGTGGTCATCAGGCGTGAACGATAATGATGTGAACGACCCGATATCTTTAGAATCGTCATAATTTAGAGATAGCTGCTGTGTAGCGCTCAGATATCTGCTAAAAATGTGATATATTCCCAATCCTGCGCGTTTAAAGTTATTTGTCTGGTTGCTGTCGCGGCTTCTTTCGTGGTATAGGAATGCATATGCCCTTGTATATGGAGTAAAAGCATGCGAGTAAGAAAGGTAGTATTGTGTATCACCAAATCCACCTTCTTCACTCGTTACGCTTAGGCTGGCTGTAAGCTCATCTAAATCCTGCACCTTTAGATCTCTGACTAGATTTTTCAAAATTCTGCTTTTTGGATTTTTGGAGAGCATTTCTTGAGCTTCAGACCTTGCTTCTGTTTTTTGGTCAAGCCCGTTTTTTGAAATTATAAGGCCTGTTTTATAGCCGAGTTCTTCTGGCTCGAGATTAGAAATTATTGAGAACTCTTCGTAAGCCTTGCGTGGCCATCCCCTATAGTAAAACACATGAGCAAGCCCGTTTCTCGCCTCTGTGTTGCCTGGAGCTTTTGAGTATAAATCCATGAAATGTTCTTCTGCTTCACTCAGCCTGTCTTGGCTTATAAGGAACCATCCTCTCTCATAAGCAAGTGAAAGCTTGCCGAAGTTAGGCTTTTCATTAACTATTGGTGCGGATATCTCTTTTTCGAGCGAGGATAAGTGCGCTTCAGCTTCATCCCATCTTCGCATTATGCTGAGAGTTTGAAACATTCCGAGCCTCGCTTTGTAAGATGACGGCTCAAGCTTTAGAGCTTTTGAGTAGTGATACATAGCTCTGTCGGGCTGCTCCTGATCAAGATAACCTCCCGCAGCATACTCAATAATCCAGACAGGGAGATCAATGTTTTGCCTCTCAAGATATTTATATAGTTCGATGGCTTCCGAAGTTTCCCTGCTTTCAAACAATGCAGCAAGGTAGTCGAGTTGAGCGCGTCTGTTGCCGGGATTTTTTCTAAGTTCATTTAGTAAGGATATGGCCTTTTCATTTTCTGCCCATCTCAGCCTGTCAACTGCTGCATTGCCGGTTATAGATTCAATCAGTAGTTTGTCATCCGGAAATGTCTTGATGGTTTCTTGCAGGGCAGGAGTTGTAGCTCCAATATCAGATAATGCATAAAGTCTCAGCCTCTTTGCTGTTATGTTTTGAGTATCTATTGATAGTATCCTGTCATACTCATTAACAGCTTTGATAAACTCGCCGGAACGTTCAAAAGCATATGCCTTGGCATAAAGAACATCTATGTCGTAAGGGTATTTTGATTGCAGCGGGCTTAATACTTCTAAAGCCTTATTGCTGTTGTTTTCGGATGAGAGGCAGTATGATATGCCTATAGTAGCCTGCATGTTTTCAGGATGTGATGAGAGCACCTGCGAAAAAATCTGTTTTGCTCTGTCCTTTGCATCGATTTTAAAATAAGACCATGCAACCCAGTTGAGCACATCAAGAGGAGCGTTGTTCTTTCTGATTTCTGACATATGAAATTCTGATATAGCCTTGCTGTATTGTCCTGTTGCAGCCAGCATGACAATATAGTCAGCTGACGGATTGTTGCTGTCTGATGGAGCGAGTTTTTTTAGGAGTTCCATTCTTTCATTATCAGCAAGGCGCTGAACAAGGGCATCTCTGGTTCTGTATATATTTTCAGCATTTGCCGGGGACAATTCGGCGGCTGCCCTGAAAGATCGTATAGCTTCGTAGTGTCTGCCGGCTTTAAATAAAGTAGTGCTGTATAAGATTCTTATATCAGAATCATTTTGAAGTTTGGTAATCAGGTTTTTAAGTTGTTCCGACCCACTTTCATAATCCCCCAGCTCAATATGGCTTAGAGCAAGCCCTTTGAGCGCCTCAGTGTCATTAGGTGTGTCTGCAAGAGCAGCTTTGTATAGTGATACAGCATTTTGAGGTCTCCGCTTATCATAGTATCCTTTTGCCACATTTCTTAAAAGAAATGCGGTTTTTGGGAATCCATCAGGCAGATTTTCATAAGTTTTTATCGCATCATCTGTGCTTCCTGTCCACAAAAGCAGCACGATATAGTCAGAGACCGGCTTAGGATACTTGGCAGGATCAGTGATGAATTGCTTGAGTTTTGTTATAGCTCCTTGATAGTCGCCTTTTGCAATCATGCTGCGGGAATCTTCATATGCAGTATCTGCTTCTGACTGATTTTGAAACTGCTGGGAATGTGCATCAGTAATCGAGAAGAAAAATAAAGCTATAAAAGCAGCGCATATTTGTGCAACAGCAGAATTGTATAATTCAGCGTATAGTTTTCTGCAGAACATGTATCGGATCCCTCAAATTAAATCACATTACATAAAAATATAATTTTATATATTAACAAAAATAGTTGAAATATATGCTATATAATATTATCGCTTAAAAACTTATTAACATTAATTATAAAAGTATTCTCTGGTCAGATTCTATTTCGGATTATATTTTATACAGGAGGCAGGTTATGAAGATTGCCACTTCTTCTGAGATGTCAGCAATTGATATGTCTGCTGTTAAAGACTATGGGATTAAGAGCTCTGTGTTGATGTCCAGGGCTGGCTCAGCTCTTGCTGATCATGTTCACCATCACTATCCATCTAGGAATGTTCTAGTGCTCTGCGGCTGCGGCAATAATGGTGGCGATGGTCTTGTAGCGGCTCGTAGGTTAAGGTCTAAAAAGCACAAAGTTAGGGTTGTGATGCTGTTCAGCAAAAAGATGATGAGTTTAGACTGCTTAAGGGAGTATAAGGCATCATTAAAGTCAGGAATCAAGATAGAGTTCTGTCCAGCGCTTAAAGAGAATGATCTGTCAGATTGCGTAATTGTTGACGCTATATTCGGCACAGGGCTTAAGAGAGAAGTTGTCGGATATATTGCTGATGTAATATCACTTGTAAATGCTTCAGATTCTCCTGTAGTGGCTGCAGATATTCCGTCCGGAATATCTGCAGCCACAGGCAGTATAAAGGGTGCTGCTGTTAAAGCAGATCATACAGTAACATTCGGTCTGCCAAAGCGTGGACATTTTCTATATCCAGGTGATCAATACACTAGTGAACTTCTGGTCGAAGACATAGGATTTCCTGAAGAGCTTTTATCAGATCAAAATATACTTGTCGAACTTTCCAACATGAATTTCATATCTGGACTTTTTAGTAAGAGAGCCAGAAATTCTCACAAAGGCGATTATGGGCATGTGCTTGTTGTTGCCGGCTCCAAGGGTAAGACAGGAGCAGCAAGACTCGCAGGCCGCGCTTGTCTAAGAAGCGGTGCAGGACTGGTGACAATAGGTGTGCCTGCGTCACTGGTTAGTGATTATCAAAGCTCAGTTGTTGAGGAGATGATTATTGGACTATCTGAAGACTGCTCTGGCTTGCTTTCAGATGGTGCGTTAAAAAATATGCTCGAATTTGCGAGCAGCAGTCTTGATGTTATAGCTATAGGCCCTGGTATTGGAGTATCCAGAGGGACAGAGAACCTTGTGTCTGGTGTTGTATCAATGTCTCCTGTGCCGCTTGTGATAGATGCTGACGGTCTTAACTCCCTCTGCAACGTATGCGCTAAAAAAAAGGATCTGTCAGAACTTTTCCAGTCATCAAGATCTCCGATAGTTATGACGCCTCATCCCGGAGAAATGAAGAGACTCTGCGCTGCTGCCGACATCAAAGAATCGGATCGTTTAACAACAGCCAGCGAATTGGCTAAAAAGACAGGCGCTGTTGTGCTTCTTAAGGGATCGTTCACTATTGTTGCTGATCCGGATGGGAGATCATTTATTAACCCGACAGGCAATCCCGGTATGGCAACAGCCGGATCTGGAGATGTGCTGACCGGCATAATAGCTGCATTTGTTGGACAGGGTATTGCTCCTTTTCATGCTGCAACAGCTGGCGCATTTATCCATGGTCTTGCAGGGGATATAGCTGCTGATACTTATACTCAGTATAGCCTTATAGCATCTGACATAATAGAATGCCTGCCGCAGACATTTTGCATGATGGATATCGCATAAGAGCAACAGGAGGATAATTGCAAAACGATATTATTGAGCCTGAAATTCTTAGCGGTCATAAGGTGAGGGCGTTTTTTACAGGCAAATATACAGGATCTGATTTATCTATGCTTTCAAAAGTATCAGGACTGTCTGGAGATCGCATGTATCTTCCCATCCAGAAGCATACAGACAAGATAATAACAATCATAAATAACATGGAGCAGCTGGTAGGTGATGCTGTTGTGACAGGTCAAAAAGATATACTTTTAGGTGTAAAAACTGCTGACTGCGTTCCGATACTGCTTTATGACAAAAAAAGGCATGTTGCTGCTGCTGTGCATGCAGGGTGGCGCGGCACTGCTGCATCAATCCTGAAAAAGACAGTAGATTTATTAAAGATTGATTTTCAGTCTGATCCATTGGACATATTGATGGCTATAGGTCCTTGTATAAGACAGTGCTGCTATACTGTGGATATAGATGTTATAGATGCTGTAAGCGCAGCAACAGGAGATGGAGACTACTGTATGCAAAGGGACGGTAAGTACTATATTGACCTTCAGAGCGCCAACAGGCAGCAGGCAATTTTGTCAGGAATGAATAAGGATCATATTCAAGTTATAGATGAATGCACCTTCTGCAATCCGGATAAATATTTTTCGTACAGATTTCTTAAGGAAGAAGCAGGAAGGCAGGGAGGGTTTATAGCGGTTCTTTAGCCAGATAAAGCTAAAGATGGCAACTACCTTGAAATAAATGGAGGTTTTATGGGCACGGTGGGCTTTACAAGAGATCAGCAGATTACAAAAGAAATTATATCGATTTGTCTTGAGCTGGATAAAGCTGCTGTTGGTACTTATAAAAAGTTTTCAGAATTGAGCGCTGATACTCATCTCAAAAAATTCTGGATGAGCATGTCCAAGGAAGAATCTGTTCATGTATCTTTTTGGGAAGAGCTTATGAGTCTTGCAGAAAAGGGAGAGATGCCTATGCTGCTGGATGATCCAGAGACTGTGCTTTCTAACCTTAAAAAATCACTTGAAAAAGTAAACAGTCTGTCAAAAACTGTTAATGATCTCAGGAGAGTTGCTGACTATTTTACATACGCGCTTCGGCTCGAATTCTTTGTGCTTGAACCAGCTTTTGAGGCAATCTTCTACTTTATGAAGAACAGCCTTCCAAAATACAAAAGTTCCGCAACTTTTTACGAAAATCATCTTTCAAGGTTTACTTCAGCTCTTAAACAGCATGGAGAATCAACCCCTGAGCTGGAGCTTATAGGCGAAGCGATTAACAAACTTTGGGAGACTAACAAGGATATGGTTCTAAAGACCAGTCATGACCCATTAAGCAGCCTGCTGAATAGGAGAGGTTTTAATAATACAATATTACCTCTTGCACATCTGGCAGCAAGAAACGGGATGACTATAGGCGTGCTTATGATGGATATAGATAACTTTAAAAGTATAAATGACACATATGGTCATCAAAAAGGCGATGAAGTTATCAAAAGCGTAGCTGAAATAATAAAATCATCTATTAGAGCTTCGGATGTTGCCGGCAGATATGGGGGAGAGGAGTTTATAGTTTATTTGCCTGAGATCAGTTCAGATACTGTCTATGCAGTTGCTGAAAAGATAAGAAGCAACATAGAGGAGCGTACTTTAGGTGATTTGAAGGTTACTATAAGCATTGGATCAGCAGAGGGCAGACTGTTCGGCGATATTGAAAAAGACATTGAAGACCTTCTCAAGAGAGCAGACAACGCCTTATACAAAGCTAAAAGCATGGGAAAAAACAGAGTGGTTGTTGCTTAGTAAGAACGAGATATTATAAATTTGATTTTGGCATGGTTTTGAGATCATACTATTTTCTGCATATACACGGAGGTGAGGCATGCTTAAGGCCAGGGACATTATGACAAAGAATGTGATTGTAGTGAAGCCGTCCACAACAGTTAATGAGTTTGCAAAAATTTTGATCAACAACAAGATAAGCGGAGCTCCTGTAGTTGATGATAACGGGAATATGCTCGGTATTGTTACAGAGAACGATCTTATTGAGCAGAACAAGAGGTTTCACATACCTACTGTCATCCGTATATTCGATGCATTTATAACGCTGAACCAGCCGGCGGTTGAGCAGCAGATAAAAAAGATGACAGCTGCGACAGTGGCTGATATATGCAGCAATGGTGTAATTAGTGTTGATGAAGATGCTCCGATTGATGAGATAGCATCAATCATGTCAGAAAAGAGGGTTCATCATATACCTGTTGTGCAGGATAAAAAGATAGTCGGCATGATAGGCAAGATTGATATCATAAAAGGCGTAAGTTCATAAATTGGTTCCTGGTATTTTATGACAGTACGCAAATATATATCAGCTTCTTCTGAAGAAACTGAGGCATTGGGAAGCAAGCTGGGTAGGCACATTGTCCAGAATAGCAAGAGCGCAGTAGTGTGTATGTATGGAGATCTCGGCGCTGGCAAGACAGTATTTATTAAGGGCTTTGCCTCGTCGCTCGGGATTCACTCAAGGGATATTGGGAGCGCAAGCTTTGTTATAGTGGCCGAGTATGAAACTGAACCGGTCTTTTATCATATTGATCTTTACAGGATAGAGGGAGATGCTGCGCTTGATGAGCTTGGAATTTGGGAGTATCTTGATTCAGACTCTATCGCTGTCATAGAGTGGGCTGAGAGGCTAAGCCAGCGCCCTGACGGTGCTGTTTCTGTAGAGATTAAGTATTTATCTGACAATGAGAGAGAAATAATTATAAAAGGCGCGGATATTTAACATGACTAATATGAAAAATCTCGGCATAATTACAAAAAGATCCAGGACAGAGCCTGTAGAAATTCTCAGGGAGCTGCTGCCTCTGTTAAAAACGAGGGGAATAAGCATATTCCCTGACAAACAGGCTGCAGAGAGTCTGGGCATTAGAGGATATGACAAGGATGATATTGCTGATCTTTCTGATGTGATTATGGTGCTCGGCGGTGATGGCACTATGCTTGCGGCTGCGAGAAGAGCCTGCAGAAAAGGCATTCCCATACTGGGAGTCAACCTTGGGAGTCTGGGATTTATAACAGAAGTCAACAAGGCAGATATTATTCAAATGATAGACCGCATGCTCTGCGGAGACTACCATATTGAAGAGCGGATAATGCTAAATGCATCTGTGCTGAGATCCGGCAAAAAGGTTTCAGAAAGCATAGTGCTGAATGATGCTGTGGTCAACAAAGGAGCGCTTGCAAGAATTATAGATATAGAGACTTATGTAAACGGAATTTATGTAACTACATACAAATCTGATGGCCTTATAGTATCTACTCCCACAGGCTCTACAGCATATTCCCTTTCAGCTGGAGGTCCGATATTGTATCCTACGCTAGGATGCATAACACTTACGCCTATATGTCCGCATACCCTGACTAACAGGCCGGTTGTGCTGCCGGATTCTGTCAGGGTCTCACTCAGGCTTAAGGCTGATGATGAAGACGTATTTCTGACCCTTGACGGTCAGACAGGCTTTCCTCTCCAAAAGGATGACACCATTGACATAATCAAATCGCCGCATGTTGCCAGGCTTATTACTCCTGTTGAAAGAGATTATTTCATGCTTATAAGATCAAAGCTGAAATGGGGAGAAAGATAGTGAGTAATACACTTATATCTTCTGATGATCTTAAGCTCGTGGCGCAATACTGTGAAGCAATCGGTATTGAGTATCTGCCTTTTAAGCTGGATCTCAAGAGCGTTTCAAAGAAAAAAGCCTATACGGATTCAGGTGAGATGTCTTCCAAACAAAAAGCTCTGGATGAACTGAGATCTCAGATCGGTGATTGCAGGCTGTGCAGGCTTGCAGAGGAACGCACGAATCTTGTGTTTGGAGAGGGAAATCCTGATGCAAAGATAATGTTTATAGGCGAAGCTCCTGGCAGAGAAGAAGACAGCCAGGGCAGACCTTTTGTTGGCGAGGCAGGCAGAGTGCTAACCAATCTTATAAACAAGATGGGGCTGACTCGGGATGATGTTTACATAGCCAATATATGCAAATGCAGGCCGCCTTCAAATCGTGATCCGATGCTTGATGAGATGAATATATGTATGAAGTTTGTAGAGGCACAGATAGAAATTATTTTTCCTGAGGTTATAATTTCAATGGGTAAAATAGCTACGTATGCTCTTATGGCAAGAAGCGAGCCTATGTCAAAATTCTCGATATCAAGGGTGCGCGGAAAATTCTTTGACTATACAACTGAAAGCAGGGTTATTCCTGTGATGCCAACATTTCATCCTGCTTACCTGATGAGAAATCCCAAGGACAAGTGGCTTACATGGTATGATGCACAGGCAGTTTTAAGAAAAACCGGAATGTTAAAGGAACAAATATGAATGATACAAACACCAAGGAACTTACTACATTATGGGCTCCCTGGAGAATGGAGTATATAATCTCTGAAAAGCCGGGGGAGTGTATATTCTGCATACCAACATCAGCTAATGAAGACAAAGACAGGCTTGTTCTTCACAGGGGTAAAGAGGTGTTTGTGATAATGAACAGATATCCATACAACAATGGACACCTGATGGTTGTTCCTTATCAGCACGCTTCATCTCTTGATGACCTTAAAGCAACAGCCCTTGATGAGATGATGCGAATGACCAGCCTCTGCACAACCTTTCTAAAAGAGGCGTTCAGACCGGAGGGTTTTAATATAGGCATCAATCTGGGCAGCGCAGCAGGCGCAGGCATTAAAGAGCATTTGCATATACATATAGTGCCTAGATGGGCTGGTGACACAAACTTTATAACAGTGCTAGGCGAGGTTCGCGTAATTCCTGAGCATATCGTTGCGACCTATGAAAAGCTTTATCCTTTATTCAATAAATAACAGATCATATACCTTGACTGATTCTGAATGTCTTCGATAAACTAACCGAATGGAAAAGAAAGTCATAAAGGCCTTTGATGAGAGTGCGAGGATTAAAGAAAAATTTGCGCGCGAAAACAGCGCGCTGATTATCGAGGTAGCAAACCTTATAGCAGGCACATTCGATAGAGGCAAAAAACTTATACTCTTCGGCAATGGCGGCAGCGCATGCGACGCATCACATCTTGCTGCAGAATTCGTTAACAGATTCAAGATGGAGAGGCCTGGCCTTCCCGCAATTGCGGTAAATACAGATGTTGCTGTTCTTACGTCAATAGCAAATGACTATGACTATTCTGAGATATTCGCCAGGCAGGTCAAGACGCTTGGTGAAGAAGATGATATTGTCATAGCTATATCCACAAGCGGCACATCAAAGAATATACTCAAGGCAGTTGATGCTGCAAAAAAGAAGGGCATGAAGGTCATAGCCCTTACAGGCCTTAAGGGTGAAAAGTTTGCCTCTAAGTCTGACTATGCCTTTGTTGTCCAGTCAGAGGATACGCCAAGAATACAGGAGACGCACATCACGCTCGGCCATGTGCTCTGCCAGATGATAGAGGAGATACTTTTCGAAGCTCCGAGAAAAAGATGACCGCCAGAGCATCTTTGCCATTTCAGGACTCCCCAACTTTTCAGAATTCTACAAAACAGATAAAAATTTCTCTCACATTGCGCCACAGCGCAAGAAGCTATGAAGATACTCGGAATTGACCCAGGAAGCTTCAAATGCGGATACGGAATTATCTATATGCCTGATGAAAAAGAGGCATCAAAAAGAGCATTTGTCGGAACCAATCAGTACAGTTATATTTCTTCAGGCATAATAATGATGCAGCCCTCAAAACTGCTGCATGTTAGATTAAAGGAGCTGTATGAATCTCTTGCAGAGTTGATAGCTGAACATAAGCCTGATGAGATTGCAGTTGAGAAGATGTTTTTTGCAAAGGGTATAAAAGCAGCGCTCAGCCTTGGGCATACAAGAGGCGTTGTGCTTGCAGCCGCTGCTTCAACTGGTCTGCATATACACGAATACAGCCCTCTTGAGGTCAAAAAGGCTGTTGTAGGGTATGGAAAGGCGGATAAGTCACAGGTGCAGATGATGGTTAAGCAGCTGCTCGCTATAAACAGGCAGTTGACGCCGGACAGCGCTGATGCATTGGCCATAGCCATATGCCATGTGCATATGAAGCCGCCAGCAGGTTATTGAAATGACCCTGAATATAAATATTATATCCGGAGGTTTCAGAAAAGATGATAGCATCTCTTAGAGGTAGGCTTATGTCAAAGAGGCCAGAGTGCATTATAGTAGAGACAGGAGGAGTTGGATATGATGTTCATGCTCCTCTTACACTTCTTTCAGCGCTTCCTGATGAGGGCAGCGAGGTTTTTTTGCATATTTATACTCATGTGAGGGAAGAAGCCATAACTCTTTACGGCTTCAGCGCAGATGCAGAAAAAAGGATATTCATGACCCTGCTAGGTATCTCAGGTGTAGGACCCAAAATTGCGCTGAGCATACTTTCAACAATACCGCCGGATGATTTTCACCGAGCCATAACAACTGAGGATACAGCATTCTTGTGCAGGGTGCCAGGGCTAGGTAAAAAGACAGCTCAGAGGCTGATTTTAGAGCTGAGGGAAAAGCTTCCTTCAATGAAGGAAAAGGGCGATGCTGTTTTTGAAGATACTCTTTCTGCTCTTGTTAATCTTGGGTATAAACGTGCATTTGCGCTTGAAGCTCTTCAAAAGGTATATTCGTCAGGCCAGAGAGACATTGAAACTTTGCTGCGCGAATCATTAAAATATTTAACAAAAGAGTGAAGGGACTGCTGAAATATGAGGATTGAAGACAGGGACCCGGGATCATTAAGCCCTGAGGCAGCCCAGGAAGATATTACTTATGAATTAACTCTCAGGCCAAGGACAATTGATGAGTTCGTCGGCCAGGACAAGCTCAAAGAAAATCTCAAGGTCTTTATAGCAGGAGCACGTTTCAGAAAAGAGTCTCTTGACCACGTGCTTTTTTGCGGTCCTCCCGGCTTAGGCAAGACCACGCTTGCATCCATAATAGCTAATGAATTGAATGTAAATATTAAGACCACCTCCGGACCTGTTATAGAAAGGTCAGGCGATCTTGCTGCAATACTGACTAATCTTGCAGAAAACGACATACTTTTCATAGATGAAATACACAGAATGCCCAGAATTGTGGAGGAGGTTCTCTATCCCGCAATGGAGGACTTTAAGCTCGATATAATCATAGGGCAGGGCCCAAGCGCCAGAACTTTAAAGCTGAATCTGCCGAGATTTACTCTTATAGGAGCTACAACAAGGACAGGTCTTCTCACCTCACCGCTTAGAGACAGGTTCGGCATAATTGCCAGGCTTGACTTCTATTCAACCGATGACCTTAGGCATATAGTTTCCCGCTCTTCAGGACTGCTCGGCATAGAGATGACTGATGATGCTGCACTCGAGATAGCAGGCAGATCTCGAGGAACACCCAGAATAGCCAACAGGCTGCTCAAGAGGCTGCGCGATTTTGCTCAGGTTAAGGGCGATGGAATAATAAATATTGATATAGCAAGGAATGCTCTTACAGCTCTGGATGTTGACAGGCTCGGGCTCGATGATGTGGACAGAAAATTGCTGCTCACAATCATAGATAAGTTTAGCGGTGGACCCGTTGGCATTGATGCCATAGCAGCTTCGCTGCGTGAGGATAGGGAGACTATAGAGGATGTTTATGAGCCTTATCTGTTGCAGGAGGGGCTTATAGAGCGCACCTCAAGAGGCAGGCTTGCTACAAGAACAGCATATGAGCACCTGGGCAGAAGCATACCTAACGGGCTCTTTTAAGGGATATATGAAAGTATTGATGCATATATGCTGCGCCAACTGCGCCTTGTATCCTGTAAAGTCTATGAGAGAGAAGGGCGCTGAGGTGCGCGGGTTATGGTTTAATCCCAACATTCATCCTTTTACTGAATACAAAAATAGGCTATCTTCTATGAAGCAGTTAGACATGATGTGGGGGCTGGATACTCTTTATAAAGATGAATATGGATTGAGGGAGTTTTTGCGTAATACAGCAGGCAAAGAAGAACAGAGATGCGAATATTGCTACTCAGCCCGGCTTGAGGAGGCAGCGAGCGCTGCGAAGTCTTCCGGAGCAGATGCTTTTACTACTACTCTGCTTGTGAGTCCTTACCAAAATCAGAGCCTTATAATAGAGATCGGCAAGATGCTACAGGAAAAATATGGGGTTGAATTTTTGCCTGAAGACTTCAGACCGGGATTCAGAGAGGGACAAAGAATGGGCAAGGATATGGGTTTTTACAGCCAGAAGTATTGCGGCTGTGTATATTCAGAAGAGGAAAGATATATGCAGAGAGGTAAAAAATAGTGGCAATAAAACCAAGCGTGCTGCTTTTAGGTATTTGTTGTATGCTTTCTGTTTTGCTGCCTACCGCTTCTGCAGCAGCTAATGATACTGAGATAAAAATAAGGGTGCTTATTGTTGATCCAAAAAATCCGCTTTTGCCTAAAAAAGATGAAAAGCTCGAAAAGCTTGGATCTCAGACAGATGCCCATGTGCTTGTCGGCAGAGCAACATTCTCCGGCAGGATAGATATTTATAAAGGAGAAAGAGGCATTTATGTAGTCAACGAGATGCCTATTGAGGATTATATAAAGGGAGTTATAGTCGGTGAGGTTGGAAGCAGCTGGGACGCCGAGGCTCTCAAGGCACAGGCTGTGGCAGCAAGGACATACGCAATCTACCAGATGCAGAATGCTTCTAAATCTGCTGCTGGTTTTCATCTTACATCATCAGTACTGCATCAGGTGTATAAAGGCGGCAGCGTGCCTGAATCCATACTCAAGGCTGTAGATGATACACGTAGTGAAGTGATCACATATGATGGCAAACCTATAATTGCTTATTACCACTCTACCAGCGGCGGGATGACAGAAGATCCTGTTGAGGTGTTCGGCAAGGAGTATCCTTATCTAAAGGTGGTTGAGACAAACAGCGAGCTGTCTCCTTTCTTTATGTGGGAGCGAAAAATTCCATTGGTAGATATAGAAAAGGCTTTGGAAATAAGCGGAATAAAAGATATAGTTACGCTTTCACAGACTGCATCTGCCAGAATAAAAGACCTTAAGATAATAAACACAACCAAAGAGCTTGTGATTCCGGCAAAGGACTTCAGAAGAAAGATCGGATGGGAAAAGCTGCCTAGCACACTCGTTACAAGGATGAGCATACAGGATGATAGGGTTGTGTTTGAGGGGAAGGGCTATGGTCATGGTGTAGGCCTCTGCCAATGGTCATCTTTGCTTATGGCAAAAGAGGGAAAGACATACACGGAAATACTTCAAAAATTTTATCCAGGCACAGTAGTAGAGCATTATGCTTTCCAGTGATTTTAATTTCGACCTTCCGCAGAATCTGATTGCTTTAAGACCGTCTGATAAAAGAGACCTTTCCAGGCTTTTTGTCCTGCGCAAAAGCGGTGAGCATGAACACAGGTTTTTTAGCGACCTTCCTGATTATCTGGATGAAGGTGATATCCTCCTTATAAACAACACAAAAGTTATGCCTGTCCGAATATCAGCAGTTACAGAGTCAGGAAAGATTGTGGAGCTTCTTTTTGTCAAAGAAACACACAAGCCCGGCGTTTGGGAGGTGCTCTGCAAATCTAATGTGAAGGGCAGTATAATGCTAGGCAGCAAAGTGGCAGCAGTTATATGGACTGAAAAGGTTTCTCCAATAAGCCCCAGGATAAAACTTCTCAGGCTCCAGGACAATACACTTGATGTTATGGATGTATTGGATACCTATGGAGGCATGCCGCTTCCTCCTTATATAAGAAGGCTTCCTGATGAGTATGACAGGGAGCGGTACCAGACTGTTTATGCAGAGCATCAGGGTTCTATAGCAGCGCCGACTGCCGGACTGCACTTTACAGCTGACCTGTTGGCCAAACTTAGAGACAAGGGTGTAGATGTTAATATGCTCACGCTTCATGTAGGATCTGGAACATTCAAGCCGTTAAGAGCAGAGAGGGTTGAAGACCATAGGATGGATGCAGAGTTTTTCAAGATCTCTGTGGATCTTACCAATAAGATTCAGAAGACAAGGGAGCATGGCAGAAGGGTTTTTAGTGTAGGTACAACAACAACCAGGGCGATAGAGGCTTATATGAGCGGCATTTATACAGAAATGTCAGACATAAATGACAGCGCTTCAGAAGAGTATGTTTCTGGTTCTACATCAATCTTTATATATCCGGGGTACAGATTCAGGGCAGTCGACTGTCTGCTGACGAATTTTCATCTTCCCATGTCAACTCCGCTGATGCTTGCATCCGCATTTTGCGGTTACGAAAATCTGATAAAAGCTTATAAAGAGGCCGTAGGTATGGGTTATAGATTTTTCTCCTATGGTGATGCTATGCTTATCATATGAAGTCAAAAGCCATTGAAAAAACATCAATTATTCTCTTAAGCAAGAGCACAGCAGTGCTGGCTTCAGTGGCTATAGCTGTTATAAGCATGGTTGTTGGATACCTTATGGGCATATCCAGCCTTGGCAGTGATCATCATGATGAATCGATCAGCCAGAAAAAGAGCGAGGTCATTGTTCCTGATGAAAAGCGCGTTCTGGAGCCTGCTAGCGCAAACGCTACACAGCCATCGCCAATAACAGATCCAAAGCCTGCTTCTACTGATTCGATTAAGCCTGTGATAGCTCCAAAAGAGCCTGTGTTCATGCCTGTGCCGCAGGCAGGCCAGCCCCCGGTTTATAATGAGAGCAGAACTCAGCAGAATAGTTCGCCTGTTCAGTCAGTTCAGAAGCCAGCTTTTCAACAGCCTGTGCAAAAGCCTGCGCCTGAACCTTTGACAAGGCAAGCTCCAGAGAGGTCTCTTCTAAAAAATACCCAGCAGGATATGAAGATGCCGCTTATAAGAGGGGATGTTGAGCAGCAGGCTCAGACAACTGCTCCTGTTGTTCAGCAGCAGAAAAACAAGAGCAGCAAGCCCCGCACTTCTGTAAAGCCTAAGCAGTATTCAGCTCCTAAAGGAATCTATACAATCCAGTTTGGAGCGTTTCCATCCAAGGTTGGAGCAGATAATCTCAAAAGAAAGCTTGCAGCAAAAAATATCAATGCCTATGTTCTGAACAGAAGAAACAGCAGCGACTACTATAGAGTCCATTCAGGAAGCTACACAACATGGTCATCAGCCTCAAAGGCTGCTGCCGGCCTTAAGGCAAAGACAGGCATAGACAATTTCATCACAAAGATCGATAAGTAGGGATCTTGTCTGCTACAGCTGATAATCGGGAGGAATTACGAATACGATAGAGCTTCTGCTGGATGAAGAGAAAGAGTATCCATTCATTCACGGCGGCCTTGACAAGACCCTCAAAATGCTCGAGGCTCCGCTTGGTGTCGCTATAAGCATAAGAGGAAACAAGCTTATACTCAGCGGTGAAGAAAAGAACCTTGCAAAGGCACAAAAACTGATAGATGAGATCAGGTCTGTAAACACAGATGGATACAGCCTGAGGCCAGAGGATATAAGCAGTGCTGTGAAGGCTGTTGCTGAAGGAGAGGATGTATCTATAAAAAAGCTCTTTTCAGGCAGCATACCCGTATCTTCCAAAAGAAGATTCATCATACCCAAAACCCAGAATCAGCGCAGGTATATAGACTCGATTCGCCAATATGATATTTCATTCGGCATAGGTCCGGCAGGTACAGGCAAGACATATCTAGCTATGGCTATGGCTATAAGCGCGCTTCTGGCTAAAGAGATATCCAGAATAGTGCTTGTTAGGCCTGCTGTTGAAGCAGGAGAGAAGCTGGGATTTCTTCCGGGCGATATTGCTGAAAAGGTGAGCCCATATCTGCGCCCGCTTTACGATGCGCTTTTTGATATGATGGACATTGACAAGGCAACAAAACTTATAGAGCGTGGAATTATAGAGATAGCTCCGCTCGCTTTTATGAGGGGCAGGACTCTTAATGATTCATTCATCATACTTGATGAAGCTCAAAACACTACAAACGAGCAGATGAAGATGTACCTCACAAGGCTGGGGTTTGGGTCAAAGACAGTTATTACAGGAGATATAACACAGATCGACCTGCCTGCAGGAAGATCTTCAGGCCTTGTCGAGGCTCTTAAAATACTGGACAATATAGACGACATAAAGATAATCTATTTCACCGAAAAGGATGTTGTCAGGCACAGACTTGTGCAGAAGATTGTTATGGCATATGAGAGGTATGAAAAACGTGGGTCAGAGTAGCTTGCCAGGGCAAGGCAAAATAAAAAACTTCTTTTCATGCGAGATGAGCAGGTTATGTTCAGGCAAGCATGACATACGCAGGTTTTGGCTGCTTGTGGCTATAAGTCTGGCCGTAGCTTTTTTCATAGGCAGAAAAATGGGGCTCAGCTATTTTACAGGCACTCTTTTTATAACATCATTCATACTCTTTATTTTTTACAAGGACATTAAGAGGTACAAGCCTCAGTATCTTAAAAATTACAGAATGCTGGTGCTGCTGGGGCTGCTTCTTACAGGCACTCTGCTTGCCGGCAGGGTTGCCGAATATTTTCTTGCAGCTATACAAAAGGGACTTGATCTTCCTGGCAGCGATATTTTTATTTACGCTCTGCCTATACCTCTGGGTGCAATGCTGGTGACACTTATTTTCGATTTCCATACAGCTATAATTTTCTCTTTTGTTATAAGTCTTTTGAGCGGTATATGGCTTAATACGCCTTTTTATTCAATATACACATTTATAGGAAGTCTTACAGCAGCTTTTAGTGTTATAGGGTCGACAAAGAGGTTTTCGATAATCAAAGGCGGCTTTTATGTGAGTATTGTGAGCGTTGCGGCAGCATCAGTACTGATGCTTTTTGAGGGCAATCTTTTTAGCAGTCAGGCTCCTCCGGCTTTTATGTTCGCTTTTCTTTCCGGAGTATTTGTATCTGCAGTGGTTATGCTGCTGCTGCCGTTAATAGAATATCTTTTTGGTCTCAAGACAGATATAAGCCTGATGGAGCTTCTTGATCTGAACCAGCCTCTAATGCGCAATCTTATGATAAACGCACCAGGCACTTATCATCACAGCGTTATTGTCGGCAGTCTTGCAGAGGCTGCGGCAGAGGCGGTCGGAGCAAATCCCATGCTCGCCAAGGTTAGCGCCTATTATCATGATATAGGCAAGGTGAAGATGCCGGAATATTTTATTGAAAACCAGATGCAGGCAGAAAATAAGCACGAAAAGCTGACCCCAAACATGAGCAGCAAAATATTGATAGCGCATGTCAAAGAGGGCGTTGAGCTGGCAAGACAGCATAGTGTGCCTGAATCTGTTATAGACATAATCCAGCAGCACCATGGCACAAGCCTCATAACATATTTTTACCAAAAGGCTGTGGAGCAGGTAACAAATGAACTGCCGGATCCAAAAAGCTTTAGATATCCAGGCCCAAGACCTCAGACAAGAATCGCAGCTATAGTGATGATGGCAGATGCTGTTGAAGCTGCATCAAGGTCTCTTGCTGATCCGACTCCTGCAAGAATATCAGCCCTTGTAGAGAAGATTATAAACCACATTTTTCTTGACGGGCAGATTGACGAGTGTGAACTTACTTTGAAAGACATATCAGAGATAAAAAAGAGGTTTACATATATTCTTACAGGTATATTCCACAGGCGCATAGAATACCCTACAGCAGATCTTAAGCCTGTTCAGCAGCAAAAGGGCGATAAGACCCAGCCGCCAGCTCTTCAGCCAGAGAACAAACAGCCGGAGACTGACTGATGCTTGTAGAGGTGTGCAGCACTCTGAATAGTTCTGTATTTAGCTCTTCATTCATTAAAAAGACAGCAGAAAAAATATACAATACTCTCTCTACCAAAAAGAAGCTGCGTTCATGCTATCCAAAACCTGCTGATGCTGAACTGAGCATACTTGTTGTTGCAGACAGTAAGATGAAATCTCTTAATTCTGAATATCGCAAAAAGAACAAGACAACTGATGTGCTTTCCTTTTCTATGATTGAAGAGTGCGCTAGCATTTCTGCTGCCAGCTCCAGCCATCTTGGAGATATTGTGATAAATCTGAGGCAGGCGCAGAGGCAGTCTAAGGCTCGCGGCGTCTCATTGAAGAGAGAGCTTCAGTGGCTGATCGTTCATGGCATACTTCATCTTGTAGGCTATGATCATGAAAAGAGCGAATATGATGATGCTGAGATGAGAAAGCTCGAAGATGAAATACTGACAGAGATATAAAGTATAAAGAGGTGTTTTAATGCCGCTTAGAAAATGGGTGCAGAGCGCAAATAATGCTATTGAGGGAATCATATTTGCTGCTAAGTCACAGAGGCATGTAAGGTATCATCTCGCTTTTGCAGCTATTGTTCTTTTCTTGTGCGTATTTTTTGGAGTCTCCAAGTTTGATTTCATGCTCTTGTCTGTTGCGATAATATTGGTTCTGCTTGCTGAAATGGTAAATACATCTATAGAGCATGTCGTAAACCTTCTGTCACCGCAATACTCTGAACATGCGCGTATAGCAAAAGATGTTGCAGCCGGCGCTGTACTTATCACTGCTTTCGGCGCAGCCTTTCTGGGTTATATTGTGATATATCCTTATTTTCAGAAGATATTCACAGACGGACTTCCTGCTATGAAGCACCAAAACCATGAGATCATGCTTCTTTCGATAGTGATTGTTCTTATAGCTGTGATTATGCTGAAATCATATTACGGCACAGGCACTCCTCTCAGGGGAGGCAAGCCTAGCGGACATGCTGCGATAGCGTTTTCATCGTGGGCTGCTGTCACAGCTGTAACAGGCAATTTTATGGTGTCTATGCTCTGTTTTCTTTTGGCTACAATGATTGCGCAGAGCAGGGTGGCCACACATATTCACTCAAAAGCTGAAGTTTTTTATGGCGCGCTGCTCGGAGCTGGTGTCACTTTTTTGTTTTACTGGATATTAAGCTGAGCTATTCTGAATCTGTCTTGCCGGGTTCCGTACCCTCTGCCTCAGTTTCTTCTGATTCAGTACTGGTTTCACCAACAGCATCCTGATACTCTTCAGATACTATGCCTCTTCTGACCATTATCGAATAGATCAGATTGGCTCTTCTTTGTATATATGCGGAATCTGATACAGGCGAGAGTTTTTTAGGATTTGGCAGTACAACAGCCAGTCTGGCAGCTTCTATAGGAGATAGAGCTGATGCAGGCTTGCCGAAGTAGTGCCTTGATGCAGCCTCTGCTCCAAAGATTCCGTTGCCCCATTCTGCCACATTAAGGTATATCTCGAGTATCCTCTTTTTTGATAGGCTCTTTTCTATCCTCCATGTCAAAATAGCTTCTTTGATCTTTCTGACTGGATTTTTTGCTGGAGAAAGATAGAGATTCTTTGCGAGCTGCTGGCTTATTGTGCTGCCTCCGAACTTCATTTTTTTTGTCTTTATATCATTTTCTATAGCCTTTTGAATAGCCTCAAAGTCAAAGCCTTCATGCCTCCAGAACTTGTCATCTTCAGCTATTATTACAGCCTTTGCAAGATAAGGAGATATTGATGACAGCGGCGCCCATGACTTTCTGATATTGAGTTTTTTACCCTTTTCTTCAGCTTGTTCAAACCTGTATTGCATGAATGAAGTGATGTCAGGATTTTTAGTCTTGAGTGCAGACACGTTTGGGAATAAAATGTAAAAGCCGACCCAGAGTATCAGGCCGGCAATAAGAAAAATAAAAATCTTTATTGATTGTGCAAGTAGTTTTTTCATTATAAAAATTATAACAAAACTGATATGTACGGATCTAAAACCTCTGAGTAACTAATATCAGTCTCAGCTTTTTGATCTTGGTCTTTTATTGGCTTCGAGCACTTTTTTTCTGAGCCTTATGGATTCCGGAGTAATCTCTACAAGCTCGTCTTCTTTGATGAACTCGATTGCCTGTTCAAGGCTCATCAGTTTTGGTGGTATAAGCTGGAGCGCATCGTCAGCACCTGATGAGCGCATATTTGTGAGCTTCTTCTCTTTTATAACATTTACATCAAGATCATTCTCTCTAGAGTTTTCTCCTATTATCATGCCCTCATATACAGCTGTGTTGTCATTTATAAAGAGGGTGCCCCTTGGCTGCAGGTGAAATAGAGCATATGTTGTGGATTTGCCAGCTCTGTCAGCAACCAGAGCTCCTGTCTGACGTGTAGACATAGGGCCCTGCCATGGCTCATATCCGTCAAAGAGATGGTTGAGCAGTCCCGTGCCTTTTGTGTCAGTAAGGAACTGTGATCTGAATCCTATAAGCCCCCTTGATGGTATCCTGAATTCGAGCCTTACTCTGCCGTGGCCATTGTTCTGCATCTTCTGCATCCTGCCTTTTCTAATACCGAGCTGCTGTGTAACAACACCGACGAATGCCTCAGGCACATCTATAACGAGCAGTTCAAATGGTTCGTGCTGCGCTCCGTTTATAGTCTTTGTTATAGTCTCCGGCATAGAGACAGACATTTCGTAACCTTCGCGCCTCATCATTTCTATAAGTATAGCGAGCTGGAGCTCTCCTCTTCCCATCACCTTGAATGAGTCTGTATTTTCAAAATCCACTTTTATTGATACATTGTATAAAAGTTCTTTTTCTAGTCTTTCTCTCAGGTTTCTTGAGGTCACAAACTTGCCTTCTTTTCCGGCAAATGGGGATGTGTTTACAGCAAATACCATAGATATAGTAGGTTCATCCACTTTGATTCTTGGAAGAGGAGCAGGGGTTTCAATTGATGTTATAGTGTCGCCTATGTTTATTCCTTCCATTCCTGAGAGTGCGACTATATCTCCTGCGGTCACCTCTTTTGCATCTACACGCTGCAGCCCTTCAAATGTGTAGAGATTTGTAACCTTTGTTTTTACTTGCTCTCCTTTGTCATGGATCATCATAACCTGATCAGCCTGTCTTACCACGCCGCTGAATACCCTTCCTATAGCCAGTCTGCCCACATAATCGCTGTAATCTATATTTGTGACCAGTATCTGGAGTGGTCCATCTGGATTGTCTTTTGGCGCCGGCATATAGTTAATGATGAGATCAAACAAAGGCTTCAGGTTTTCTGATGGCTGATCCAGGGATGTTGATGCAGTGCCGAGCTTTGCGTTTGTATAGACCACAGGAAACTCGAGCTGATCTTCTGTTGCGTCAAGGTCTATGAACAGATCATAGATTTCGTTCAATACAGCCTGAATCCTTGCATCAGGCCTGTCTATCTTGTTTATTACTATGACAGGCGGTAGGTTTAGCTCAAGCGCTTTTTTCAGAACAAACCTCGTCTGAGGCAGAGGTCCTTCTGATGAGTCAACAAGCAGTAGCACGCCGTCAACCATTTTGAGGGTTCTTTCAACCTCACCGCCAAAGTCTGCGTGGCCTGGTGTGTCCATTATGTTAATCTTTACGCCATTGTATTCAACAGCTGTGTTTTTGGCCATTATGGTAATACCGCGCTCGCGTTCAAGGTCTATGCTGTCCATAACCCTTTCCTGAACACGCTCATTTGAGCGGAATGTGCCGGCCTGTTTTAAAAGTCCATCGACAAGAGTCGTCTTCCCATGGTCAACATGCGCGATAATCGCGATGTTCCTGATCTGTTTGTGTGCCATTTTTCCTCACTGTATGTCTGGTTGATAGTACTGGATAAGCAAAGAGGTCTTCGTAAGAAAGATCCTTCATATAGAAAATCCGGCATTTAAAATAACTTTTTTTGTCTTATAAAATCAAACTTTTGTGAATTAGCTCCCGATATACCAGGTAAGAATTGCGTTGCCGAAGAAGAGGGTGATAAGGCTGCCAGCAGCCAGAAAAGGCCCAAACGGTATCTTTGTCTTTCTGCCCTTGCCTCTGAATATCATAAGAAATATGCCCAATAAAGAGCCGGCAAGGCTACCGCAAAATGTAGTGAGCAGCACCGCCTTCCAGCCCATAAATGAGCCTACCATAGCCATCATTTTTATATCTCCGCCGCCCATGCCGCCTCTGCTGAGTATCGCTATCAGGTAATAGAGTCCTCCGCCCAGCAGAAGGCCGAATATGGAATTCTGAAGTCCGGTTATTATAAATTGATAACCATAAGGCAGCTGTGTCTGAAATAAATTGATACTGCTTAGCGATGGCGTGATGAAAGGATCAGGTACAAGCGTAGATGCTCCTGCAATACCTATAATTATTCCGGGCAGAGTCACAACATCCGGTATTATCTGAAAGTCTATATCGATAAAGGCTATAAGGATCATTGCTGAAATAAAAAACAGTATAAACGGCAGATACCATCCAAAGCCGAACTGCACAACAGCCAGCATATAGAGCAGTGCATTAAGCATTTCGATAAGAGGATATCTTGGAGATATGCTTGTACCGCAGTTCCTGCACTTACCAAGAAGCAGGATATAGCTTATTACGGGTATGTTGTCCCAGGGTTTTATCTCTTTTGAGCATTTCGGGCATGAAGAGCCGGGTCGTATCAGTGATATGTGTCTCGGCAGCCTGTATATGCATGCATTCAGAAAAGAGCCAATTGCAAGACCGAGTGCAAGCAGCATTATGAATTCTGTCATGATACCGCCTTGCTGATCTCCTGAACCTTTTCTGAGATCTCTCTGATCTGAGGATCCAGAGATTCTAGTTCAATTATTGCGTTTTTTATTTCAGTATTAGTGTATTCATCAGGAGTTGATTCTCTGGCTGAATAAACTTCTGCTCCTATAATGCGCAACAGTTCATCTTTGCGCTTTTTTATTTCTTCAGATCTGTACATCAATTTGAATACAGCTATCTCGATCCTGACCCTTTCAGACAGCAGGGATGAAAACCATTTAATCTGCGCTACCGCGCTTTCGATATCTTTTTTTATTCTCTGGTACATATTCACCTCCATTAGCGCTGGAGCGCACCAACAATTTTATTACGCTGTGCTCAAAATCTCAAGCTTTTTACCCCATAGCGCTTCTACAGCATCTTTTAGCATTGGATATTTTTCTAGCATTGGATCGTGCTCAACAATGCTTAAAGCCTCTTTTCTGGCTGCTTCTAATATTCTTGTGTCTCTGAGCAGATCGGCTGCTTTTAAGTCGGGCATTCCGGACTGTCTGGTGCCGAAAAACTCTCCGGGTCCTCGTATCTGCAGGTCAACCTCAGAAAGCCTGAATCCGTCAGTAGTCTGCTGCATAGCCTCTAGGCGTTTTTTAGAATCTTCTGTAGTGCCGTGAGCTACAAGAGCACAGTATGATCTTTCCGCTCCCCTGCCAACCCTTCCTCTTAATTGGTGGAGCTGCGAGAGTCCGAATCTCTCTGCATGAATTATCACCATCAGTGTAGCATTAGGCACATCAACTCCAACCTCAATCACTGTGGTTGACACAAGAATATTTATATCTCCGGCCTTAAATTTTCTCATCACTTCTTCTCTTTGTATTGTAGGCATTCTGCCATGCAGCAGAGCAACATTGAGATCAGGAAATTTTGAGCTGAAGTCATTCATTCCTTTAATAGCGTCCCTGAGGTTTATTTTTTCAGATTCTTCAATCAGTGGATAGATTATATAAACTTGCCTGCTTTTTTTTGTCTCTTCATCAATATGTTTATATATGCTGTCCATAGATTTGTCATCAAAAATCCTTGTGGTAACCGGAGTCCTAAGAGGTGGGAGCTCATCAATCACAGAGCAGTCAAGCTCTCCATATAATGTCATAGACAAGGTACGAGGGATAGGTGTAGCTGTCATAACAAGCGTGTCAGGGTTTATTCCCTTTTGGCGCAGAGCTGCCCTCTGAATAACCCCGAATCTATGTTGTTCATCTATAATGATTAGTCCAAGCTTCTTAAATTCAATATCTTTCTGTATAAGGGCATGAGTTCCGATTAATATGTCAGACTCTTTTTTATTATTTATATCGGATGACCTATTTTTTGTCGCTGATGTAATAAGCTCAATTCTTATGCCTAGAAGATCTTCGTACTTCTTGAAATTTAGGAAGTGTTGTTCTGCCAATATTTCTGTCGGAGCCATTAGAGCAGCTTGAAATCCGCACTCTACAGCAGCCAGCATCGATATTAGCGCTACAATCGTCTTGCCGGAGCCGACATCTCCCTGCAGGAGCCTGTTCATCGGACTTTCTGACTTCATATCCTGAAGTATCTCTTTTATTACTCTTTGCTGTGCAGATGTTAGCTGAAAGGGCAGGGCGTTTATAAGACTGTTTATAAGATTCATGTCCGGCTTGAAGGCGATGCCTGCCTCCTTTTGCTGTCTGCTCTTTTTAAGCGCCAGCCCCAGCTGAAACTGGAACAGCTCATCAAATGAGAGCCTTTTATGGAATATTGTTGCGCCCTGATTCAGTTTTTCCATATCCTGACCGTTTTGTGGGAAATGGACATTTAGTATGCATTCAGAAAGTAACGGCAGTCTGTATTTTGTTATGAGTTCTGGTGGAAGAGGATCGCTGATTTGTGATGCTGAAGCAACAACATTATGCATGATGCTGCGCAGCTGGCGCTGGCTGATACCCTCTGTGCATCTGTAAACAGGAACTATTCTGCCTGTATGTATTGTATCTGTTTCATCGTCATCTTCAGCGATAAGCTCATACTCAGGATTTTGCATCTCGAAGCCTATTCCCCTGAATCCTGTCTTGACAATGCCATAAAATACTGCAGTCTGTCCGGGCTTGAAAGTCTTTTTCAGATAAGCTTGGTTAAACCATTTTATTCTCATCAGCTCCTGACCGTCTGTTATTGTCAGTTCAAATATTTTAAAGCCTCTGTTTTTTGTTATTAGTTCTGCCTTTAGAATCTTTCCGGTTATTGTGGCTGGATTGTCTGGAGTAAGTCTGTTGATCCTTTGTGTATTCGATCTGTCTTCATATCTGAAAGGAAGGTAGTAGAGGGCATCTTTTACTGACCTGATGCCGAGGCGTTCAAGGAGCGAGGCCCTGTGAGGACCCACGCCCTTTATATACTGAATAGGTGATGATGCGTCATGCTTCATTACTCTTGTTCTTCTTGGTCTCTATTTTGAGCGCCTCATCAAGAGATCTGTCTGTTTGCTCTATCTTCATCTTTGAATATTCTGATTCGCTTATCACCTCAATCTCCCATCCTGTCAGTTTTGTGGCGAGCTTGATATTCTGGCCGCGCTTGCCTATGGCTAAAGAGAGCTGCTGATCATCTGCTATTACCATAGCTGTGCGTTCAGCCTCTTCATTTATTCCCACTCTGTCTACATTCGCAGGAGTCAGGGATCTTGCTATGAAAAGTCTTGGGTCTTCACTCCACTGTATTATGTCAATTCGCTCGCCTCTCAACTCTCTTACAATTGACTGAACTCTCGTACCCTTCATTCCTACGCAGGCTCCTACAGCGTCTATTGACTGATCTTTGGAAGTTACAGCAATCTTGGTCCTTTCGCCAGCCTCCCTGGCTATACCTTTGATTATAACGACACCATCATTTATCTCAGGCACTTCCATTTTAAAGAGACCGACAATAAAGTTGGGGTCAGTTCGGGACAGCATAATCGCAGGACCTTTTATTGTGTGCCTGACATCAGCAAGGAGAGCTTTTACTATATCTCCCCTTTTGAGGTTTTCATTAGGCATGGCCTCTTTTATTGGCATTACAGCCTCTGCCTTGCCTACGCTAAGAAAATAGCATCCCCTCTCTCTTCTTAAAACCGTGCCGCTGACCACCTGGCCGATCTTGTCCTTGTATTCATCAAAAATAATCTCGCGCTCAGCATCCCTGACCTTCTGGAAGATCACCTGTTTGGCTGTCTGAGCCGCGATTCTGCCAAAATCAGGCATAGGAATAGGTATCTCAATTGTATCTCCAGCAACTTTGCCAGGATATGCGGCAGCAGCCTCAGCTGATCTCATCTCTGTTTCTGGATCTGTGAGTTCATCAACAACCGTCATGGTTTCAAATACACTTATTTCACATGTTTTTGGGTCGATTCTAAGGCCTATATTTGATTTGCTTGAGAACTTTTTGCGTGCAGCAGAGAGCAGGGCTGCTTCTAGCACTTCAACCAGGGATTCGCGTGAAATTCCTTTTTCCCTGCTTATTTGATCAATAACAAAGCAAAGTTCCTTTGTCATGCGCGTATCCCCCTCTAATCTATTTTTTATTAATTTCTATCTCTAGTTTTGCCTTTGAGATCATCTCAAGAGGAATGATTATGCTGTTGTCAGCTTCCTTCCTGCTTGAGGCAGGCTTTTTTTTGCCTTGATCCTCAGGTTTGAGCCGTATCCATCCTTCAGCCGCATCAACTATCCTTCCAATAAAGAAGGTCTGTCCGCTAATCTGATCGGCTGTTACCACCCTTGCGAGCTTTCCTATGCTTTTTATAAAATTAGCAGCGTTTTTAAGTGGCCTGTCAATTCCCGGTGATGATACCTCCAGCATATAAGAACCTGAAACCGGGTCTTCTACATCCATAAGCGCCTCAATAGCGCGGCTCATCTTTTCGCACTCACCAATGGTTATGCCGCCTTCTTTGTCGACAGTAACCCTGATAATTGGTCTCCTGCCTGAGCCTTTGATTTCTACATCAACTAGCTCGATGCCCTCGTCCTGGGCAGCTGCGGCAGCTATTTGCATCACTTTTTCTCTGATATTATCTATCATTATCTTTGTCTAAAAACAAAAGAGTGGGAGCAACCCACTCTTTTAAAATGAAAAATTATACTTTGTTAATATACCAGTTCAGCGCTTAAAAAGCAACACCGCAACCGAATCTATGCGATCCGGTTGCGGTGTCTTTTTTATCATAACTACTTTTTCGGAGCATCAGCAGGAGCTGCAGGAGCATCAGCAGGAGCTGCAGGAGCATCAGCAGGAGCTGCAGGAGCATCAGCAGGAGCTGGTGCTGGAGCAGGAGCAGGTGCTGGCTCTTCTGCCTTCTTGCAGCCTACGAGTGCGAAAGCTGCTACTAGCATAAGTGAAAGTACGAGAGCAATAGCTTTTTTCATTGTTTGAGTCACCTCCTTGTTATATAAGTTAGCCAAAATGGGTTGAAACTTGTTTATGGAATTATTATCACAAGTATCCCGTCTTGTCAAGCATATTATGACAAGCTGATAATATTAACATTATTGTATTTAAAAAACTACATTTTTTTATGTTAGATCGGAATATAGATTGTAATAAAGTATGAACTTCAGAATAACTCGGAAGATAGGTTTTCTGGCAGTTGATCCAGTTATGGTTTGTCAGAATACCAGATTTTTTTATCATTTGGAACACTCCAACGTATAAAGTCATGCCATATGCCTATAGGTGCTTTTTCTACTCCCTTGAAGCGCTTGTGCAGCACAGGCAGGGCATCCGGCACAAAAAGGAATGTATATGGCTGGTCTTCTGCTAGTATTTCATGAATGCGATTGTAGACCCGTCTTCTCTTTTCCCTGTCGAATGTCTGTCTGCCTTCGATTAGCAATCTATCCACCTCGGGGTTGCTGTAAGAGATGAAGTTGAATTCTCCTTCTTTAGTCTTGGATGAATGCCATATGTCATACAGATCCGGATCTCTTGAAAGCGCCCATCCCATGATCACAGCCTCAAATTTTTTCTTGTCAATAAAGTCATGCAGCATAGCCTGCCATTCCAGTACTTTTATATTCATTTCTATTCCGGCTTTCTGGAGCTGTTCTTTTATAATCTGGGCTGTTTTCATTCTTGCGTCATTGCCTTGGTTTATGAGAACAGTGAATGAGAATTTTTCTCTTTCCTTTCGTAGAACACCATCAGAGCCCTTTAGCCAGCCTGCTTCGCTTAAAAGGCGAAAAGCGAGCTCTGGATTATATGATGAGTCTTTTACAGATTTATTGTAAGCCCATGACTCAGGCGGAAAGGGGCCTGTTGCAGGAGATCCATAGCCAAGCAGCACTCCATGAATAATCTCCTCTTTTTTGATCAGATGAGAGAACGCCTGTCTTACGCGCTTGTCAGAAAATAGTGGGCTGAGCATGTTGTATCCCATATAAGTGTAGCCAAATGATGGGTATCTGAATTTCTGAAAATATTTTTTGAAGAAGTCTGTGTCAGACTGCAGTTTGTACTGTGGGGGGGTGAGGCCCATAAAGTCTATACCGCCAAACTTTAGCTCCAAAAAGTTTGTTGTCTGGTCAGGTATAATTCTTGCAACATATCTGTCAATGCCGGGCTTTCCTTCATAATATCTGTCAAATGCTTCAAGTACTATTCTTTGTCCAGTAACCCATTCTTTTAGTTTATAAGGTCCTGTGCCTATAGGAGATCTGTATATATCAGCGGATCGCAAATCTTTTCCATGCAGGATATGTTTTGGAATGATACC
Source organism: Nitrospirota bacterium (assembly GCA_016936655.1). GTDB lineage: Bacteria > Nitrospirota > Thermodesulfovibrionia > Thermodesulfovibrionales > Dissulfurispiraceae > JAFGXL01. The sequence continues at coordinate 13,933 of JAFGXL010000009.1, read as the reverse complement.
CATACCCCAAGATTCAAGCGCAGCAGCAAATGCCTCGTTGTATGTGACCCTTATTTTATGATCTCCCAGCTTTTCAACTTTTTTTACAGGCCCATAATTGCTGCTGTAAGGAGTAGGTGTTTTTGGATCAGTAACCGCCTCGTAAGTGAAGATCACATCATCGGCTGTAAAGTCTGCGCCATCGTGCCACTTAACATTCTTTCTAAGATTGAATATTAGTGTAAGTCCGTCCTGACTAATCTCCCAGGATTCTGCCAGTTCTCCGGTAATGTTAAGGTTTTTATCGTACTTTGTTAGTCCGTTGAAAATCCTGCCGCTTATGTCAGCTGAAGCGCTGTCTGTAGCGAGCATGGGCAGAAGTCTTTTTGCATCAGCTCCAAGACCCACTGTTATTGTGTTTGGTGACTTGATTTCGGGTTCGCGGCTGCATGATGACAACTGAGAAACTACGAGAATTAAAAAAAAGCAGAAATAAAAAGAGCGGATAAGGGCTGGATTAGACAGTTTGTTTAAATATGCCTTTGTGTAGTTTAGTTCCCTCATCCGCTTCTTGGTGTTTATTTTGCAGGCTGGCCGGCTGGCTTCTGAGGCATCTGCTGTACAGGCGCTGCAGGTATGCTCTGCGGAATTGCTTTTCTGTCATCAGCAATAGGAGCCTGTTTTATTACTGAACCGCTTTTTGAAGCGACCATTGTGAGTCCCAAAGATGTGAGCATAAAAACAACAGCAGAAATGGTTGTTATTTTGTTCAGGAATGTTGCTGCTCCCCTGCTGCCAAAAAGTGTGTTGCTCGATCCTCCGCCGAATGCTGCTCCGATCTCGGCTCCTTTGCCGCTCTGCAGAAGTACCACCATAATCAGGAAAAAACATGTGATTATGTGAATTATGATAAGTAGTGTAGCCAAAACTGCCTCCTTCTTTTGTGATTGTTTATTTTATATCGTAATTGACAATTTTTGCGAAACTGTCTGGCTTGAGGCTTGCGCCGCCAACCAGCGCTCCGTCAATGTCACCGCATTCCATTAACCTGTTTATATTCTCTGCAGTTACGCTGCCTCCATATAGAATGCGCGTATTTTCAGCTGCATCACCAAATATTTCTCTCAGTTTCTGCCTTATAGATGCGTGTGCTTCCTGTGCCTGTTCTGGTGTAGCTGTCCTGCCTGTGCCTATAGCCCATACAGGTTCATAAGCTACAACTATGCCTTCAGGAGAGATATCCTTTAATCCTTCTGTTATCTGGCGGCCAAGTATATTGAAGGTGTTGCCGTCTTCTCTTTCCTGAAGCGTTTCTCCTATACAAAATATTACTTTGATATTATGTTTTCTTGCTGACTTGATTTTTTCGTTGATCAGATGGTCTGTTTCGTTGAAATACTGCCTGCGCTCTGAGTGTCCAAGTATTACATGAGAGCAACCTGCGTCTTTTATCATTAGTGGTGAAATTTCTCCTGTGAATGCGCCGCTGTCGTTTGTATGCATATTCTGGGCTGCAATGGAAATATTTGTATCTTTTGCAATGCCTGCTGCAGTATGCAGTGATGTGAATGGCGGGGCAACCACAATCTCTCTTGACTTGGCATCTTTTACAAGACTGACGAATTCGCTAAAGAATGCGCGGGTCTCTTCTATACCCTTATTCATCTTCCAGTTGGCTGATATGAATGGTGTCCGCATGTCGGATAATTTAGTGTATAAAGACATAATGTGTCAAGCTGTTGACTTGCTTATGAACTGAAAAGTATAATGCCAAGTTATGGAAGATATAAACGAACTTATAGAACAGAGAATAAAAAAACTTAATGATCTTCGGGGTATGGAGATAGATCCATATGCAGGCAGTTATGACCCGAAGAATGAAGCATCTGGCATATTTGCGGCGCATTCAGCATCAGGCAAGGAGGCGCTTGAAGCAAATCCGGTAAGCGTATCCATTGCAGGCCGTATAGTTGCATTCAGGGATTTTGGAAAGGCAGCATTTGCCCATATACAGGATGCCACAGGCAAAATACAGATCTATATCAAAAAAGATGCGCTCGGCGAGAAATTCAGCCTAATCAAAAAACTGGATATAGGCGACATTGTAGGCGTATCAGGCACTCTTTTCAGAACAAAAACTGATGAGCTCACAGTAGAGGTTTCTGATTTTGTTTTTTTGAGCAAAGCTCTCAGACCGCTTCCTGAAAAGTGGCACGGACTTAAGGATGTTGAGACCAGATACAGGCAGAGATATGTTGATCTTATAGTTAATCCTGAAGTGAAAGAGGCATTCGCAAAACGCAGCGCTATCATAAAAGCTGTACGAGACTATTTTGAGCACAAGGGGTTTATAGAAGTAGAGACTCCGATGATGCACCAGATAGCAGGCGGAGCTGCTGCAAGGCCTTTTAAGACTCATCACAACGCGCTGGACTTAGAGCTGTTTCTGAGGATCGCGCCTGAGCTGTATCTTAAAAGACTCATAGTCGGCGGTTACGACAAGGTGTTTGAACTGAACAAAAACTTCAGAAACGAAGGCATTTCCACAAAGCACAACCCTGAATTTACAATGCTCGAGTTCTACATGGCGTATAAAGATTACAACTACCTTATGACATTTACTGAAGAGCTGTTCGCTTTTATCGCTAACAAGGTGCTCGGTACTCTTAAGGTTCCTTATGGAGATCAGATAATAGATCTTACTCCGCCATGGCCAAGGATTCCTATGATAGAGTCTTTTGTTAGCAAGGGAGTGCCTCAGGAAGTTATTGCTGACCCGGCTAAGGCTCTTGAGTGGGCTATGCAGAAGAGGCTGGATGTCAAAAAGGACTCTTCGCACACTAAGGTGCTGGATGAGATATTTAAGGAGTTTGTCGAACCTCATCTTGTTCAGCCTACATTCATTACAGACTATCCGGTTGAGCTCTCTCCTCTTGCAAAGAGAAAGAAGGATAATCCTGAGCTTGTAGAGAGGTTTGAACTCTTTATATGTGCAAGAGAGATAGCAAATGCGTTTTCAGAGCTTAACGATCCGATAGATCAAAGGCAGCGCTTTATGAGCCAGGTTGAGGCAAAGGCAAAAGGCGATGAAGAGGCGCATGAAATGGATGAGGATTTTGTTCGGGCATTAGAGTATGGGATGCCTCCTGCAGCAGGCGAGGGCATAGGTATAGACAGACTTATTATGCTGCTGACAGGGGCTATGTCTATCAGGGATGTAATACTCTTTCCTCAGATGAAGCCAGAACAGAACCAGTAGACATGAAACTGCCGTTCTCTCTATTTATCGCTCTGAGATACCTCAAGTCAAGAAAGAAGCATAAAGGCATATCTTTTAATACCTACATATCAATAGGTGGCGTATTTGTTGGAGTGATGGCGCTGCTTGTTGTACTGGCTGTCATGAGCGGTTTTCATGAAGACCTGCAGAAGAAGATTCTCGGAGCCAATGCTCATGTTGTAGTGCTTGGAGCTGCCGGACCTATAGACAACTACAATAAACTTCTGGATACTCTCGGCAAAGAGAGCAGTGTAGCTTCTGTATCTCCAATGGTGCTTGGACAGATCATGCTATCTTCCGGAAACAGGGGGCATGGTGTTTTTGTAAGAGGCGTTGACCTTAAATCAGAAAAAAATACCACAGAAATACTCAAACATATAAAGGCAGGCAGTCTTGAAGGTCTTGCCGCTGGCGATACTGTTCCATGGATAATACTGGGCAGGGAGATTTCATCGATACTTGGAGTAATGCCTGGTGATACCATTAACATGATCTCTCCGGCAGGTGAGATAGGTCCATTGGGCATGCTGCCTAAAATGAGACAGTTTAGGGTAGCTGCACTGTTTGAGATAGGAATGTTCGAGTACGATGCTAACCTTGTGCTGGCTGATCTTGCAGTCATGCAGCAGTTTTTTGGTCTTGGCAACCGTATAACAGGCATTGAGCTGAGGCTAAGTGATATATACAAGGCATCAGAATTGCGTGAACATATAAACCAGAAGTATGGAGCTGAGGTCTACGCAAAGGACTGGATGCAGATGAACAAGAATCTGTTTTCAGCGCTAAAGCTCGAAAAGTTCGCTATGTTTGTCATACTGATACTCATTGTGCTTGTGGCATCATTCAACATAATCAGCACGCTCATGATGAATGTGATCGAAAAGGAGAAGGAGATAGCCATCCTAAAGACCATGGGCGCAACAAATACCAGCATAATGTTTGTATTTATGTTTCAGGGGCTAATTATAGGAATCATAGGCACTATACTGGGGCTTGCCGGCGGATTTGCTCTTTCTCACATACTGAACAATTACGAGCTTATCAAGCTGCCTGCAGATGTCTACTATCTGAGCAAGCTGCCGGTAAAGGTGAAGCTTTTCGACTTCGCTGTTGTCTCTATATCAGCAGTGCTGATAAGCTTTTTATCAACCATTTATCCAGCATACCAGGCTGCACGACTTAATCCTGTGGAGCCTCTGAGGTACGAATAATGTTCAAATTTCTGAGAAGATTAGGGTGTCTGAGTGTTATTGCGATCATTATATTTTTTTTCATCGCCTTTACCAGCGGCGGCGACAGGCTGAGATGGGCTGGTGAGAAGGTGGGAGGCGTGCTTCAGGAGGCGATCAACAGTCTTGCTGATAAGGCTGATGAGCTGAAGGGCAAAAAAGATAAATCTTTCGGAAAGGCGAAGGAGCTTGGAGAAAAGAGCAAGGGCGAATAGCTCCTGTTAATTTAAATATGAGCAGCAGTCTTATATCCATAAGAGAACTAAAGAAATCCTATTACACCTGGGCCGGCGAGCTTGAGGTGCTCAAGGGCATTGACGCTGATTTCATGCCTGGAGAAATGGTGAGCATTGTTGGCGCATCAGGCGCGGGCAAGAGCACATTTCTGCATATACTCGGCACTCTCGATCAGCCGACAAGCGGTGAGGTGTTGTTCGGAGTCAACGGAGGAGTGGAGCCGTTTTCCCTGTCCGGCAAAGCGCTCTCGCAGTTCAGAAACAGAGTTGTAGGTTTTGTATTTCAGTTCCACTACCTGCTTCCTGAGTTCAGCGCACTCGAAAATGTGATGATGCCTGAGCTCATAAATCCTGTAAATGATCCGTTTGAGACAAGACAGAAGGCAGAAGCTCTTCTTTCTGATCTTGGACTCTACAACCGCAGGACGCATAAGCCTGGAGAACTTTCAGGCGGCGAGCAGCAGCGCGTTGCAGTTGCAAGAGCGCTCATAACTGATCCAAAAGTTGTGCTGGCTGATGAGCCTACAGGCAATCTCGACTCAGCAACAGGCAATGAACTCTTCCGGCTGCTGATGGATGTGAATGAAAAAAAGAGTGTCACCTTCATAATCGTCACGCATAATGAAGCTCTCTCAAAAAAGTGCCACCGCACACTCACAATGGTTGATGGAAAACTGAACTAACCATCGAGGAATTAAATAAATTAAATAGAATAAAATTAAATAGGGACAGCGCCCGTTTTCTCGGCAAGTATGGTTTTATGCCTCTTTCTTGAAGAAGTCAACGCTTGATTTGTTAAGTGCGATAGTAACCTTCACATGCTCCTCTTTAAGAACCAGTTGATCAGGAGGCGGCAGAAAGTCTTTAACTGCCCTTGTTTTGCCCATCGGCTCGTCAGTGTACTTGATTTTGGTCTTCAAAAATTTGTTCCATCGATTAAAATTAATATTTGAAGAAATTGCCATACTTTTATATGGTAAAAAATATGTAGTCAATTAAATAGGAATTAAATTGCGACAGCGCTCGTCATCCCGACGGGCGCTTGATCTCAAACTCTCCCGCATTTCACAGAAATTATAAGCTCAGAAAACCCCGATATTGCCCTTGACTTTATGCTATTGTTTTGCGATACTATTGCTAAATGATAGTATCGTTTAAAGGTGATGATGCTGAATTAATCTGGAAGGGGCAGTTTTCAAAAAAGATCAGGCTGCCGTCTCAGCTGCATGATATTGCGAGAAGAAAGTTGAGAATGATAGCCGCTGCTCCTACGCTGGATACTTTGAGGGTTCCACCTAATAACAGGCTGGAAGCGCTTAAAGGCAACAGAGACGGTCAATGGAGCATAAGGATAAATGATCAATGGCGGATATGGTTTAAATGGATGAGCGGAAGCGCGATAGATGTAGAAATAATCGATTATCATTGAAAGGAGCTTAATTATGAGAGCGTTAAAAAACATACACCCCGGTGAGGTGATCAAGGAAGAGTTCCTTGATCCGATGGGTATATCAGTTTACAAGTTATCCAAGGAGACAGGCCTTTTGCAGACGAGGCTTGCTCAGATAATAAAAGGTCAGAGATCTGTTACAGCAGAAACTGCGTTGAGGCTTGGAAAGTTTTTCAATGTGCCAGCTGAGTTCTGGATGAATCTTCAGGCACTGTATGATATTGAAGAGGCTCATAATAAGTACAAAAAAGAGCTCGAATCAATTCATCCTGCTGATGAGCTTCATATCTCTGTTGCATAATCAAGAAAACAGACAGAGCGTTTATTATTCAACAGGCGCTTGATGTCCAAGTCAAATGTATTTTGTTCATAAGGCAGGGATATTGTGGCGCTGCAAGCCCATATCATAGTAATAAGTTACGGTAATTGAATATATACCTGCCTATCGGTTAATATATAAACCTATTTTTTTCAGGGGGGTAGTGCGATTAAACTCATATTGCCGGACGGCAAAGAAGTTACAACTGCGCAAGCTGATGTGTGGGACGCTGTAAAGTCGAGCCGCGCTATCGCTGCAAGGATCAATGGCGAGCTTGTTGACCTCAGCATGCTCCAGCAGGCATCTGATGATGCTGTTGCAGAGCTCATGTCGTTTGATTCTACGGCAGGCAAGGAGATATACCGCCACAGTACTTCTCACATAATGGCTCATGCGGTAAGAGAGATCTTCCCTGATGCAAAGCCGGCTATAGGCTCTGCAACTGAAGACGGCTTTTATTATGACTTTGACAGGGACACGCCATTTACTCCTGAAGACCTTCTTAAGATCGAGAAGAAGATGCAGGAGATCATAAAGGCAAATACTCCTTTTGTGCGTAAAGAGATGTCCAGGATTGAGGCAATAGAGCTTTTTAGAAAAAGCGGCGAGACATACAAGGTAGAGATACTTGAAGGTATTGACGCTGAGATGGTCTCTGTTTATGAAGAAAATGGTTTTGTTGATCTGTGCAGAGGACCGCATATACAGAGGACAGGCCGCATCAAGGCGTTCAAGCTGCTGAGCATTGCTGGCGCTTACTGGCGCGGAGATTCAAACAATAAAATGCTCCAGCGTATATACGGAACAGCTTTTGAGACAAAGGATAATCTCAAGGCATATCTTGATCTTCTTGAGGAGATCAAAAAGCGTGACCACCGCAGACTCGGCAGAGAGCTTGATCTGTTCTCATTTGATGAAAACATAGGGGCAGGGCTTATACTCTGGCATCCAAACGGTTCAATCATGAGAAAGACGATCGAGGACTTTTGGCGCGATGAGCACATAAAGGCTGACTACCATATCCTCTTCACTCCGCATATTGCCCAGCTCAAACTGTGGGAGCAGAGCGGACACTGGGAGTTTTACCGCGACAGTATGTACGATCCGATGCTGATAGACAATGTGGCATACGAACTAAAGCCGATGAATTGCCCGTTCCATATCAGCATATACAAGAGCTCTCTCAGGAGCTATAGAAATTTGCCTATAAGGTACGCAGAGCTCGGCACTGTCTACAGATACGAAAAGTCAGGTGTGCTTCATGGTCTGCTCCGCGTGAGAGGTTTTACACAGGATGACGCGCATATCTTCTGCCGCGAAGACCAGATAGAGGAAGAGATACAGAAGATACTAAACTTTACACTCTTTGTGCTCAACACCTTCGGTTTTCAGAAGTACGACATATATCTTTCTACACAGCCGGAGAAGTTTGTCGGCACCCAGGACATATGGGAAAAGTCGACAGCAGCGCTGCGCAAGGCTCTTGAGGCGCGCGGACTCTCCTACCAGATTGATGAGGGCGGCGGAGCATTTTATGGTCCAAAAATAGATATAAAAATAAAAGATGCACTCAACCGTTCATGGCAGTGCAGCACTATACAGGTTGATTTCAACAACCCCGAGCGTTTTGACCTCGCATACAGGGGAAGCGACGGAGCTGACCACAGACCGATAATGATACACAGGGCTTTAATGGGCTCTCTTGAAAGGTTCTTCGGCATATTGATAGAGCACTATGCAGGCATATTCCCACTCTGGCTTGCGCCTATGCAGGTCTCTGTGCTTACAATAGCAGAGCGCCATTCTGAATATGCTTTAAAGGTTCTATCTAAGCTAAAGTCAGCCGGCATAAGAGCCGAAATAAATCAGGACAATGAAAAGATAGGATATAAGATCAGAGAGGCTACACTCAGGAAGGTTCCTTATCTGGTGCTGGTGGGAGATAAAGAGATTGAGGACAAAAAGATAACTGTCAGGAAGAGAGACGGTGAAAATATCGGCCCATTTACAACAGATGAATTTATTGGGATAATATTAAAAGAAATCGGGAGCAAAAATCTGGGTTGTTAGTAAGCTCCTTTGGCGGTTATCAATAAACCGGAGGTGTGAACATAAGTAAAGACATCAGGGTCAACGAGGGCATAAGATCTAAAGAGGTCAGGCTTATCGATGACGAAGGCAAACAGCTCGGTGTTGTGCCTATTGCAGAGGCTCTTAAGATTGCTAGAGAGCGTGATTTTGACCTGGTTGAAGTGTCTCCGAATTCTGTTCCCCCTGTATGCAGGGTCATGGATTTTGGAAAATATAAGTACCAGATCAGCAAAAAACATACAGCCAGAAAGACGGTTGATGTTAAAGAGGTTAAAGTTCGGCCTCAGATTGGAGAACATGATCTGGAGCTTAAGATAAAAAATATACGCAGGTTTCTTGATGGCGGAGACAAGGCAAAAGTGCTAATGTATTTCAGGGGCAGAGAGATAGTGAGGCCTGAGATCGGTATGAAGGTTTTTGACAAGATCATTAGCCAGCTTACAGGCAAGTTTAGTATTGAACAGCAGCCAAAGCTTGAGGGCAACCACATAATAATGGTAGTGGCTCCAAGTTCAAAATAGTTTTTGGTTACTAAATTCTGTAGTACTGCAGAGTTATTAAAAGGAGGATAGAGAGAATGCCTAAATTAAAGACACATAGAGGAGCTGCCAAGAGATTCAAGGTTACAGGCTCCGGCAAGATAAAGAGGGCAAAGGCCAACAGGGGCCATCTTTTGACAGGCAAGCCGGCAAAGAGAATGAGAGGCCTTAAAAATGGCGGACTTGTTCCTGAGCAGCAGCTCGACAATGTTAAAAAGCTTCTGCCTTATATGATTTAACAATTCGTCCGGGCTGCTTAAAGCAGCCCGGAGCCTCATGATTTGTGGATACTATAATTAATCCTTGACTGCAAACATGTTGTTTTATTAAAATATCTATTCTGAAAAAACGGAAAAAGGCGGCTGCCTCAACAGGCTGCGAGCCGACTACATTTGATGATTCACAGGAGGTCATAAAATGCCTAGGGCAAAAGGCGGATTTAAAACCAAGAGATACCATAAAAAGGTACTTGACAGGGCAAAGGGATATTACGGCGGCAGGAGCAAGCTATACACAGTAGCAGCCCAGGCAGTTGACAAGGCTCTGATTGCAGCATACAAAGACAGAAGATTAAAAAAACGCGAATTCAGAGCACTATGGATAGCAAGAATAAATGCTGCTGTAAGAACATTCGGTATGACATACGGTCAGTTTATGAATTCTCTTAAAAAGGCTCAGATAACACTAAACAGGAAGGCATTGGCTGACCTGGCTTTTAATGATCCAAAATCCTTCGCAAAACTCGTTGAGCAGGTAAAGGCTTAATCCGGCTAGTTCCGGATTTTAGCCTTTACAATACTGCCTGATCCAGCATGAGCGCGGATCTTTCAAATATTTTTAGTGAAGAACTCCAGTCAGCAACAGACCTTAACGGGCTTTCACAGCTTAGAGTAAAGTATCTAGGGAAAAAAGGCATAATAACCGCTGAGCTTAAGGCGCTTTCCGCTCTTGCTGCAGAAGAAAGAAAGGCAGCAGGCAAGAGGGTAAATGACCTCAAAAGCTCTGTAGAAGCAGCGCTTGATTTCAAAGAAGCATCTCTAAAGTCTGACAGCCTAAGATCAAAATTGCTGTCTGAATCCATAGATATATCACTGCCCGGCAAATCTTCAGGCTTCGGAAGGCAACACCCTCTAAGCAGAATAATGTCTGAGATAACTGATATATTTGTACGCATGGGTTTTTCTATAGAAGAGGGACCAGAGGTTGAGCTGGACAGATATAATTTTGAATTACTGAATATTCCCAAAGATCATCCTGCAAGAGACATGCAGGATACTTTTTATGTAAGTGACGAAATATTGCTTAGAACCCATACATCTCCTGTTCAGGTGAGAGTTATGCAGAGGCAGAAGCCTCCACTCAGGTTTATAGCTCCCGGCAGGGTTTACAGATGTGATGCAGATATAACTCATTCTCCCATGTTTCATCAGGTAGAAGGGTTAATGGTTGATAAGGATATAACATTCAGTAATCTTAAGGCAGTTTTAAGGACGTTTGTACACCAAATGTTTGGAGCAGATACAGCGGTGAGGTTCAGGCCTAGTTTTTTCCCGTTTACTGAGCCTTCTGTTGAAATTGATATCGGATGTTTTTTATGTGGTCAGGCAGGATGCAGGGTCTGCAAATCAACAGGCTGGCTCGAGGTGCTAGGCGCCGGCATGGTTAATCCTGCTGTACTCGAAAATGTTGGTTACGACCCTGATGAATATTCTGGTTTTGCCTTTGGCATGGGGATAGAGAGGATAGCTATGTTGAAATATGCCATAGATGACATACGCCTATTTTTTGATAATGATATAAAATTTTTAAAGCAGTTCTAGAGGTTTGGAGAGAGAATGAAAGTCTCATATAATTGGCTTAAAGAGATAGCTGGAATAGATGCTCCTGTTTCTGAGGCTGCTCACAGGCTTACAATGACAGGGCTTGAGGTTGAGGGCATTGAGCATATACAGGATGACTGCGTGCTTGAAGTTAATGTTACTCCCAACCGGCCTGATTGTCTTAGCATTATCGGTATAGCTAGAGAACTCTCAGCACTTTATAAGACCAGTCTTAATATGCCTCCTCATGATGTGATTGCTCATCCCGGAGATCTTGATTTCAATGTTGATATACTCGACTACGATCTTTGCAACAGATATGCCGGCAGAATAGTGCGTAATGTTAAGATAGCAGATTCGCCTGACTGGATGAAGCAGAGACTCGAAAAGTGCGGTATAAGACCTATCAACAATGTTGTTGACATAACCAACTATGTTCTCCTTGAGTTTGGACATCCCCTTCATGCTTTTGATCTTAGCAAGGTAAAGGGACACAGGATAAGGATAGCTTCAGCAGGTCAGATATCAGGCGGCACGGGTATAAAGATAACCACTCTTGACGGAGTAGAAAGACAAACGCCTGCTGACACTCTGCTTATACTTGATTCGGAAAATCCGATCGGCATAGCCGGTATAATGGGAGGACAGGATTCTGAGGTTGATGGAAACACAAAAGATCTATTTATAGAGAGCGCGTATTTTGATCCTGCATCAATAAGGCGGTCCTCAAGGGCTCTTGGGCTCAAGACAGAGGCATCTTATAGGTTTGAGCGAGGGTGCGATATAAAGGCTTTGAAAAAGGCTCTGGACAGGGCAGCATATCTTATGAAAGAGCTTGCAGATGGTGAGCTGTACGGCAAGATAGATATGTATCCCAAAAAGTTTACTCCTGTCTCGCTTGATGTTAAGTATGAGAAGGTTAATAGAGTGCTTGGACTGTCTCTCGAGAAACATCAGATGCTCGACTGCATAGAAGGTCTGGGGTTCGAAATAGAGACATCTGATAAATCTTTCAGCGTTATTGTGCCTGCATTCAGGAAGGACATGACTCGTGATTATGATGTTATTGAAGAGATAGCCAGAATGTACGGGTACGACAATATACCTGCTGTTCTTCCTAGGGCTGCTGTAGGTATAGATTCTCCTGCCCATATGTCAGAGACCAGCAGCCAGATATCATCTGAAATAAAACAGGCGTTGCTTAAATCAGGTTATACAGAGGCTCTTAATCTGAGTTTTATGTCAGAATCTGATCTCGATCTTCTCAGTGTACCACAGGATGACGAAAGAAGGCGTGTAGTAAAAATCAAAAATCCGCTCAGGTCAGAAGAGGCCTGTATGCGCACAATGATACTCCCTTCGCTTTTGATAAATCTTATGCATAATCTTTCACATGGGAACAGAGATGTCAGAATCTTCGAATCATCTAGAATATTTATTAGCAAAGAAGCTGACAGTCTGCCTGATGAAAGACATTCAGTATGCTCAATTTATTACAAAGAGAAGGCAAAGACGCTTTACCCTGAATCAGCTAACGACTTTTTTGTTGTAAAGGGAATTGCTGAATCTATACTAAAAGATCTGGGTCTCGGCTCATGCTCATTTGTCAGGTCATCAGAGCAGTTTCTGCATCCCGGGCAGTCAGCGGACATATATTCAGGCGCACAGAAGATAGGATTTATCGGAGCGCTTAATCCGATAGTATTTGATAAGCTTGGAATAAAGGCTTCCAGACCCACGCTTATAGCTCTTGAGTTTTCTATAGACACAATCGGCTTATGCAGCTTCACGCAGCCAAAATACAGGCAGCTGCCTAAGTTTCCTGCTATAGACAGGGATGTTGCTATGGTTATGGATTCAGGATTTGCCGCGTCAGATCTGAAAAGGTTTGTTGCAGGATATAGTTCTGATCTGATAGAAGATGTATATATTTTTGATGTCTATCAAGGACAGAACATACCTGAAGGCAAAAAGAGTATAGCATTCAGCATACGCTACAGGGCTGCTGACAGGACTCTTACGGAGCAAGAGATAGATTCTTTGCATAAAAGTCTCGTATCACACCTGAGCGAAAAGACCAGCGGACAGGTAAGGCAGTAAACAGCAGCTCTTAAGCTAATATCTCGTAGCCTGCATTTGTTATTGCTGATGCTATTTGGTCGCAGCTCACAATAGATTCGTCAAATGATACCTTTACTGTTCCTATCTGCACATCTGCTGCTGCCACTCCTTTAATAGAGTCCAGAGCTTTTTTTATGCGGTTAACGCAGTGTCCACAGCTCATTCCAGCCACACGTAGTGTAATTTCAGTCATTCATACCCTCCTATGATTAAAATTAATACATTATTATTATAAATATAATTCAAATATAGTACGAATAAATATTTTATTTTGAACACGGTTTGATTTTTTCGATAAGATGGGTATAAAATTCAGACGCTTTGCAAAATGGAAACTGATATTTTTATATACATCGGAGCATTGTTTTTTTTAGCAGGTGCATTGACACCCCAGATCCCCGTCATAAGGGGCACAAGACTTCCCTATCTTTTTCCAGCAGTCGGTTCACTTATACTAGGAGCCTATGGTTTTGCGCTCTGCCTCGGACTGCCCGGCAATGCATTCAGCCAGGTAGAGGTGCTCCCATTTCTAACCTATAGCTTCGGCACAGATGGGCTATCCGGTTTTTTCATCATGATTATATCAGCAGTTTCTTTCTGTGTGATACTTTATTGCCCGGGTTATTATATAGACGCTAAAGCAGGCCAGATGTCCTTCATATTTGTTAACCTCTTTATACTCAGCATGTATGCTGTTGTGGCATCAGCAAATGTCATATCATTCTTAATCGCCTGGGAAGCAATGTCCCTTATATCCTACTTTCTTATTACTCTCAAAGGCGACCCCAATTCTGCAAAATCTGGGCTTATATATATAGTAATGACGCATATAGGCACAGCATTCATAATTTTGATGTTTCTGCTGCTCT
>JAFGXL010000008.1 GCA_016936655.1 Nitrospirota bacterium | reverse complement strand
TGTATCAAAAGATCCAATCGGCTTTGAAAGTGGAGACACAAATCACTACCGATATGTGTTTAATAATCCTGTGAATTATATTGATCCATCTGGACTAGCTTATTTTGCAAAAAGACCATTAAGTGGATTCCCTTGGTTGGGGCCACTATCATGTAATTCAGGTTCCATTGATGATATAAGCAACACAGAAATAAGCCATGAACATCTATTTTTTGAAGATGGCAAGGAGCCATCGAATGTTGGCTGTAGTCGTAAAGGGTTATTCACAGAAACATTTCCACAAGGGTATCGTTGTCGTAGTGGGAAATATAATGATTGCATTATGCGTAAAGCAGCTAGTAAAGTCCCGTGTATTTATTCAGCAGCTCGATCAAATTGTCAAGACTGGGCAGCCTTGGTTAGAAGTGAATATCAGAAATTAGAAATGGATTCAAAAATTCAAGAAGAATGCAGGTGTGCAAAATGATAATGCTTTATTTGATTTTGCTCGGGATGAGTGTTTTATTATTTGGGGTTTTGTCTTTGACAATAAAACGACTTACTTTAAGTAGACGAATTGTAATTGCTTTTGTTTTTTTCATAATTGTTTCATTTGTTATAACATTATTAATAATTTATGCTGAACATCAATTACCACCTGGCGCAGTATTAATAACGCCAAGGCAAATTAATAGTTCCAAATAATGAATGAGTATCACACAGGAAGGTTTGTAAGCAAAGATCCAATCGGCTTCAACGCAGGAGATGTGAATCTGTATAGATATGTCGGAAACAATCCGGCGAATAGGACAGATCCGGAAGGACTTGAAGTCGAGCGATGCTGTAGGAATATTCAGGTAAATCCTGTTGCAAATGCCGTCTCCAATTTTTTGGGCTTGCAGCATTGCTTTATAAAAACTGCTATTAAAGAAGCCGGAATGGGGCCTACAAATGGTGGTCCATTGCCTGCTTATCCGGTCGGAATCAAAACAGAAATTACAGATCATACTGCTCAGTCAGAGCAATCAACTTGCAAAAAGGTATCTGATGTTGATGAGGACTGCGTAAATCGTGAATTGCAAATAGGTAAGGCTACTGGCAAGTGGTTACCGGGGAATAATTGTAATAAATTTATTTACGATATTTTCTTTAAGTGTAGAAGGCTGAATATTAAGTAGGAGGAAATTAAGAATGACTGTTCGATGGATACTTGCTGGGATATCTTTAGTAGTTAGCATTTTGCTAGGTAATCTGGCAATTTCAAATTGGTGGGCAGCAGGTGGACCACCAATCGAGAATCCAGCGCATATTGCCAGTTATGCTTATCGCGGTAATATATCTTTTGTATTTGCTTGTTTATTTTTCTTAGTTTTTGTTGTACTGTTCATATTAAATATATGTAAGGGTATAAAAGAAAAAAAAGAAAAGCTGATAGGTAAATACAGCGCCCATTTATTCAATACATCCTATTTGGCATGAACGGAACAGTGCTTGCCACAGACATTAAACAGCCGTATGCCTTTACAGGCAGAGAATACGATCAGGAGACTGGGTTGTACAACTACAGAGCAAGATACTATGATGTAAACACAGGAAGATTTGTAAGCAAAGACCCGATAGGGTTCAGTGCAGGTGATGTGAATCTGTATAGATATGTCGGAAATAATCCTGTCAACAGATTGATTGACAAACTCCATGGTATGATATAAGGTAATACTGGAGGTGTGGCATGGCCAAAAACAAGATTGCGATTACCATGGATGAGGAATACATCGAGCAGTTAGACGCATTTGTGAGCAAACACATTTTCCAGAATCGAAGCATGGCTATTCAAGAGGCTGTGAAGGAAAAGCTTGCTCGTATGAAATGCACCAGGCTCGCTAAGGAATGCGCAAAGCTTGACCCTGCTTTTGAAATGGCAATGGCAGATGAGGGGTTAAGTCAGGATATGGGCGAATGGCCAGAATACTGAGGGGCGAAATTAGATGGGCTGATTTAAACCTGGTGCGTGGCCATGAGCAGGCAAGCTTGAGACCTGTTCTGATTTTAAGTCAGGATGTTTTTAATGAGCGGTCAGGAACTGTTATTGCTGTAGCCCTTACCAGCCAGCCTCAGAAAGCCGGGTTCCCTCTTACCCTTGAATTAATTACTCCAAATTTACCCAAAAAGTCATGGGTAAAGATTAGCCAGATCCGGACGCTTTCAGTAGAGAGAATAGGAAGGCTAATCGGTCGCGTTTCTCCTGAAGAGATCGAGCAGGTTGTCGAAGGGCTGAATGAGATAATAGGTTTATAACTGGTCATTCGTAAGTATAGGATTAGAATTTCATAAGAAAGCAAAAAAAACTGCAACATCGCAGAAGATCCGACAGGGTTTTAAAATTATTCTATTACATAAGAGCTGAGTTCAGCTGTAACGCTGCCGATAGGCGCTGTTGTCTCGACCTTCACAGGCAGCCTCTGGCTGTCATCTGATAGCCAGATTACCATGTCTCCCTTTCTTTTGAAGAGGGCTTCTGTGTCGAGCTTAGGTCTTATAACAATTGTTTTGACCTCGCGTCCGTCACGCATCTCGATCGTCTCTTTACGCAGTATTGTAACCTCTGCTTCGAACATCTTGTTGTTGTCAAAAAGTTTTATCAGATGCGGCTTGCCCACAGCAAGCTCCTGGTGTCTGACTGTGTAAAAGCCTGATATCAGATCCCAATAGACAATGCCGGCGACATTATAATTATTTTTTGTCTTTTTAAGATAATTAAAGTGCTCTATCTTGCCTGCGGTATAGTCGAAAAATGTCTCTTTGTCGCCCCTGTGCCTGCCTTCTCTCTGTTTAAGTCTAAAGTGAGCCGGCAGGTTGTTTATCAAGGTGCTCTGCGCTTGGTCATCAACTGTATAGAAGAATGAGATTACAGGTGCAGAGTCTACCTTAAGGCTTATGGTGATTTTGTCTGTGGCTTTTACTGCAGCAAGTTCAGCCTTGCCAACATAGATTCCTGACCAGTAGATCCTGTAGTTGAGCTTCTCTTTGGCGCTGTTGATAATTTTTATACTGCTGTCTGCTGATTCGCACTGCGGTATTATGGGATGACCGATAAAAAACAAGGCGATTATCATCAGGAGTGATGCATATTTTATGTGCGATTTCATCTTTATATTATATATAAAATTGTGATAAAAAAAGCCCCGAAGATCACTTCGGGGCTTTTGGTGTATGTTTTTAAAACAGTCCTTTAACTTTTCCTGTTGTTGTATCAACATCTATTCTTCGGTAGGCAGGGTCAGATGCTGTGCCTGGCATAAGTTTGATCGCTCCGGCCACAGGCACAACAAAGCCTGCTCCATTGTATGTGAGGATATCTCTAATGTGGAGCTTCCAGCCTTTTGGCACGCCTTTGAGATTTGGGTTGTCAGACAGGCTGAGGTGTGTCTTGACCATGCATGTGCCGAGTTTTGCGGTCTCTGGATCCTGCTCCATCTTCTTTGCCTTTGTGAGCGCTTCTGCTGAATACTCCACTCCGTCAGCTCCGTAAACCTCTGTTGCTATCAGCTCTATGCGCTTGCGCAGAGGAGTTGATAGATCATAAAGGAATTTGAAATCATTCTCTTCATTGCATGCATCAACAACAGCGTCAGCAAGTTCGAGCCCTCCTTCTCCTCCATACTGCCAATGTTTTGAGAGCGCAACTCTTGCGCCTGCTGCTTCAGCCATTCTTCTTACAGCTTTAATCTCGTTATCAGTATCAGTATAGAAGGCGTTTATACATACAACAGGATTTATGCCTGCCTTCTTGATCACATTAATTAGATGTGTCAGGTTCTCACACCCTTTTTCGACCCAGCCCACATTCTCGCCCTGGTACTCTTGAGGCAGAGGTTTGCCTGGCACCGGTATTGGAGCTCCTCCGTGGCATTTGAGAGCTCGTATGGTCGCAACAAGAACCGCTGCATTTGGCTTGAGCCCAGAGAAACGGCACTTGAGGTTCCAGAATTTCTCAAAACCGATATCAGCAGCAAAGCCGGATTCAGTTATATTGTAGTCTCCGAGCTTCAGTCCTATCCTGTCCGCTATTATTGATGACTGGCCTATAGCGATATTCGCAAAAGGTCCAGCATGAACCAGCACTGGCTGGCCTTCGATCGTCTGCATAAGGTTAGGGTTGAGAGCCTCGACCATCCATGCTGTCATGGCGCCTGCAACCTCAAGGTCTTCGGTTGTGACAGGATTGCCTTTCTTGTCATAGGCAACAACTATTTTGCCCATCCTTTCACGCATGTCTTTAAGGTCTGTGGCAACAGATAGTATTGCCATAACCTCAGAGGAGACAGCTATGGCAAAACCTGAGTTCATCATAAAGCCGTCATTTTTGTCTCCAAGTCCGATCACGATATTCCTGAGTGATTGTGCGCAGAAGTCCATTATCCATTTCATCTGCACATTCCGCGGATCTATATCGAGGCGTTTAAGATTTCTCTTTGCGAGCTGTTCGTCAGAGTAGTTGAACTCGTGCTGCATCCTTGAGGTGAGTGCGACCATGCCGAGGTTATGAGAGTTCATGATAGCATTGATGTCTCCGGTAAGTCCGAGTGAAAACGGGGTGAGCGGAATGCACTGCGAAAGCCCGCCGCCTGCAGCAGAGCCTTTTATGTTCATTGTAGGTCCGCCGGAAGGCTGTCTTATAGCTGCAATAACCTTCTTGCCTCTTTTGCCGAGACCCTGTGTGAGGCCCATTGTTGTTGTTGATTTCCCTTCGCCAAGCGGTGTTGGGGTGATAGCTGTGACATCCACATATTTACCGTCCGGTTTGCTGCCGAGTCTGGACAGGATGGCATTGAAGTCGAGCTTTGCGATGTAGTGGCCATGAGGAAGAAGCTCCTCTTTTTTGAGCCCCAGCTCTTCACCAAGCTGATACACTGTTTTCATGTTTCGTTCCGAGTCTTGTGCAATCTCCCAGTCTGCGTGTTTGGTAGGATCAAGCGCCATTCGTTGCCTCCACAAAATGTTTTTGTTTGACTGCTAAAAAATCCTGCCTTCATGAAACTGCAAATCTATCGGAAATCTTAGATATTAAAACTTTTGTACAGACTTAAATCTGCAGACATCAAAACAAGCGCCGCACTTTATGCATAATTTCTGGTCAATAAAATGAGGCTTCTTTTTGTCGCCGGTTATTGCTCCAGATGGACATGCTTTTGCGCATGCCTGGCAGCCCTTGCAGCTGGATTCAATAATCGAAAATGTGAGCAGCGCATTGCATACGCCAGCAGGACATTTTTTATCAAATATATGAGCTTCGTACTCATCGCGGAAATATTTTAGAGTGCTTAATACAGGGTTTGGAGCCGTCTGTCCAAGTCCGCAGAGTGAACCGAGCCTTATGTCATTGCCGAGCTTTTCGAGTTTTTCGATATCTCCGGGTTCTCCGAGTCCTTTAGTTATCCTGTCCAGTATTTCTAGCATTCTTTTTGTTCCTATTCTGCATGGCACACACTTGCCGCAGGATTCTGACTGAGTGAAATTAAGGAAGTATCTTGCTATATTTACCATGCAGTCATCGTTTGCAAGAACTATCATGCCTCCTGATCCTACAATGCATCCTGCTTTTGCGAGTGATTCGTAATCAACGCTTATGTCGAGCATCTCAGCTGGTATGCAGCCTCCGGAAGGACCGCCAGTCTGTACTGCCTTAAGATGCTTGCCAGGCTCAAGGCCTCCGCCAATATCGTATATAATCTCTCTCAGGGTAATTCCCATTGGCACTTCTATCAGTCCTGAGTTCCTGATCTTGCCAGTAAGCGCAAATACCTTTGTGCCTTTTGACTCTTCCGTGCCGAGCATGGAGAACCAATCTGCTCCCTTCCTATTTATATAAGGAATATTTGCAAGAGTTTCAGCATTGTTTATTACTGTAGGCTTACCCCAAAGCCCCTTGTGAACAGGGAAGGGCGGTTTTGCACGCGGCATGCCGCGCTGACCTTCAATAGATGCTATAAGCGCTGTCTCTTCACCACAGACAAAGGCTCCTGCTCCAAGCTTTATTTCTATGTCAAAACTCATATCTGCGCCAAAAATATTAGAGCCGAGATATCCTTTGGCTCTAGACTGTTTAATGGCATTCTCGAGTCTCTGTACAGCAAGAGGATACTCTGCTCTGATGTATACGTATCCTTTATTGGAGCCTATAGCGTATGCGCCTATTATCATGCCTTCAATTATCAAGTGAGGGTTGCCTTCGATTATGGCCCTGTCCATGAATGCTCCGGGGTCTCCCTCATCTGCATTGCAGATTATGTATTTGATTTGTCCTTCTGATTTTCTAGCTATCTCCCACTTTAGTCCTGTTGGAAAACCTGCCCCGCCCCTTCCTCTAAGTCCGGATAACTTTATTTCATGTATTAGCTGTTCAGGTTTCATTGATGTGATGATTTTTTTAGATGAGGAGTAGCCTCCTCTTGATATGTACGCCTCTATATCCTCAGGGTCTATAACACCGCAGTCAGAAAGCACAACCTTCTCCTGCTTGTCGAGAAATTTTTTCAGAGGTTCATCTGCCAGCCACTGCTTTACAGGAGCTCCGGCTACAATATGATCATCAACTATCTGTTTAACCATCTCTGGTTTTACATGCTCGTAGGTGGATTTGCAGCCATTTATTTCTACATCGACCAATACGTCCTTTGAACAGAGCCCCATGCATCCAACCTGGTTATGGATGCATCTGCTGCTGATGTCAGCCGGCATATTTTTGTCTGAAAGCGTCTTGTTGAACTCATCAAGCACTGCCTTGCCTCCGGCAGCAATGCCTGCAGGTCCCATACATACGCGTATAAAAATTTTACCGCTCATCGTCTTTCCTCGCGATAGAGTCGATTTTTTTGACTACTTTTTCTACTGCTGCTTTTCCGAACACCTCTCCATTAATCAGCACAACAGGGGCTATGCTGCAAAACCCGAGGCAGGCGACCTTCTCGAGTGTAAATTCACCATCGCTTGTCGTGTGATCATTATCTGAAAGTCTGAGCCTTCTGCTGACAGCATTAACAACCTTGTCAACACCCTTAACATGACATGCTGTGCCGCAGCATGCCGTGATAATATTTTTGCCGCGCGGCTTGAGGCAAAACTGGGAATAGAATGTGGCAACACCATAAAATCTGCTCTCTGGGATATTGAGCTCTGAAGCAAAATAAGTGATCGCCTCTTGAGGTATATATCCTAATTGTGATTGAGTGTCTTGCAGTATGGAGACCACACTGCCGTTTTCGCTCCTGTAGCGCAACAAAACTTCTTTAAGTATGCTCTCCATCAGGCGGTACCTCGCTAAAAGCTATTGAGCAGCTTTTTTTATTATATCGATTATTTTTACCATATCAAATTAATATTACTTATAACCCGATATGTTAATATAACAAGATTATAAGCTTAATTGCAGGGCTCGTAACTATCTGATTTGCTGTCCATGTCTTATGCTTTTATTTTTGCTAATTCTGAGTCTGTAAAATGATATCAGACATTAAAACCATATTAATAACAAAGGCTCAGGAGCTCCTCAGCAGAGGCAGCGCGGGAGTCTATACAGCAAATCAGCTGTCATCGCTTGTCGACTTAGAAACAATCAAAATATTTAATAGCTCTCTACAGAACAGTAAGATACGCAATAAAGACGAGAATGAGCTTGCGCTTGTTGCTGTCGGCGGTTATGGCAGAAATGAGCTTGCGCCATTTTCTGATATTGATATTATGCTGCTTGCAGACAAAAGGAGCCTCTGGGTGGAGGATGTATCACAAAAGGTCCTCTACTCGCTATGGGATACCGGCCTCTCGATAAGCCACTCGTTCCGTACTCTGCCCGAATGTATGGAAGACGGCTTCTCTGACATAAAGACCAGGACTTCACTAATAGAATCAAGATTTCTCGCAGGCAGCCAGCATCTCTTTGATCAATTCATGACAGACATCGGACAAAAGCTGCTTTATAGAAATCGAAAGGATTTTGTTTCCGACCAGCTGAGAGACGCATTCAAAAGACACAAAACATATGGAGGGTCGGCCTATCTCCTTGAACCTAATGTCAAGGAAGGGATAGGCGGACTGAGAGATGCGCATTCTGCCATCTGGCTGGCAAGGACAGCACTTAAAGAGCCCAGAGGTGAATGGCTAAGGACGGTGCTGCCGCAATATCTATTTCGCCATTTCAAAACTGCTTATGATTTTATGCTTCGCGCAAGAATATCCCTTCATATCGCATCTGGCAGGTGCAATGAAGCGCTTTCCTACGATATGCAGAAGAGTGTAGCTGAGATGATGGGCTTTAGAAAGACTAAGAGATTTAGGTCTGAAGAGATCCTTATGAGGCTTTATTACCGTGAGGCAAAAAAAATATCCGACTCATTCAAGTATGTATCCTCTGCGGCCGGCAGCTCGCTAGGTCACCGCAAGAATTCCTTCTTTGTTAAAAAAATTACAGACAACTACCTTATATCAGGAAATGAGATAGTACTTAAAAATGCGGATGCTCTTCGCATCACCTCATCCATAATGGAAGCTTTTTATGTGTTTTCGCTAACAGGCAAAAAGTTAAGCTTCAGCCTGCGGGAGGCCATAAGATCCAGACTGTTGTTTATTAACAAGAAAACCCGCTACTCAAAAAAAGCGCGTGACTATTTTTTCGATATACTGCGTGGCAGCAGGGTTTACGAGACGCTGTCAGAGATGCATGACCTGGCAGTCCTTGACAGATATATACCTGAATTCGGAAGGCTAAGAAACCTTGTAGTCTACGAGCCTTACCACAGATACACGGTTGATGCTCATACCATTATAGCGATAAAAAATCTTGAGTCCCTCAAATTTACTAGACAGACCAGTTTGGCGTACCTCGCAGAAATTCTAAAGGGCGTCAAACAGGAGACCCTGTATCTTGCCGTGCTTCTGCATGATATAGGCAAAGGCGTCTCAAAAAGACATGAGGAGGATGGCTACCGTATAATCAAGGCCGTTCTCGACAGATTTGATCTTAATGCTGAAGACAGGCAGCTTATAGGTTTTTTGATCAGAAACCATATTCTACTCTCTAGACTCGCTCTGCATAGAGACATATCTTCACCAGAAACAACAGCCCTTCTGGCAGGGAGCGTTGTTGATGCAAAAAATCTCGCTGCCCTTTACCTTATGACATATGCAGATATGAGCGCTGTGAATCCCGAATTCTGGTCAGACTGGAAGGCTACGCTGCTTCACAGTTTGTATGTAAAAACTCTTGAACACCTGTCCGGCGCTCTAACTTTTGAAAAATCTGATTTTTCTGGCGAACTGAGGGCTCTGGTAGAAGATATGCCAAGGCGCTACATCATCTCGAGTACGCCAGATGAGATAACGTTAGACTCCAAACTTGTGCACGATATGCGCTCAAAAGGCACTGTATTGAATTTCACAGTCATGACTGAAGGTTCTGCCCTGCTCACAGTAGCAGTTTTGGATAGACCCGGAATATTTTCAAGAATCGTCTGGGCGCTTACCAATAATGGACTGAATATTGCTAACGCCAAGCTCTTTACAGGGAACAGCGGACTTGTGATCGATAAAATCGTAATATCCAACTGGAAAGAAATATGGTGGGAAGGCATGCAGGATGACCTCGAAAAAGACCTCCTGAAGGCAATGTCTTCAACAGAACCGCTGCCGCTCTGCATCAGTCGGGACAGATCTCATCAGAGACACAGCCTGTTTGAGTCTTTTGTCGAGATTGACAATGAATCTTCAGAAGTATCCACTATAGTTGAGTGTTTTTCTATCGACAGGATCGGGCTGCTTTACGATATAGCTTCGATCTTTAATTCTATGGGGCTTAATATCATTTCTGCACAAATAAATACTGAAGACGGCATAGCGCAGGATGTCTTTTATTTGCAGTATAATGATACAAAATTAAATTCTCACAAAATAATAGATGCACTCAACAGGCTGTATATAATTATATGAACTTAACCTTTCAAAACAGAAAGAAAATTATAATCGCTGCTGTTATAGCAGTGCTGCTTGGCATAGCAACATACGGCCTTAGGGGGCCGGATATATCAAATGCTCTTAAAAAATTAATCCTTCCTGAGCTAAAGCTAATAACTGGACTTCAGTTTACGGCGCAGAAGATCTATATAAATCCGTTTCCTCTATTTGCAGAAATGAAAAATATAAAAGCCATTGATGAAAATGGCGATCTGATTGTTAGCGCCGAAAGAGTTAAAAGCTATATAAGCCTCTCTGCAATATTTAAAAAGACCATAACGCTGCGAAAGCTGACCGTTATCAATCCAACTTTAAAAGCTACAGACCAGCAGATTGGAGATATATACAAGAGGGTGGATGATTATCTCTTTGCAGAATCAAAATCTCCTATAAAAGTGAAGATAAGGGCTGTGGAGCTTATAGATGCTGATATATCATTAACCAGCAAGCCATACAGCATAAGCGCAATTGATTTAAGGATGCTCGCAAACCTTAGAGACGATCCGGAGATAAATCTGAGCTCTCGAAAAACAGTGCTTAAAAACATGGATGCGGATTTTGTTTCATTCGGTATTTATGCTGATGCTCAAATTAACAACAATCAGATATCGCTTAATAAATTGAGTGTACTTTCTGATGTCTCTGCTTTTAGCGCAAGTGGAGATATAGATACAGATAATCTTGTCGGCGCTCTGAAGGCAGAGCTGAAGCTTGCTATCTCAACTTTAAGGCAGTTTGTCGGCTTGAAGAACCGCTCTGAAGGAGAGGTTAGAGCTCATGGCAAGATCAAATTGCCCGGTGTTGAAAAGCCGGAAGATGTTATAAACTCTGCACAGCTGGATTTCAGCCTCGATGGAGACTTTTATCTGGAAACTCTTATGGAGATGCTGAAGGTTGAAGCCCCCCTTTACGGATATGTAAATTTTAAGGGCAAAGTTACAGGAACTCCATCTGACTTAAAGGCTGCAGGCAAGGCATCTTTAGAGAAAGGCGGCATATACGGTGTTGAGATAGATAAGCTTAATGCAGATGTAATATTTGCTGACAATAGGCTTTCGTTTACAAATGGCTCTGGATCGCTTTACAGAGGCAGCGCAAATGCTACGGCTGCAATAACACTGCCTGATGTCAATTATTACAGTTTTAGTGTATCAGCTGAAAACATAGAGAGCAAATCAATATTTAAGCTTATAGATTGGGATCCGGGCATACCAAAGGGAAGGGTAACCGGATCGATATCATCAGAAGGAACTGATTTTGCGCCTCATGGATCATTTACATATAAAAGCAGCGAATCAGGGAAAGACATTATCGGAAAAGTGAAGAATGCTGCAGGCGATTTCAGCTACAAAGGCGATCTGCTTAAGTTTTCCAATATGAAGGTGCAGACTGATCATAGCCATGCTGTTGCTGATATCATGTTCAATACAACAACCAATGTAATATCCATTGACGGATCTGGCAGCACATCAGATATAAAAGAACTCACTGCTCCTTACTACAACTCTTTTGGCGGCAGCGGAAACTTCAGATTTGCGCTAAAAGGAGCTGTTGATGATCCTGAGCTTCTTGTTAACGGCTCTATCAATAATCCTGTATTTAATACTCATGAAATCAAGCTGCCCGGAGCCATGCAGCATTCGGAATTCAGGTTTCAAAAGAGCGATGTTGACATCAGCTACAAAAAAAACAGAATCAAGATCAACCGATTCGATACGTTCATATTAAATGAAAAAATATCGCTTTTCGGTGATGTTGAGCTAAAAGATGCAAAGATGCTCTTTGATATTAAAGACCCGATTTATAACATAACTTTTAACGCTTCTGCTCTTGATATCCCAAGATATACTGTTCTCTTCAAGAAAATACCTGCCATTAAAGGCAGCGCTTATATGCATGGAAAGATTTTTGGACCATCTAATGATGCTAAATTTACAGCGTCATTCCAGACGGTTAATGCTGCTCTGCTTGGTTATAGAAAGCTTGCAATTGATGGAAAGGTTGATTATGCATCAGGCATTTTTGATTTTAAAAATCTGAATGTGAGATCAGGCACATCAACCGCTCAAGGCAGAGGCACGATATCTGATACTGAGGAGTACAGGTTCAGTGCGCGTTCGGATAAATTATTTCTTCTCGATATTATCCCTGATAATAGAAAAGCTGCACTCAGAACGGATCTGCTTTCTGATGTGAGGTTCAATGATATTAAAATAAATGGAAACGGCAGTCTTACAAAACCTTTTATCGAGATATCAGGACTCATTGCAGGAAATCTGCTTAAGCAGTCATATCCTGTATCAGGCAGCTTTGCAGGTTCTTTAAATGGCGACAATGCAATGCTTAATGCAAAGCTTCTGGACGGCAAGGCATCCATTAAGGCAGCCGGCGTGTTTACAGGGGATATGCCTTGGAACCTCAATGCTCTGCTGTCATCCGGTAGATACGACTTTATAGTTGCACACTTCATCAAGGAGCTCCCTGACGATCTACTTTTTAATGCAAAAGGAGAATTGAACGCTCAAGGTGACAAAAACAGTTATTCTATTAACGCCAAACTCGATAAGGCACACCTTTTCATTTTCGGAAACGGATTTACAAATGCAGATCCGCTGGAATTCAGCTTTAAAGACAATAAGCTCGAAGTTCAGTCCCTCAGGATGAGGAGTTCGGCATCTGAGGTAAGACTCAGCGGTTCTGCGGTTATAGGTAAAAGCTACGACCTGTTTCTCGAAGGGCAGTCATCACTGGCGCCCATGATGGCATTTTACAAAAACATAGAGACGCTAAAGGGTGATGGATCTTTTGTTTTTACAGTAACAGGCGATTGGGAAAAACCAAAAATATACGGCGGTGTGGAGCTAAAAAATGGGCTGCTTGGGATTAAATATTTTCCTTATAGATTCACAGATCTTAATGGA
This sequence comes from Nitrospirota bacterium, assembly GCA_016936655.1. Taxonomy (GTDB): domain Bacteria; phylum Nitrospirota; class Thermodesulfovibrionia; order Thermodesulfovibrionales; family Dissulfurispiraceae; genus JAFGXL01. The sequence continues at coordinate 65,673 of JAFGXL010000008.1, read as the reverse complement.
TATGCTTACATCGATGGAGACAAGATTGTTATCGACAAATCAACAGGGAATATTGCTGGCGGAGACTTCACAGTTTCTGGCTTTGCCTATCTGTCAAAATTTAGGCTAAAGAAGTTTTTTGTGGAGTCAAATGTCAGGCGGGTAAGAGCATCAATCTCCAAAAACTTCTGGGCTCTTATGAACGGCAGCCTGACATACAAGGGCGATCTTTCAGCCCAGACAATACTTGGAGATGTTCAGATAATAAACGCAAAATATGCTGAAAGGCTCGACTGGAAGAGCGCTCTGCTTAAATTCAAGCCAAAGGTCGAGGTAAAGAGAGAACCAACGCCTTTTGAAAAGACAGCCCTTAATGTCAGGGTTACAGGCAGCAGGCTTCAGATTGACAATAATGTGGCTAGGGCTAATATATCTGCAGACATGCTAGTGAGGGGGACTATATCTTCCCCCATACTCTTAGGAAAGGCCGAGGCAGTGGATGGCACATTTTATTTCAGAAACAATGATTTTAAAATAACAAAAGGATCTCTCGATTTTGCAGATCCGAATAAAATAAATCCGTATTTTAATATTGCGGCTGCAACATCAACTGCCGGATATAATATTAGACTTAATCTTGACGGATATATTGATCAGTTCAGTATGAACTTATCATCAGATCCTCCTCTTTCTGAGGGGGATATACTGAGCCTTCTGGCAGTAGGTCAGCTGGGTAAAAATTTGAAGGGGGCAGGCGGAGGCATCGGGGCAGGCGAGGCAACCTCGTTTGTAACAGGCAAGCTTCAGGATGTGCTTGAGGACAGGGTAAGAACAATCACAGGGTTTGACAGAGTCCAGATAGAGCCTTATGTATCAAAGTCTACAGGCACTGTTTCTCCACGCATTACTGTATCAAAAAGGCTGATGGCTGATAAGCTGTATGTAACATATAGCAGCTCGGTTAATACAGGGGAAGAACAAATTTGGAAACTCGAATATATGATTGGTAAAAAAACATCGCTGGTAGGCGTTAGAGACGAGAGAGGAGCACTTGGCGGCGACATTAAATTCAGATTTGAGTTTAAATGAAATTATGAAAAGATGCCTTTTTACATTGGTTTTATTTATTGCTTGTTATATTCCTTGTGTTGCCAACGCATCTGACAGCGCTGAAACTTATATGCCAAAAGAGCTGGCAATAAGCGGGCTGCACTCTATGAGCCAAGAAGACTTCCTGAACGCTCTTGGTTTAAATGCCGGCTCATCAGTAACTGCTGAACAGCTAAGAAACGGTATTAAACGTGTATTTCAGACCGGATATTTCGAAGATATCATTATTAAGAAAATGGACAGTACAGGCAGCAGAATTGAGATAACTGCTGTTGAACAGAAAATCATATCGAGCATAAAAATATCTGGCAATGAAAACTTTTCGGATTCTTTTTATATAAGGGCTCTCTCATTAGAGAAAGGCATACAGCTTAATTCAAAAGAGATTGATTCAGCAGCGCCAAAACTTCTTAGGCGACTGCATAATAAAGGATATAGAAAGGCTAAAATATCTTGGACTGCAAATGAACTTAAATACCCATATGTAGAGATTGCAGTAAATGTTTTCGAAGGAGAACCCGAGATAGTCAAAAAGCTTGTGCTCCAAGGCCCCGAAGAAGAGATGAATTATTATTTGAATATATTCGAAGGCGACATATTCGATATGATTATGATGGAGCAGACAAAAAGAAAAATTCTTGACGATTATAAAAAGATAGGTCATATAGGTGTTGATTTTTCTTACGCCTACGATTCTGAACTATTAACTGCTAAGCTTGATCCAGGAAGAGAACTGAAAATAGATCTGCATAACAACAATAACATCAGCAGCTCCAGAATTATGGATGAACTAATATTTTATGAAAGAAATGAATTCTCATTCGATCTTCTGGAAGAGTCTATAAACCGACTCACGACTTTTTATGCTGACAACGGCTATATAAAAGCAATAATAACACCTGTTGTAACTTATAGCAGTTCTAAAATTAATCTCGATCTCTACATTTTCGAGGGCAGTATTTACAATTTCGGCAGCATCAAGTTTTCAGGATCATCAATAGATGAAAAACGTCTATATGAAATTCTTGGGGTTAAGCCGGGCGATGTTTACAGGAGAGGCGTCGTGGATGGCGCTGCTGAGACACTTAAGGATTTCTACAGGTCTCTCGGTTACCTTTATGCTGATGTTGATGAGCCGCTGATTATTGAAAATAGCGATACCAGAACAGCAGATGTTGAGTTTAATCTTAAGGAAGGCGTCCAGGTTACTATCAGTAAAATTGATATCGCAAATGCAAAGGCTTTTACACCAGAAAATATAAAAACCAGGTTATCAATCAAACCTGGCAGCCAGTACAATGAGGTTGATATACTCGATGCAAAAAGGGTGATTAGCGACCTGTATCTCAAAGAAGGTTATTTTAACGCTAAAGTTGATATCAGCAGAGATATAAAAAATGGATCAGCAACAGTAGTTTTTAATATAAATGAAGGCAATCGTTTATTTTTTGGAAAGTCAATTATATCCGGCAACGGAAGCACAAGGCCAAAGGTTATAAAGAGAGAACTACTGCACTCAGAGGGCATGCCGGCTGACTACAGCCTTATCCTTACAGAAAGGCAGAACCTATACAGGCTTGGGCTTTTCTCTGATATAGATACAAAACTGATCGATTCTGGTGATGGACGCAAGGATGTGCTGTACAAATTAAAGGAAGGCAACCAGGGATTTGTTGAGTTTGGAGCGGGCTATGGAGAATATGAAAAGGCGCGCGGTTTTGCAGAAGTAGGCTACAGAAACTTATGGGGACTTAATAAGCAAGCCACTCTAAGAACAGAGTTTAGCACAATTGAGCAGAGAGCTATCATCACTTTTACGGAACCATGGTTTCTGAATTCAAGGATGCCGCTTAAGATGCTTCTGCTGCACGAAAACAGGGAAGAGAAAAATATCGATACTGACGAAACCAGATATAAACTAAGGCGAGAAACAGCTACGGTTGGAATTGAAAAGAAGCTGTCTAACAACATAACAAGCGAGCTCTACTACGATCTATCAGTTGTAAAAACAACAGAAGTTCAGCCTGACGTTGTTTTGTCGCGCGAAGATACTGGAAGCCTCTTAATTAGTGGATTAAGAGCTGGGATTATTTATGATAAAAGAGACAATCCGTTTGAACCGTCAAAAGGTTATATTGCTGGAGTAACTGCAAAGTGGGCAACTGGGATGCTCTTTTCAGAGACCGATTTTTTCAAGTTCTCGGCATATCTGAATAATTTTGTCAGCATAAGCAAGAGAGTGGTTTTAGCTATATCAGGCAGGGTAGGCTATGGAAAGGGCATAGGCGAGACCAAAGAGCTTCCTCTTGTCGAAAGGTTTTTTCTTGGAGGAAGAACAACAGTAAGAGGCTATGAGCAGGACATGCTCGGCCCAAAGGGCTCCAACAATAATCCTACCGGCGGTAATGCATTCGCTATGGCGAACATAGAGCTCAGAACAGATGTAGGCAAAGGCATAGGAGTAGTCACTTTTTTTGATGCAGGGGATGTTTGGTACAGCATTAGTGATGCAAGCATGTCAGAACTTAAATTTTCAAGCGGACTAGGCCTGCGATACAAAACACCTGTTGGTCCAATAAGAATAGATTACGGAGTTAAACTTAACAAGAGGGAATCAATGAGCAGGGGGGAATTGCATTTCAGCATAGGGCATGCTTTCTAATAAAAATGATAAAAAAATATTTTAAATACACCTTTTTGATTGTTTTGCTTATGGCTGCTAATCCATACATCTCTCTTTCATCTGATGATCATATGATAATTGACAGAGTTGTCGCTGTTGTAAACGGCGTGCCTGTTGTGAGGTCGGAATTTTTGAAAAATTACGAGAAAATAAAAGAGCGGTCTCCGTCGATAACAAAAGCGGAAGCCCTACAGTCTGTAATAAACCGCATGCTTGTTTATCAGGAGGCAAAAGAGATGAGGCTCGATGAGACAAATCCTGATAATATGATCAAGGAATATTTTGATATAAAAGTCGAATCAGGCATAATTATTAGAGAAGAGGAAATTCAGGACTTTTACAATAAAAACAGTAAAGAGTTTGGAGGCAAAGAATATATGGCTGTGCATGATGAGATTGAACGGTATCTTTACGAATTAAATAAGAATAAAAAAATAAAAGAGCTTATAAATACACTTAGAATGCAGTCAGATATCAGAGTAAGGCTCGAAGACTAAAGATTTATTATCACTGCGGTCTCGTCACAGTCAGGGAATTTATGGCATTTTAGGCAATCCCCCCAAATTTTCTGAGGCAGCTTGTTTTTATTTATATCCTTAAACCCGAGTCTTTTAAAGAAGTCTACTCTGTAAGTCAGAGAAAAAACCCTTGTCACTCCAAGATTAACTGCATCCTCTAAACATTTTTTTACCAGACTCGTGCCTATTCCCTTCCCCTGAAATTCATCTGCAACAACCAATGAGCGAACCTCTGCAAGATCTTCCCAAACTATCTTAAGTGCGCATACACCTTTTATTGCGCTCGACTCGTCATAAACAAAGAAGTCTCTGATGCACTCATATATGTCATTTAGAGAGCGCGGGAGCATCTGTTCTTTTCTCGCATGATCATTAACGAGCTTATGAATGGTCTTTGCATCAGATATTGTTGCTCTTCTAATTTTTTGAGTTTTCATATACTGTAGTAATTATTTTTTTATTTAGTTCTAGCGAGTCTCTTCTCCTTGGTGGAGTCACTGCCTCAAGCGCGTTAAAAGCAGCATCAAGAGATATAATGTCAGCAGCTGCACAGGCGCCGACCATAGCCATGTTTGCAGAACCAGGAACATTCATGGATGCTGCAAGAGATGTTGCATCTATACTCTTTGTCACTGACTGTATTCCTTCAGGCATGCTCTTTATTGTTGAGTCATAAAGTATAAGTCCGTCGCTTTTAACAGCAGGTCCGAACTTCCTGTATGATGCTTCGTTAAGTGTTATCAGAATATCTGGGTTCCTTACTACAGGAGAGCCGATTATGTCGTCAGATATAACAACTGTGCAGTTTGCAGTTCCGCCCCGCATTTCTGCACCGTATGATGGGAACCAGGTGACCTCTCTATCCTCCAGCATAGCTGTATATGCTAAAAGCTTCCCAAGGAAGAGCACCCCCTGTCCTCCGGAACCTGCTATTATTATCCTTTTTGTCATTTTTTCTCCTGATCTGTCAGGTCTTTTATAATGCCCAGCTGATAGAATGGGATCATATTTTCCCTGAGCCATGCAATCGACTTTTCAGGCGTCATGCCCCAGTCTGTTGGGCATGGTGAGAGTATCTCAAGAAAGCTGAACCCCTTGCCGTTGATCTGATTCAAGAATACCTTCTCGACAAGTTTTTTTGTTGCAGCAATATTTTTAAAAGAATCAACAGCAGCTCTGGCCGAAAATTTAACACCATCAAGATTTGACAGGAGCTCTGCAACTCTTATAGGATGACCGGCTGATTCTGTGCTTCTTCCTTTTGGTGTAGTAGATGTTCTCTGACCCGCAAGTGTGGTTGGAGCCATCTGTCCGCCTGTCATTCCGTAGGTGGTGTTGTTAACAAAGAACATTGAGAGGTTTTCGCCTCTGTTTGCCGCATGGATTATTTCCGCTGTTCCTATAGCAGCAAGGTCTCCATCGCCCTGATAAGAGAATATTATTTTGTCAGGAAGAACTCTCTTCATGCCTGTTGCAGCAGCAGGCGGCCTGCCATGAGGAACCTCTATCATATCAATATTGAAATAGTCATAAGCAAATACAGCGCATCCAACAGGAGCTATGCCGATCGTCTGTTCTCTTATGCCGAGTTTATCAATAGTCTCTGCGATGATTCTGTGAATTATACTGTGACCGCAACCGGGGCAATATCTGAAGTTGGTTTTTTTGAGGCTCTCTGGCCTGTCAAATATTATGTTCATTTTTTAATAATACCACAATATACAGAGTGAAAATCTATATCTTTGTCACTCTGAAGCGTCAAATATAAGTGCCTCAAGAAGTCCGTAATCGCTTATAACTACTGATGAAGCAGGAAGCATGCTGACGATTGATGACAATATTAGCGCACCCGGTATGATTATATCCGCCCTGTCTTTTTCTAATCCTTTTACATCCGGCCTTTTTTCCATCGGAATAGAAGATAAATTCTCGATTATTTTATCAATCTTCCTCAAGCTAATCAGATGTCCATGCACCTTTTCAGGGTCATAGTATTCCAGCTGCATATCTATAGCTGCCAATGTTGTTGCTGTGCCGCCAGTAGCCGCGACATGCAATAATCCATCTGAAATATTAGGAACGATTTTTTTAAAAAGTTCTGATAAATAGACTCGAGACTCTTTAATTGAGATATCTATCTGGTGCTGGCCGCTGAATAACTTATCATGAAGTTTTACAGCTCCTACTGGTATGCTCCTCTGTCTTGTATTTTCTGAAACACTTATCAATTCTGTGCTTCCTCCGCCAATATCTATAAGCACATAAGGAGGTGTCAGGGAAGGGCAGCCGGCTGTTATGCCTTTTAGCGTAAGATCAGCCTCTTGCTCACCCGATATTACATCTATACTAATCCCTGTCTTGTCAGCTGCTTCTTTTATAAACTGCTTGGAATTGGCAGCTACGCGAAGGGCATAAGTGCCTACGGCCTTTATTGATACAACATTGTATAAGTTTATTGTTTGACTGAATGACTGTAATGCATCAAGCGCCTTATTCATGCCTTCTGTATCGAGCTTGCCTGTATCATTAATTTTAGCGCCAAGCCTTGCAGCAACGCGTCGGGACACCCTGCGTACAAGCCTACCGTCTTTAACAGAGGCGATTATCAGTCTTATTGTGTTAGTGCCGATATCAATTACAGCAAAGTCTCGATGCATAAAGTATTTTAAAAGGCTTCTGAATGTGCCTTTATAGCAGCATTAACAGCATCATTAACATTAATCTTGGCGGACTCTCTGGTTTTTCTTGTCTTAATCTCAACGAGCCCCTCTTTTAAAGATTTTTCACCAAGTATTATATGAATAGGAATGCCTATCAAGTCTGCGTCCTTAAACTTTACTCCCGGTCGTTCGTCTCTGTCATCCACTAGTATCTCGAATCCTTTTGGTGAGAGTTCTTTATACATAGCATCCAGAGTATCTCTTGTTGCCTGATCAGAAAGATTAAGAGGGCTTATCTGGATATCGAATGGAGCTATATTTTTTGGCCAGATTATGCCGTCCTTATCATTATTCTGTTCAATTGCAGCTGCTGCTATTCTTGCAGGACCAATGCCGTAGCTGCCCATAATGATAGGGTTTTCCTTGCCATTACTGTCCAGATAAACAGCATTTAAGGGTTTTGAGTATTTAGTTCCAAGCTTGAATATATTCCCAATCTCTATCACGGCTTCAGATGAGAGAATCTTTCCGCATTTTGGGCATCCATCCCCAGCTTTTGCAACATGAATGTCATGCCATTCAGCTTTAAAGTGTGTATCAGCCTTAATACCTTTTACATGATAATCTGATTTGTTAGCGCCAGCTACAAACATGCCGGATTTAAGGGAAGGGTCAGAGATTATTTTTATATCGTGAGACATAGGACCAATAAAGCCCGCCTCCACTCCTAATGTATTTATAATTTCATCATTTGATGCAGGTCTGAATTTTCCGACCAGCTTCAGGAGCTTCTTTTCGTGCAGCTCCTGATCGCCTCTAAGTAATACAAGCATAGGTGTATCTGAACACATGACAAGAAGGCTTTTTAACAGATTTGTCGGCGCTAAGCCTAAAAATGCAGAGACATCTTTTATGCTCTTTTTGCCAGGAGTATGCACTTCTTGATATGAGCAGTCCAGATCTTCCGTCTTTGTATGAATTGAAGAAGCGACTTCAATATTTGCCACATAACCGCATGAATTACATATAACAATTTCATCTTCACCAGCAGAGCTTGGAGCCATAAATTCATGAGCTGTTGCGCCTCCCATCATTCCTGGATCTGACTCTACCTGATAAAACCTGAGTCCGCATCTATTGAAAATTCTGTGATAGGCTTCCGCATGATTTGCATAACTAACATCTAAGCCTGCCTCATCAGCATCAAAGCTGTAGCTGTCTTTCATTGTAAATTCACGTGTGCGCAGAATGCCGCTTTTTGGGCGCGCCTCATCCCTAAGCTTTGTCTGTATCTGATACCATGACTGTGGAAGGTCGCGGTAAGAACGGATCTCTCGCGCAGCTAGCCAGGTCATAATCTCCTCATGAGTCATGCCAAGGCACATATCACGATCAGTTCTATCTTTAAGTCTGAACATCTCGTCTTTAATCTCATACCATCTGCCTGTCTTCTGCCATATCTCTGCTGGGTGCAGCACAGGCATTGTTATCTCCTGTGCATTTATGAAGTTCATCTCTTGCCTTAAAATAGAGTTGATTTTATTCATTACACGAAGAGCTAATGGCAAATATATATATAAACCTGCAGCAAGCTGGCGCACATAACCAGCTCTCAACATTAATTTATGACTCACGGCCTCTGCATCTGCAGGCACATCTCTCAGAGTAGGGATTAACATCTTAGAAAAGTACATTCTCAATTCCTCCAGATTAATAGATCAGGTATTTAATTTACAGTAAAACTCACATCATACGCCAGATAATTTTATTAATATATATTAGGAACAAGATAAAAATAGTTCTCTTGGTATAATGAAACCAGATATCTGAGTGTAAAAATAAGAAGTCACAAAATCAGAGACTTGTAAAAGGACAACACGCGAAAGCTGCGCCAAGAATATTAAACTTTACATAATATATCTTATCGGACATTATAAATAAACGCGTGATGTTGATAACTTGTTGTTAAGATATCACTCATCGCGCTGCGATTACCGAATTTCAAGGGTTGTATTGAATTGATTAAAAAACAGGCAGGGGAAATAACACGCATTAACAGGAGGTTAAGATTTTTTTACAGCATATGCGATAATCTGGCCGGAAGAGCTCTCTTCAATGCGTGTATTGACAAGCATTCCAGGCCTGAGCTCGTCAGAGAGTTTCATCAAAACCTTGATATAATTATCTGTAGTTCCGTTTATATGACCGCTATCAATAGATTCAGTAACAACAGCAAGGGTTTTAGAGAGATTAGCCCGTATAAAGGCTCTTTTCTTTGATGCTGACAACTCTCTTAACTTATCAACCCGGTCTCTTTTTATGTAATCGTCCATATGCCCGTCAAGCTTCAGAGCTGCTGTATTTGGCCTCTTTGAGTAAGGGAATGCATGCAGATATGTTATTGGCAGATCGTTAATAATAGACTTGGTTCTATTAAAGCTCTGATCTGTCTCTCCTGGAAATCCGACTATAACATCTGTGCCAAGCGATATATTAGGTATTGTTGAAGAGATCTTTTTAATTCTATCGCTAAACTGTTTTACAGTATAAAATCTGTTCATGCTCTCAAGAATCTTATTGTCACCGCTCTGCATAGGCAGATGCAGATGCCTGCATACTCTGCTGTTGTTTTTAATTATACCTATAAGCTCATCACTGACTTCAGTAATCTCTATTGAGCTGAGTCTAAAGCGTATAGATTCAGTAACCTCAAGTAATACATTAAGCAGATTATCAATAGATACTAAAGGTTTTAAATCCTTGCCGTATAGTCCTAAATGTATTCCGCATAAAACAACTTCGTTATAGCCTGCCTGTTCAAGCCTAACCACATCTTCTATAACATCATCAATCGCCCTGCTTTTTGATGCGCCACGCGCCAGAGGAATTGTACAGTATGCGCAGGAAAAGTTGCACCCATCCTGAACCTTTAGAGAAGGCCTATGCCGTGAACCATACAAAATACCTAATTTATTGCTTTTACTACAGCTGTCTATCAAATTGATTAAATTATCTTTATCCTTATTTTGAACAATCGTTATAGTTGGGTATTTATTATAAAGCTCAGAGCTTTTGAGCTGCGAAAAACATCCTGTAGAAATAACAACACTGCTCTTTTTGAGCGCACTTCTTATCATATGCTCAGACTGGTGATCTGCCTTTTCTGTAACTGTGCATGTATTAATGACTGCGAAGTCAGGAGACTCAGAAAGTCCGACTATATGATGACCAGCCGACTGCAGCTGCTGCTCAAGCATAAAGCTCTCTGCCTGGTTAGTCCTGCATCCTAGTGTTAATATGGCAACTCTCATCTTATTGCAGGTTTACCTTTAAGATTATGCCTATACCCCTCTGTTATTTCAATATCTACAAATGATCCAACTTCTAGTTTTTGATCCGCAGCAATAGTAACTATTTTATTATTTCTTGTTCTTCCTGTCATAAAGCCTCCAGAAATAGTATCAGTAGACTCGACAAGCACTTCTAAAATGCTTCCTTCGAGCCTTCTGTTTATATTTTCTGTAATTAAATCCTGACAAACAAGCAGCTCATCCAACCTATCTTCCTTTATGGCCTCATCAACCTGATCATCAAGCGTAGCTGCTTTTGTGCCTTCTCTTGGAGAGTATTTAAAAGCATACATGCCGTCGTAGCCAATGTCTTTAATAGTTTGTATAGTCATTTTATGATCTTGATCTGACTCGCCCGGAAAACCAACAATAATATCGGTTGTAATCGATACGCCGGGAATAGTATTTTTAATCATCTCAATCTTTTTCATATAATCATCTCGTGTATATTTTCTATTCATAAGATTCAATATCCTTGTTGAACCTGACTGCAAAGGTAAATGAATATGTTCGCAAAGACTGCCAAGATCTCGCACAGCAAATATCAACTCATCAGAAATATCCTTTGGATGAGAAGTCATAAATCTTAGCCTCTGAATACCTTTAATCTTATCCAGTTCTTTAAGCAGTCCTGCAAAACTCATTGAATCAGAATAAGAGTTTACATTCTGCCCTAGCAGCGTTATTTCTTTATAGCCGTCTGATACCAGACCTGCCACTTCATTAACAATATCATCAGAAGGTCTGCTAACCTCTCTACCCCTTGTATAAGGCACAATACAGTAGCTGCAGAAATTATTACAACCATATATTATATTTACCCATGCCCTGAAGCTATCTTTGCGCACAGCAGGCAGATTAAGCAGTTTCAGATCTAGATTATCCGCAATTAATAACTGCCCTGCCCCGTTCTTTATAATGTCTGGTATTTTATTGATATTTTGAGGACCAACAACATAATCAATTGATGGCGCGCGTCTAAAAATCGACTTACCTCTATGCTGGGCTATACAACCCGCAAGCATTATCTTTAGATCCGGCCTGGTATGCTTAAGTTTTTTAAGCCTTCCGATCATGCTAAATACCTTCTGTTCAGCTTTTTGACGGATGCTGCATGTATTCAGGATAATCAGATCAGCTTCTTTGGGGATATCAGTTTCAGTGTAGTTGTCTGCCCTAAGCAGACCTGCGATACGCTCTGAATCGTGCTCATTCATCTGACAGCCAAAGGTTATGAGACAATACTTCTTCTTATAATTTTCAGACATTTATTATGATACCACGCAAAAACAGAGGCATTCAAGAAATGATAGGTAGTTAAAAAATATGCCGGCAGTTAATACTGCCGGCATATTTATAAAGCATTTTAATTGCATTGTATTTATTTTAGACGCTTATCTTTCCAGTACATTAGCCACCGTGAATTTGACATGCCACCTAAAATATCAAAACCACCATCACTTATTACTGCCCCGGGAGTACTGGTTCCGCCAGGTGTTATCAATCGAGGATTGCCTGTTGGACCGGTTGTTATAATCGGCATTTTTATGCCTTCACCTACATCAATGCTTCGTGCAGTGTTGCCCGGCAACGCTGCAGCGCCTGTTATATAATTAACACCATACAAATTAGAATCACCTGTCATGTCGCATGGGTCATTACCATTTGCAGGTACATAAGTGGTAAAGTATACAACTCCACCAAATATATCAGGTTCAGTCAGTATTTTTTCACCTGAACCTGGCAGGTTTATATACCAGCCCGGTTTTGTGGATGTTGAGGGGTTGTAGGTGCCGGTTGTTATATTTTCCAAATCATTTATTGTTAAGGTAATGCCTGTGTCCATTACTGCATAGAACTTCTCTTGAGCATTTGCAGCAGTAGGGTCAGTATCATCTCCAGTGCCCCAATATACCCAGTAATTGCTTGCCGAGTCTCTTGCAATAACCGGCTTGTTGTATATTGGCCTTATAACTCCGCTTGATGCTGCAAAAAGTGTGCTGATTGTCCAGTCAGAAGCAGCACATGTAGCAGGCGAGTTTTTGCCGCACATGTTAACCTTCCAAACATTTCCTCCAAGATCGCCAATATAAATAATATCCATAAACCCATCGCCATCTTTATCAAAAGCTGCGGCCTGACTGGGCATGCTAAAATCCATACCTGACACGTTAGCCCTTGTAAAGGCTTTAAGAACAGAGCCTGTCTTCATATCTATTATGAAGATACCCTTGCCTCTTGTGTCGCAGTTTTGCTGCCCTGTATTGCAGGCTGCTGCATTGTATCCGCCCCCTATAATTCCCACCCATCTCTCTTCATCACTTATTTTGATCTTGCCTATAGTCATCTTTGACCAAGGCTGGCCAATATAAGGTGCTTCGCTTGCGCTTGATGAAATCTTCCATTTGTAAAGTGGGGCACTAATGGTATCTGTAACATCAAGAGCATAGTATCCGCAGTAGTTGGTATAAGTTGTAGTATATTTGTCATTGAAGCCGCTGTCGCATGATGCAGAAGAGCTCCATAAAGTTTTATCTCCGCCTCTGCCAAGTCCAAAAACTATAAAAGATCTCCAGTCGCTGGCCTGCTTTGTTGTGCCGTCGCCGCTGCCTGTCCACACATCAGATTGTGTAATGGGGCCGTCAACATAAAATGTATGCATGAGCGCTGTAGGATGGCTGTCATGGGCAATTTGGGATAGCCGTGAAAGCAAATTCGGAGGGATAAAACTCCATGTCTCAGTGCCATCGCTGGTTTTAAAGGCATGCAGCTGTCCATCATTAGCCCCAACCAGAACTATCCTCTTGCCATTAGCAGTAGATCTGAGATTATTATCTCTGTATACGCTAAAGGCAGCAGGACTGCTGGTATCGATAATATCAGAAAAATATATATTAGGAGTTCCTACTACAGTAGGACCTGAATGGAATATATCGCCGAGCTTCCAATTTTCTGGATTGTATGTGGGATCGCCTCGAAAATATCCTACCACCATATCTCTTTGTGCTGTTGTGGAAACTCCGAGATCTGATACTGATATGTTTGTAGTATTGAATTCTGTAACAGCAGCAGATTTGTATGTATATATTTTTCTTGATGATGCTGCCGTGTCAGCCAATTTTTGCCCGGCTTCCCACTTTAACACCAACGTATTATTAGCTCCAAATTCGTATTGTTTGAGATATCCTTTCCAGAAAGGATCTACACTGTTAGGAGTAAGAGATCCCTCGTATAGAAAATTCTCATCAGCAGTTCGTATTGCTGCAACAGCAGGCGTGGAAAATGTATATATAGAACCCGAAATAACAGCTAGCGCCTGTTTTATCGCTGCCTCTAGTTCATTTGCATTTTCAGCCATAAACGCATAGCCGTCTAGAGCTGCAGCTCCAGGATCAGTTGTTGCAGAACATGGGATTGCAGGAATAGTTATCGCTGATGTATCACCAGTATTTGTTGTATTTGGATTTTCAGTCTGACCAAAATATGCTGCCCAGTTAAGTGTATTTTTTAACGAGGCTGGCATCCCCGATCCAAAACCGATGACAAAAACCTTATAGCCTGCATCAGCCAATGCTTTGGCTTTAGCTACAGTTGTCATCCTTCTGCCTATACTGCCTGTAGAACCGCTACCCCCACATGAGTAAGTGTCTTCTCCATCAGTAATGAAAATAACAAACTTTGGTCTGCAGGCTTGTGCAGCATCTCTTGATTTATGGTAATCAAGGTAATACTTGGCTTCTGTTAATGCGGCTCCTAAAGGAGTGCCGCCGGAAGCTGATTCTGTTTTAACGCATGGAGAGCTTCCATCTGTTATTAAGCATGTATTTGGTGCTGATTTATTGCAATAGATTTTTGTGTATTGGGTATTTATACCGTACACAAGCTGGTTGCATCCGCTGGAATAACTGCCTGCTGTATCATCTGCATAGCAATCATAGAAGCGCATATATCCGATTCTGATATTAAGGTTTTTCTCATCATTACTATCAATTAACGAGTTGTTATCACTATCAAATATGTTAAATAGAGTTGTTTTGGCGATATTTAGCCTACTGCAGGTGGTAGCTGTACATGGCAACCCTGTTGTTGTGGCAGTTCCGCCAGCAGGGGTCCATGCCATACTTCCTGAAAGGTCAAGCACTATCAGAGAATCAGGCGCAACACTCGAAAACATTTCGCTCTCATCTGCAAGGGCTGATGATGCATAAATTCCAAATAATAGCACTATAACAACTATGTATATCCTCTTAATTCTATCCATCATGCCTCCTGCTTAGTTTTCTGTTGTTTTTTCGCATTTTCCGCTACTAAAAAGCCCTATACTTACTTCTAATTCCACTCGTGATCCATATCGTAAATTTTGTCCAGCAATATTTACTGGATACAGAAGCCTGCTATACTTCTCGACATTAAAACCAGTTGGCGGATCTGTACACCCAGAAGAGCTTGAGCCAACAGCATATGAGTATACAGAATCAGGATCTGTTAGCTGGCTCACCTGTATATTGCTGGCAGCAAGGCTGGCAGAAAAGTTGGGATTGCTTAAAAGATCATGCAGTCCTGCTTCTGCTGCTGCAAAGGCTTTTTTTTCACCAACAACTCTCCCTGCTATTCTCATATCACGGGTTGTTGATGTAAATACAATCACGCCGACTGCAGTTAATATCAAAAGAGCCAGCAGCGCGGCTATCATGGCAAATCCTGATTTTGAATTTAAGTATTTATCATTCATGTTATCCCCTATAATTTGATAGCATGGTTTTTGGGAATTACGCTGGTTGAATAAACCATGCGTCTTCTTTGTCCAGTATTGGGGTCTATACGATCTGTTTCTACAATAAGTGTGATATCTATTCTTCTTGATTGTTCGATAGAAGTGGTTGGGTTGCCTTGCCCATCTAAATAACTAAAAACCGGGATGTTTACAATGTTGTTTACAACACGCAAAGATCGTGAAGTTGTGCCTGGGGCCTCACCAAGAAAAGGCTGTCCGCCTCCTCCTGTATTTCTTGTGATCAATTGATTTACTCCATCATAGAAATAGGTTATGTTCTCATTTTCATCAATAAAATCTGCATCACCATTAAGATCAGCCTGTATATTCAGACAGTCAGAGGCTGCCAGCTGAATTCCTTTATGTGGGGCAGATAATACTCCTGTGCTTGACGGGCAAGCGATAGGGGCTGTCCATACTGTGTTGGGGGCACCTTTATCATATGATGCCATGCCAATCTCAAGTGCCATAACATTAAGTGCTGCCCTAGCATCTTGCTGAGCAGCGACCTTCTGCTCGATAGCCATAGATGATCTCTGGCCTGAACTTGTTGCCATATATATAGCAGCAAGAAGCAGCATTGTAGTAACAATAACAAAAAGTATCTCTACAAGAGTAAAGCCATTTTGTTTTAATTGATAGATTTTCATATGCACCCCTGCCTTAAATAATCTTGTCTAGCAACTATTCGGCTCTCAGATATAGTTTTATTACCCGGCGTTGTTACCCTGACAGAGACAAGCCACGAAAGAGAAGATCGGTTAGTAATAGTTGTAGCAACTGTATAAGTAGCATCACCGGCAACTGCAGCCTGACCGCTGGAAGTAATGCTCGTGGTATTTTGTATAGTACTATTAACATTAGCAGGCAATGCTGCTCCCCATAAAGAGGCTGTATTGCATGTGTTCATGATGTGCAGTTCATTTCTTTCGAGCTCTTCATGTAGCAGCTCAGCAGCCCTGCCTAACATATCAGATTGGCCTGCCAATACCCATCCCTGCGGCTGCATGCTCAGCATAGCCATAACTCCAATCATTACAAGAAGAGTCGCTATAAGCACCTCTATTAAGCTGATTCCAGATTTATTGCATAATGAACTGAACACTTGCCCTCCCAGTTATATTTGTTACTATGTTTGATGTGGAACCTCTCTGATTTATAAGCTGTATTGTGCCGGCATTAACGGTTCCCCTTGTCTGAAAATCATACTGAGTAGCTGTTGTGCCTGAAGTTTCAATTTTTATACTATTTTCAAATAAAGCTAACGACTTATTTTGGAAATTTTGAAATCCGTTACATGTTGCTCCGGTGTTTGCACATTGCTCAATTGTATAATTCGGGCTGTTTGGAGTTAAGGTTATTCTGTAAGCACGATTTTCTGCGATTGCCCTCTCTTTAAATTCATTAATATCAGAAATAACTTCTCTTGCTGCTGACTTAAGAGACCTGTTTATAACATATCCTTGAAGAGATGGCATAGCAAGAGCGCTGATTATAATTATTATTGCGATTACAATCAAAACCTCTACAAGCGAAAAGCCTGATTGACAAGCAATCCTTTTATTCATACAAAACACATTTGCAAGAAAAATGCCTGATTGAGACATGATGTTTTTAAATGTTTTTTTAAAGGCTTTAAAATATAACTGTGTAATGCGCTTCATAAATCATGAACCTCCTTTCATATTTACCAGTCACTCTACTCCATAATCTTTGATTTTGGTCAAAAGTGTTTTGTAGCTCACATCAAGCAGTTCTGCTGCCTTTGTCTTGTTGCCCTTGGTACGGCTGAGGGCAGATTTGATCTTCTCTATCTCAGCGGCTCTTGCTGCCCTGGCAGATGCTTCATGTAACGATATAGAAGTTGCGGGCTCTGGCGCTGATTCCTTTTTATAGCTGTTATGAAATGATATGTGGCGCGGCTCGATGGTGTCGCTGTCGCAGAGTATAAGGGCGCGCTCTATTATGTTTTTGAGCTCACGGACATTACCCTTCCATTCGTAGTTCATAAACATTTCGACCACTTCCTTAGAGAGAGTGGCATTTCTCCGGCATATGCTGCCTGAACAGGTTTTGATAAAGTGCTCTGCAAGCGGTATTATGTCTTCACTCCTATGTCTGAGCGGAGGCACAACTATAGGGAAGACATTCAGGCGGTAATAGAGGTCTTCGCGGAATTTGCCGTCAGCAACATCCTTTTCTATATTCTTGTTGCTTGCAGCTATTACACGGCAGTCCACCTTTATGGTACGAGTGCCGCCCACTCTTTCAAACTCTCTCTCCTGCAGCACCCGGAGCAGCTTGGACTGTAGGGATAGATCCATATCACCTATCTCATCAAGAAATATCGTTCCCTTGTCAGCAAGCTCAAATCTGCCGGGCTTTATCTCATTTGCACCGCTGAATGCGCCCTTTTCGTGACCGAATATCTCATTTTCAACAAGTTCGCACGGGATCGCAGCGCAGTTTACAGCAACAAAAGATTCTGACGATCGGATCCCTGAGTAGTGAATCTTTCTGGCAAGCAACTCTTTCCCGGTGCCGCTTTCACCCAGTAGAAGTACTGTTGTCTTTAATGATGCAACCCTGTCAGCCTTGTCCATAACCTCTTTCCATGCAGTGCAGCTGCCGATTATATCCGGCAGCTGCATGTAGTGTGGAAGCTCGCTCTTCATAATCAGATTTTCTTTTATGACAGATTTTTCAGAAAGAGCTCTTTTAAGAATAAGCAGCAGATGGTCAGTATCGAATGGCTTGGTAATAAAGTCATATGCTCCGGACTTTACAGCCTTTACAGCGAGTTCGATTGAAGCAAAGGCTGTCATCACGACAACAGGCATCATGGGCATACGATCATGGATAGCAGACAAAACCTGCATGCCATCTCCATCAGGCAGTTTAAGATCAGTTACAGCAGCATCGAATCCGCCTGATTCTATAACATCCATGGCATCCTTAACGCTGGCTGCTGTCTGAACGCAAAAGCCTTCTGCTGCGAGTGTGCTTTCGAGCATTTCACGCATGCCTTTATTGTCTTCCACTATCAAAATAGTGTTCATTATTGTTTTGGCAGGCGCAGAGTAAATGCTGCGCCCTTTCCTTCTACATTCTGAGCGGTTACACTGCCGCCATGTGCAACAGCCACCTTCTGTACAAAAGCGAGCCCGATTCCAAGGCCTTTTTCCTTGGTTGTGTAAAACGGCATAAACACTGCATCAAGTTTATCAGCAGGTATGCCCGCACCATTGTCTTGTACTGTTATAGCTATTATGTTTTCGGATTTTTGTTTAATATCTTTTATTTTTATAACCACCCTATCTCCGGACTCAATTCCATTTTGTATAAGATTTCTGAGCGCCTGCTTCAGAAGTATCTCGTCTGCATCAATAGATATCTCGCATTCAGGGTCAAATATAATCCTGATATTCGATTTGTCTAATGAAGAAACTACACTAAAAATAAGCTTGTTCAGACTCACTTCGGTTTTAGCCAAAGGTTCTGCTTTAGAAAACCTTAGCAGCTCCTCCATCACGATATTCATCTGTTCAATTTCTTTGAGTATGCTGTATGAAATGTTCTTGTTAGGATCACTATCAGGCAAGTTTTTATTCAGAAGTTTTGCATAGCCTGCTATTACTGCCATGGGATTTCTGAACTCGTGCGCAATAGCTGCTGAAAATTCCCCGAGAGCGGCCATGCGCTCCTTTATGACGAGCTGGCTTCTGAGGCTCTTTATCTCATTTCCGAGGGTGTCGAATGTACCAATAACACTCTGCATATCATGATCGCTGGTGATATTTTTTTTGCGGAGAAAGCGCGGGATAATTATGATTAGCGCTATCAGCGCTACAAGCGATAAGGTTGCGAGCAAAAATGAGAAGAGTATTTCTGTTTGCAGATCTGTTTACCTCCATGTATTTGGTTAACCAGCCCATAGGCAGGCAGACAGCCTTTATGCATCAGAAATAATTTATTGAAAAATTGCTCAAAAATTTAACTGATTAATACTTAAGCGCTAATATATGTTAAATATAACATTTTTTGGACTTGTAGATGCTTTTTTGCTATAATTTATGGCGATGGATAATATAGAGGCTAAATCAATATTGGAATCACTTCTTTTTGTAGCTGGAGAACCTATAACCTGTTCTGCTATGGCTAAGCTTACAGACATACCAGAAGCTGACGTAAAACACTATATTAATGATCTTGTGGAGAGCTATAAAAAGAGATCCTCCGGCATAATCATTACAGAAATAGCTGATGGATTCCAGATGATAACAAATCCAGATAATGGATTCTGGGTGAGAAAACTACGCAATATAAATCAGAACACAAAGCTTTCACAGGCAGCCCTGGAAACGCTCGCAATTATCGCTTATAAGCAGCCTCTTACAAAAGTAGAGGTTGATCAGCTTAGGGGTGTAAATTCTGATGGAGCTGTAAAAACGCTAGTGGACAGAAGACTTATCAAAATAATAGGCAAAAAAGAGGCTCCCGGCCGCCCTTTCCTATACGGCACTACAAAAGAGTTTCTTCAGTACTTTGGGCTAAAGAATCTTGCAGAACTGCCACCTATATCCGACTTTTTAAAAGATGAGGCAGCCTGAAAGTGATGTGCAGAATTATTAGTACAACGAGGTGTAAATGAATAAAAACTTCACAATACTAATTTTTCTCGCAACACTTCTGCTCCTGACAGGATTTACCAGTTCGCATGCTGCAATAAAAAAAACCGGCAATAATGCTTCTTTGTCATCAGCCACCAAATATACTGTAAAAAAAGGCGACACCCTCATAAAGATTTCTAAAAAGCATAATGTTTCTATCGATAAAATTAAATATGCTAATAACCTTACTTCAAACAGGCTTTCTGTAGGTACAAGGCTTATTATTCCCGGAAAAGTTCCTGATAAAAAATCTGCCGCTCCTGAACACGCCAGCAGTCCAGTCAAAAACACAAACAGTCATGATGCTAAATACCATATTATTAAAAAAGGAGATACCCTTACAAGAATATCAAAAAAATATTCTGTATCAGTTTCTGAGCTGAAGCGTCTTAATAACATGAAGTCTGCCTCACTCAAGAGAGGGCAGAAACTGCTGATATCACCAGCTAAAGAAGAGGACGATACTAAGATAATAATTAATGACAAAGAAGCTCCTAAAACAACTCCTGAAAGAATTCAGGAGGCCAAGGAGTTTCTGAAGTCTGATGAGATATCTGATATGAGCATCAGGGATAGGCTTACCCTGTTTGCTAAAAAGATGCTCCACATACCATACAAATTCGGCGGCACTGGAAATACAGGCCTGGACTGCTCCTCTTATGTCCAGAAGGTATACACATCAGCGGCTGGGTTGAGTCTTCCGAGAAGCGCTAGAGAGCAGTACAAGATCGGAGAGCCAGTTGATAAAAGTTCGCTCAATGTCGGAGATCTCGTATTCTTCAGGACATATGCATCATTCCCTTCACATGTTGGCATATATCTCGGCAACAATCTTTTTATCCATGCATCATCTAAGTCAAAGAAGATAGTAATAAATAGTCTTGATACTCCATACTACCTAAAAAGATATATCGGAGCTAGGAAACTTTTGCCTGAGGAAATTCAAGAGATTGAAAAACTCGAAAAACAGCCTTCAGATAGTGATGAACAGGCTATTCAACAGCAGCCAGCCAAGTAGTTTTAGATATTTACAACATGCCCCATCATGCTGACATCATAGCCTCCGAGTTTGAGTACAGAATGTTTAAACTCATCATCATTGCGGATGATATCAAGCAGAGCCTTTATAATGTCAGATTCCAATATCTCGGTAGGTATTGCTAGATCATATCTCTCGGTTGCGATAGGTATAAAATCTAGACCAAGCGCAACAGCTGATGAATACACAGCCATACCTGTATCACACAGCCCGGTTAGCACTGCCGAGGCAACAGACATATGGGTATACTCTTCGCGGTCGTATCCTTTTATCAAATAAGGATTGATATTGCGCTCTCTCAGGTTTTTATCAAGCAGCAGCCTTGTGCCAGACCCCTGCTGTCTGTTTACAAAGAGCAGGTCATTTCTAACAAGATCCTCGATGCCCTTTATAGCTTTTGGATTTCCTTTTTTGACCAACAGTCCCTGCTCCCTATGAACAAGAGTTATTAGCGTAATATCACCTGGATTAAAGAATTTGTTGATATAGAGTACATTATATTCGCCGGTATCTTCGTCAAGCAGGTGTGTGCCGCAAAGATGCGCTTCAGATCTTTTAAGAGCCATAAGACCGCCCATAGATCCAACATGTGCAGACGAAAAGGTTAACTCAGGGTGCTTGATCTTTAGAGCATTTGCCAAAATATCTAGAGTATTGTCATGGCTGCCTATACAGACAATAGTATGTTTAATCTGATTTATACTATTGATCAGATTAACACTCACCTCGCTGCCAGCCTTTACTCCCTCTGAGTTGGCAGGTATTCTGAGCATGCCATCTGCTCTTACTACAGACATGAGAAGGCCTGCTCCTCTGCTGATCGGAGTTGCTATATACTTGTCCTTCACAACGCCAAGCTTTACTCTTATATACTCATCTACTCCCATTGGAGATGCCATATTTCTGGAGACTATTGCTTTAATGCAATCCGTCTCTATATGCGACATCCCAAGATACTTATTAATAACCGGTAAAGCAAAAAGCTGAAAAGTGAGGTAAGCAGAAACAGGATACCCAGGAATGCCCAGTACAGGCTTATTGTTCACAATACCTGCAATAAATGGTTTTCCTGGCTTTATAGAAACTCCGTTAACAAGTAGCTCACCCAGTTCTTTTATGGCTGAAGCTGTGTAGTCCTCAGACCCCCTTCCTGATCCTGCATTTATAATAACAATATCCGAAGACAGCGAAGCATCTCTTATAGCGTTCTTAATAGAATCAAAATCATCTTTAACTATAGGATTGCAGACAGCGCTTCCTCCTGATTCCTCAACAAGACCTGATAGAACCAACGAGTTGTACTCTATTATCTCGGGCGCCTTTATGCCTTTTTGCGCCTCTTTAGGCGTGATCAGTTCTGTACCTGTAGGTATGACAGTAACGAGAGGTCTTCTTCGCACCTTCACCTGAACACAACCGCTGGCGAGCATGGCCCCTACATCCACAGGCCTGATTTTATGATTAAGTGGAGCTATCATTTCCGTAGAAACTATGTCTTCACCTATAGTTCGCGTATTCTGGTATGGAGTTAGTGGCTGGTAAATTTCGATGCACTCTCCAACAATATTCACATCTTCTATCATAACTACAGCGTTAAACCCTTCAGGCAGGGGATCTCCTGTATCAATATAAAATGTATCTTTGCCGATTGTCAGAAGAGCGGGCTCAGACTCAGAAGCGCTGAATGTATCAGAAAACTTTACAGCGTATCCGTCCATTGCTGATGCGTGATAAAAAGGAGAAGAATATTTTGCAAATACAGGTTCAGCAGTTATTCTCCCACGAGACTTGACAACATCTATAGTCTCAGACATCTCTATGCCATCTAAAAGTTCTAAAACCCTGCTGAGTATCAGCTCTTTGGCTCTGTCCATGGACATAACATCTAAAAAAATCTGCTTCATTATCTGTCCTTAAACAAGATTTTTGAGTCCGAGAGGATTTGGAGACAATCTCTTAAAACCTTTCTGCTGCGCTACTATATCAAGCGGCAAGGAAATTAAATCCAGCAGATATGAGGTGCTGTCTGTCAGCAGCTTTTCATCAGCAGCTTTTATATAGCATTTGCATGTGCTGCAGAGCTCAAGCCTTATGCTCTCCTCATTCTCTGCTTCAAGAATTTCAATTTTTGATCCGTTTATTTCCATGCAAGATGGGCAGCCAATTCTGCGCCATGTGCCCTTGGTGCCGCAAAAAGAGCAAAAAAGTGTCTTTTTATCCTCTTTCTTCATAACAGCAAAAGAAGGGGTTGCGCCGCATACAGGACATTTCCCATTCTCCCAGCCTGCAGTGTTTATGCCGGAAGCTTCAGCATACCAGTGAAGAAATGGCATGCCGAGTATATATAGAATTGAAGCTAATTCATCTTCGTGATATGGAGACTGAAATGAAGGTATTTCATTAAGCGGTAGCCTCCTGAAATCTATTCTCCCAAAAAGGAGGGCTTCTTTTAGGGGCTGTATATTCTCCTGAGGGATTTTGAGTGATGATGCCAAGTCATTCAAAAGAACCTCGGCTACATCGCTTTTATAAGTAGTCTCCTCTTTTGACGGAGCATACTTATATTTTTCAGCAAGTTCTAGAAAGTTTAACACTTTCTCATAAAATCTTACTGCATCCTGCAGGTGTGGTTTTTTTGCTGCCAGCTCTTTTGTATCCATTTATTATCAGGCAATTCAATACTAACGTGTTAAGGTATATCAGGATGTTTTATCTTTACCTTATCTCCAGTAAGACCTTCAATGAGGAATGTTTTTATATATTTTTTCTCCTCAGATGTAAGACCCAGTGGTGTTAAAACCTTATTGCCTTTACCTCCTCCATTATTTAAAAAATCTATCACTTCATCAAGTGTCTTGAATATTCCGTTATGCATATATGGAGCTGTCTGGGCAATATTTCTTAATGTTGGTGTCCTAAAAGCACGCCAATCCTTTTTATTGTTTGTAACAAGAAATCTTCCTGGATCTTCATTAAGTTTTTTGTAGTCAGCATAGTGATACACCTTTGCTACAAACCTTCTTGTGGCTTTTACATCAGGATCATTAACAAAAGCCGGGTTTTCCGGCACATTCAGTGCATGAAACCGGCTGTCTGAAAGCAGTACTCCATCATGACATTTAATGCATCGAGCCTTGCCTTTGAAAAGCTCATAGCCTTTTTTTGCTTCTGCAGATAGAGCCTTGGTGTCGCCTTTAAGGTATTTATCTATTGGTGCATTCATTGATATAAGAGTCCTCTGAAATGCGGCGAGAGCCATAGCTATGCGGCCGCGCGTAACATCTCCTCCGAACACTTTTTTAAAGTCTGCCACATAAGAAGGCACGCTTCTGATATGCTCTTCGAGATAGTCAAGGTTTTTGTTCATCTCAAATGCGGACATGACAGGGAAAAGAGCCTGCTCTTCGAGCGTAGCTGCCCTGCCGTCAAAAAAGAAGGATTTATAAAATGCCACATTAAGCAGAGTAGGAGTGTTACGCCAATTTTTTGTTGTAGGATAACTCATCGATATATCCAAGCCGTCAGCAAACGCTTGTTCAGGCACATGGCATGTGGCGCAGCTCATTGTGCCGTCTCCAGATAGCCTTCTGTCAAAAAAGAGCTGTTTACCCAGTTCAATCTTTTCGGGAGTCTGAGGATTATCTGCTGGCACAGGAATGCTCTTGAAATACTCTATATGCGCAGCAAATAGAGTAGCAGGGATAAAAACGAGAGCAAATACAAGTCCGATTATTATTTTATTTCTTCTGCACACGATCAAGCTCCTTAACCAGTATGTCTCTGATATAATCATATGGTCTGTTGCCAACAATCCTTATTCCATTAATAAAAAATGTCGGGGTGTTATATAAGTCAATATCCTGAGCGAGCTTTAAATCTGCCTGAATCTCTTTTGCATGTTTCTTTGAATCTATATCCTTTGTGAAGCGCTTTACATCAAGGTTCAGCTCTTTTGCATACTGTATAAGACTGTTTCTGTCCAGCCTTGGAGACCTCTGGAGCAGCAGGGTATGCATCTCCCAGAATTTGCCCTGATCCCTGGCTGCCAGCGCTGCCTGAGATGATATAAAAGCATGATCACGGTATTTATAAGGATATTGCTTTACTGCGAGCCTTACCTTATCCTTAAATTCAGCAAGAAGTTTTTTGACTGTCGGACCGACAGCTACGCAGTGAGGTCACTGGTAGTCGAGAAACTCAATTATTGTTACAGGTGCGTTTGCAGGTCCGTAAACAGGAGAGTCCCCGACCGGCACGCTGTATCTCTGCTCATCGCAATAAGCAAAAGGCGCAATACAAAGCATTACTAGAATCACAAAAATACAGCGCACCGTCAGGTTCATATCATATTCTCCTTAGTATCCTAGTCTTTTTACCCACTTGCCGTGCCTTTTCCTAGCCCACTCAAGAGGGACTGTTCCCTGAACCATTATCCTGAAAGTTCCAGGGTTTGCGATGGATGCCAGATAAGCATGAATCGGAATAGCCATCACAAATACAATAAAGCTTAAATTGTGAAGCAAATGCGATATAAGCACGAGGGTTCTTGATCCTGGTGCTATCCATATTATGAACCCTGAAATGGATATAAGCACTCCTGCTCCGAGTATGGCTAGATAGTAGAGCTTCTGGCCAGAGTTGATAATATCCTGTTCAGGCAGCTTCACATTTTTTACTATATATCCCCCGCCTTTAGACAACCATACGAGATCTTCTGATGAGAGATTAAGCGCTACCGGCAGGTAATGAGAAACTGTTGCCAGCAGCGATACAACAAATACAACACCTACCCAGTTATGCAGATTTTTGAGTGTTATAAAACTTCCGAACACTGTGTTCAGCTGTTCAAGATGGAAGAGGAACGCAAACCCGCTCACCACAAGAAATATGCAGCTGACCGCAAGAATCCAGTGGTTAACTATCTCAAAGGTCGATGCCTTTCTGATCATTTTACTCATCGTTGTTCTCCTCCTTGTCTTTTTTGGGGCCCACTACAGCGTAGTGGAGGAGAGAAGCTGCAACAGCGCCTCCCAATCCTATAACAGCAAGAGGTTTAAGCACCTTATGCCAGAATATTACAGAATCTGGTATCTGCGGCTTATCATCCATGCCGTAGAATTTAGGGGGCTCCTTGAATGCATACAGCGCGCCTAGTCCGCCAAGATCATTTTGACCATACACCTTCTGATAGCCTGCCTTCTGCGCCTCTGCAATAAGCTCATCCCTGTCACCGAACTTTATAGCTCCGGTGGGGCATGTCTTTGCACAGAGAGGCTCGAGGTTTTCAGCTATCCTGTCAGCACAGAGTGTACACTTAGATATTTTATCGTTCTTGTCGTATCTTGGAACATCAAAAGGACAGGCAGCAACGCAGAGTTTGCAGCCTATGCATTTGTCTTTATCAAATACAACTGCACCCTCTTTTGTCCTATAGAGTGCTCCCGGAGATGGACATATTTTCATGCAGCCTGCATCATCGCAGTGCATGCATCTCTGGCTCACAAAAAGCCAACGCATATCATCCTTTTCTGATGGAACTTCGACAAAACGTATTTTGTTATAAAGCGCAGGAGTGAGATCCGGCGGATTCTCAAATGTACCCCTGTTGTTGGTTCTTGTGCCATCAAGCTGGTTCCATGATTTGCATGCAACCTGGCAGGCCCTGCAGCCTATACAGAGTTCAGGCGATATCAATAATGCTTTTCTTTTCATTGTAGTTTACCCCCTCGCCTTTTCAATATTGACCATAAAGGCCTTTGATTCAGGGATCATGGTGTTCGGATCCCCGATGGTAGGTGTCAGCAGGTTAGCGCTGTCAAAGCCGCTGCCGTCCTCAGGGAACTGCCATCCAAAGTGCCACGGCAGACCTACCTGATGAATTG
Organism: Nitrospirota bacterium; assembly: GCA_016936655.1. Lineage (GTDB taxonomy): Bacteria > Nitrospirota > Thermodesulfovibrionia > Thermodesulfovibrionales > Dissulfurispiraceae > JAFGXL01. Next base: position 39,008 of record JAFGXL010000008.1, on the reverse strand, counting down.
TGCTTCCTGCCACCTTGAAGGGTTTAAACCTGTTTGTTACAATGGCTATCGCATTTACCTGTCCGCGTGCAGATTTTACGATCATCTTATCGCCATTTTTAATATCCTTCTCTTTTGCGAGCTCCATGCTGACCTCGACAAACTGCTGCGGCTGCATCTCGAGAAGCCATGAGAGATGACGAGTCATGAGTCCTGTCTGCCAATGCTCAGTTACCCTGTATGTAGATGCTACATACGGGTATCTCATATCGCATGAGTAGAATACGTCCTCATCTTTGCCTTTACCTTTGTCATGGAAAAGCTTGGTTGCCGGATTAATCCTCTGTTTAGAGAGGATATTCTCCTGGAGCGGACATTCAAGAGCCTCATAATGTTCAGGGAATGGTCCGTCTGCAAGACCAGGTCCATAGATAGATCCCTTGCCGTCTGTCTTCATTATGAACGGATACTTACCGTTCTTTTCGTCAGACATAGGAGGAGCAGGTCCGTCCGGCACATCACCTACCCATCCTGGAGTCCCCTTCTTTGTAGCAGGATCAATTTTATTTGGATCCCACTTGATTACAGTTTTCTTTGGATTCCATGGCTGACCATCCGGATTTACAGATGCCCTGTTGTAGAGTATTCTTCTGTTTACAGGCCAGCACCACGACCATTCAGGGAACATGCCGAGTCCTGTAGGGTCGCCCTTCTTTCTTCTTGCCATCATGTTAACCGGCTTGCCGTCTTTAAGCGTATAGCTGCCGCTATAAAGCCAGTTTCCGCTTGATGTTGAACCATCATCCTGCAGTGTGACAAAGTTTGTGCAGAGGTCGCCCTTTTTGCCTATAAGTTTCCCGGTCTTTTTGTCATAAACATCCTGCAGGTAGTATCCATTTATCTCCTTTGCAACCTTATGGATATCTATCTTGCTAAATTGACCGTGTCCGCCAGGAATCTCATAATCCCATGCGAGATTTATGATAGGAGCAGGGAACTTTCCGCCCTCTTTCTGGTATAAACTCTTAACCCTCTTCTGGAGTTCATTGATCATCTCTCCGTCAGGAAGTGTTCCGCCTATCGGCTCAACAGCCTTGTACCGCCACTGCGCCCATCTGCCTGAGTTGGATATACTGCCCTCTTTCTCTACTGAAGAAGCGCATGGAAGGAAGAATACTTCTGTCTGGATGTCCTTGGGATTCAAGCCAGGACCTCTCCAGAATGAGCCTGTCTCATTGTCAAAGAGATTGACATTTACCATCCATTTAAGCTTGCTCATAGCCTTTCTGGTCTTGTTTGAGTTTGCTCCTGAGCATGCCGGATTCTGACCCCATGCAAAGAAGCCCTCGAACTTGCCTTCCAGCATCTTGTCAAACAGATTGAGCCATGAAGCGTTCATTCCGACATCAAGCTTTGGAAGCCATGCATATCCAAAATCATTTTCCTTCGTAGCTTTATTTCCATATATCGCTTTGAGATAGCTGGTTATGTATTTGCCTCTGTTTGACCACCAGTTGACACTCTTTGGATCTTTGCTCTTAGGAGTTGTTTTTTCTTTGTATGTGCTCAGATCTGTAAGTGCTGCATTAGGTACAGGCAGATACGCAGGTAGTATGTGGAACAGGAGACCATAGTCAGTTGAACCCTGAACATTTGACTCTCCTCTCATAGCGTTGATGCCGCCTCCAGCTATACCGATGTTGCCGAGCAAAAGCTGAATTATGCACATAGCCCTTATGTTCTGAGTGCCTACTGTATGCTGTGTCCAGCCCATAGCGTAAAGCTCTGTGCCTGACATATTGGGTCTTCCTGTTGATGCATAGGCCTTATAGACTTCAAGAAGCTTATTCTTGTCAGTGCCTGTAATATCAACAACCTTATCAATTGTGTACCTTGAATAGTGTTTCTTTAGAAGCTGGAACACACAATTTGGATCTTTAAGCGTAGGATCCTGCTTTGGTAGACCATTTTCGTCAAGCTGGAATGACCATGTCTTTTTGTCATACTTTCTGGATTTCTCGTCATAGCCGGAGAAGAGACCATTGAGTTCTCCTGGCATCTTAAAATCAGGATTCACCAGATAAGTAGCATTGGTATACTTGGCAACATACTCTTTAAAGTAGAGATTATTGTCAAGTATATATTTGATCATACCGCCAAGGAACGCTATGTCTGTTCCAGAACGCAGTGAAGCATAAACATCAGCTTTTGTTGCTGTCTTTGTAAAGCGCGGGTCAACAACCAGCAGCTTTGCACCCCTCTCTTTAGCTCTCATGATCCACTTCATAGAGATAGGATGGTTTTCAGCAGGGTTTGAACCCATTACAAGAATTACATTAGCATTCTTGAAATCAATCCAGTGATTTGTCATCGCACCGCGTCCGAACGACTCTGCCAGAGCCGCAACAGTTGCGGAGTGTCATATTCGGGCCTGGTGTTCTATCCAGGTCAATCCCCATGACCTCATCATCTTCTGGATGAGAAAGCACTCTTCGTTATCAAGAGCTGCGCTTCCGATATGGGCTATGCCATCGGTTCTGTTTACAACAAACTCTTTCTCAACCACCTTTTCTGTACCATCAGGCAGCTTTTCTGTAACCTTTGATTTTGATGTTGTCTTGAATGTTCTGTCTCTTGTTCCTTTTACTCTCTTTGCAATTTCATCGAATGCCCAGCTCCACTCAACCTCTTTCCACTTGTCAGCTCCGGGAGCCCTGTAAAGCGGCTTTGATGGTCTTAATGAGTTATTTACCAGCTGGTAAAGCGAGCCACCCTTTGAACAGAGAGCCCCCTCATTGATAGGATGATCTGCATCCCCTTCAGTGTTAACAACCTTGCCGTCTACTGTGTGCACAATAATGCCGCACCCAACAGAACAATAAGGACAGACTGTTGTCGTCTCTTTGGCATTTTTAATCCTGAGACCCTGAGCATATGCTTTTGCTGGTTCAAGATTGATACCTGCGGAACCTGCCAGAAGAGAGACGCCGGACAGCTTAAGAAAATCTCGACGTGATACTCCCATACTACCTCCCCGTGAAATAGTTTGTGCTGCTAAGCTTCTACCTAAAATTACTTTAGAATTATTTTATTTAATACCCTGACCCAAGTCAATTAACCATTAAAAATATAGCTATAAGAAAAGTTTATAATATTCTAAACTATTACTATTCTTCAGAATTATCAGGCTCAGCAGCATCTTTATGTATAAAAGACCTGCCTTCAAATACAGCCCCTTCAGCAACTGTCAGCTTTTTTGTCTTTACATCACCATAAAGCATACCTTTAGGTTTTATCTCAACAAGCTCAGAAGCCTCGATATTTCCATGCATTCTAGAACCGATTACTACACCTCTTGCATTTACGTCTCCGCTAAAATCAGCGCTGTTGCCTATAATCACCCAGTCAGCTTTTATATTGCCTGTGAATCTGCCGTCTATTCGCACAGTACCATCTACAATAACAGTGCCATTAAACTCTGAATTATTGCCTATAAGTGTGTCGAACTTATCATTTTTCCTTGAGAACATTAAGAGTCTCCTTGATGAAAATGCGGGGATTTTTGTGTGTATCATTACGCCAGACCTCATAATGCAGGTGCGGCCCGGTGGTGTTACCGGTTGAACCTACCAGAGCGACTACATTACCTCTTTTTACTCTCTTGCCAGGCTCGACTTTATTGACAGAGTTGTGGGCGTAGAATGTCTTGTATCCTAAGCCATGTTCAATAACAACAAGGTTTCCGTTTCCAGCATTAAATCCGGAGAACGTTACAACTCCGTCTGCTGTTGCCTTTATTGGAGTTCCTGAAGGAGCTGAAATATCAATTCCGGAATGAAACTCCTGAACGCCATGTATCGGAGATACCCTTTTGCCGTATTCAGAAGTTACTGTGCCGTTTATAGGCCATCCGCTCGGTGTGGCTAGAAATATATTTTTTTGCTTGTCAAGATAATCGGATACAGCCTTTGCGTTTTCAACACTAAGTTTCATCTGTTCTTTAAGAAGATCTATATTTATTGACCCTTCAGCTGCCGATGATTCAAGAAAACGGGGTTCCGTAGCTGACATTGGATGTACATTTTCGAGAATTTTTTCCTTACTTTTAAAAGAGAGCAGCCTCCTCAGTTCAGCTTCTGCGCTCTGCAGATACACAATAGCGCTGCGAGTCTCTGCAAACACCCTGCTGTACTGGCTTAGGGCTGCCTTCATGTTGTAATACTCAAATGTCCTAACTGCTGTAGAAATAATAAAAATTGTGCCCACTAGCCAGGCTGCGACAGATAGTACAAGACCTACAGAAGGCATCTTGAGATGTATTGTCCTTAGGCTGTCATGAGGTATCAGTACAATTGTTACAGGAGTAAATATCTTCCTGATAAACCTCTTGATTTTATATGTAATTGACACCCTGCTGATCTCCTTTGGTTATACAACCAATTCTGTAAGCAGGAACTCCTGAATTATTAAGCGTTGACAAAACCTTTTCAGCTGCGAGATTTTCCAAAACAATAACATACCCTATGCCCATATTGAAAGTCTTAAACATCTCATCATCAGGCACATTCCCTGTCTTTTGTATCATTTTAAAAATCTCTGGCACAGGCCACGAACCCAGATTCAGATCAGCTGATATGCCTTTAGGAAAGACTCTGGGCAGATTGCCTGTTATACCGCCGCCTGTTATATGAGCCATTCCTTTAATCCTTGCTGCCTTTTTAGCCATATTGACTGCAGATACATAAATTTTAGTAGGGGTCAGCAGCTCTGAACCAAGTGTTTTGCCGATTTCCGGCAGATGCTGATCCATAACATAACCAGCGTGCTCAATAAGCACCTTCCTGGCTAGTGAATACCCATTGCTATGTATTCCGCTTGAGGGCAGCCCTATAAGAATATCTCCTTCTTTTATATCAGAGCCGTTTATTATCTCTTTCCTATCCACTACTCCTACTGCAAAACCTGCCATATCATACTCTCCGTCAGGGTAAAAGCCAGGCATCTCAGCAGTTTCTCCTCCGATAAGTGCGCATCCTGCCTCTTTGCATCCGTCAGAAATACCCTTTATAACATCTTCTGCAACTCCGAGATTAAGCTTCCCAGTAGCAAAGTAGTCGAGGAAAAACAGTGGTTCTGCTCCGAGAGTAAGTATGTCATTTACACACATTGCGACAAGATCTATTCCGACTGTGTTATGCACTCCAGTAAGAAATGCCACCTTGAGTTTTGTGCCTACTCCATCAGTGCCGCTCACCAGAACAGGTTCGCTGTATTTACTTTTATCCAGATTAAAAAGAGCGCCAAAAGAACCCAGGTCTGTCAGCACTTCAGGTCTAAATGTCCGTTTTGCCAACGGCCCGATCCTTTTGACAAGCTCATCACCTGCCTCGATATCAACACCCGATTTTTTATAAGTCATATGATCCATCTAAAACCTCTTTATTGTTTGATTTTTATATTCATGCTTATATCAGCAGCTTTTGCAGAGTGGGTGAGTGAGCCTGATGATATAAGATCTACACCTGTTGAAGCGATGCTGTTTATATTTTCCAGGGCAATATTGCCGGAAGCTTCTATCAATATAGAGTTGGATTTTTTCCTGACATACTGAACAGCTGTCCTCATGTCATTTATGCTCATATTATCCAGCATTATCACATCAGCGCCTGCGCTGACAGCCTCTTTAAGCTCATCGAGAGTTGTGACCTCCACCTCTATCTTGATTAGATGACTTGCCTTTTTGCATGCAGATACAGCTTTTGTTATGCTGCCGCACACTTTGATATGATTATCTTTGATAAGAAGTCCGTCATAGAGACCAGCTCTATGATTATATCCGCCGCCGATCCTGACAGCATACTTTTCCATATATCTCATGCCAGGCGTTGTCTTTCTAGTATCTGTAACCTTCACACTTGTGGATGCCACAGCCTTTGCAAACATACTAGTGAGTGTCGCCACACCGCAAAGCCTCTGTAGAATGTTTAAAGCCAGCCTTTCTCCTGAGAGAACAGCTCTGGCATTGCCTGATATTGCGGCGATAAGATCTCCGCTTGATGCAGCAGAGCCTTCCTGAATGATCTGTTCAACCCTAATACTGGAGTCGAGCATACTGAAGACCAAGCCTACGAAAGGCATGCCTGCAACTATGCAGTCCTCTTTTGCTGTTATCTCAGCAGAGCAGCGCAAATCGCTGCCAACAGTAAGCTCTGAAGTGATATCAGAACTGCCTATATCCTCTTGTAGAGAGAGGGATATAAACTTTTTCAGATATTCAGGATACAAAATAATATTTCGCTCCTTATCTTTTCTTGAAAAGCGTAAGCAGCCCGAAAACTCCTCCTGCAACAGCCCCGATAGCAAGAGCTGATCTCCAGTCAAGAAGAGTGGTGACATTGCCGTTTACATTGTTTCCAATCATAAGTATTGATGTGCTATTGTTGGCATTGATAGTATTAGCAGCAAGCATGCCGGCAGCGCTCTTGTTTATCTCTATCTGATCATACGCAACTGCAGCAGGAGCCAGTGAGAAATTGAGGTTAACATTTGTACCGGCAGCAACCAGTCCAAGGCTCTGATTCATGGATACATTATGACCGCGGACGAGTGCTGCTGCGCCCTGTGTAACCTCCACCCTCTCGCCGTCAATGCTGAGCGCTCCTACCTGCTGCATATCGATATGCCCGCCGTCTACAGAACGAACTGTGCTCTGCTTCAGATTAACAAACTCAGCCTCTACTATATCGACATTTTCCCCAAAAATATCTACAACATCTTTTGCCATATCAGCATCCTCCGTAAAATATTTATGAGCCGATCTTTTCTAGAAGCGCTAAGTTTTCAGAAACCTTGGCTGCCTTCTCCTTAAGCTCTTCAAAACGGGCATTATCCTTTTCTATAACCTCTTTTGGAGCGCTGTTAATAAACTTTTCATTAGATAGCTTTTTTGTGAGAAAATCCATAGACTCCTCCAGCTTGGACATCTCCTTCTGCAGACGGACTACCTCTGATTTTATATCGAGCAGTCCTTCCACAGGCAGGTATATCTCCATATCCTTCTGCACGCATACAGCAGAACCTGCGGGTTTTGCTGTATTAACGCCTGCTTCTATCTCTGATGCCTTAACCATCTTTTTTATTGATGCCATGTTCTCATCGAGAATTGCGGCAACTTTATTATCAGATGTTTTTATGTAAACCTTAAGCTCAAGTGAAGGAGCGATATTAAGCTCGCCTCTCAGGCTTCTTATGCCTGTCACTGTGTTTAAAACATACTCCATAGAAGCCTCAGCGTCAAGATCCCTGCTTAATCCCTCAGGATAGCTCTGCAGCATAATGCTGCCCTCTGATCCGGGCAGAGCATGCCATACCTCTTCAGTAACAAAAGGTATAAATGGATGAAGCATTACCAAAGACCTCTTGAGAATGTACATGAGGCAGCCTATAGTTTTTTTCTTCTGCTCTTCATCATCCCCATACATTGAAGACTTAGACAGCTCTATATACCAGTCGCAGAACTCATGCCACATAAATTGGTATATGCTGTTTGCAGCCTCATTAAATCTGTAATTTTCGAGATGTCTGTTTACATCTTCAATGGCAGCGCCAAATCTTGACAATATCCATCTATCAGTAAGATCAGGATTCTGGGGCAGCCCAGGATCCTCACAATTCATGCTGCTGAGGTTTCCGAGTATGAATTTCGAAGCATTCCATAACTTGTTTATAAAATGCCTGTATCCCTCTACCCTCTCTTCTGAGAATCTTATATCCCTGCCCTGCGCAGCAAAAGCCACGAGCGAAAATCTAAATGCATCAGCTCCGAATCTGTCGATCATATCCAGCGGATCGACAACATTGCCCTTGGACTTTGACATTTTCTGTCCTTTTGAATCTCGCACAAGTGCATGTATATAAACATTCTTGAAAGGAACATCCTTTTTAAATTTAAGACCCATCATGATCATCCTGGCTACCCAGAAAAAAAGTATGTCAAATCCTGTAATGAGAACGCTTGTGGGATAAAATGTCTGCAGATCCTCAGTCTCTTTCGGCCAGCCAAGTGTGGAAAAAGGCCAGAGCGCTGATGAAAACCAAGTATCAAGCACATCCGGATCGCGTATGATCTCCTTATTGCCACACTCAGGGCATGCTGAAATATCAGTCCTTGAGCAGCGTGGTTTAACATCTCTGGATACTCTAATAATCTTGGAATTTTTTATTATCTGTTCATGAGTAAGACCTTTTGACCTTAAACTTGCGTAAGATCCTGTGAGCAGCATAGCGCCGTCAGACGTTGCAACCGGCTCAAAAAATATGTGCTCAATAAGATCTGCCTGAAGAACGCCCTTTTCGTTTTTGCATGATGGGCAGTACCATGCAGGTATCTGGTGTCCCCACCATATCTGTCTAGATACACACCAGTCCTTTATGTTGTTCATCCAGCCGTAGTAGTTATTCTCCCACGATTCAGGAACAATATTAATTTTATTATCTTTTACTGCAGCTACCGCTTCTTTTGACATTCCTGATACGTCAACATACCATTGAATTGTCTGCAGCGGCTCTATTGTAGTCTTACACCTGTAGCAATGCCCTACTGAATGCGGATGACGTCTGTCACCTTCAAGCAGATGCAGCTCCTTAAGATCATCGAGCACCAGCTTTCTGCATTCATACCTGTCAAGACCGTTATATCTTTTGCCAGCATCAGCAGTCATCCTGCCGTCTTCGGACATCACCTGAATTGAATGCAGACCATGCCTCTTCCCTATAGCTTCATCATTAAAATCATGAGCAGGGGTGACCTTTACAGCGCCTGTCCCAAATTCCGGATCTACAGCTTCATCCTTAACTATTGGTATCTGCCTGCCTGACAAAGGCAGCTCAAGGCTCTTCCCTATAAACTTTTTGTAGCGTTTGTCGTCAGGATTAACAGCTACAGCCGTATCACCGAGCATGGTTTCAGGTCTGGTGGTAGCGACAGTAACATGACCGCTGCCATCTGCTAAGGGATACTGGATGTAATAAATTCTGCCTTCGGTATCCTCATACTCAACTTCGAGGTCTGATAAAGCTGTATGACATCTGGGACACCAGTTTATCAGTCGGTTATCCCTGTATATAAGCCCTTCCTCAAAGAGCTGCACAAATACCTCTCTTACAGCTTCTGAAAGGCCTTCATCAAGCGTAAAGCGCTCTCTCGACCAGTCGCATGATGCGCCGATCTTCTTGAGCTGGTGTATTATCCTGATGCCATATTCTGCCTTCCACTCCCATATTTTCTGGATAAACGCCTCTCGGCCTATGGAGTGCCTGCTTATTTTCTGCCTGGCAAGTTCCCTTTCAACCACATTCTGGGTCGCTATGCCTGCGTGGTCTGTGCCGGGCAGCCATAAGGTCTTGTATCCAAGCATCCTTTTCCATCTGGATAGTATGTCCTGAAGTGTTGCGTTAAGGGCGTGCCCCATATGCAGAGAACCTGTCACATTAGGCGGAGGAATAACTATACAGAAAGAACCGCGCTCTGCGTTGTTTGAAGGCTTAAAATAACCGGAGTTTTCCCATAATTCATACCACTTGTCTTCGATCTGGGATGGCTCATAAGATTTGTTTAATTCGTTCATAATCAGATCCCTGTTTTCATTATGTAATAATTATAGTATTAAATAATACGGATTTTGGACTGAAAAGGACAACTTTTTTGTTCAAGGCAGCGTACAGATATGTATTGCTTAAGAGCCTGATTTAATCTTTTCTATCTCTTTTGTTATTATTCTTTCGGCAATTTCAGGGATGCTTTTTCTTATCTGAGCCTCGATCATAGATCTGAGGTCAGGCAGCAGATCGATCACCAGTTCTTTTGTGACATTCGTGATTATCTCTGGAGCTGATGATGACACCATCTTTTCTACAGACTCTTTTACAGATGACTTTATGCTAGGCAAGAGATCTGAATTGAACATTGCTGTAATATTTCTTTCTATCTGTTCAGAAGCTACAGCTCCTGAATCCTGCCTTGTAAAAATAGCCTGAGGCTCTGCTGCAAGCTCTGCATCTTCAGCGCTTTTAGAGCGTAAAACCTCAGATAGAACATCCTTGAAGTCATCATCATTATTTTTAAAAGCAGCTATGTCTTCATCTGTCTCTGCTTCTGCAGCCTCAGCAGTAAGGTTAGCAACGTCTGACTCCCACTTTAGTTCATCTATGGATGTAGGTTCTGATGCCTGAAAGTCTTCTTCAAAATCAAAGCTATCATTTTCGGGCGCTGAAGCTTCCACTTCAGCGGCAGGAGTAACGACATTTGCAATTAGTGCTTTTACCTTACTTATAAGCTCCTGAGACTCAAAAGGTTTAATAATTGAGTCATCAGCGCCTACTTCTCTTGAATACTCTTCATCAAACGGTTCGAATGCTCCAGCGAGCAGGATTACAGGGATATGTGCAGTAGCCGGAGATCCCTTAACCTTCTGGCAGAGCTGATATCCGTTAAGCTGTGGCATATCTATGTCTGCAAGTATAATATGCGGATTGAATGAACTAACCAGACCATATGCTGTCTCACCATCATTTACAGCCTTTATCTCAAAATCTTCATTTGCGAGAACCAGTTCAACAACTTTCTGGATGGTGAGACTGTCGTCTGCGAGCAGGAGTCTGTAAGACATTCTTTCCCCTTTGAAAACAATTTATTATGCTTTCAAATTTTAGTAATACTGTCTGAAATTGTCAAGACTTATTCCTTGACCTGTAGTCCTCTATTGCCTTTCTGAGGGCATCAGAGCCGAGATTGGAGCAATGCATCTTCTGCGGAGGCAGGCCGCCGAGCTCTGCTGCAACATCTTCTTTTGAAATCGCAAGCGCCTCATCCAGCGTTTTACCTTTAACCATCTCTGTTATCATGCTGCTTACTGCTATAGAGGCGCCACATCCAAACGTCTTGAACTTTACCTCTTTTATCATGTTATTTTCCACCTTAAGAAATATCTGCATAACATCGCCGCAAGTAGGGTTCCCCTCTGTACCAACTCCGTCAGCGTCCTGTATTTCCCCAACATTCCTCGGGTTCATAAAGTGATCCATAACTTTTTCCGTATACATGAATCCTCCTAGATTTTATAAGCTATTCTAAGCGCCGGAATTGCCCCATCCCTTGCTAAAGGGAGACATCTCTCTAAGCTTGTTGATTACAGAACGAAACTCTTGAAGAAAATAGTCTACATCCTCTACGCTATTGCCCATACCCAATGTAAAAACTATCGAGCCCTGCGCAAGAGAAGCGGGCATCCCGAGTGATAGCAGAACAGGTGAGGATTTAAGCGATCTGGATGAGCAGGCAGAGCCGCTTGATGAATATATACCCTTGGCTGAGAGCATCAAAAGCATAGATTCACCCTCAATATACTCAACAACAAAGCTGGCATGATTCGGCAGCCGGAACTCGGGGTGACCTGTAAGCCGAACATCAGGAATAGTCAGGACACCGCGTATAAGTTTGTCACGCAGCATGGCCAGATAGGCTCTTCGTTCGTCCATCTGCTTCATAGCTAGCTCTGCTGCCATACCCATACCAGCTATAGAGGCAACATTCTCTGTGCCTGCACGTCTACCGCCCTCCTGTATGCCGCCGTATATTAATGGCGAAACCCTTAAGCCTTCACGCACATAAAGCGCCCCCATGCCTTTAGGACCATAGAATTGGTGTGCAGTCATACTGATTATATCAGCTCCAAGGTCTAACGCATCTACCGGAATATTGCCTACTGTAGCAACGCCGTCTGTATGCAGTATGACATTGTGCTTTTTTGTCACCTCTGATATCTCTCTGATAGGTTCAATTGTTCCTATCTCCCTGCTTGCATGCGCGACAGAAACAAGTATAGTTTCTTCTGTTATAGCATCCTCAACAGACTTTGGATCTACAAAACCGAATTTATCAGCAGAAAGCTGTGTAACAGTAAAGCCCGATTTTTCAAGAAGACGTGATGAATTCAACACAGACTGATGCTCGATTTTTGATATTATGATATGTTTGCCCTGAGCCTGTCTCGCCATCGCGATGCCTCTTAAAGCAAAGTTGTTTGCTTCTGTACCGCTGGATGTGAATATAACTGTAGCCGGCTTTACATTGATGAGAGCTGCTACCTGCTGTCTGGCTTTTTCAACAGCTTTACGTGCATTAATCCCAAGCTCATAAATGCTAAGGGGATTACCATACTCTTGCTTAAGGTAAGGGAGCATAGCATCCATCACAGCAGGATCCAGCGGATTGGCTGCTGCATGGTCAAAATAGCATTGTCGCATATAATACTATCCTAAGGCAGAGAATGAGTTATTTTCAATATTGCAGTATTTAGCACACTTTTATAACAAACTGCTATTTCTGCCAAGTATTAAAATAAAAGCCCCCCATGTATATGCAAGGGGGGCTTGTCACTAATTATTTGGATTTTTCGTCAAAATCTATCTCATCCTGCTTACTCTGCATACGTTTGACAAGATTCTGATAAGAACTGCTTCTGATAATTTTGTTGAATTGAGTTCTATAGTTGTTTACCAAGCCCACACCCTCAATAGCCACATCATAAACATGCCACTTTGAACCGGATTTAAGCATCTTGTAGTCAACAGGTATCTCTACATTTTTGGTTGTGAGCATTTTTGTTTTTACAATAGCGTATTCTCCGTCTAAATTTTCACTCTGATAAATTATCTTCTCATCAGAATAAGACTCTATCTTGTTTATATAAGATCTTTCAAGTAGGTCTGTAAAAAGGGCAACAAACTCCTTTTTCTCAGCATCTGTTCTTCCTCTCCAATGTGCAGCAAGCGATCTTTTTGCCATCTCATCAAAGGCAAAGCTCTCGCTTATCGCCTTCCTGATCATGGATCTTCTCTTTGCTGTATTTTCTGCCTTCTTGAGCTCCTTGTTTTTGACTATGTCGATAACCTTGTCAATAGATGTTTTAAGCTGGTCTATGACCTCTCCAGCTGCAGCATATTGGATAGACATGGGCAATGAAAAAACCAGTATAAGTATAAATGCAATCTTTTTAAACATATTTTTTACTCCCCCTATTTTTTTGAGTACAATTCGCCTGCAGCATACTGTAAATTCGCATAGCTGATGCGCTGGTTGTAATTGGATTTTATGTGGTTAGCCTTCATCATCACATAAAGAGCTGCAGCCTCGCCTATCTCCTTGGCATCTGTCAGTCCAAGATCAAAATTTGCCATAGCTGTAACCAACCATTTGCGGGCATTTTCGTAAGCGAACTTTGTCTCAGCGCTGCTCTTTTTAGCCTCTTCAAGCTCCAGATAAGCCTTTCTAACCTGAAAAGGTATGGCCTCATCAGCAAATCGCTTCTTCTCTATCAGCTTGTTGTACTCTGCCTCTGCCTCTTTAACTTTGCCGTCTGTAATTCCGAAATTAAATGACCATTTAAGCCCAAGAAAGAGCGCTCCATAAGAACTGTTAAAAAAGTCAGATATGTACGGATTATCAACACGCTCACGGTTTGTGGCAGCAGCGCCTACTACCTTAGCTCCTAAAAAAACCATCGGATAGTATGTGCTTTTTTCTGCCTCTATAAGAGCAGCCCTTGCAGCGAGTCCATATTTAAGCTGTTCAAACTCTGGCCTCAGCTCTTTTGATCTGGCCATGTATGTGACAACAGGCTCTGGATTTATATCTAGCGGAACGAGTGACTGGTCAGCAATATCAAAATCAGACCCCTGAGACAGACCCATGCTGGTCATCAATGCATCTTTAGCTAATTTATATCCTTTTTCAGCTTCATTAATATTTCTCATAACTTCGCCCATATAAGAGCGAAGCTTATACAAATTAGTTTCGTCAGCCCATGGAGAATCGTTAGCGAGCTGCTTTTCAGCCTTTTTTATAGATCTGTCGATCTCATCCCTGATCTCATATAGCAAACCCTTCATCTCTTTTGCCATGAGCATACCGTTATACAGCTCTTTAATCCTTAGCGCTATATCAGCAGTCTTCGTATTTACAGCAGCCTCAGAAGCCTTTACTCCGCCCTCTGCAGCTTCGTTATAAGCGCTTATCATTCCAAAAGTATAAAGCGGCTGTATCAGAGTAAAGTCTGCCCTGCCAAATACGCCATCAATAGTCGTTCCTACAGATGTCTGGACATTGGGAGAAATATGTTCGCGTTTAGCTCTAGGCGATGGTCCGGCAATGGCCAGCATCTCTATCTGCGGGTATTTGGTTCCCTCTGCCTGCATCTTTTTTGCCTTGAAGAAATTAACTCCAGCCTTTTCTTCACCGATCTCAGGACTTATAGCTATTGCCATATCAAGGCATTCCTTAAGAGTATACTTTCTGCCCGTCTCTGCATTCGCAGATGTTATAACCGCAGAAAGCAGAACAGACATAAGAGCGATGCTTATAATGATAACTCTGCCTATTCTCATATATCCTCCTTAAACCTTTCCGAATACGTACTTGCCAATCAGCTCTTCAATATCTACAGGAGACTCTGTCTCTCTGATCTTGTTGCCTTTAGTCACAAACCTGTCGCTGCCACCTGGAGTTATAAGAATATATTTTTCACCGATGAGTCCTTTTGTGCGGACAGAAGCTATCGCATCATCCTGAATTTTTACTCCTTCTTGAATTGTAAACTCCATAAGCGCCTGATAATCCTTGTCAAGAACAACAGACTTCACCTTTCCTACCTGCACACCGGCAATCTCGACGACAGCTCCAGACTTAACGCCACCAGCCTTTTCAAACTTGGCATATACAGAATAACCTCCGCTGCCTATAACCTCCATCTTTCCAAGCTTGATAGAAAGATAGCCTAATGCGAGCATACCAATAAGCAAAAATATGCCTACTGAAAGCTCTGTATCGAATTTCCTCATAAATCCTCCGAAAATAATCAGCTTATTGTTTTAATAGGTCCAGCCTGGCCGCCGGATATAAACTGCTGTACAAGAGGGTCTGTAGAGTTTCTAATCTCATCAGATGGCCCCGACTGTACAATGGTTCCCTGATGGATAACAGCCACTCTGTCCGCTATATCAAAAATTTCAGGAAGTTCATGACTTATTATGACGCCTGTAAAGCCGTGCTTCTTCTGTGTAGACTTTATCAATCTGTGAATTGAGTTGAGTGTTATTGGGTCAAGACCTGTTGTGGGTTCATCAAAAAGTACAACAGAAGGCTCTGAAATAAGCGCTCTAGCTAGACCTACCCTTTTTCTCATACCGCCGCTTATTTCAGCAGGATATTTATGCCCCATACCGCTGAGTCCGACATCTTCCAAAGCAGAAAGCGCTCTGACATCAATATCTTCTCTGTTCATTTTAGTCTTTTCCTTAAGAGGGAAAGATACATTTTCATAAACAGTCATCGAATCAAACAACGCGCCTCCCTGAAATAATACCCCTACCATGCTGCGTATCTCATCAAGATCTTCCTGGTTCATGCTTACAATATTACGCCCATTAATCAGTATCTCGCCGCTGTCCGGCTTGAGCAGACCTATAAGATGTTTAAGAAGAACGCTCTTGCCGCCGCCGCTCATGCCTATAACAGCCAGCAGCTCACCAGATGCAATCTCAAGATTAACACCCTTGAGCACCTGCTGTTTGCCGAATGATTTTTTCAGTTCTTTAATTTTTATCATTATCTAACCTTACAGCAGGATCGATCCCAAGAAGTAGTCCCATATAAGTATGAGCACTGAAGAGAGCACAACAGCCTGTGTTGTGACCTTGCTTACACCCTCTGCTCCATAGCCGGAATAGAATCCCTTATAGCAGCAGACCCACGATACAATCATACCGAAAGAGACAGACTTGTAGAGACCAATCCTTATGTCTGTCATTGTTACGAACACATCTATCTGAGAAAAATATGTGCCAGAGCTAAGACCCAAAAGCTTGACAGCTACAATATAGCCGCCAAATATTCCTACAACATCAAATATAGCAGCAAGCAGAGGAAATACTATAAGGCTTGCAACAAAATTTGGAACTATAAGATATCGGAATGGATTTAGCGCCATAGATACAAGCGCATCTATCTGTTCAGTAATGCGCTTTATTCCTATTTCTGCTGCGATCGCAGATCCTGCCCTGCCTGTAATCATCAATGCAGCTAGCACAGGGCCAAGTTCACGTATAAGGCTAAGAGCAATGGCAGGACTAAGAAGAGCCTCTGATCCAAATTTTCTCAAAGTGTAAAAAAGCTGGAGAGCTAAAACCATTCCAGCAAAAGCGCCGGTAAGCAGAATTACTACCATGGACTTGCTGCCGATAAAACGAATCTGTTTGAGAAGCAGGCTGAATTTAAAAGGAGGCGCGAATGTGTAGTATATTGTACGGAGTAAAAATATGAACATGTGCCCCATGCTGCGGACAACATCCATACCCCACGCACCGATCGGCCTTATGATATTTTCAGCAATATTCATTAAATAAACCTTAATTAAAGTTTTCGTAGTTTCATGCTATTTCTTTAAGCTATTCCGTGGCCTTAAGAACAGTCACATCAGATATTTCGACAAGTCCCTTTGAAGCGATTCTGGCAGCTTCAGCAAGCATCGATTCAATCTTCTCTTCAGAATCAATAATCTCGATTTTTACAGGCATTGAGGCAGAAAGATCTATAAACTTTGCTCTATGCAGGACACCGCTTCCTCCGTATCCAGCAACACCTCTAAAAACGCTTGCTCCTGCTGCATGATGCCTTGTGCAAAGATCAAGGATGACTTCATAAGCAGGCCTTCCTGCATATTTTGCAGTCTCATCAAGATATATGGTAAGTTTTTTCTTTTTTTCGTATTTCATATATCCGCCTATATTGCCCTTGCCACATAATCACCAAGCTTAAGCGCAAGAAAACCCAAAACAACGCTGATAAATATATTCAGTATAGCCATAAACTGCTCTCCATCCCTAAACAGCTCCGATGTTTCATATTCAAAAGCAGAAAATGTAGTATAGGCTCCTAAAAATCCTATACATATAAAAGATCTTGCCTGAGAGCTCATAAGCATCCTTTCAGTAAAAAGGGTCATAACAGCCCCTATTAAAAAACAGCCTGTAACATTCACAACAAGAGTGCCCAGAGGAAAGTTTCTGCCCCAGCCATGCCCTATCCATGAAGAGAGCGCATATCTGGCTATCGCACCTAAAAACCCCCCAGCTCCTATATATAAATATTTGATCATAGTATTAATAGTAATTGTAACATATCATAAAACAATCATATCCAATAGCAGAGTGTTATGTTATGATTCTTATCATGTCATACATCCATATAAAAATTAATTTATCAGATAATGCAAGAGAGCCGATTATATTTCTTCTAAACCAGTACAACATGAAGGGTGTATTTGAGGATGAGTTTATAAACGCCTATTTTGATGAATCCTCTGATATAGATAAAATATCTGAATCAATAAGTGAATTGCTTGAATATCTGAAAAAAGATCAACCAGATACAACAATAAAATTTTCTGTAGACCGCTTGCCAGAAACAGACTGGAATGAAGAGTGGAAAAAGAGTTTTGTTCCGATAAATATCGGCAAGAGGCTCGTGGTAACACCGCCCTGGCTCAAATCAGATAAAAGCAGCAGGATAGAGATAATTGTTGACCCAGCTATGGCTTTTGGCACAGGACATCACGAAACAACCGCAAGATGCCTGCTGCTCATTGAAGAACTCTCTCAGATCTCAGTCAGATCAGGCTTTCTTGATCTAGGCGCAGGAACAGGCATTCTATCGATAGCAGCATCAAAACTCGGTTTTAAAAAAGTTGTAGCAATTGATAATGACAGCATGGCAGAAGAGGCTGCGACACTAAATATTGCTCACAACCGACTGAACAATATAGAGCTCATCACAGGAACAATTGAACACACTGACCAAAAATTTGATCTTATCGCTGCAAACATCATCTCAGAGACGCTTATAGATATAGCCGATAAGATAATAGAGAGGCTTTCATTCAGCGGAACACTTATTCTTTCAGGAATGATAAATGGTCAGCAAGAGGATGTCATTAAAAAATATACAAACTCCGGATTGAGACTGCTAGAAACTTTTCATGATGGCAAATGGATTACTCTCACGATGAGAAGATGCAGCATCTAAATACCTGCACAGCATAGGTTGCGCTGGAATTCCCTCTTTTTTGATTTTATATGATGTGGCATGACTATATTTCTGCCAGCCTTCTTCGCTCTATATAGCATTTTGTCAGCATCAAGTATGAGCCCTTCTATGTCTGATGATTCCTTAAGAGTTGCAACACCAAAGCTGGCCGTATATGCAACCTCATAGCTCCCTACAGAAACTGGCCTTGAATGTATTTTTTTTCTGAGACGTTCAGCAAGAGTTATAGCTATATGATGTCCTGTGTTAGGAAGAACCAGAACAAACTCCTCGCCGCCATATCTGGAAAGGTAGTCGCTCTTTCGTATAACAGATCTTACTAAACCTGATATATCTTTGAGCACCCTATCCCCTGCCTGGTGACCATAAGTATCATTAATCTGCTTAAAGTAATCTATATCAAACATGATTAGTGAAAGACTGCCGCCATACCTCTTTGCTACAGATATGTCGTGATCAAGATATTTATAAAGCGCCCTTCTGTTAAGACAGTCAGTAAGAGGATCCGTTGCCGCGGCATTCTGGAGTCTCTGTATGTTTATCATATTTTCAAGAACAGTCTTCAGCGAGGCAACAATAATCTGGATTATCTCATCATGATGAGCAAGCTTCCTTTTGCGCGGCGCAATATAAAGCATAGCATTGAAGTTGTCATCCTCTATTGGATAGGGAATAAGATCTAATTTAAGCTCTCCGTCAAAATTATCAACATCTTTATCTAGCGACAACCTGCATATTCCGTCAAATTCATGACATTTAAAATCTTCTTTCACCCTCGCTGCAATGATATCAGCATGCAATGCCGGATATACCCATACCTTGAGCTGATCCTGAGTATTTAATGCTAACCCAAATACTTCGTAGTCGAGCAGATTTTTAAAACATTCAGAAATGCACTTTACTGCGTTCTCTATATCATTCAACCCATTGAGCTTTATGATATATTTATTAAGCGTTTTGTAATCCATACCCGTTGCAGCTGAAGCAGCTGCATTGATTGCAAGGAATAGTTTTTTAAGTGCATACTTGATTTTTGTCATATATTCACCTTTTAAGCATCTATATGACATGCAAATATCAAGCCAACTTGACGCAATTATTTTAATTGAGAATTTTTCAAGATTATGAAACAACGACAGGAAATATTTTCCTTGATATGGAATATTTTGCACAATTACTGAATGATCCAAGATATATGTAGGACTAAATAGTTTTTTTAGAGACGGTTTTTTTCTCTCGCAAAATTCTTTATCACAATTACTGAATTAAAAAGCCTCTGTAGCTTGAGATTCCTTTTGCGTATACCTATAACATCGTTGTAAGGAAATGGTTCAGCCCTTATTTCATTCTGCTTCTTCTGGAGAAATTCAAAAAGAGATCTGATGGAATCCTTATCCATCCTCTTTAGATAAAGGGGATTAACAGTAATGTAGCCCTCAGCAATGTCAGAGGCTATCGCCTCAAGACTCCTCTTTAGCGGCTCCGGCATTTTTTTTCATCCTGTCCATAAAGATAGACAACAATATGCCAAATTCATAAAGCAGTATTATCGGTACAGCCATTAGCGTCTGGTTAAACGCATCAGGTGTAGGAGTAAGCAGCGCTGCGAGAATAAATGCGATTATAAGCGAGTATTTTCTATTTCTTGCCAATGTTTTTGTTGTTATTATATTCATTCTTGTCAAAAACAATATTACTATAGGCAGCTCAAACACAACACCAAATGCGAGTATAAATTTAAGACAAAAATCTGCATACTGGCCTACAGACAGCATAGGCATCATAAAATCGCCAACCTTGTATGTAAGCAGAAATCCCATAGCGAACGGCAAAACTATGAAGAAACAGAAAGCTGCTCCCACTAAAAAAAGCAGGGTAGCAAAAAATATAAAAGGCATAACATACTTCTTTTCCTTGTCGTGCAGTCCCGGTGATATAAACCTCCATACTTGGGAAAATACAACAGGGAGTGATACAACTATGCTTGCTACAAAAGCGATTTTTATGTTCATCCAGAAAGCCTCTGCAGGCCCCAGAAAAACCAGCTTCATTGTACCCAGCTTATCATTTGCGACAAAGCCCATATACATGTCTCTGACAGAAAAATCGAGAGAGTACCTTAATGGAAACATGAGAAACCTGAAAATTTCTTCTGAAAATGTGAATGTCACAAGAAAGGTAGTCAGAATCGATACAAGAGATACGAGAATAGTTTTTCGCAGATCCTGAAGGTGCTTAGTAAGAGGAAGCTTGTCAACGAGCATTAAGCAGCGTCCTCTGGCTGTTTATCGCTCTTCTTTTTATCATCAGCAGAGGCTGAGGTTTCAGACTTGTAATTTTTTGTGTCAGCATCAGCATCAGCGATAGACTCTTCCGGCTGAATAACAGAATCGTTAACCTCAACATAAGTATCTGTATCCATCGATCCGTAGCCACTTTCCATATTGTCGGTTTCATACTCATCAACAGATGCAGAAGATGTGTCAGTATCGCTAGAGTTCTCGCCGGGTGTTGAATTATATGGATCATCACTGATTTTAAGTGAATCTGTTATGCTGCTTTGCTGCTCTGGAGTCAGGATATTATCAAGATTCATAGACTCCTTAATCTCTTTCAGCTCTTTTAGGCCTTCAGACTCTGTAATTTGATGCATCTCTGAATCCATCTGTTCTTTTACACCCTGCATAGCCCGTTTCAGCTCATTCATGCCGCGACCCAGTGTACGGCCAATCTCGGGCAGCTTTTTAGGGCCGAACGCAAGAAGAGCCACAATAAAAATTACGATTAGTTCCTGAATTCCTAGATCAAACATAGTTTATTATTATAGCACAAAACTATTCTTCGACAACTCTTTCTATTCTGACTTTGTCTATAGGCAGGATAAAGTTTACTGAAAACATTATACGCAGATCTGGAGTCCTGTTTTTAATGTCAAATCCGGCGCCTATTGTTGTATATATATTATCAGCAGTCCTTGTTCTATATCCAAGACGCCATTCAAGCATATTGATCTTGTTTTTGTCGAATTCTTTTTTCCCTATAACCTCAGCAAGTATAACAGACCTGTTTGATACTGCGAGTTCAGTGCCTATATTAAGGGAGTACTCTTCATGTAGCTCGCTCTTGCCAGGCTTGAAGTAGAAAAAGTTCATATGACCTTTGAATGGCCCTATTTTTTTTGTCAGAATGAGTCCGCCGCCTATTCTGCCCTCAGTTGTAAAGTTGTCTTTACCAGAATACCCTGAAACTGCTATGAGGTAAGATACAGCAGGCAATACTGATGATCCATTATAGATTTTGTGCTTGATGCCGAAAGCAAGATCTTCAGTTCCATCCGTACTCTCCTGCCAGTTAAGCACTATCGGCAGCGCTGCGCTGAATTCTATATTCTTAGTCAGACCGTAAGCAAACTGAATAGATGCTCTATAGAAGTTTGGATCCTGAATCTTTTCGAGATTCATTCCGAGGTTAAATTTTTTATGGTTTAATGTCTCAGCGCTGAATGTTGAGAATACGCCGTAAGGAGCTAACGGCTGAAGCCCCTTGACCTCATAACAGTCAGCAGTATTGGCAAATGAAACTGCAAGGAGAGTTATTATAAGCAGTCTTTTCATTCGTGTTTGAGAATATCAGAAAAGATCCCGCCTGTCAAACAGAACCCTCACTTGCCGAAAGGGCAGTGAGGATAAACGCATGTCTGGCAGGTCATGCATAATCCGCCGTGGCTGTAGTATGCGATCTCTTTTCTGCCAATCTTTTCTCCTGCGAGCACTCTCGGCAGAATTAGATCAAATATTGTAGTCTTGTAGTACATGCCGCATGCAGGTATGCCGAGCACAGGTATCTGAATGCTGGAAGCAGCATCAATATAACCAATAAGAAACATCGCGCCAGGCAATACTGACGCACCATAGCATATATCTTTAGCGCCTATATTTTTTATGGCAAATCTTGTTATATCGTCTGGATCAACAGACATCCCTCCAGTTGTTATAAGCAGGTCTGCACCAGCATTAATAAGATCTCTCATACTCTGCTCTATTTTATCTAGATTATCAGGCGCGTAAAGGATATCGACAATATTGCCATCAACAGATTTTATCTTCTGCTCAATAACGGGTTTAAAACCATCCTTAATTCTTCCGTAAAAAACCTCGCTGCCTGTTATAACAACACCTACATTTGGCCTTCTCATTTTTTTTACTTCAATTATTGGATAGTTAGTGCGTGCAAAATCTGCTGCTCTCTGGATTGAGCTTTTTTTAACAACAAGTGGAATAGCTCTGGCTCCTCCGAGCATCCTGCCTTTTTTGATGACTGTATTATTGTGAATTGTTGCGCACATAACATCTTGCAGTTCATTAAAAGCTCTTAATGCCTCAGCATTAACCTTCAGGATCCCGTCCTCTGATGCAAGTATTCCTATTTTGCCCTCTTTGGGCTCTCCATCCATCTGGACATTTTGACCAATAAGAGCTGATACCAGCTCATGTGCTGCATCGTCTTCATGCATTTCGTCATCCGCGATTTTCAAAACATACAGATGTTCCTTACCTAGATTCCTCAAATAATCTATATCCTCAGGCGCTACAACATGCCCCTTTCTGAATGCACGGCCTTTAAATTCGCCCCTTCTGATTTCTGTGATATCATGCGCCAATACAGTGCCGGCAGCGTCAGCTACCGGAATAGCAACAACACCTGAACGAAGTTTCAGATCAGATTGAAGAGTATCACACATACTGCCCCCTTATAAAAAAAAATCCTTTCTTTGCATTATTTCTGTCCGAATATATCATCAAATTTATTATCAACAAGCTCTTTTATTCCAGATTCAAGTTCTTCATAATTTTTTAGAAATAATCTGGCAGCATCTGTCAGCACTGCTCCGCCGCCATTAACGCCCCCAGCCTGCCTCTCGACAAGCTTTATGCCTAGCCTGTCTTCCATAGCCTTTATATAGCTCCAAGCTTTTCTGTAAGAAATATTAATCTCTTTAGCTGCCCTGTTGATTGATCCATACCGATCAACAGCGTTCAACAAAAATCTCCTGCCTCTGCCAAACACAGGCTCTCCGTCAATCTCTATCCAGAGCTTTGATCTTATCTCTATGTCGTTGTGACTTTTTCGCATAACGTTATTTAAAAAAAATCAAGAAACATTTGCATCGGAATAATAGCACTTTTCTGAACAGCTTTTACATAAAACCTTGCCGTCTTTTTCCACATCTCTCATATCCTGTACATACTCGCCGCAAACATCGCAGCAGACTCTCCTGAGGGGTCTGCCCGGCATATCCTCAGGCTTTATATCAACAGACACTTCCATAATTTCAAAAAGGTCTTCATCTGTCATAACTTTGTATGACTCGAGCTGTGCTGCATATTTGTTCTCTATTTCAGGAAACATATCCTTGGCTTTCTGTCTTGTATCTTCACGCGCTATTAGACGTACAGCCTTACCTGTCTTCAGATTGATAAATGTGGCAGCCATTTTGCCGAGGTCAACGAACTTCATTGTCCTGTGGCCAAGACTGCATCCGGTAACAGACTGTATCGCGTCAGTTGCGCATCTGTCTATCTCTACAAAGACGATTATACTCTTTCTGTCTTTACCTCTTGGATCTTCGATGGCTATCAGTTTAAGTCCAAGCATGGACATCCGCACTCCAAGCACTTGACCTGGGCATAGATGTCCATGCACCTTAACAGACTCATTTAGAAGTGATTCAAAATTTCTCTCTGTCATAGAAATTATTTTAGTTTAATCTTTCCAACTTTTTCCAGCATATGGATAGAATCAATAAATCTGATCTGTCTGGATATAGCAGACAGTGCTATCGTATGCGTCCTTGCTCCGCCGCCGAAAAAGCTCACTCCTTCAACTATATCACCCTTTGTAACACCGCTGGCTACAAATATTATATTATTGCCAGGAGCAAGGTCATCAGTTGTATATACCTTCTCTTCGCTCAGGTCTACACCCATAGCACTCGCCCTCTTCTTCTCCTCTTCACTCCTCCATCTCATGCGTGCTTGTATCTCTCCGCCAAGACATTTTATCGCTGCAGCAGAGAGCACACCTTCAGGAGCGCCGCCGATGCCCATAAGTGCATGTATGCCTGTACCCTCGACAACCGCTGCAATAGCAGGAGTTATATCACCATCTGTAATAAGTTTAATTCTGGCTCCGGTTGCTCTTACATCTTTTATTATCTGTTCATGTCTGGGTCTGTCCAATATAACAACAACTAGATCATCAATATCCCTATCCTCAGCCTTTGCTATCGCCTTCAGATTATCCTTAACAGATGCTCTTATATCAACAACGCCTTTAGCGCTCGGCCTTACAACAAGCTTTTCCATATATGTATCCGGACAGTGAAGCAGTCCGTTTCTCTCTGCTATAGCCATTACTGCAAGCGCATTTGGCGAGCCGGTAGCGCAGAGGTTAGTGCCCTCCAAGGGATCAACGGCAATATCAACCTGTTTATCTCCGTCGCTTCCATTTCCGACCTCCTCACCAATATAAAGCATGGGAGCCTCATCTCTTTCGCCTTCGCCGATAACTATCCTGCCATGTATCGGGATTTGATTTAGGGCAGTTCTCATTGCTGTTACGGCTTCCTGGTCCGCACCATTTCTGTCGCCCTTGCCCATAAGCCTTGCAGCAGCTATTGCAGCCTGCTCAGTAACCTTTACTATCTCAAGCATCAACTGTTCCATCGCTACCCTCCTGTTTTGTGGTAATCCTGAATTGATTTTATGCCCAACTCTTTTTGCTGAAGCATCTCAACAGCCCTAACAACAGCCTGTGCTCCAGATATGGTTGTCGTGTACGGCACCTTGAACTGCAGCGCGCTGCGCCTGATAGAAAGCGAATCACGCTGAGCTTGAGCCCCGGCAACAGTATTTATTATAAAGCTTACATCTCTGTTTTTTATAAGGTCAACTATATGCGGCCTGCCCTCAGCAACTTTATTGATTGATTCAACCTCTATTCCATTGTCTGCAAGATATGCAGCAGTTCCTTTTGTTGCTATTATCTGTACGCCCATGCTGAGCAGCTTTTTTACTATACAAACAGCGTGAGGCTTATCTTTATCCTTTACACTCAAGAAAAATTTGCCTGATGTTGGTATGCTGTTATAGCTGGCTGCCTGAGCCTTGGCATATGCCATACCAAAATCCTGATCAATTCCCATCGCCTCTCCCGTTGACTTCATCTCCGGCCCAAGTATGGTATCCACTCCTGGGAATTTGTCGAAAGGAAAGACTGCCTCTTTAACAGCTACATGAGTTATACTTTTTTCCTTTGTAAATCCAAGCTCTTTAAGATTTCTACCAGCTATAACCTTTGCTGCCAGCCTAGCAAGCGGAACACCCGTGGCCTTGCTAACAAAAGGCACTGTTCTTGATGCTCGCGGATTAACTTCCAGTATATAAATCTCATCATCCTTGACAGCGAACTGTATATTCATCAGGCCTATCACACTTAACTCTTTAGCCAGAGCTTTTGTCTGATTTTTTATCTCATTAATTATATCGTCATTAAGTGAATATGGAGGCAGGGAACAAGCTGAATCTCCTGAATGTACTCCAGCCTCTTCAATGTGCTGCATAACGCCACCGACTACAGTATCGCATCCATCAGAAAGCGCATCCACATCTATCTCGATAGCGTCCTGAAGATACATATCCACAAGCACAGGATGCCCTGGGGATGCCTTCACAGCCCTCCTCATATAGTCGATCATTGAGCTGTCATCATAAACAATCTCCATAGCCCTGCCACCAAGCACATAAGAAGGTCTAACCATTACAGGATATCCTATGCTGTTGGCTATCTCCAAAGCCTCGTCCGTAGATTCAGCTGTTCCGCTCTGCGGCTGTTTGAGGTCGAGTTTATGCAGAAGATCCTTGAATCTCTTTCTGTCCTCTGCCCTATCTATGGAGTCTGGTGATGTGCCTAGTATTTTTACTCCCTCTTCTTCGAGAGGCACAGATAGTTTAAGAGGAGTCTGTCCTCCAAACTGGACAATAACTCCCTCTGGCTTTTCAATTCTTATTATGCTCAGTACGTCCTCAATTGTGAGCGGTTCGAAATAGAGTCTATCAGCAGTATCGTAGTCTGTGCTTACTGTCTCAGGATTGCAATTAACCATTATTGTTTCATAACCGAGCTCTTTAAGACCAAAAACAGCCTGAACACAGCAGTAGTCAAACTCAATGCCCTGACCTATTCTATTCGGACCAGAGCCCAGGATTATGATTTTTTTTCTGTCAGTAGGCCTCGCCTCGCACTCTGTAACTCTAGCGCCATTAGCCATTTGGAAAGACTTCTCATATGTCGAATATAGATAAGGAGTATAAGCCTCAAACTCAGCAGCACATGTATCAACCAGTTTGTACGAAGGCTCTATACCCAAGCTTAGGCGTAGATTTCTTATATCATTCTCTTTTACTTTGCAGAGTGCTGCTATCCTCCTGTCAGAAAATCCATACTCCTTTGCCTCGTGCAGAATATCAGCCGCCTCATCATCTGCATTACTTATTTTATCGGAACTTTCTGCTATCAGACTCTCCATATCAGTAATTTGTTTTATGTTATTCAAAAACCATGGGTCAATGGAGCTGATAGAGAATATCTCTTCAATAGACATGCCCTGCCTTATAGCCTGAGCAGCAGACCATATTCTCTCTGAGTTTGGAGTTTTAAGTCTTTTGCGCAGCTCATCGAGTGTAGCATCAAAAGGCTCAAATCCTGCAGACCCGGTCTCTAGACTCCTCAGAGCTTTTTGTAGAGATTCTTTAAATGTCCTGCCTATTGCCATAACCTCGCCGACAGACTTCATCTGTGTTGTTAGTGTTGTGTCTGCCTCAGCAAACTTCTCGAAAGTGAATCTCGGTATTTTTGTTACCACATAGTCTATCGCTGGCTCGAAAGAGGCAGGCGTTAGTCTCGTAATATCATTTTTTATCTCGTCAAGAGTGTAGCCTACTGCCAGTTTGGCAGCTATCTTGGCTATCGGAAACCCTGTAGCCTTGCTCGCGAGCGCAGAGCTTCTGGAGACCCTTGGATTCATCTCTATAATTATCATCCTGCCAGTTGCAGGATCTATAGCAAACTGAATATTAGAACCGCCTGTATCCACACCGATCTCTCGTATTACAGCCAAAGAGGCATCCCTCATGCGCTGATACTCCTTGTCTGTAAGTGTCTGGGCCGGAGCTACAGTTATCGAGTCTCCTGTATGCACACCCATAGGATCAAAATTTTCTATTGAGCATATAATCACCACGTTATCCATTGTATCGCGCATGACTTCGAGTTCATACTCTTTCCATCCGAGCATCGACTCCTCTACAAGAACCTGCTGTACTGGACTGAGCTTAAGCCCCTTGTCCAGCAGATCTCTATACTCTTCCATGTTATAAGCAATGCCTCCGCCTGATCCCCCAAGTGTAAAAGCAGGCCTGAGTATAGCTGGAAAGCCTATATGCTCAATCAAGTCGAGCCCGTCCTTAAGGTTTGTTATCGCAGCACTCTTGGGCACATCAATGCCGATTTTCCTCATTGCTGACTTAAAGAGCTCTCGATCCTCTGCCTTTTTTATGGCAGGCAGTTTTGCACCGATTAATTCAACTGCATATTTCTTCAGAATTCCAGACTCTGCGAGATCAACAGCTAAATTTAGAGCTGTCTGGCCTCCCATCGTAGGCAATAGTGCATCAGGCCTTTCCTTGCTTATAATCAGCTCAAGCATTGATGTGTTAAGAGGTTCAATATAAGTGGAATCAGCCATATCAGGATCTGTCATGATGGTTGCAGGATTTGAGTTCACCAGAACAACCTTGTAGCCTTCTTCACGCAGCGCCTTGCAGGCCTGAGCTCCAGAGTAGTCAAATTCGCAGGCCTGTCCGATCACAATCGGTCCAGATCCGATAAGCATAATCTTTTTGATGTCAGTCCGTTTCGGCATCCTTTACCTCTAAAAATTGATTTATTTTTTCGATAATCTTATCTGCATGTTCTCTGTTTTCTGATGAAAAGAGGACTATTTCACGCTGATCTGCCAGCCTTAGAGCAGCAGCATACAAATGGTCAGGTTTGCCAAAACCTATCATCACTGTATTGTGGTCAAGCGCAATCTTTTCGACAACATCTATGCCATCAGGATTAGTGAAACTGTGCGCAATCTCTTTAAGCAGAGCAGCCTCTATCTGATCAAAAGCATGCCTTTGCCTTATTTTAAAAAAGAATCTTGTCCTGATGATTTCGACAGATCTGTCTGCCCTGCTGAAGCGTGCCTGCAGATGCGGCTCTTTGATTACAAATCGCCTAAACAGAAGAAACAAAAGCCCATAAATAGAGACCCCAGCAATCAACACTGAAAGAGAGAAGGCTATTGAGCCTCTCATAATTATCAGCAGCAGCATCATTACAGTTCCTGCAGCTACTGAAGAAGCAAGTTCAGAATTGAACGCTCCGCTATGCAGCGCGCTATGCTGTAGAGTGCTGAACGACGATGTGCTGAAATCAAGGACGTTGTCATCGTCTGAGATTATAAAACATCTATCTTCCATATAACCCTATATATAAAGCGGTATGCGCGAAAAAAAATTAGGCCGCTTTTATGATCTCTCGAAATCTTGTAAAAATACCTGTTGAATCATTAGGACCAGGTCCAGCCTCTGGATGGTGCTGCACAGATAACAAGGGCAGATCAATATGCTGCATACCCTCTTCTGTACCATCATAAAGATTTCTATGTGTCAGTTTAACTTGTCCTTTTAAGCTGCTTATATCAACGCAGTAGTTATGGTTTTGAGATGTTATCTCTATCTTTGATGTCTTAAGGTCTTTTACAGGATGATTCCCGCCATGGTGCCCGAACTTGAGCTTATAAGTGCTGCCGCCTAAAGCTAGACCGAGTAACTGATGTCCAAGGCATATACCAAAAACAGGAAGCTTGCCTATCAGTTTTTTAGAATTTTCTATAGCATACGTTACCGTTTTTGGATCTCCAGGCCCATTGCTCAAAAGAATTGCATCAGGCTTCAACTCTATCACAGCCTCTGCAGGAGTTTCTGCTGGAACGACTACAACATCAAAATCTGCATCAACAAGATTTCTCAAAATGTTAAGCTTAACCCCAAAATCATAAACAACCATCCTTAAGCGCACCTGCTCCAGTGCAGGCGTAGACTCAACCAAAGAAGCTGGCCACCTCCACACCCTCTCTTCCCATGCCCGAACATCATTGCCTGCAACCATTTTAACAAGATCCGCATCACCAATGTCCTTATGCGACCTGACTTTGGCTAATAGGCTTGCTGGATTAAAATCTGTTGCTGATATAATGCCCATCTGCGCGCCATATTTTCTGAGATGTCTGGTCAATGCCCTCGTGTCTATACCATGTATGCCGGGAATTCCATTACTTTTAAGATAGCTACCGAGTGATGAAACAGAACGCCAATTGCTGGGTAAATCCATATATTCACGTGCAATAAAACCCTCTGCCTTCGGTCCTCCTAAAGATTCTATATCCTGTTCATTAACGCCATAGTTGCCTATCTGGGTATACGTCATGGTCACAATCTGTCCTTTATAGGACGGATCAGTAAGTATTTCCTGATACCCTGTCATTGATGTATTAAAAACTACTTCACCAATAGCCTCTGACTCTGCTCCGAAGCTTTTACCCTCGAAAACTGTACCATCTTTTAAAACAAGAATCGCTCTACTCATTAAAGCTCCAGAACATTTATATATTTCCCCTTCACAACAACAGCCACAGGCATTCCCATAAGATTCATACCTTCAAATGGCGTATTCTTGCCCTTGGACAGGAGTTTGCTTTTTGATACGATAAACTCTTTTTTAGTATCTATGATTGTGATGTCAGCACATGCACCTTTTTTAAGTGTTCCCTTTCCTATGCCGAATATTTTTGAAGGTTCATAAGATATCTTTTTACAAAGATCTGAGTAGGTCAGCACTCCCTCATCGACAAGTCTGAGGCTTAGGCTAAGAGCTGTTTCCAGCCCAGATATACCTGAAGGTGCCCTGTCAAACTCAAGTACCTTTTCATCAGCATGGTGAGGAGCATGATCTGTAGCTATCACATCTATAGTGCCGTCTCTGAGACCCTCTTTTATTGCTTCAATATCTTCAGCGCACCGCAGAGGAGGATTCACCTTGGCATCAGTATTATATCCTTTCACAGCATCTTCGGTTATTGTAAAGTAGTGGGGACAGGTCTCTGCTGTAACCTGTACTCCACTTGCCTTTGCGCGCCTGATAATATCAACAGAACCTCTTGTTGATACATGCGCTATATGGAGTCTTGCTCCTGCATATCCAGCCAGCATAATGTCGCGGCTCACAATGAGCTCTTCAGAGGATCTGGGGATACCCTCCAGACCTAGCAAAGTGGCCAGATAGCCTTCATTCATCACACCCATTGCAGTGAGGCTCATATCCTCGCAGTGGGATATGAGGGGCACTCCGAACACCTTCGAATACTCAAGCGCCCTTTTCATTACAAGGGCATTCATCACAGGCTTGCCGTCATCAGAGAATGCCACGCAGCCAGCCTCGAGCATCATACCCATCTCTGCCAGCTCTTCACCATTTTGGCCTTTAGTTATAGCGCCTATAGGATAAACATTGCATGATCCACGTTTCATCGCTCTTTTAATAATAAATGTAGTTACAGTAGGGTTATCATTTACAGGATTGGTGTTCGGCATAGGGCATACAGATGTGAATCCGCCCTTTATTGCTGCCAAAGTGCCTGTAGCTATAGTCTCTTTATGCTCAAAGCCTGGCTCCCTCAGGTGCGTATGAATATCAATAAAACCGGGCATCGCCATAAAGCCGGATGCCTCAACAACCTCAAAGTCAGCATAATCAGGCTTTAAGCCGGGCTTATGAACAACAAGGTCCAATACCTTGTTGTTTTCGATAATAATGTCTCCAGATGAGTCTATATCCTGAGAAACATCTACTATCCTGCAGTCTCTGATAACAATTTTATTGCTCATTGTCCCTGCCCAACAGATAAATTACGGCCATCCTTACAGCAAGACCGTTTGTAACCTGCTCTAAAATTATTGATTGATCTGAATCAGCAACCTCAGAGGTTATCTCAACACCCCTGTTCATTGGGCCGGGATGCATCACTATAGCATCCTTTTTTGCCAATTTAAGTCTGGCGGAGTTTAGTCCCCAGAGGCTGGCATACTCGAGTGTAGATGGGAAAAATCCCTTTGTCATCCGTTCGGACTGTATTCTGAGCATCATCACAACATCTGCACCTTGTATACCGTCCTCAATCTTATTGAAATACTGCACATTGTAGCCCTTGAACTCAGGAACAAGCGTAGGGGGTCCGACAAGCCGAACTTCTGATGCAAAATTACTAAAAAGATATATATTGGACTTTGCTACTCTGCTGTGGCAAACATCACCAACTATAGCTATTTTCAGTCCTTCAAGAGTCTCTTTCTTGTCAAGTATGCTGAAGGCATCAAGCAGAGCCTGCGTAGGATGTTCATTAGTTCCGTCACCTGCGTTTACAACAGAAGCATGAGTATTTTTAGATATAAAATGTGGCACTCCGCTTGAAGAATGTCTTATAACAATATAGTCAACCCCATAAGACTCAATTGTCCTTACAGTATCCAGAAGCGTCTCACCCTTTACAACACTGCTTGTGGGAACAGAGAAATTTAGCACATCAGTGCTAAGCCTCTTTTCTGCCAGTTCAAAAGATGTCTTTGTGCGAGTAGAAGGCTCAAAAAAGAGGTTAACAACCGTCTTGCCTCTAAGTGCAGGCACCTTTTTGATGTCGCGCTGCAGTACAACCTTAAATGAAGCAGCAGTAGACAGAATCAGCTCTATCTGCTCCCTGTTGATATCTTTTATGCTTACAAGATCTTTCATATAGCACCTTGATCAATCTGTGTTATAAATACGCCATCTTCTATGGAGTCTTCTGCAAGACAGACATCAACCTTTTCATTGAGAGATGTAGGTATATTTTTGCCAACATAATCTGCCCTTATGGGCAGCTCCCTATGTCCTCTGTCTATAAGAACAACAAGCTGTATAATAGCCGGCCTTCCGAGATCCATAATCGCATCCATGGCAGCCCTTATAGACCTGCCTGTAAACAACACATCATCCACCAGTATTATCTTCATGCCGCTAACTTCGCATGTTATATCCGAAGACTTCACAACAGGCTGCTGTTTGCGAATGCCTACATCGTCTCTGTAAAAAGATATATCCAGCGAACCTATCTGAAGCTCTACGCCCTCAACATCTTTAATCTTGGCAGCTATACGCCTTGCAAGATGAATGCCTCCGCTTTGTATACCTATAAGACATGCATCCTCCAGGCTCTTGTTCTTTTCTATAATTTCATGTGCAATTCGAGATACAGCCCTGTCAATATCTTTTTTGTTCAGTAGTTCTTTTTTCATGATCTGGCCAAAAAAAAGCCTTCCCTCAAAAAGGGAAGGCTTCATTATATGATTTAAATGACATTCCGGACAATCCGGAATTATAATCCATAAATAAGCTCACAAAATCTCCTTGCCTTTTAGCCTCACGGGGCTATCATTAAAAGCTCAGTTATTTAAACATAAACTGAATAATTTGTCAAAATTATTATTACAGATAGAGCAGCTCTCTGCAACGAACCATCAGTTTTTAAGTCCCTCTTTAAGTATAATGCTGAACCTGCTGTGATCAAATGTATAAATATCTGGATGTTTTGAATAGATCCAGTTGTCAAAAATCTCTTTACCCTTTTCTTTTATACTGAGCCTTACGCTCGGATTGTCAGGATTATTACTCAGTGATGTGACCTTCTCTTCCTGAATCATGAAGTGAGGCAGAAAATAGAGAACCTTCACCTTAACATCTGAATCAGCAAGAGATATCTCAGATCCAATATCAGCCACATACTCCATCTTTTTCTTATTGTCCCTGTCCTCAACAATCAGCACAACCTTTTTCCATGTCTTTTTCACATCATCAGGCACATCTACAGGCTTTTGGCTCTTTACTGAAGTACCTGAATGCGCATCAGACAGAGAAGATCCAGAACCTGCAGCTTGCGGATCAGATGCCTTTGGCTGCTGCTCAGACTTCTTGCAACCTGCTGAAACAGACAAAACAATTAACAGTGTCATAGAAAAAAATATGAATCTCTTCACTAACACCTCCAGCTTAATAAATATTTACATCAATTGTAACAAATTATCATATTTTGAGGTGTATTTCACAAAGGATAGGACAGTATGTTTTGGTATGACCAGAAATGCGAGCGGTGATAGATAGCATTAACACGGGGATACTAATACAATAATCACCGCTCGCTCATAACCGGCAAAAAATAAAATCAAAAGTTCGCAGCAACCAACTGAAAATAATATACACCAGAAAAATGGTCGTAGTCAACTGCGTTGTCATTATACGTATTTCAAATCTCAGTATGCTGCATAACTTATTGTTATTGTGATTTGTTTAGCATCATTGCGCTGTTCTCTTCGTTATTCATTATGATTAATGGCAAGCCTGTTACAAGAGGGGAATATTTTAAAAGTTGTTTAAAGCAAGCGAGATCAGTAAGTCTTTAGGAGTATAAATATGACTAATGTAGGTACGTATAAAAGTCTATAAAAATTAAGCATGCCAATTGTAGCTTTATACCGATTTTTATATACTCAGCAGTTTATTCACTAATACTCTATGAGTATATACTGGCTATGCTCAGTATTTATTAACTATACATCTCTTTTCCATCATTCATACGCAGCCAGCCTTTGATGATTCGATATATAATCCATACACCATCAGCAATAAGCACTGCAAAGCCAATCGCTGCAAACATTGTGATCAGGCCTATTGCACCCCATAATAAACTGAACCAGAAGGTGCGGATCTGCCAGCGAAAATGAGACTCAAGCCATGTTCCGCGCACATCCTCTTTCTTTATGTAGTTAATAATCACTGCTGCAATAAATGTTAGTCCTACAAAAAAAGAGGCTGCCTGCAGAATATAAACTACTAAAGTAATTTGTCTGGCAGACTTTAAATGTTCATCTATAACAAGTGATGATGCGCTCTGAGCGTTTTCTTCCATTTTAATCTCCTGGGGATTTGCATTTTAATCACAAATATTAAATATTTTTTATTTTGCATCTTGGTTTATTAATCAAATAGTATCAAATAATAATAAGGCTGTCTAGTGGGAAAATATGGATAGTTTAATCAGAAAAGATTAAAATGGCGGAGAGGCAGGGATTCGAACCCTGGGTACAGTGTTACCTGTACAACGGTTTAGCAAACCGCCGCCTTCGACCTGCTCGGCCACCTCTCCATCAAAGATGTATATAGTACCAATTGAGAGCGATTGTTGTAAAGGTGCGGATTGAAAACATATAGAGCACTGCCCCAGGGCAGCGCTCTATATGTTATTAGGTTAAACTTTTTTCAACTATTCCGTAGACAGCTTCGATAGCCTTGTTGAGCTTGTCGAGCTCCTTTGTACCGCCCTGCGCCATGTCAGGCTTGCCGCCTCCCCTGCCGCCGCAGAGTTCAGCAACCTGCTTCAGTATGTCTCCCGCCTTCACCTTCTGAACAAGGTCTTTTGTTACCATAGCGAGCATTGACGCCTGATCGTCTTTTGCTGATGCGATCAGTATTACTCCTGAGCCGAGCCTGTCTCTCACATTGTCTGCAAGCACTCTAATGTCTTTTTGTTCAAGATTGTCCTGCCTGTATGCAAGCACCTTTACACCGTTTATATCTTTTGCTGAATCGATTATTGATGATGAATCTTTTGAAGCGAGTTTTGACTTTAGCGCATCAGCCTGTTTCTCGATCTCTTTCATGTCAGACATCAGCTTAAGCACTCTTTCATAAGGCTTGTCAGTCTTGAGCGCATCAGCTACTCTTCTGAGCTCAGCCCTCTTTTCAGAGAGATATTCATAAGCAGCCCTGCCTGTAAGCGCCTCGAGCCTTCGTATGCCCGATGCTACGCTGCCCTCAGATACAATGACAAAAGAGCCTATGTCTCCTGTTGCCTTTGCATGCGTGCCGCCGCAGAGTTCAGAGCTGAAGCCCTCCACCCTGACAACCCTCACCTTTTCTCCATACTTTTCGCCAAAGAGCGCGATCACTCCTGACTTTACAGCATCCTGAAGGTCCATCACCTCTGTGCGAACAGGAATATTTTTGATTATCTCTGCGTTGACAATATCCTCTATCGCAGCTATCTCTGATGCATCAACCGGATAGAAGTGCGTAAAGTCAAAGCGCATTCTGTCAGGAGACACGAGTGAGCCTGCCTGCTTAATGTGGTCTCCGAGCACATTTCTCAATGCTGTATGCACAAGATGTGTTGATGTATGGTTGCGTGCAGTGGAAGCACGCCTCTCAGCTTCAACTGCACATTTCACCTTGTCCCAGACCTTCACTGTGCCGCTTGTGATCCTGACGATGTGGCTGTGCAGTCCGAGCTCTTTTTTGGTGTTAATCACTTCAGCCTCAAAACCTGACCCTGTAATTATGCCTGTGTCGCCGGTCTGGCCTCCGGATTCGCCATAAAATGGCGTCTTGTCCAGCAGAAGCTCAACTTCTGATGAGCTGTCAGCTTCGAGAACAACCTTTCCGTCACAAATAATGGATTTAACAACAGAGTCGGATGTGAGTGTCTCATAGCCCAGAAACTCTGTCTCTCCGATCTCTGACTGGAGCTCTCTATAAATTGTAGCTATCGCCTCTTCTTCGCCAACCCATGATGCGCGTGCGCGTTCTCTCTGCTCCTGCATCTCTCTGTTAAAGCCCTCTTCATCTAGCTGCATATGGTTGTCGAGCGCTATATCCCTCGCAAGGTCAAGCGGAAATCCGAATGTGTCGTAAAGTTTGAATATCTCTGCGCCGGGAATGACATTAGATCCGTCCTTATGCATCTGGCTGATGATGTCATCAATCATCCTCATGCCCTGCTCAAGAGTGCGTGTAAAACGCTCTTCTTCGAATGATAGCACCTTTGCAGAGCGCTCCTGCTCTGACAATAATTCAGGATAGACCGAACCGAGCACATCACCTACTGAACCGAGAAGCTTGCTAAGAACATTGCCATGCAGCCCGAGCAGTCTTGCATGTCGTGCTGCCCTTCTTACTATCCTTCTGAGCACATATCCTCTGCCCTCGTTTGAAGGAATCAACCCCTCTGAAAGCAGAAACACTGTTGATCTTATATGGTCTGCTATAACCCTGAGAGATATGTCGGTCTCTGGTGATTTGCCGTAAGTGACGCCAGCCATGCGGGCAGCAGCATCTATAATGGGCGTAAAAAGATCTGAATCGAAATTATTCTTTTTACCCTGAAGAACAGCGCTTAGGCGCTCAAGCCCCATGCCTGTATCTATGCTCGGATGAGGCAATGGATGAAGATTGCCCTCATCATCGCGGTTGTACTGCATGAATACCAGGTTCCATATCTCGAGATACCTGTCGCAGTCGCATCCAACCCTGCAGTCCGGCTTTCCGCAGCCCATCTCTTCACCTTGATCTATTATGATCTCTGAGCATGGGCCGCATGGGCCTGTGTCGCCCATCTGCCAGAAGTTATCCTTTGCTCCAAGCCTGACTATATGCGCATCCGAAATATCTGTCAGCTCTTTCCAAAGTTTCTCTGCTTCATCATCATCTTCATACACTGATACCCAGAGTTTGTCCTTGGGCAGTTTATAAACTTGTGTTAAGAGTTCCCACGCAAAGAGTATCGCATCCTTTTTAAAGTAGTCGCCAAATGAGAAGTTGCCGAGCATCTCGAAAAATGTGTGATGCCTTGCTGTGTGGCCCACATTTTCGAGATCATTATGCTTGCCTCCAGCCCTTATGCACTTCTGAGATGTGGCTGCCCTTGTATATGGTCTTTGCTCTTCACCAAGAAAAACTGATTTAAACTGAACCATTCCGGCGTTAGTAAAAAGCAGCGTTGGGTCGTTTCTGGGTATGAGCGATGCGCTCCTCACCTCTGTATGGCCCTTTGATTTGAAATACTCAAGAAATGCGCTGCGTATATCTGAACTCTTCATTTTTGCAGTTACTCCACCTTCCCAGGATCACTGGTGATTATATAAACAACCTTGTTGTCTATAAACACAAGCCTTGTCTTGAATATGCCGAGAGTGTTTGAGTATATCCACTCTTCCTTTGCCTTGCCTGCTTCAGGCTCAAGGCTCCTTATGCTATCAGGAGAGCCCCATGCATATCTCACCTGCTGCTGCGTCATGCCGGGTGAAACCTCACCCTTGATTATCCTCTGCTGGATGTCAGCAGGATAGCTCTTGATCTCCTCTGCAGAGTACCTTACTGCCTGTGAACATGAAATAGTAAATAGGGAAACCATCAATACAGCGATTAAAGCCTTCTTCATAATTAATCCTCCTTGAGTTTGATTTTCCCGAAGACTGTTTTTATTGTGGAGTACGAAAACCCTCTTCTCGATAAAACTCCTGCAAGTCTTCTTCTTATAGTATCCTTGTCCAGCCTCGCCATTTTCTGGAGTCTACGCTCAGCAATATCGAGCGCTGCATCCAGGCTGTCATCTCCGCTGCCGACTGCATCTTCTATAATATCAGAAGGTATACCCCTTTTTTGAAGATATACAATCAGTCCGCGCCTGCCGAGACATTTGCGGGATATTCCATCCCTTACCAACATATCAGCAAGACGCCTGTCATCAACAAACCCCTTCTGCCCTAAATAAGCGACCGCACTTGCTGCATCCTGCTCAGAAAAGCCCTTGCGAACCATCCTGTCCAGAAGCTCTTTTTTGCTCCTGTCTCGATAAGCAAGGAGTTTAATTCCGAATTTTACCGCTGACTGCATGGTTGATGAGCAGGATGTTTTTGCTGCTCTACTCAATGCCCTTTATCCTCAGCTCAAGGTCTTTTGGGCTTGTGCTGTTTTTTAGCGCCTCTTCGTATGATATAAGACCTTCTCTGTGCAGATCATAAAGCGACTGGTCAAAGGTCTGCATATTATAGTAGTTTTTACCTTCCTGCATAACTGACTTCAGGCTGTTCGTCTTGTCAGGATCAAGTATGCATGCCTTCACTGTTTCTGTTGCGAGCATCACCTCAACAGCAGGCACTCTGCCTTTTGCATCGGCCCTTGGCAGCAGCCTCTGAGACACAACACCAGAGAGTACTGATGCAAGCTGTCTTCTAATCTGCTGTTGTATAAATGGCGCAAAAGATGCGATCACCCTGTTGATGGTCTCTGTTGCATCTACTGTATGCAGCGTGCTCATAACCAGATGTCCGGTCTCTGCTGCGGTTATCGCTGTCTCAATAGTCTCTGCATCCCGCATCTCGCCAACGAGTATTACATCAGGGTCCTGCCTGAGCGCTGCCCTTAGCGCTGCGTTAAAAGAGAGCGTGTCTCCGCCTACTTCACGCTGTGTTATGATGCCCTTTTTATCCTTGTGCAGATACTCAATCGGATCTTCGATCGTTACAATGTTTACAGACCGCGAGGCATTTATCATATCGATCATGGATGCGAGAGTGGTTGTCTTTCCGCTGCCTGTTGCGCCTGTAACAAGGATGAGTCCGCGTTCAGCAAGACATAGCTGCCTGATTATATTCGGCAGATGGAGCAATTCAAAATCAGGTATGCTGAACGGCACTGTCCTGAAAACCAGTCCGACTGTGCCGCGCTGCAAAAAGATATTGCACCTGAATCTGCCTACGCCCTGTATGCTGTAAGCAAAGTCAGCATCATGGCTCAACTCAAAAAGCCCCTGCTCCCTCTGCCCCATCACACGATCTGCGAT